>NZ_JBKORD010000008.1:0-401128 GCF_046764875.1 Nocardia arseniciresistens
GAAGGCCGGGTACCGCACCTGACGCGCCCAGCACCACTTCCGGTAAAACCACTGAACGCCAACCCATTCCGGGGCAGTAATCCAGATGAGTCTGTGCATGACCACCACCCCAAACCGCAGCTCGACGAACCGAATGCCAGCTCGACGAACCGAATGCCAGCTCGACGAACCGAATGCCAGCTCGACGAACCGAATGCCAGCTCGACGAACCGAATACCAGCCCGGCGAACCCAACACCAGCCCGGCGAACCCAACACCATCTCGACGAACCCAACACCAGCCCGACGAACCCAACCCGCCCGGGGCAGTACTCCAGATGAGTCTTTGCGCGACCACCACCCCAAACCGCAGCCCAACCACTCCAACGTCACCAAACGCCCCCAAAGATGCCAGCCAACACTTCCGCAGCGTTCCCCGCCCGGGAGCAGATCTCACTTCCCAGCGGATAACCGAGCGGTGCTGAGCATGTCGGGTGAGGTCCCCGACCTTCTCTTCCGCACCCCGTGCAGGCAGGCACGCAGCATCCAGCGCGAGGACTGGCTGTGGTGACGTTCTCGAACCCTTTCTGTCGAAAGGCGGGTGCCCACGCTCCGCCCCGAGCGTCCTGGGATCTTCAGCGAGTAGTACACGGCCGTGGCGAGGTGAATTGCAGCGAGAGTATCGCCACCGATCGGCATGAGCCGACTGATGGGGGCCGAGTATTTCCCCGGCCCCCATCAGGTCACCGAATGCGGTCTGGTCTCGTGATCCGGAATCGAGCCGCGTTCTCCTCAGTGGCCCATCGATGGAAGCCCGCCTTCTCCAACACGCGGACAGAGCCAGGATTGGTCAGCTCGACATTGGCGAACACGGTATGGACGCCGGGTGCGGTGAGCGCGAACTCCGATAATGCACCGCAGGCCTCAGAGGCGTATCCACGGCCGCGGCGGGAAGCCACAATGCCGTAACCGATTTCCAGGGCGCCCTCGCTTGGCGGCCAGAACAGGCCGATCGAGCCCACCACCAAACTACTGTCACGTTCGATGATCAGGCGGTGGCCATATTCGCCGAGCCACGTGGGGTGCTGGTCGAACAGGCCTGCGATGACGCGGTCGCCTTCGGTAGGAAAGTCGGCGGCCCATTGCGCCGATCCAGTGTTGCCGAGGACGGCGGTGGCGTCGGACATCGTCCAAAGCTGGAGAACGAGGCGGTCGGTGGTCAGATCGATCCGGGCTGGTTGTGAAGAGGAAGTCACGAGTCACTCCTGATTGTTCGGAAGACTCCGGACCGCGCTCCGCTATCGCGCGGGCCGGACAAGGACATGCTGATAAAGGCCGACGGCGGCCATATTCATCACCCTCCTTGTCACGTGCTCACGCGCATTTCGCGCTGGCGTGACGATAGCAACGTTCGCACGGGCGGGCAAAGCATTTCAATTCGCCCTTGGCTGCCGCGCGACCCGGAAACCCATGTCCACCTTCGCCGCTCACCGCCTGTGCTCAGGTCATCCACGCATGCGATAACCTGCGAATATGGCTGTTCCTACGACGCGGATGCTGGTGCTCGCCATCGTGCGGCTGTTCCAGCCGGTGCACGGTTATGACGTTCGGCGGGAGTTGTTGTCCTGGCATGCGGACGAGTGGGCGAATGTGAAGCCCGGTTCGGTGTATGGGGCGCTGAACACGTTGCAGCGCGACGGTCTCATCGCGGTGGAGGGGGTGGGTCAGGAGGGCGCGCGGCCGGAGCGGACCACCTATCGGATGACCACCGAGGGGGAGAAGTCGTTCAGGGACATGCTGCGCGAGGCGATATGGACCTCGGAGCAGCCGAAGAATCCGTACTACGCCGCGGTGGCGTTGATGCCGTATCTGCCGAAGGACGAAGTCGTCGCCGCGATGCGCGGACGGATTTTGAAGTACGAGTCGGATCTGGTCTTTCTGGAGCGCGAGGAGCATCGAATCGTCGACGGCACCGGTGATCCGACGGAGTTCGAGCCGTATCACGTTGCGGACGCGATGCGGTTGGCGGCCGATCATGTCAGGGCGGATCTGACCTGGTCGCGAAAGACATTGGAGCGTATCGAGAGCGGTCAGCTGGACGTCTGGTCGACGCGGGCGAACGGTGGTCCCGACGCCATCAAATGATCAATCATGAATAGTAAAGCTTGACTATTTAGTCGATCGTTCCTACCGTTGCCGGTATGGAAACGATCGATGTGGTGCGTGACCGCACCGCGACCTCGGTGGTCCGAGTTCGCGGGCTGTCCCGCACCTTTCAAACCAAAGCTGTTCCCGTGCAAGCAGTTACGGGCGTCGACTTCGACGTCCACGAGGGCGAGGTCCTCGGCCTACTAGGACCCAACGGTGCGGGCAAGACCACGACCTTGCGGATGCTCAGCACCCTGATCACACCCACCGCGGGCGCGGCGACCATCGCCGATGCGGATCTGCGCACCGAGTCGCGCGCCGTGCGCTCGCGGATCGGCTACGTCGCCCAGGGTGGCATGACCAACGACAGTGAGCTGGTCATCGACGAATTAGTGCTACAGGCAAGGCTGTTCGGATTGACCAAGCCGGCAGCGACCCGCAGTGCGGCAGAGTTGATCGCGGCGCTCGAACTCGACGGGCTCGAACGACGCAAGTGCGGGCAGCTCTCCGGCGGCCAACGTCGCAGGGTCGACATCGCGCTCGGCATGGTGCACGGGCCGAAGCTGATCTACCTCGACGAGCCGACCAGCGGCCTCGACCCGCAGAGCAGGGCAAACCTCTGGGAGCACATCCGTCGCCTGCGCGAGCAGGGCACGACCATCGTGCTCACCACTCACTATCTGGAGGAGGCCGATGCGCTGTGTGATCGTGTGCTGGTCATGGATCACGGCGGCATCGTCGCCGAGGGCGCACCCGACGAGCTCAAGCGGCGCATCTCCGGTGATGTCGTCAGCCTCGAAATCGCCGATGACAGAGCAGATCTCGCGCTCGAAATCGCCCGATCGGTACTAGATGTGCGCTCGCTGGTGCGTGCCGAAGGGGACCGCGCCGGAATCGCGATCCTGCACCTCACCGTCGAACGGGGCGACGCCGCGGTCGTCCCGCTGCTGCACGCCCTCGACACGCACGGCATCACCCCCGGCGCACTCACCGTCAAGCGCCCGAGCCTCGACGATGTCTTCCTCACCATCACGGGACGTTCACTGCGCGAAGGGAATCGGTCATGAGGTTCATGCGCGAAACCGGATTGATCTTCTGGTCCCAACTCCGCTCGAATCTGCGCAACCCGGTCTGGGTACTGATCGGTCTGTCGCAGCCGATCCTGTACCTGGTGCTGTTCGGTCCGCTGGTCAAGGGCATCGCGGCCACACTCGGTCCCGACACCGACCCGTGGAAGGTGCTGACACCGGCGCTCGTTATCCAGATCGGGCTCTTCGGCGCCATGTTCACGGGCTTCTCCATCGTGATGGACTTGCGCGCGGGTGTCGTGGAGCGGCAGCGGGTCACTCCGGCGAGTAGGGGTGCGCTGCTGCTCGGGCGCGTCCTTAAGGACATGGTCGTGCTGATCGTGCAGGCGTTGGTCCTGGTCGCGGTGGCGATGCTGGCCTTCGGATTGCGGCCCGACGCACTGGGATCGTTCGCGTCGGTGCTGTTGATCGCGGTGATGGCCGCAGGACTCGCCTCGGCGTCCTATGCGCTCGGCCTATGGGCCCGCGCGGAGGACACCTTGGCATCGGTGCTCAACGCCATCACTGTTCCGTTGATGCTGCTTTCGGGGATTCTGCTGCCGATGAGTCTCGGGCCGACATGGTTGCAGAATATCGCCAAGGCAAATCCGTTCTCGCACACCGTCGATGCGGCGCGGGCGATGTTCCGCGGCGACTTCGATACGTCGGAGGTCTACCTCGGTAGTGGAGTCACTGTGCTGGTCGCGGTGGTGTTGATGGTGATCGGTGCCCGCAGCTTCGCTCGGGAGAATGCCTGATCCACTGAGTAGCGGCGCAGACGCGCCACAGGTGCGTCCGCCTGAAGTCACTGTCGCGTCCGAACGTTATTCCTGGTGAATGGAGTCAGCGGCGGTGCAGAGCGGTGAGCAGCGTGGTGAGCGTGGGGGAGCGGCGGGCATCGCTGCGCAGAACTGCCGATACCGGAATGCGTAGGAGGTGCTCGGTCAGCTGTAGCACTACCAATCCTTCGGTAGGGCTGTCGGCGTAGAGCACTGTCCATGCGTCGGTGCGGTTGATCAGTTCCATGGTCGCGGTGTGGTCGGGCGGGATCGGTGGCCCGAAGGTCGGGCCGGTCGTCAAGTCGGCGAACGCCGTTCGAATGATGGTGTGCAGCAAGACCTGTTCCTGCTCAGGTGGCAGCAGCAGTGGATAGGGGCTCAGCTCGGCGAGTGTGACTTCCTCGCGTGTGGCCAGTGGATGTCCGCTCGAGGTGGCGATCACCAGATCCTCGACCCAGAGTTGCTCGACGGCCAGCCCGGGTTGGTCGACGCTGCCGCGGATGAGCGCCATATCACAGTCACCGTCGGCCACCGCGGTGATCCGCTGGCGGAACGGTTTGATGACGAACTCGATCTCGGCGTCGGGGTGGGCGGCGCGAGCGCCCGCGATCGCGGACAGCGATCGGGTGGCGAAGGACATGTTGGCGGCCAGCCGGATGCGGTGGCCCGATGTGCGCACCGTGGCACGGATCGCGGACTCCAGGCTCAGCATCTGTTTAGCAAGGGGAAGTAGCCGCATGGTCGCGTCGGTCGGCACGACGGCCCTGGTCGAGCGCTCGAAGAGCTGCACGCCGAGGTCGCGCTCGAGCCGGGCGATCTGATGGCTGATCGCCGACTGGGAGATGTAACAGCGGATGGCCGCTTTGCTGAAACTGAGTTCCTCGCAGACAGCGACGAAGTAGGTGAGCTGGCGAAGCTCCACGTCATCTCCAATTCATGAGCGATCAAGATAAGAGTCATATTCATTATGCGCCTGAACACGTGAAATATCTGCGCTTCGAATGACGGTTGGTAATGAGAGAAGGAGGCTGACATGGAACACGCAGATGTAGTCATCGTTGGATCGGGATTTGGTGGGCTTGCCGCCGCTAAGCAGTTGGCAAAATCGGGTATCAACTACGTACTCATCTCGAGCACGCCGGAGCATCTCTTCCAGCCACTGCTCTATCAGGTCGCGACGGGTGTGCTGGCTTCCGATGAGATCGCGCCGCCGATCGCCACGGTGCTGCGGCGACACAGGGAAGCCGACGTCCGACTCGGCAAGGTAGTCGGCGTCGAGCCTGCCACCGCGGTGCTCACCTATGAGCACGAGGGGGTGCGTCGGCAGCTGCGCTACGGCTCGCTGATCGCCGCCACCGGCGCTTCGCAGTCCTACTTCGGGCGCGACGACTTCGCCGACAAGACTTTCTCGCTCAAGACCATCGACGACGCGAAACTGCTTCGCGCCCAGATCGAACGGGTCTTCGCCGAGGCCGAGGGTGCGGATGAGGAAACACGGCGCAGGCTGCTCAGCTTCGTCGTCGTCGGCGCGGGCGCGACCGGTGTCGAGGTCGCGGGCCAGCTGAAGGAACTCGCGAAAAGGTATTACCACCAGGAAGTTTCGGTCACCCTGGTGGAGGGCGCGGGTGAGGTGCTTCCGCCCTTCGGCGGTGGGCTCTCCGAATACGCGAAGAAGTCGCTCACCAAAAGCGGTGTCGAGGTCATGCTCGGCACCTTCGTAACCGACATCGAGCTCGGCAAGGTGACGGTCAAGGACACCGATGGCGTCGAGCGCCGGATCGCGGCGGAAACCGTCGTCTGGTCGGCGGGGGTGCAGGTCGGCGGATTCGCGACCGTCCTCGCCGAGGCCACCGGCGTCGAGACCGACCGGGCCGGAAGGCTTTTGATCAACCCCGACCTCACCGTCGGCGGGCACGCCGACATCTACGCCATCGGTGACATGACCTCGCTCAACGGTTACCCGGGGCAGTCGCCGGTCGCCATGCAGGAGGGCAGGCACGCTGCCGACATCATCCGCCGCAAGAAGCGGCCCGGAACCACGTTCAAGTACTGGGACAAGGGCAGCATGGCGGTGATCAGCAGGTTCAGCGCTGTGGTGAAGCTGAACGACCGCATCACCTTCCGCGGTGTGATCGCCTGGTTCATGTGGCTCGCGGTGCACCTGCTGTACCTGGTCGGCTTCCGCAACCGGTTCGCGGCGGTGGCCTCGTGGCTCGTCGCGTTTATCGGCTCGGGCCGTCCCGGCTTCGACGAGGTGGAGCAGACGCCGGTGCGAATTCCGGTACGTACCGCCGCCTGAGTTATCCGTGAGAATCGCGCTCCTGACACGAGGAAGGAGCGCGGTTCGTCATCTTCGAGTGGAGTGCCACCCGTGATTTCGTGAGGACATGGGTAACTCACCGGGTACCGGCTAGCTGATCTACCAAGCCACCGCTGGCCGCCAACGTCACTATTCCCGCGCCTGAGTTTGGCCTGAAGACGCGGGGAGGCGGTCGAGCTCGTCGTCTCGTTCATCTGGTCTGCATCGACGCGACACTTCGAGGTTGCTCGGCCGCAGTTTCGGACTGGCTTCATCACGGATATGACTATTTCGTCCGTGTTGACTGCACCGGCTCGACAGACGGAATCCGGGATGGAGCGGTCCCGGTATTCGCTGGTTGTCTCGTCCGACGCCGAGCATCGCGTAGCGGCGCAGCGGTTGCGCTACGGCGTGTTCGCGAGCGAACCAGGCTTTCAGATCCCCGACAACGGGACCGGTCTGGACGCCGACCGATTCGACGAGCACTGCGATCACCTGCTCGTCCACGACGAGGTGACCGAGCAGTTCGTCGGCTGCTACCGAATGCTGCCGCCGGACAAGGTGATTGCGGCGGGCGGCTACTACACGGCCACCGAATTCGATCTCACCCAGCTCGATCCCGACGGTAACCGGATTGTGGAGATGGGCCGCGCCTGCGTGGTCCCCGATCACCGCAACGGCTCAGTGCTCACCCTCATGTGGGCGGGCATCCTGCACTACATCCAGCTCACCGGATACGAATGGGTGATGGGCTGTGTGTCGGTGCCGATGCAGGACACCCCAGCCGACCCGGCAGGGGTGAACGTGCGTGGAGTCAGGGACATGCTGCTGGGTAGGCACGGATCCGATCCGGAGCGGCGGGTGCTGCCCTACCGACCGGTGGTCGTCGACGGACTCTCCCTCGACGAAATGGAGCCGCCGTCGCGGCCCAAGCTGCCGCCTCTGCTGCGCGGCTACCTGCGTCTCGGCGCGGAGATCTGCGGCGAGCCCGCCCACGATCCCGATTTCGCGGTCGCCGACTTCGTCGCGCTGCTCGGCCTGGACACCATCAACACCCGTTACCTGAACCGACTACAAGACGCCGCGAACGCACTCGACGGGGGACGGTGAGGTAAATGGTGTTCGACGCGCCGCCCGCACAGAGCACCGCGCACGCGTGGATGCCGTCGAGCCCATGCGGGCCCGGCTGCATCGAGCAGATCGATGAGGTAGGGACCGGCCGGGTCATTGCCAGGCTGCTCGGCGCCGCCGGGTTGCTTGTCAGTTTTCCGGTCGCGAACGTCATCACCCCGCGCGGTAGGCGCGAGTATCTCCAGCGGCGTTACGCGCGAATGGTGTTGAGCTGTCTCGGCATGCAATTGCGTGTTGTCGACAATCGGGTGACCACCTCCGGTGCGGGCGTCGCGTCGTCGGACGTGCGGTTCGCCGACTCCGGCGAGGGCGTGCTGATCGTCGCCGGTCACATCGGCTGGACCGACGTGGTCGTGCTGGCCGCGGTGCAGCCGCTCGGATTCGTGGCGCGTGCGGACATGGTCGATTGGCCGGTACTCGGCGGCCTGGCGAAGCTGATGCGTGTCATCCCGATCGAACGCGAGCGGCTGCGCGAACTGCCCGGCGTGGTCGCCCGCCTCGGCGAACGGCTCGCGGCCGGTGACCGAGTCGCGGTCTTCCCCGAGGGGACCACCTGGTGCGGTCGTGCCTACGGCACCTTGCGGCCCGCGCTTTTTCAGGCCGCGGTGGACACCGGCACCTCGGTGCAGCCGGTGCGCCTGCGGTATGTGAACAGCGACGGTACGCAGTGCACGGTCCCCGGATTCGTCGGCGCGGACACCTTCGGCAGTTCCGCGAAGCGAGTACTCAGGTCCAAGGGGATGGTGGTCGAGGTGGTACTCGAGCCATTGGAGCACCCGAGCATCGACCGGCGCGATCTGGCCCGTCGCTGCGAACTGGCAGTGCGCGGGACCGAACAGTCGCGCCACGGTGTGCTTGCTGTCCGGGAATGGATCGAGGCGGGTGCTACCCGGGTGCAGGATCCGGAGCTTGCGGCGGATATGCCGGAGGTGGCGGCGCGACCGGCGCGACGGCTGCGTCCATTCCGGCGTAGCTCCGGTCGCCGCGGCGACGCGACAGTCTCCGGAACAGCGACCGATGCGCGCGAGAGGGCGGCCACCGGCTCTCGCGAACGTGGCGCCGGAGTAGCCGAGCTCACGCGCCGCCGCGAAGATCCGTCCGGCGGCTAAGCAGCATCGTCGTTGTTGTCGGGTAAGCCTTTGAGTTTGCCCTTTTTGCGTGGGGTCGCTTGGTTGGGCCGGATGGGGTGGAGGTTGGTGAGGTTGTTGTCGTCGTCGATGGCGAGTTCGGCGATGTACGCCTTTTCGATGTCGCGGGGGTGGGACTGTTGCCATTCCTCGCGGGTGCGGACGCGGGGGATGCGTTCGGGGTCGTCGGGGTCGTTGTCGTCGTGGTTGGCGATGTTGGTGTCGAAGATGACGATGCGGCCGCCGACATTGGTGACGGTGTAGGAGTGCATGTGCTTGCCGTAGTCGACGAGGATGACGACGGTGTCGACCTTGTTTCCGGGATTCTCGACCTTGTCGAGGACGTGGGCGAGCGGGTCGTCGGTGTCAGGGTCGAGATGGGTTTCGATCAGTTGGGTGGCGATGGCGTCCCTGAGGTCAGTCCAGTTCTTTTGTCGTCGTTTGGGTTTGATTCCCTCGTTGAGGCCGAGCGCCCAGGTCGCTTCGGCTGTTTGGTTGATGGAGTCCAGCAGTTTCCGGGCCCTATCACGTCCGAAGAGGCGCTGCAGGACGGACCAGGCCGTGAGGGCGCCGAAGCCGACGGCGAGAGATGCGGAGGCAGGCTGGTGTCCCCATAGCGCCAGCGCGCCGCCGCCGGCCAAGCCACCCAGTGCGAACGTGTCGCCTCCTGTTGGTTCGACACTGGAAGTATTCGCCGTGGTGGAAGGCTCCGGAGCATCTGGGGATTCCGCCGAAGGCTCGGGCACATTGTGCTTTTGCCTATTTTGTTCGGGGTCGCCCGATTCACTGTTCGGTGGTGGTGATGAAAGATGGCGGGGTTCAATCCGTCGGGCCCGATAATGCCCTGCGGGGATGACCGCCAGGGTATGGCTGTATTCGAGTCGCCGCGGGCCGAACGTCCCTGGTCGACATCCAGTACAAATGGTGCCGGGTGCGGTTCTTCCCCCACCAGCCCCGGATTCTCGCGCTGATCTCCGCCGGTCTCACCACGTTCGCCCTCGACCGCGTCGCCCGGGTGTCGCAGCGTGATTCCCGTGACCACCATGCCGTCATGGATGTGGAAGCCGCCAGATAGTGTCGATAGCGAAGGATCGGATACTGCTGGTGCGCCGACTGGGAGTCGCGCCTCGAAGGTGCCGGTCTCGACATCGGCGCCAGGGGCGAGTACGACCTCCACCTGGTTGTGTCGCAGGGGATGTCCGGTCAAACGGAAGCACAGGTCGAGGACGTTGTCTTTGACGGAGGCATGTACCTGGTCCCAATGCACTGTGGGGTGCGTGTCGGTCAGGGCGCGCATGCGGGAACGTTCTTGCGGGAGAGTCGTATTGAGCATCCGATCGGGTGGCACGGCGACATGATTCTTGGCGTCGAGACCGATGGCTCGAATCGTTCCCGCTGTGGTGATGGCGACGCCTGTGTAATCGGTCGTCTGAGTGGTAGCCATGACCAGCTCGCTCGGCCATCGCGGCTCGCCGTTCGGTCCTATCGGGATGGAGACGTCCGCCAGTCCGACATCTCCTAGCGCTCGCTCGATGCAGCGCCGCAGGTTCAGCGTGGGACGGTGCTCGTGCCCGACGATTTCTGTGGTGTGCACCTCGGCGGGCAGCACGTGCCGGATCAAGTCCGCATCGGGCTCGACGCTGAGCTCGACGGCCGCGCTGTCGGCAAAGGCGGGGGTGTCGCGTCCGGCAGGAGGGCCAGCGGGGCTGCGGCTATCGGTGTGCGCCGTCGGCGTCGGCGGCGCACCTGGTGTCGGCCCAGGGGCGGCTCGGTTCCAGGGTGTCGGTCCACTGGTCCGATTGCCCTCGGCCTGTGCGGCGGGGCGAGCACCCTGTTGTGCGCCATGAGACGGTGGCGCGTTGTTTTCGGGTGCAGCGGATCGGGTGTGCGTAGTCGAGGACCTGGGGTTGCTCCATGGGCTTGATGCCTTGGTTTGCGGTGGAGGCGCGCCGGTCTCGTTGGTGGGTGTCTCCGGCTCGGCTGGGGTCGCGCTGGGGTGCCTTCGCAGCCACTCCTCGAGCTCGGGCTGGTATTTCGTGCCGCCGCGCCCCCACGGGCCGGGTCCGAATGTGACCTTGACCGGATCGTTCCTAGCTGTGGACTGCATCTTGGCGTCGGTAAGCGCCGCGAGCTCGGCATTGACGGTCGATATCCGGACGGTCTCCGCCCTCGGCCAAGACGTGTATGGCCAGAAGGTGAATAGCGCCGGAGAGCCGTCGGGCCCCAATTCGCCGGTGGCGACCGCTACGTGGCTCAATTCATAGACATAGACCAAGTCGCCACGGTTGGGCAGCGGGGTGTTCGGATCGTCGGCGCGATATTCGCGGGTGTCGTGTGGCGCGAGGGCCAGACGACAGAGCCTGCTGTGTTGCTCGATCTCTTCTTCGTAGATCTCCGTGCCGTCGAGCCATGTGAAGTCCGGGCCATCCGCCGCCGCAACAGTTGCGTTATTCCACGATTCGAATCGGATGTACGACTGGAGGTAGCTGTGATCGATGACGTGCCCGAGAGCGCTGGCATACAGCGGCAACTTGATGCAATTCATCACGATCTTCGGGCTGAGCCCCGGCGGTTTTGAACCTTGCGCGGATGTCAGTGCCCAACGATCGAATTCGTGGAAGTCGGCATGCAGCTTTCCGCTGGCCCAGATCGCTTGTTTGCCGAGTAGCTGTGCTTCGATGACGTCCGCGATGAGCAATCCGGCTGCGACGGGGTCGAGATTCTCTGGGGCGGCGATGACCGGTATCACGTTCGCGGTGTGACTGCCCGAGCTGACGCTGATCGGCAAACCGGCCGCGCGATGCTTGGCCGCCGCCTGTTCGAGTACCGCGACCAACGACAGGCGCTCGGTGAACCCGAGGCCGGATGTCGCCGCTGTGAATTCCGCCAACTTATCCGGGTCGTCGAGATAGCGCCGGTACTCCCCGGAGAGCACCTCCTCGACACCGAACGGCATATTGGCCGTCTGCTCCACCAACGTGTTCCAAGCCCGTTCCTGAACCCCGTTCGCGGCCTGCCGCAACTGCGCGGCCAGCCATTCCCGGCTGCCTACCGGAGGTGCGTCGGCCGCTGTCGTCGGCGGGGTGAGCGGTGCCGCCGTGTGGTCGGGCGGTTGGTTCGGCCCTGGATCGTTCGGGTGTCCGGCATCCCCGGGGCCGAACCTGGTGATCACGCCGAGCGGCAGACCGCCGGGTGGCAGCTTGACTGCTGGGTCCGCCAAGTCTTGTGCCTGTCGCTCGCCGATGCCGAGCGCGGCCGCGATCTCGGCTGCTCCCATGGGCATCGCTCCCCTCGCCTCGCGGCGCCGCGTCTGCCCAGCGCCAACGGTCTCGGGCCGCACCGGCGCACCGGACGGGTCGAAGAACATTGCCAGCGCACCGGGCAGTTCTGGCGATCCGATTGTCGGCACGTGATTGGCAAGCAGCACACCTGTGGCCGGATTTCGCAGCTCGATCCGGACACTCTCCTCGCCGGTGACGCGCCGGACCAGCAAGTAGGCGCGGCCGTCGGGTTGCCCCGGACTCGGCGGCTCGACTACGAGCGCCGACATACCGTGACTGTGCCTGTCGGCTTCGCTGGCCAACGACCTCAACCAATTCCGCAACTGGGCATGGATCTCGCCGGTACTGGTGAAAGGTTGTAATTGCCCGCCGGTTACGGCCTCCAGCACGTCGCCGGTCGTGCGCCCTGCGCGCGGATGGGCAGTTGTCACGATGTCGGCGCGTCCGGTTACGTCCGCGAAATCCTGCAAAAGCAGCGACAATTCCCGTCCGTCCAGATCACCGGCGGCCTGCATCTTCGCCCACCGCGCGAAGGTCTGCGCCGGTGAGGACCCATCACGGGTCACTGTCAGCCAGTGCAATATCCGTGCCGGGTCGGTCAGCGGCAACGATGATTCGACCGCACCAGCTCTTGCCCCCTCCGGCATCCCCTCGACCGGGTCGAACGTCTGGGTCCGGGGATTGGCATTCACGAACACGTAGTCGGGGAGTAAGGCCAGCCATTCGTCGAATCCAATACCAGGCAGCAGGCCCTCGGCGGCGTAAAGCCGGTAGGCCGCCCGCAGCATCGCCGGCGCCTCGTCATGGAGCATCCAGTCGCTATCGCCGGCCACCACATGGAGGAACTCGTGATGGGTCGTTTGATAGACCATGTCCTCGGGCGACCGCGCAAGAAAGTGGCTCGATTGGCGCTGCTCCCATCGTCGCGCCACCTCCGGATCGGTGAACATTCCGGTGGAGAGTGTGATGCACGAGTAATGATCCTTGGCATCGGAAGTCGTGGTTCCGAACGACTCGGTCAGACCATATTCCGCGTTGATCTCGCCGAACCGTACGTGCCGCAGGGCGAACCGGCCGCCGAGTTCGGCCATCCGGTCTCGCAGCGCGCGGTCGACGGAATCGACGGCCCACACAGGGACATCCGGATTTTCCCACCCCAGCACACGAATGTGGTGTTCGACGTACAGCTTTCGGACGATCCGAGCCTTCGCGTGCAGATCTGTATGCGGCGGCGGCTCGGTGACGGCGATATCACTCTTGTCGGAACTCGGCTCGTCGAATCGGGCCCAAACCTCACCCCACTGCTCGACATTCGATTCGGTGGCCGAGCCCAGCGGTGCCCGTACCGCTGCTCCGATCTGGTCATGGCTGAACAGCGGCGCAGGCCACGTCAACGTTACGATGCGGGGATCTCGCTCGGGACGGTGTTGATTCACCTCGACCGACACATGCAGCGATCGGGAATTTGCGTCCGTGCACATCCGCAGTGTCAGGCTCGCAGTCATATCGCGCAGGGCCGTGTCCAGTTCGGATTGCCTGACATCGGCCTCCCGCATCAGGTCGGCATAGCGCTCCATATACGCAATCGCGTTGAGCCCGGCCTGGCGGACCAGCTCGGTCGCCGCCTCGATCTGATTCGGATCCCGCCACCCTCGCTCCCGCATCATGTCGCCGACGGCTGCCGCGACGGTCGCGACGTGCTCCGGTGTACCCAGGCCTTCGGATGTGGAAGCGGGATGGAATACGAGGGTGAGGTCGGGATCGAGATCTCCCGCATTCGCGAGCAGGCTCCGTACCGCCGCTGCGGCTGTCTCATCCGGATGGGCTCCGGCCGGTGTCGGAGGCAGTCTGTACTCGACCCAGACTTTCTTGCCGGCTTGTCCATTCGGCGCCAGATCGACGCCGTACGCTACCGCTTCGGCCATGACGATCGCGAAGCCGCGTCCGTGCTCGCCGACGGCGCGGTCACGCATAGAGAAAGGAGCCGGTTCTTCGGTTTCCGATGGAGCCGGTTCAGCGGGCTCCGGCTGTGCGGGGCGGCCCGGTTCGGACGGAGCCGGATCGGCGGCGGACAGGTCGAAGCCGTCGGATTCCGAGGCTGCTGTGTCGAATTCGGCCAAGAGCCGGTTCTGTTCGGCCTTATCGACCGTGGGCGACGCTTCGACCTGGTCGGATCGATCGACGTGGCCTTCGGGTCGTGATGTCGGCAGCCCCCGAGACCCGTCGGTGACCCCGATCTGTACGCGACCTTCGCCGAAGCTGACGGATATCTCAGCACCGCTTTCGTCAGCGTATGTCGCCGCGTTGCCCGCGAATTCCGATACGGCGAGCACAGCGGATGCGATTGTGCCCTCGTCCAGTCGAGTAGCCCGTCGCAGGAACTCGGCGACCTCGTTCCGCGCCCGCTGCACGTTGTGTTCAATCTGCCCGCGCGGGAGTGGCAACCTGAAAACAGGTTCGGGCGTCGCTTGCGACGGATCGGGTTGCCCGGTGGATGTGGCGATTTCGAACCATCTCGTCCGGCTCCCGTTCACCGTATCCAGCCGAAAGCCCCACTCCCGCGAAGTGTCCAGTAGTTCGGTGACTCGACCCGAATCGGTCGACTCGACCAGCCCGGTGTCCTCGTCCGGCAAATCACGTACCGACGGCATCTGACTCTGGTCGACCACCTCGACCCGCAACGCGCGTGTGGGTCCCGTCCCGCTGTGCCGCCACGAGATGACCGCAGTACCTTCCGCAGTCCGCAGCAGGGCCTCGATCATCGCTTCGGCGGCCGCGACGTCCGCGTCGGTATCGAGCGATTCGCGAATAGCGTTGCGCGCCTGCGCCATCTGACCCGAGTCCTGATCGGGCTCGCTCTGCGCACGGTCGCCGGAGGGCTCCGGCTGCCCGGGATGCGGTGCTGGCTCGGGGACGTTCGTCGACCCCATGACAGGTGGGAGCGATTGGGGCTGCGGCCTTTTACGAGGACGCTTGCAAGGAGGTGGCTGTGCAGACGGAGGCGTTGCGAGTGGCTGCGGCGTCGGAGGTGTTTCGGGTGGCTGCTTCTTGCGTGGATTCTCGGGCCCGTTGCCGCCCATCATGGGGGACGGGCGGACCGGTGTTACCGATGGTGGCGGTTCAGCGGGTGCTGTGGGCGGGAGTCCGCCGGTGGTGGGGCGGATGGCGGGGTCGGGTAGGTAGCTGGTGCTGTGGGGGTCGAATGGGGTGTCGGCGTTCGGAATCGGTTGTGGTGCACCGGGAGTTCGCGGGTCGGGATAGGTGGCGTATTTGGGAAGGGGGTCGATTTCGTTGGGTCGGTCGGATTCGGCGGGCAGGTGTGGTGTCACCGTGTTCGGGTGGTGTTGGGGAAGCACCGGGTTGGCGGCGGGTGAGGGGTTTTGTCGGTCTCGGGTGGGGCTGTCGCCGGGCAGCGGGGTGTCGCGGCTCGGTGTCTGCGGTCGGTCGGGGAGGGGTACGGCGGGGATGCTCTTCGGGAGGGCCTCGGTGGAGGGGTGTTCGATGATCGGAATCGTGCTTTTCGATGGGCCGTCTGGTGGTTCCGGTTCGCCGGGGCGGGGGTTGTAGGTTGTGCCAGGAGGTTTGACGAACTCCTCGGGTCTTTTGTCCGGGAACTCATCCACCTGAGGTTGGGCGGGTACGAGGGCGGGCATCGGGCTCTCGACGACCGTTCCGATGCGATCGGGGAACTCTTCGGGATTGCCGGGGTCGCGGTCGTCGGCCTGCTCTGCCGACGTCGCGGGGGATGGTGGCGAAGTCCACGAAACATCATTGGCATTGCGGGGTGCAGACACGTTCGGTGCCACGGAACCGGCGGCTGGCTCCGGTGAGATCGCTTGTACAGCAGGGCTGTTCTGGACATTGCCAGGGTGTGCTGCGGCGGCTGCCGCCGCGGCACCTGCTATCGGTAGGGCGTTGTTCGGCCCGGCCGGATGTGTTGTCGGAACAGCGACTGTTCCCGAGGACGTTGGTAGTGAACCGGATTGTGCGGCAGGCGTATTCGGGCCGGTGGTGTGATTCGGGGCGATGGGGGGAACAACGGGTGGCGCAGAGCCTGCCGGGGCAGTGGCGCCCGCGCCGTACGCGTGCGCGGTCGCCGTCGGGGTGACGGCTTGGAGCTGTGGTGGGTTGGCTTGTGCAATGGCGGGCGGTTTGCCGGTTGCGGGCGCGGTGACAGTGGGACCGGCTTCCGGGTTCGTCTGTGTGGCAGTCGGTTTCGTATCGGGTATTACGTGTGGAGTGGCATTGGCTGTGGCGTGTGGCGCCGACGCGGGGGTTCCTGGCTTTCCCGGGCTCGTCGGTGCGGCAGGGGTGTTACCCGTCGATGGGTTGAGGTTGTCGATGGAGCCGACGTCGACGAGGGGCGGTTCGCCGTCGGCGGATAGTGGTTCGGCGTGCCCACCTCCTGACCCGGTCGCGCGTGGCCCGCCGCCCCTGTTGGCGGGCAGTGGACCCTCTTGCGAGACGGTCGGTTCCACGGTGATTGTCAGACGATTACCGGTGGGGCCGAGGTCTGCTGTGGTGGCTATGTGAGTGCTTTTGTCCGCGTGGCTAGGGGGATTCAACGTCAGTACCGACCCTGGTGCCTGGTTGCTCGCGCCGCCGGCGGCATGCGGGTCGGCGTGGATGACGATGCCGGAGAGACTCATCTGGCCGGAACCGGGTTGGCTGTTGTGGAATTCGGCTTTGGGGATGTGGTGGCTGGGCGACGGGGACAGGCCGGTCGGAGCAACGGCGCCGTCGGTGCGCGTGGATGCGCCGACGCCCTGGTGGGTTTGGGTGAATATCGCGTCCCAGGCGCGCGAGTCGCGTGCTGTGGTCGGCGCGTTTCCGGGGGACGCGGGTGATGAAGGTGGGCTGTGCGGCGAATCCGGTGGTCGGGTGGTTCCCGGATTGGGTGAACTTCCCCGTTCGCCATGGCTGCCGCCGGTGAGTTGGTGGAGGGCCTCGGCGTCGGCCATGCGTTGCAGATCGGCGATGCTGACTTCTTTGTATCTGCCGAGACCACTGGATGTTTCGGCGCGTTCGTTGGCATATTTGATCGCTGCTTCGCGCCCGGGGCCGGTGTAGTCGTCGGGGCGGACAACTGCCCTTTCGCCGATCTGGTTGATTTCGGCGATGGTTTCTTCGTGTGGTCGGGGCGCGTGACCGTCATTGGCGTGAGCTGATTTCTGGCCGGGCAGGCTGTGCTCGGCTTTCCGGCCGGGCAGGCTGTGCTCGGTGCGGGCGACAGGTTCGGAAGCGAGTCGGGACGGTAGTTCGTGGGGTGTGGTGGCGGCGGAGGAGGCGCGAGCGGCGCGGATGACCGCGCCGAGGCCCATGACGGCGCTGCCGGCTACGCCCATTCCGATCGCTTCGGCCTTGTTGACCGACTGACCGGTGAACGATTCTGTGAAGTAGGCGGCGCCGACGCCGCCCGCGGCGCCCGCGATCGGGATAGCGAGCACGTTGGCCAGGGTGCGCTCGGCGCCGAGGCCGGTCAGGGTGGGTACGGCGATACGGAAGCCAGCGAAGCCGGCAAGTCCGGCGACACTGCCGATGAGGGAGGCCGCCCCGACTTCACCCCAGTTCATGTGGGTTCGGTGTGTGGGTTTGCCTTCACCCTGGACGATTTGGGCGTACTGGGCTCCGGCGATGGGGACACCCATGAACAGCGCGCCGGTGATGGTGGCACGCAGGGCGAGTGCCATGTTCGGGAATTGTTCGGCGAAGAGGGTAACGCGTTGGAGGATCCAGGTACATGCGTCGCGGGTGGCGGTGTTGGCGGCGATGTCGGCGCTGATACGGTCGCTGATGTTCTTCATCGGGGCGGCGATGTTGATGAGGACGTTGGCGAGCAGCGCTGCCGCGATGCCCTTGACGATGTATTGCTGGAGTTCGATCGAGTTGGCGATGTCGTAGAGCAGGGTGGCGACAGCGTTGGAGACTTCGATTTGGGATCGGGTATTGCGGATTTCGGTGTCGACGTGTTTGCGGATCGCGTCGCCGGTGCGGCCCTGGATGGCGGTGGCCGCTCGGCTTACCGCGAGTCTTTCCAGGTCATCCAGTGTCACGGCGAGTCGTTCGGCCGCTTGGGCCCAGGCATCGGCGGCGCTGCGGATGTCCTTGGGGATACCCTCCAGGTAGTGACCGATTACCCAGCGGGTCAGCCAGTCCGGGAAACCGGCCGGGATGTCGTCATTCACCGGGGCACAGACCGCCCTCTCGCGCTCTCCACCAACAGTCGGTACAGCACCCGCGCCGGACCGCATGCCTCATCGCCACACAACTCCACCTCGGCGAACGCCGCCACCAACGCCGTGCGCGGCTGGAAGCGTCCGTCGACGATGGTGCGGCAGCTCAACTGATCTCGCCACCGCCGGTAGCCACCGACGACGCGTGCCAGTGTCTCGTCCCCGCCCCATGGGCCATTGATGCGCTGATATTCGGTGATCAAGGACCGCTGAGCCAGCCGCCTCGTTTGCCTGCCCGCAGACCCTTCCATGATCCGGCCGAGGTCACCGACGATGGTCGAATACATCGGCCGTTCCTCGGACCCGGCCACCGAATCTCCGGATTGTATTGCGGCATAGACAATTTCGGCGATTCTGGCCGGATTCGATACAAGGGTGCGGTCGAGCAGGATCCACGGTCGGCCGCCCGTCGCTCCATCGGCTCGATCTCGGGCTACTCGGGATATTTCGCCGCCACCGAGTTCGGCGATCTCGATCCCGCCGAGGGTGATGAAGGGGTATTTGGCGAGAATATCGTCTACGGCCCCGGCCATCTGGACGACCAGGTCCGCCCCGATGCTCGAGGTATCGAATCCGGCGATCCGCAATCCGTGTCGAGCGGCAAGGGCTTGCGCGGCCTCTTGGGCCGCGGCGTCGATTGCTACCGGAGCAGCCGCCGTGTCGGCGTATTTACGTTTCTTCTTGCGGGACTTCTTATCTCGACTCGGCGGGGCGGCCTTTGCCGGAGCTGGGTTGGCACCGGTCGGCGACGGCGGAAAGACTTGTCCCGGTCGGCGATTATTGGCGCCGGCACCCGCCCATGGTGTGCCGGATGGACTCGGCTGCACAACCGGCGGACGTGTAGTTCTCGACCACGGCGTGCCCGGGGAGGTCCCGGGGGGCGCGGAAACCGGCGGCCGCGGTGTGGCCGTGGCGGCGGCGGGCGGTGTGGTGGGAGCAACCTGGGGTGAGTTGCTCGCGATCGGCAGCGGCACGGCATTCGCACCGTCGTCGGGCGGGGTGCCCATGCTGTTGTGGGGCAGTGTGACCTGCGAGGGCTCCGGTACGAGGGGATCGGCGTTCGGCGACTGCTGGTATGGGCTGCCGAATGGGCTGCGGTCGGTGGCTTGTGGGCCCGGATAGGTACTCGGGGGGCCGTCTGCCTGGGTAGACGGTGTAGGAGCACTGCCGCCCGCCGGAGTCGGCGTTCGGTCCCCGCTTACGGCGCTCGAGCCGAAATCGGTTGGGGGCACACTGGATAGGGGCGTATCGCCGCCACCCCCAACCCGATCCGGCTGGATGGATATCAACGGGTACGAGGTGAGTCCCGGCTGGACTGGCGCGCGGATCTGTTGGGCGATGTCCGCGTCCTGGTCCCTGAACGTATCGGCGGCCTCGGCAATCCCTTTACCCAAACCGCGCAGATTATCGACCAGATTCTGGTAACCCTCGAGGCTCTTCTCCGCCGCCGGCTCATAGGTGTCGCCGAATTGCCGCCCCGGCTCGTCGTCACCCCAGGCTTTGCCCTCGCGAGCCAGGGCATCCTGGAGTTCGACCAGATCCTGGTGTGCGGAGTCGGCGATGGTGGCGAGCTCGGTAATCAGCGTGTGGACGAGATCGGGATCGATCTCGAACGACTCACCCATACTGGGTAACCCTTCAACCCGAACCGGTGGAATCGAGAAGGCGACTTCCTGCCAGAAGATCCTACCGGCTCGACGTCATCAATTACTATCGCTGGGAATGGTTCTGTCGGTAGTGGTTTCGAACTCGAGCGGCTCTCGCAGGCTCGGTGCTCCGGTTACCAGATCAGCCAGATCTGGCATCGCATCGGCGACCGCGGCGACCGGGGCGATGATCTCTTTGGTCTGCTCGTGTGCGCGCCGGACCGCCGCCCGTCCGGCTTCGGTGACGGACCTGCCCAGCTGTTCGACAGTGCTGCGCAGGGCATCCTGTGTGAACCGTACGTCGGTGAGCGCACCGGCCGAGTCGACGGTCACCTCCACCAGGCCGTCCGTCGAAGTCGCGGTGCACCGTACCGTGTCCAGCTGCTGCTGAACCTCACAGAGACGCGCGCGTTGTTCGGCGAGCGTATCGAGGATGTGGTCGACCTGGTTGCGCATCCCGAAGTTGGCGGAGCGCAACCCTTCTCGTTCCCATCGGTCCATGGCTACCTCTCCCGAGTCTCGCCCATACCGATCACGCTGTGGCGTTCGGCGAAATGCTGTTCGAACTCGGCGATGTAGTCCGGAGCGGGGATGGACGACGATGACTGTTCCAGCAGACCGTCGTCGCCGAGGTAGAAGATCGCCCGGCCGATCGCGGTGTCCCCCTCGGGCACCGGCACGTGCACCATCCAGCCGACGCTGAACCGTTCGGCGACCAGGTGCTCCAGCGGATATCCCGTGGTGTCGAGTCCGCGCCCGGTGATGTAGTCGCGCACCTGGGAGATCGCCTCGCCCGCTGGTCGGGGCTCCGGCTCCGGCGGCGCCAAACCGGCGAGCGAGTAATGGAACAGCGCGCCATCGATATCGAAGCGTCCGTCCGTGCCGAACACATCGACCAGCGCCCGATGCGTCACCGCGCCCACCTCGGCGGCGGATAGCAGTCTGTCGATCGCCTGTAGCGCATCGTGATTCGGTTCGTTGCCGATCAGGCCGACGACGATATCCAGCACCGTGTCCCTGGTCCACACTCCCGGAACGGCCATGGCGCACTCCTGTGCCGACGGCGACGCCCCGCGGTACCAATGCCCCTCGTACCACCAGTAGCAGAACGACAGCAAACCGGATGCGGCGCGCGGATCGAGCACCGGGTCCGCGACCCAATCCGGTGCGCCCGCATAGAGATCCGGCATCGGCGCGCCGTTGTTGTAGGCCGCCTCCAAGGCTGGGGCGTTCCATACCCCGCCCGACAGCACTGCCCGCCCGGCCGGGAGCGCGTGCAACGTCGATCCATCGAGTGCGGCGCCTTCGAATACGCCGGTCCATGGCAGCATGCGCGGACCCCGATCCGACTCGGCGGCGACGAATGCCGCAGCAATCGTCGCCCAGCGCGCCCACATCACCGGAAACGGTGGGAATTCGTACTCCGCCAGCCTGGCCCACACTTGGCCGACCCGGTCGGCGCGCGCTTGGGCCGCCGCTTGCCGCGGCGTGCGCCGTTGCCGGTCGCGGTGACCGATGTACGCGGCCAGCCACACCGGCACCCTGGCGCGTGGATATGTCTCGAGGTCGGCGCGATACGCCTCGGGCGCGAACAGTTGCCCGGGCGGGAAGGGTCGCTCGCCGTAGTCGCAATCGATATCGATCGCACCGGAGTCGGTCAGCACCAACAACATTCGCCACCACGGTCCGGTACTCGACTGCGCCGCGAGCGCCCGTTGCTCCCGGACGAGGACAAACATCGACTCCGGTGGTGACCTCGAAATCATCTGCTCGCCTGTGGAGTACACGAGGTGGCCGACCTCGGCCGCCACGGTGACCGCGAATACCGCATCCACCCGCTGCCAACCCATCGGCCCGAACGCGGCCAGGGCGTCGGCCAGATGATGCTCGGCGGTCGATCGGCGCGCTTCCTCCGCCAAGCGATCCTCCTCATTCGGGTGCGCAATATCCGAATCCACCGGGGCTTCTATTGTTGCGGGATCGATATCCGCGCGCCGCTGAACCGCATCCCAGGGGTGGGAAGAGAGACAGTGCCGACGCTTGTGCAGGACCCACCCGGGCTGTAGCTATTTCTGCCGGGTGAGCACCACACGGTCGGCGAGCAGTTCCGGTCGCCCTGGCGGGTAGAAGTAGATCTCCATCACAGCGTTGTCGGGTGTATCCAGTTCGATCAGCGTGCGCATCGGGATCGTCTTGCCGACGAACTCCGGTCCGAGGACACCAGGGTCGGTGAACTCGCCGTTCATCGAGATATCCGCGCTGCCACCGCTTTTCGGCGTACTGCGGTATCCCATCGTCATGGGCGTGATGCTGTCAACGGTCGTCCACTCATAACGATCGTCGGTGGGGAATAGCCGAGCAGGCCGAGTCGGTAGTAGGGCTCACTCCCGACGTTGCTTTCGGCCTCTTCCTGAAGGAAATTGCTGCCGGTCTCGGTGATCCAGTGCCAGCGCGAAACGATGTCGTGCTTCACCGGGTTGTTCGCGGTGCCGCCCGCGACGAAGGTCGACTTCGCGCCGGACCATTCGCCGACGAGCTGGTTGAGCCTGCGGTGTCCATCATCCTGCTGATCAGGCGTCGCGGCCGCACCGGTTTCGCTCGCGGAGGCCGCGGCTTGCGATGGGTGGTTGTCGGCGCATCCGGCACCTATCAGGGCGATCACCGCGGTCGCGGCCGGGAGCAGTCTTCAGCGGCATCGTGTTGCTCTCCGGGGGCAACGCCGCGATCTATCGGCGGCCCGGACTCGGCGCGATACCCGTCAACGGCCTCGGGCCGAGCGTCATGGCCATCGCCTGGCGCAAGGACGACCACCGCGGCGTCATCCGAGACTTCGTCGACGCCGCGACTGCCGTTGCGCAAGATCCACCGCCGCGATAGCTGAGGTCGGGCAGCACAGCTCGGCGAACATGCCGCGGCGCTGACCGTCGGGGAAGGTGCCGCGGAGCGGGCTCTGGGAATACCGTAGGGCCGCCGCTGGGTTGTGGATCGTAGACAACGGGGGGATATCCCCAAGATGTGCAGGTCAAGGCTGGGATAGGCTTTATTGGTCATGAAGTCGGCACAGCGTTTCCGCAGGTTGCCGACGTTGCCCGACTCTTCCCGTGATTTCCCTGTTCCCGCAGGTAGATGGCTATTTGATAGTCCTGAAGCTGCCCGTCTGTTCCTGTGCTTTCCCGTCCGATCCCGTCTGCAAATCGTAGAAAAATCGTAGAAATACGCGCTTTGGTGGCCGGTAGCGCATGAACGGGATGGCGGGATCCAGGTGCGCCAACGTCCGGACTTCAGGCGAGGCGAGAACCAGGAATCTCGGATGAATGCTGGTCCTGAAGTGGTGTCGCAGGTTCGTGCCCTCGGCGGGGCACATCGAACTTGGGAACGGCGACGACCTGCGGTTTTCGCGCGGTCAGTTGAGGATTGAAGCCGACTACCAGCTGTAGGCTGGCCCGGCGGTGGTCATAGACACTTGAACTGCTGAGTGGGGGTCAGGGGTTCGAGTCCCCTTAGCTCCACAGAAATAGCAGGTCAGGCCCAGTCAATGACTGGGCCTGACCTGCTATTTCTGGTCCTGCCCCCCGTAAACCCCCCGTTTTGGTTGTGTGTTTGATGGATGTGGCGCGCGGACCGCGGCGCCGTACATCACCATCCCCATCGAGTTGTGGTCGCATGGCTGGATCAACGTGATGTCCGCCCGAGCCCTGTTCGTCTACCTGATCCTGCGGCTGATCACCATGGGCAGAGACACTGACCGTGTCCACGTCTCAGTCACCGATCGCAAGAATCACGCCATCAAAGACGACACCTGGCAGCGCGGGCTGAAAGAACTGGAAACCCTCGGCCTCGCGCACAGCATGATCGCCAAAAACGTGGCGGAAGACCGCTGGCACAGCGAGCTGCTCACACGCAAGGTCACCTACCTCGACACCGAACGCTTGAAGACCACACTCAGCCCCCTGGAACCGGTCGATTCGAAAAAGGAGGCACCCCAGGGTATTCCGGATGGTCAGGTGCCGAAAGCGGCTATGTCCTGATCACACAGCCACCAAGGCCGCTTGTCTGACCACCGATAAGGTTCACATGCCGCTGAGTCCGGCCCGGCGGCGCCCTTGTCGCAGGCGGGTACCGCCTCTACAGCCCGGCGGCCGGGGATCGCTCGGCTCGCAGGGGGTCCGCTTACCGCTGGCTACGGATCAGTTGGACAGCTCCGCGAAGAACCTGACGGGTGCACGTGGAAGGCCCAGCTGACGGCGAGCCGAATCGATGAAGCGCTCGAATGCTTCACGCACGGGTACCCGGGCCTGGTTCCAGTCCTCAACGGTGAACTGACGCTCTTGGGCATCCGAACACAGCTTGGTGATGGCTCGATCCAACGCTGTGGCGGAAGCAACGACATTGGCGGATCCATGCAGCCATACCGCGGCGAAGGCGCTGTCCCACGGCTTGAACGCGTCGATACGCGCCTCATGGACCAAAGCTTGGAACGAGTCGGTGTGGGGCTCGGCCAAAGCGATCGTCCGGATGACTTCATATGTCACTTGGAACTGTTCGACCACACGCTGATAGCTGGTCGTCGTTTGGTCTCGCCGCCATCGAGAAGACTCGGCGCGTGTATCCCAGAGCCGCCCGATTGTGATGCCGACGATGCCTGCAATCGCCGCCAACAGCGCTGCGGTCACTTGCCTCCCCCTCGCGTCATTCTCGGCGAACCCTCCACCGACACCCGGAGTCTATCGGCGAACTGCAGCAGCGCTCCCTGCGCAGGGGCGGCCTGAGATACGTTTCGACAGCCCTCTCCTTTCCAGCCTTGGTGAGACAGGTTCCCTAGGGTCTGACTGCTGCGCTAGCGCGCGATCGGCTCCTGGAGCGGCACCACCTACGACTGCCATGAGCGCTAAATCCTCGTCCGGGCACCGAGGATGAGCGCACCTCGATCAATGGTCACCACGGTGGGCGAGTATCGTTGGTGTTCAATAGGTCTCGATTTGAGTGGGGCGTCAGTTGGCGGATCTCTGGACAGTCTTGGCCACGTCCGGACTGGCAGCTGTCACGGCATTGGCGGGCATATTCGCTGGCGGTCGGGTGAGCCGTCAGAGCCAGGATCGTCACCTGATGCGAGATAGGCAGTCGGTCGCGTACTCCACCTTTCTCCAGGAGTACGGCAAGGTCGAAATCGACCTTCGCGAGGCGTATGCGGCCAATCGGCGTAGTACCGCCGATTGGGAATCGTTCAATGCCTCCCTGGCGGCGCTCAGCCTGGTGGCTCCTACGGATGTTAGTGCAGCGACACTGCCTATCCGTGCCGCGATCGAAGAGTTGCTCATCTTGATCGCTCGCGAGCCAAAGGTCGCTGCCGAGTACGAGCAAGTCCATTCGACGCTTACCAAGCCCAGATCGCGTTCGTGAACGCCGCGCGGCATTCGCTCGATGGGACACTGGCGCAGCTTGATTTCGTGGTCGGGGGAACACCCCGCTGGGACTTTGTTGCACATTGGCTTCCCAGCGCTTACCACCGCTTAGATCCACCAAACCCGACTCGCCCTGACCCGACCGGTGAGTAAACCGTAACGAGATCCCTCTAGCCAGGGCTCCTCGTATCCCCCTCAAGTCGACATTTCTCATGTTCCGGGCTCTCCGATCTGCGCGCAGCCGTTCGGTTCGAATTCGGCTACGCGGGAGGGTGTCTCGACTCCATGAGGTCAGTCATGCCCGCTCAAGTGTCGTCGGCAGCGCGAAGGCACCGACCGTACTGGCCCATCTCTCCCCGGCACGCAGCGGAACATCAACTTCTTGGGAGTCTGGGAACATTCGCAAGAAGAGTCACGCTAAGGAGCTATCGCAGATAAGGACTCTGGCAGGATCGGGGGATGGATCCTGTGACAGCGGTAGTGGTTTCAGCGATTGCCGCGGGGGCGGTGGCAGGGGTAGCTGACACAGCGACCCAGGCGGTGAAAGACGCGTATGCGGGGTTGAAGAACCTGATCTCGGGCAAATACCGCGATGTGGACGTGACAGCGGTGGAACGCCGACCAGAGTCCGAAGCCAAGAAGGAATCGTTGGCTGAGGATCTCGAGGACGCGGGCGCCGCCGGTGACACCGAGTTGGCCGCGGCCGCGGCCGCGCTCCTGGAAGCGGTGCAACACCATCACCCGCACGTGGTGGTCGGTGTGGACGTGCGCGATCTCGTGGCCGCTGCGTTGGAGATCTCCGATATCAAGTCCACCGGTGACGGGGTCCGGGTCACCGGCACGACGATCGCGGGCGAGGCGAAGATCAGCGGGGTGGAAGCCGGAGGGCCGGGGTCCCCGGACCCCACCACGGCGCGGACCTGAAACCCGGCACCTCCGCGCGTCCCACCCTGCCGAGTGTGATCACTCTCTTTTCCGGGAACACCTTCCACGGCGATTTCATCAACGGTCCGGGGCCCGGGTCCCCGCGACCGCTACATGCGCTCGTCCGGTGGTTCGGTCCCGGCGATCTGCCGACGGTCGCGCAGGTGAACCCCTACCTATTGGGCGCCACGAGCTCGGCGTTCGGCAGCGCCCAGCGTGAAGGCCACCACGACCGGTATGTGGCACGGACCCGTAATAGGGTCGATGCCGGGTTGGCGGCCGCGCTGGGCGGTGCCCAGTTGGTGATCGTGGTCGGGCCGTCGAAAGCGGGAAAAACGCGCACCTTGTTCGAGGCGATCCGCACCTGCGACTCGGCGGCGAAAGTGTTGTGGCCGGAGCTGGGGTGTGTGGGTGAGCTCGCCACTCATCCCCGGCTCGCCACCACGGATGACCTGATCGTGGTGTGGCTCGATGACCTGCACGACTACCTGAACGCCGCCGAGCCGCTCACTCCAGCGTTGCTGGCACGCCTCACCGCACGCCCCGGTCGCACCGTGGTGGTGGCGACGTTGCGGTCGGAGATGCGGGCTCGGCTGCGTGGTGAGGGTGAACTCCAGCGTGACACCCTCCGGCTGCTCGATCAGGCCCTGATCATCGACCTGGCCTCCACCAGCGAGGATCCCGACGAGCAGGCCGCCGCGGCCCGCACCTACCCCGACATGAATTTCGGTGGCCATGGGCTGGGGGAGATCCTGGCCGGCGCACCGGAGTTGCTGCAACGCTACGACGACGCCAAAGCCGCCGACCCGGTGCAGCGCACGGTGATCGAGGTGGCCATCGATTGGGCGCGGATCGGACGGACAGACCACATCCCCGAACCCACCCTGACCGAGCTCGTAGTGGACAGCATCCGCGTGAAGCGACCAGAAATCGACACCACCGGTGCGAAGGTCCGCGCTGCGATCGAGGCCGCACGCACACCCCCGGAAGGGGCAGGGCGGGCGGCGGCACTGCACACCAGCTACCTCGACGAACAGACCCGCGGGTACCGCGCGTTCGACTACCTCGTCGCAGCCGACGACGGACAAGACCACCGCACACCACGACCTATCCCGGAAACGTTCTGGCACACCGCAACCCACAACGCTGACCCCGACACCCTGAGCGCGGTCGCGTCCGCCGCCTACCAACGAGACAACACACCCGCCGCGATCACACTGTTCGGCAAAGCCGCCGCCACCGACCACCCCACTGCGATGTACAGCCTCGGGAGGCTGCTCCACGATCGGGGTGACCTGGTGGAGGCTGAGTCCTGGTACCGCAAGGCCGCCGACCTCGACCACCCCGACGCGATGGTCAACCGCGGGTTCCTGCTCCAAGGTCGGGGTGACCTGGTGGAGGCTGAGTCCTGGTACCGCAAGGCCGTCGACCTCGACCACCCCGTCGCAATGGTCAACCTCGCGTTCCTGCTCCATGATCGGGGTGACCTGGTAGAGGCTGAGTCTTGGTACCGCAAGGCCGCCGCCACCGACCACCCCGACCCCGCCGCGATGCACAACCTCGGGAGCCTGCTCCAGGGTCGGGGTGACTTGGTGGAGGCTGAGTCTTGGTACCGCAAGGCCGCCGCCACCGACCTCGCCGACCCCGCCGTGATGTACAACCTCGGGTTCCTGCTCCAAGGTCGGGGTGACCTGGTGGAGGCTGAGTCCTGGTACCGCAAGGCCGCCGACCTCGACCACCCCGACGCGATGTACAACCTCGGGAGCCTGCTCCGGGGTCGGGGCGACCTGGCGGAGGCTGAGTCTTGGTACCGCAAGGTCGCCGACCTAGACCACCCCCTCGCGATGGTCAACCTCGGGAACCTGCTCCATGATCGGGGTGCGGTCGTGGAGGCGGAG
This sequence comes from Nocardia arseniciresistens, assembly GCF_046764875.1. NCBI lineage: Bacteria > Bacillati > Actinomycetota > Actinomycetes > Mycobacteriales > Nocardiaceae > Nocardia > Nocardia arseniciresistens. The sequence continues at coordinate 27,914 of NZ_JBKORD010000008.1, forward strand.
TCCTGGTACCGCAAGGCCGCCGGTGATCAGTAGCGAAGCTGTTGTCAAGTTGGGGTACAACCCCAACGCCACGGCGGTGACCGGCCCGAAAAGCGTCAGAATAGAGTCTGTTTCTGCATTTCTTGACACATGTCCGCCTGATTTTTAGACTTTAACTTGACGCATTGGGTCTCGGGAGGGTCGGTTATGCGCGTTGGCTATATCAGGGTGAGCACGGTCGATCAGAACACCGTGCGGCAGCTTGACGGGATCGAGGTCGAGCGCACCTTCACCGACAAGGCCTTCGGGAAAGACATCGCACGCCCACAGCTGGACGAGCTGATCGCGTTCGTCCGCAACGGCGACACCGTGATCGTGCACTCCATGGATCGCCTGGCCCGCAATCTGGATGATCTGCGGCGTCTGGTGCGCACCTTGACCGGCAAGGGGGTGCGGGTGGAGTTCGTGAAGGAGTCGCTGACCTTCACCGGGGAGGACTCACCGATGGCGAACCTGCTGCTGAGCGTGATGGGCGCTTTCGCCGAGTTCGAACGCGCCCTCATCCTCGAGCGCCAGCGCGAGGGCATCGCCGCGGCGAAGGCCCGCGGCGCCTACACCGGCCGCAAACCCGCCCTCACTCCCGAGCATGCCACCCAACTGCGCGCCCGCGCGGCCGGCGGAGTGTCGAAAGCCGCGCTGGCCAAGGAGTTCGGCGTCAGCCGCGAAACCGTTTACTCCTACCTGCGGGCAGCGGCAGCCACCGCCTGAACTCTCACCCGATCACCGGCACACCTTGGGCCACTACTGCTCGTCGGCTCGGGCGCGCCGCCCTGGAGGACGTGGATCGGTGACGTCGATTGCGATCGCCGAGTCTCGACAGGTGACTATGCGTTTCTCGTCAAGAAGAGCATTTTGCCGTAATTGTCACCGAACCATAGGTTTTTGAGGCCATCCGGTTTGTGGAAGACGGCCGCGGCCAGGAAGTGGTCGCCCAGCAGCGTGTAGTCGCGGTCGGTACCTGTATAGACGATCACCCAGACGTCGGCAAGATTCCAACTGTGGTTGGAGCCTGCCGTCTCAAAGCGGATGTAGGCCGGGCTCTGGGACAGGTTCGCGGTGTCGAGTTTGAAGCCGACACGCGGGTCGTTCCCATCTTCGACACTCGATCCGTACACATATCTGTCCCAGGCGCGGACACGGTTTTCCCACTGGATGCCCTGGTCGAGTTGTTTGGCGGGGGCTAGGCCGAAGACATAGCTCCGGTCGGAGCCGCGTTCGAAGTCGTCTAAGCGTGAGTTGACGCCGAACTCGCGTCCTGCGAGGCCGAGGTAGACGCGGCCATCTGTGCCGGCACCGTCGACATCGCCGGTGACGATCCGGCATTCGAATCCGGAGATTTTGGTCATCCTGGTGCCCCTCTCGGCGCTCCGGGTCCAAACTCCCTGCTGCCGGCGAGTTTAGTTCTGTGTCGGGGACCGCGCTCCGGAATCCCGACACTCGCGGCGCGAGGTGCGTGTCGCCGGCGTCGATCGCATAGACCGGGTGAGTGCGATGAGCGATGAGCGCTATGCGGCCACCGGCACTTGAGCCCGCCCCGGAACGTGCGGGTGGATCCGCGGCGGGTGTGGCTGATGCCGGTCCGGGCGACGCCGGAGCGGCTCGGGCCGGTCACGCAGGGGCTTGAACGGCTCTCGTAAGCACGCCTGCGCGAAACTGGCGTCTGTGCGTGTGGCGTGGCCATGCCGAGAACTGTCGTAGAAAGGGCCGACAAGAATTATTGGACACCAATACTTTCGACACGTTTTATCGACACATGCCCGGTTCGGCCGACCTGGGCTTCCAGACCGCAGCACTCAACGGTGGCAGGGTGTCGGAGAACCGAACGATTCTCCGACACCGGTGCTCGAAGTGCCGGGGCAGCAGGCTTCGGTTTGTCGTTCCGGCCGCGCCAACTCCATGTGCGTGTCGAATAGGTCGCGTTGGTGATCGCTTACCGCCGCCAGCGGGATGTGGAGCAGAGCCGGTTCGTGGATCGCTTCGGTGCCGCTGCCACGCAGCTCGGCGCGACCGATGTCGCGGTCCGAATCGCCGGGGTGTACGCGATGGCCGGTGTTGCCGACGAATCCGATGGGCTGCGCCGCCAGCAGTGCATCGACGTACTGTGCGGCTATCTCCGTCTGCCCTATAGTCCCGAGCTCGGTCGCAACCACCAAACCAAAAACATTTGCAAGCACCGCGACCCAGAACAATTTGGGTCGGAGAACGAACAGCATTTCGAGTACCGGCAGAACGACCACGAGGTCCGCGCGACCATTTTCCGCGTCATCGCCGATTAACTGCGACCTGAGGCCGAATACAGTTGGTCGGCCAGCGACTTCGACTTCCGCACGATCTATCTGGAGAACCTCGACTTCAGCAAGACCACATTCCGCGGCACTGTTCGTTTCGGCGGGGCCACGTTCAGCGGCAACACCCGGTTCGACGGCGCTACGTTCAGCGGCAACACCGAGTTCAGCGGGGCTATTTTCCGCGACTACACGAGGTTCAGCGGGGCTACGTTCGGCGACTACACCAGGTTCGGCGGGGCTACGTTCAGCGGCGACACCAGGTTCGACGCGACCATTTTCCGCGACTACACGAGGTTCAGCGGGGCTACGTTCGGCGACTACACCAGGTTCGGCGGGGCTACGTTCAGCGGCGACACCAGGTTCGACGGGGCCACGTTCAGCGGCAACACCAGGTTCGACGGGGCTACGTTCAGCGGCGACACTAGGTTCGGCATGGCTACGTTCAGCGGCGACACCAGGTTCGGCGGGGCTACGTTCAGCGACTACACGAGGTTCGGCGGGGCCACGTTCCGCGGCTACACCGAGTTCGCGGCCGCCATATTCAGCGGCGACGCCGAGTTCAGCGGGGCTACGTTCAGCGGCGACACTGGGTTCGGCGGGGCCACGTTCCGCGGCTACACCGATTTCGACAAAGTTACGTTCGCGGGCCGGACCAGTTTCGCCGCTACCGACTTCGGTTCCGGGCGAGTCGTTTTCACCGAGCCGAGACAGTGGGGGCCGCCGACACCGGAATTCGATTGGCGCGAGGACGGTGCCAGCAAACCAGCGAATGTCGAACCCCAAGATTGGCCGCCTGCGGTACCGACACCGTGACCAGCGGCCAAGGAGGCATTGGGTGTTGAGAATTGATCGGTTCTCGACACTCGCAGTACCTTCGAATGCTGACCGACGCCAAACGGAGCTGGCCCCCCAGAAAAGGGAATAACTGCGGTATGGGTATCGACCCATGGGTCGATACCCTCTGCTTTCGCTTTGACCGACCAAAACAAAAGACCCTGAGGAAGGCTCGATGGAGTCCGAACGCACCGTCCGCGAGGTCGTTGACCTGATCATCGAACTCGGTCTTGTCGACCTGGACACACCCACGCAGCACACCTTGCTGATGGAATCGCTCGACGAGCCACTGAGCTACTACGGGGACACCGAGCAGAGTGCCGTGCTTGAGTTGCTCAGCGAGGTCGGAATCCGATACACCCTCGACTACAAGACATTTCGCGGCATCGACGAGTGCACCGACGACGAGCGGCGGGAATGGTACAAGGCTGAACTGCAATCGATCGCCGCTTGCAGCCGCGGTATGGTGGCCATCACCAACGTCCGGCTGGTCGAGACCGACGCGAACTGGAAGCTCCACTTCGACTGCAACGGCGTCACCAAGTCCTGGCGGGTTTACCCTGGCGACAAGGAGGAAGACTTCGAGGCCACTCTCGTCTTCGCCACCTCCCTCACCACGCTTTCCACCGGCGCTGTCGAACAATTCTGTTCCGTGGACGCCGAAAACGAAGATGTCAGCGGGGGAGCCGTTTTCGGCGACCCGGAGGCACTCAATCGGTTGGGCGCGCATTTCGATATCACCTTCGAGTCATAGACTCCCTGCGTTCGGCGAATCCGTGCTGCTCATTGCCCTTGAGTGACGATCCGATGGAAGACCTGCGCGCCCATTCTTGTAGGAGCTTCGCCGTCGAAAATGTTCACTTATCGGCGGTCAGAAAACTGTCATTTTCGAGGCCGGATCACCATTTTGATGCAGTCGGCAACCCGAAGCATTTCATAGCCTCAGCTGGCATGCGCGATGTCGGCTCGCCGCGGATGTAGCAGTACCGAAACCGATCCGATCGAGATCCCCATCTCGGCGGAGATCTGTCGGTACTTCATCCCGGCGGCACGCAGCTCTTGGGCGCGTTGTTCTTTGGCACGTGTCCGGGCTTCGTAGTCGGTTCGCGGTTCCGCCACGATGTTCCGGATCGACCGCTCACTGACGCCGAGCTGTTGGGGTTCCGGTAGTAATCGCCGAGAGTCCAACGAAGTTCGGCACATCCCCTAGTGGGGTGATCTATCGGTGGTGCCTCTTCGGGCCCGGCGTCACGACCGATAGCGCCCTCAGCTGCGGTTACTCCGATATCCGCCCGATTTTCGGCGAGTACTACGCGACCCCTCCGCTCTGCCCGCCGACCCGGCCCGAGCATGATGAGGCGCCCGCCCGAACCGGCGTTTTCGGCGGGCGCCTCGCGCGTTGCTCGGCAGCTTCGAGACAAGGTTTCGGGACTTCGTGAGCTGGGAGTCCTTCGGAGGCAAGGGTGTCGCCGGATCCTGTCTCGAAACCAAGGTTTCGAGACCAGCGCTATCGGTTCGCCGTGTGTCGTGAACGATTTGGTCCGCGGAGTTCACGCCAGGCCGCTCATGAGCCTCTATATTGCGCAGCAAACAGACGAACTCCCCTCCATCCAGAAAATGCTTGCCGACCTCGCCGACCTCGCCGACCACGTTGCGAAGTCGGCGCAGCGACTCCGCAACGTGGTCGATCTCAACACCGAGACAACGGTTCCGACGCCATTCTCCGCCGAGCTCACTACAGCTCACATAAGCCACATATCTCTGGCGACCAGGGAACTTGCGAATCAGGTGGGGTGTGCAGGGTCTTCAACGACTTCACAGGTGCAGACCTCATCGATCTGGAGATCGGCATGGAGGAGTTGGACGGAATCCGATGGTCGTTGCAAACCCGGTGGCCTCCACACTGGCACCATTCGTCGAAAAGGTTCACGTACCAAACCACTACTCGGGCATCGCTGATGGCACAGATGTAGTGGTCAGCCATATGCCACCTTCATTGTGCGGCCGCATTGGGAAGCGCTGGAACAGGTTGATGATGCCGCCAGGCCCGGCTGGCGCTGCTACGGGATTCAGGTAATCCAGACGAACCCGGGTGCGGATCCGGTCAGATCGCCCCGCAGCGTTGCGAGTGGAGTCAGGTTTGTTGGCCGTCGATTTCGCGCGGCGCCAGCGTTCGACGCAGTGGAACGCTGTAGTCCGATTCGGTAGGCGGAGACCGTGCACGGGCAGGTGTGTTCCATCCGCTGTCGCCGTGAGTTCGAAGACGGCGGATCCGTTCCGGTCGATACCTCGGATGAGCCGCGTCGAGGCGAAGTGGCGGTTCCGACGCGCTAACTCCGTGCCTCTGTGGCCTGGTCGTAGACCCCTTGGTGGACCGCGTCGGGGAATATTCGGCACCGACACTCGGGTTGTGGATCGTGTGCAAATCGTAGAAAGCATGGGTGGACCCAGAAGATGACCAGGTCAGCGGTGGTATAGGCTTTGTCGGTCATGAAGTCGGCACAGCGTTTCCGCAGGTTGCCCGACTCTTCCCGTGACCGCAGGTAGATGGCTATTTGATAGTCCTGAAGCTGCCCGTCTGTTCCTGTGCGTTCCCGTCCGATCTCGTCTGCAAATCGTAGAAATACGCGCTTTGGTCGAGGAGACACTCAGGTTTGTTACGGGGTCGGCCCGTACCGAGGATTGACCGTTCCTCGGACGCGGACATCACCAACCGAAGAACCGCCTGATCAGTAATTCTGTTGAGCGCGGGGCAGGGACGGGGAAGTCGGGTGATGAGCAGCCGAGAATCGGGTGTGCTGTCGAGTCGTCGGTCGGGCGATGGAACAGGACCAGTTCGACCACCGCGTTGACGTACTCCAACGCTGCGGTCATCAAGGCCACTCCGATCGTGGCGAGATCGCAGACAGCTGTGGGCTGGGCCGAGGGTGAATCGGTTGTCGCTCTCCAGATGCCCAGCTTGTCGGCCTGCTGCAGTGTCAGCCTCACATCGAGCTGCTCGAGATCGACGGCAATGACGCTTGCATTGCCGTCGCCGCGACTCGAGACGATCCCAGTCGGAAGGACGGCCTCGTGGATGTATGGTGCGCAGTCCATGGATACGGCCTTCGCTGCCCAGGGACGCGGTCAGACCGGATCGCAGGAAGTCGACAACGCGGCGATGCGGTGCAACAGGTGAAGGCCATTACGCGCAGGCCGGTTGAAGCCCACCAGGATTTAGTGGCCCTGCCCGGGCGGTGCTGGGCCCATGCCATTCGGTCATCGGCACTACCGAGCAGTCTCAGTTGATCTCGCCAGCCGTGGCGTCAACCCGGCGACCAGCCGGGTCCGGCCAAAGTCTTGATTCAAGACAGCTGGAAAGTTCTGCGAGTGTGTTCTAGCAGCAGGCAGGGAGTCGAGAGATGGCAAAGTGCAACGACACTACCGACCAATTCCATTGTCGTGGTTCATGTTTCAGGGAGAGTTGCAGGTGCCGGTACTCGGCAGGATTCGACCCTGCGACGCGCTTCAGGAGAGCGCACTATGTCCTAGTTGCCGAGGTTGGTGGATGGTGGCGTCGTTGACTTCACCATCCCCACCTGGGCTTTCGAGGTTTGCTGTCGCCCGCACCTGACGCAGTTCTCAGACGCTCACTTAAACAGGAAAGTTATCTTCTAAATGTTCGCGTTCCGGCTGAATCGTCTGGTAGCCAGCGGTAAGCTGTTATTGACGCCTTCCGCGGTGCCAATGACGTCTTGTTCGGTCCGGTCGATGTTGCAACTGTCGGCCGACCTGAATGCGCGTTCCTATCGGAACGCATCATGTACTTCACCAAGTGAATCGCGTGTCGCAAAGTCGATTCGGCACGTAACGCACTCGCAGCCCCAGTCCGGTAGCTCGGCAGCGCGGCCTACTACGCGGACGTCAAAAGCTCGTTGTAAGGAAGCGAAATGTCCAGCAATATCGTCAAAACCCTAGTCGCGACCGTTGTTGCCGCGCCTTTGCTCGTCTTCGCTGCGCCCGCAGCCACTGCCGATTCGACTGCCGCGGCGCCTCCGTCGTTCTCTATCGCTCCGGTCGACGGATCATTCGGATCAGCTACGTGGTGTTTCCCCCTCGGCAGTTTCGTCTGGTGCATCTGAGTGAGCGTCTGAGAACTCCGGTGTTCCACGGCCGCATCCTTGGCGGTCTCGGAAGGCGCTCCCGTGCTCGGCGTGCGTCGGATGCTCGGGCACGACAAGCCCAGTACGGCACTGGATTACTACGCCGATTTGTTCGATGACGATCTCGACGAAATAGCGAACAGGGTGAATTCGGCACGGGCCAGCTTCGCTACTGCGTACTCAGGACGGCGCAGAGGTGGCCGACCTCCGAAAATTGCGCAGATCAGGGCGCGAAGTTACCGATTCGGATGGCAACGCCGCCCGCTGATGGCCCCGGCACCGCAGTGACAGTCGACACCGAGCTGGCACAGCTTCCGCTTTCCTGGTAGCTCAGATAGTTCCAGGTGTCTTCGTCGATCGACCACCCTTCGGATCGGGATCGCCTGCGACGCGTCAGGGTCGATGGAGTGACCGGCGCGACCGTGCACGAACTCACCAACCCCGCCGACCCCGCCGCCGCCATCGCCCGCGCCGCCGTGGCAGCCGTACACACCGCATGACAAACCCCGGCCCAGGAACACCCGCCCCACACGCGGGAACCCGGGCCGGGCACATCTAACCGCATTCCAGCCATCCACCCGCACACCCAGATTCGGAAGCATCCGATATGACCGGCATCGACCTCACCGCGAGCTACGAAGTGACCAATGCCCTCAGCGGCGATCAGTCCCAACTTGCCTTCCGCCGTCGACCACGAACCGTCGATACCGTGGCCGACCGACTGCCTGTCGTCCCCCAATCGGTTGGCGGACGACTCCGATTCGCGGTCTACCCCTCGCTGCGAGCTTTCCCGGTTCGTCGCGCCTAGAGGTGCATCAGCTTCTGCGCGTCGCATCCACTACACAGGCATCCACGGCTCGCACCCGCTCGTCTCCTGGCGAAATACTCAGCGGTGACGACGAGGCTTTCGGGAATTGCGAGTTGCTGCGTGCGCCACCGGTGGAGGCGTAGACGACGTGGTCGCGCAGGATCCACACGTCCGACCGCTCTTCCATCTGTCCGGATGCGTCGAGGGTCGTCGCACCGAAGAACGTGAGACGACCTTCAATGATCACCGTGGCGTTGATGAGCCTGTAGCCATCCATGGTGAGGCCCGCTTGTACCTGCGCGACAACATTGTCCGACGCTGGCACGCATCGCGGATCCGACAGCGACGCCGGCGCATTGGCCGGTGTGGTTGCCGGCGCGGCGGAGGCTGAACTGCTCGTTGTATGCGCCGAAGTCGATTCCGACTCTTGCTCACCCAGGCCGAGCGCCTTTGAGACGAGCACGACGACGACTATCAGTGCGAACACACTGACAACGCTGGTGATCAGAGCGTGCACCACAGCATTGGCTTGCCCGCGTGTGCCGAGGTGTTCGTCTGGTTCGATGGGCATGGGAATCCCTTTGTGCGATTGACGGATTGACGGATTGACGGCGCCGCGAGCGCCTATTGACCCTGTGCACGAGGCGCAGGAATCAGTCTGTTCACGGCACGCCATGGCAACGTTAGCGCCATAGGAACCCGAGCAGCGCGCCGATCTTCACTCACGAAATCGTTCCACGGCGTGACCAGCAATGAAGTGCTACAACAAGTTTGGTCGTCGTGTGTAGTCCTGTCCCCTCGTAGGCCCAGGGGAATGGGCTTGAACTTCTGAGACGAAGTCGGGAGAGCTGTACGGGTTCATCGAATCCGCGACCTACCGGTCGCGTGGCCCTGGCCATGGATCGCCTGCCCTCACACCGCGGCAGCGGGTGTGTCGGCGCATTCGCCTTTATTTATCGACGAGGAATCACCGATGGACCTCCCGTCGACCGAGAACGATTCGCCGAGCACGTCGCCTAGGTCATCGAGCTGATAGCACTTGCTGGCTCCTCCCGATCGAAGCAACCTCCGTCGACCGCGCTGGCGGTTCGTCGGCATTGCTTGTCGCGATCGGCTCGAAGCGTGGCGGTCCGACTGCTCTGTAGCTAGCCGATGAGCGGGCAATACCGCAGCGTGCTGCGGTATTCGTCTGCACCGGGTGCCCTGGGCGGGTGATCTGGGAGTCCGATGTTGTCCGCTGTCGACGTGTTGTTCTGCTCAGAGCAGATCGAGTGGGGAAGACCAGCTCGTCTTCGATAGGTTCGCTTGGTGGAGATCGTATCTGTGTTGCCGCAGCTGGGAGTGCTGCGGTTTTCCGAGGTGAATGACCTCAATATCTATGTGTGGAACGACGGAGAGGAGGTGACGCTGATCGACAGTGGTCTGCCTGGTGCGGTCGGTGAGATCGAAAAAGGGCTTCGTGTATTGGGTTTCGCCCCGAGTCAGGTGCGGCGGGTGATTCTCACCCATGCCCACGACGATCACATCGGTTCGGCGGCCGATCTTGCCGAGTGGGGAGCCGAGATCTGGGTCCATCTCGCCGATGCCGATATCGTGCGGGGTGAACGTCCGCAGCCGGCTCCGGTGCTGCGCGACTGGGAACGCCCGATCGCCGACGCCCTGAAGCCGGGCCCGGCTCCGCGCCCGGCCCCGGTCCACCGCGAGCTGCATGGTGGTGAGGTGCTCGACTTCGGTGGCGGCGCCGAGGTTCTGGCTATCCCCGGTCATACCGCAGGCAGCCTGGCGTTGCATCTGCCGTGTCACCGTGTGCTGTTCACCGGCGACACGCTGGCCAACGTTCGTGGTACCACCATGCCGGGTGTGTTCAACCTCGACAGCACCGCCGTCGATGCAGCGGCCCACCGGCTCACCGAATTGGATGTCGGCGTCGTCTGTGTCGGCCACGGTGACGTGCTGACGGGAGAGGCATTGCGGGCATGGCGGAGTCGGCGGTCGGAACGCTGACGTCGGCTACGCCACAGCTGCGCCAAGCGCGTGCCCTTCCGCCACCACCCGGGCTGCAGTCAGCGGCAATATCCGTCTATGCCGCGTATCGAGCGATCACCCGGCCGAGGTTGGCGAGCAGCAGCGCCGTTCGCGGCGGTATGTCGTGACCACGGACGAAGCGTTAGGAAATGCCACCGAATTGAGACTGGCAACGCCCGCCACGGCCTGAGACAAACCGGAAACGGTAAGGTCAGTCAGCTGGCGGTCGGCTTCCTCCTCGGGCCGATTGGCGGATGATTTCGCCAGTTGTGTTCCGGGGCAGGAGAGTTCAGGTTGGCAGGTGGAGCGTTGCCGTCGATGCCGAGATCGGCGCGCTCGGCCTGACCGGGTACCGGCCGCTACGGGTGCGCGACACCTCGTTCTAATCAGTTCACTGTGCGGGCGTGAGTGGCCAGGCCGGGCAGGACCAGGGTGAGCCAGCGGTCGCGGGCGGCGGGGGGCCGGTCGGTAGGCGCGGTGGAGAACAACAGGTAGATGTCGTCGACGGTTACATCGGGGTGGATGTTCCTGTCGTCCTGCCCGGCGCGGATGAGGGTGGCCAGCGCGGTGCTGGCGCGATGTTCGTCGGCCTGCACTCGAGGATCGGCGCCGAGAGCCTGCGCGGCCGCTTTGGCCGCATGGTTGGTAGCCGAGATTTCCACGACCCGCCGCAGGAACGCCGTGATCTCGCCGGTGGCGTCTGCGCCTGCGGCGACGCGCTCGCAGGCGGCCTCGGCATCGTCGGCGACCTGGGCGACGTATTCGGCCACGATGGCCGCGACCAGGTCGGCCTTGGTGGGAAAGTGCCGGTACAGGGTGCCCACGGCCACTCCTGCCGCCGCGGCGATCTCGTTCATTCCTACCTCGGGCCCGTGCGCGGTGATCTGCGCTCGCGCGGCGGACAGGATCTTGCGGCGGTTGCGGATCGCGTCGGCACGCGGTGCCTTGGCCTCGGTCATGAACTCTCCCACGGACACTTGCAACAGGTGATCGCCGACGCGATCGGCAAAGCCGTCACCGCGCGGCGCCCCAAAACCCGCTACACCGTCGGCTTCGGCGCTCGACCCCTGATCTTCCTGAAATGGCTCCTGCCCGACCGCGCCTTCGACGCCCTGATCAAACGCGCCACCGGCGTCCGCGACTGAAGACCGCTACAGCAGACAGTCACCCGCGCGGCCATACCGCAATGCCACATGCACGCGTTGGGTGGAACCTATGGCCGCCGGCGGAAAGGCGGCACTGCGCAGGATTCCGCGGCCTCGAGAAGATGCGCGCGCAGCCCGTATCCCCGATCGCCCGCATACCGTATGGAGCGACATCTTCGGCCGCCGCCGAGAGCGAGACCGGTCGGGAACGCGACGCGCCACGCGAACCCACTCGAACGTGGTCCCGGGGCGGCGGCGCTTAGCATGGGTGATTGCGGCGCTGCACTCGGGGCGCTGATCTGTCGGGCAGCGTGGCGAAGTCATCCCTCTGCGACCAGCCGCAGATCCCCAGCACACTGTCGTTTGCAGAAGGACGCGAGGCGCGGAGGTGCCAGTCGTGTATCAATGGACACGTCGCGAGGACGAGCGGCTGACGACGGGAAAGGGCCGCTACGTCGCCGACATCCAGGTGCCGGGCTGCCTGGACGCGGTATTCGTCCGAAGCAAGATCGGGCACGGCACGCTGAAGTCCGTGAATTGCGGGGCGGCCGGTTCGGTACCGGGCGTAGTGGGCGCCTACACGGCCGTCGATCTCGCGGACATGCCGGCGTGCGCGCATGCGGCGGCCACTCTCCAGGACCTGCCGCCCGTCCCGCACACCATGCTCGCCAAGCTCTCCTCCAACGAGGCGGCGGCCGGCCGAGAGTGGCCGGCGCTGGTCAAGGAGCGGGTGCGCTACGCGGGGGAAGCGGTCGCGGTGGTCTTGGGGGAGGACCGCTACCAGGCCGAGGACGGGGCGGCGAAGGTCACCTTCGAGGTCGAACCGCTGCGCGCGATGGTGACGCCGTCCGTCGCCGCGGCGGCGGACGCGATCTCCCTCTTCGAGGGGCTGAGCAACGTCGCCCTGGAAGGCGAGGCAGGGCAGCCGATCGAGGACTCCGTCTGGCGTGACGCGGCCACCGTGGTGGAGGGCCGCTACCGGCAGAACCTGCTCATACCCACACCGATGGAGTGCCGGACAATCCTGGTCGTCCCCGATGAGGACCGGATGACGGTCTACGCCGGGCACCAGATGCCGCACCGCCTGCGTCGCGAACTGGCCGCGCTGCTCGGATGGACGGAGGACCAGATCCGGGTGGTGGTCCCCGACACCGGGGGAGCGTTCGGCTCCAAGAGCGCGTCCTTCCCGGAGTTCGTCGTGGTCGCCTACCTGGCGATGAAGCTCGAGCGACCGGTCCGGTGGATCGAGGACCGGCTCGAATCGATGCTGGTCGCGACACGCGGCCGGGGGCAGGACCAGCACGCCCGGCTCGCCGCCGACGCCGACGGGCGGCTGCTGGCCTACGAGTTGAACCTGGAGGCCGACGTCGGTGCTTACCCGCACCTCGGGGTTGGGTTGCCGATGCAGACCGCCTGGATGGCGACCGGCCCGTATGCCACTCCCAAGGTGCACGCGACGCTCCGGTCGGTGCTGACCAACACCATGCTCACCTACCCCTACCGGGGTGCCGGCCGCCCGGAGGCGGTGATCGCCCTGGAGCGGTCGATGGACACGATGGCCCGCCGGCTGAAGATGGACCCGGCCGAGCTGCGGCGGCGAAACTTCATCACGCCCGAGAGCTTCCCGTACGAGACCCCCACCGGCCGGAAGTATGACAGCGGGGAGTACGCGCGAGCGCTCGAACTGGCCCTGGAGGCCGTCGATTACGACAAGTGGCGGGCCGAGCAGGCCAGGCGGCGGAAGGACCCGACCGCCAAGCCGATCGGGATCGGCCTGTCGTGCTATGTGGAACGCTCCGGCGGTGAACCGGGCGGCCTCTTCGAGTTCGGCAGCATCGAGGTCCACCAGGATGGGACCGTCACCGCCCGCTGCGGCGCCGCGTCCAGCGGCCAGAGCCATGAGACGGTCTTCCCCGCGCTGGTGGCCAAGACCCTCGGCATCGATGAACGACGCGTCCGGCTGATCGAGGGCGACACCGGCGAACAGCCCCACGGCCTCGGATCGTTCGCCAGCCGAACGGCGCAGGTGGTCGGCGCGTTGCTGCAGCACTGCTCCCGACGGGTCATCGACGAGGCCCGGAAGCGCGCCGCCGCGGCGTGGGATGTACCGGTGGAGCAGGTGATGTGGTCCGACGGCTCCGTGCAGCACACCGAGGACGGTTCCAAGTCACTGGACCTGCGTGAACTGGTCAAGACAGCCCAGCCGCTGAAGGTGGAGGAGAAGTTCGAGACCGGGATGGCCTTCCCGTTCGGCTGCCACGTCGTGGTGGCCGAGGTCGACGCCGAACTCGGCACCGTGAGCCTGCTACAGGTGGTCATGGTGGACGACTGCGGGGTAGTGCTCGACCCCGGGGTCGTGTACGGGCAGGCCTTCGGGTCCTGCCTGCAGGGCATCGGGCAGGCCCTGTATGAGGCGATCCCCTACGACGACGCCGGCACCCCCATGCTCGGCAACGGTCTGCTGGACTACCTGCTGCCGACGTTCAACGAGGTCCCGCCGATCGAGGTCAAGGACACCTGCACTCCCAGCCCGGCCTCGCCGCTGGGTGCCAAGGGCGCCGGCGAGTCCGGCTGCATCGGCACCCCGGCGGCTGTCGTCAACGCTGTGATCGACGCTCTGCAGGTCGCCGATCCCGACCTGCTGCAAATGCCGCTCACCCCCGACGTGGTCTGGCGCGCGGCCCGCGCCCCGAAACTCGAGGAAGCCATGTGAAGCCCGCGGCATTCGACTACGTCATGGCGCGGACGGTGCCCGAAGTCGTCGACGTGCTCAGCAACGGACCCAACGCCAAGGTGCTCGCGGGCGGGCAGAGCCTGATCCTGGAGATGCACCTGGAGCGTCTCAGCCCCGACGTCGTGGTCGACATCAACCAGATCGCGGAACTCGACCAGATGGAGGTGCGTGACAGCGTCCTGCGGGTCGGGTCCCTGATCCGGCATCGCGTCTTCGAGAACCCGCACGCTGTGCCGGGCCCGCTCGGTGACCTGTTCGCGCTCGCCGTCGTCAACATCGCGCATCCGCCCATCCGCAACCGCGGCACCATGGCGGGCAGTTTCGGCTGGGCCCACCCCGCATCGGAATGGTGCGGGCTCGCCGTGGCGCTGGACGCCGACATCGAGCTGGCGGGTCCGCGCGGCACACGTCAGGTCGCCGCCCGCGACTTCTTCAAAGGGCCGCTCCAGACGGCCCGGCAGCCGCACGAGGTGATCACCGCCGTGCGATGGCCGCTGCTCAGCGGCGGCACCGGCGTCGGCTTCATCGAACACCGGCGCACACACTTCTGCTTCGCGCAGGTCGCCGTCGGGGCGACGCTGAACGTAGGCGACGGCATGATCGAGCGGGCCAGGATCGGACTCGTCAACTGCGCCGACCGGCCGCTGCGGGCACACGCCGCCGAGGCCGCGCTGATCGGCGTCGAGGTCGGCCCGCTGTCGGACGGCTACCGACTGCCCGCGGACCACCCCTTCGCCCGCGCCGGCCGCGCCGCGGCGGAGCAGGACGCGGCACCGATCGCCGAGCCGTACGCCGACATCGAGTACCGCAAGCACACCATCGCGACCGTGGTGGCCAGAACACTGTGCCAAGCGGCGGCGGATCAGCGGTCGCGCGCCAGCTCGCTGCGGGGAGACAGCCGATGAAGATCACCCTCAACGTCAATGGTGAGGACTTCCCGCTCGACGTGGAACCTCGGCGCATCCTCGCCGACGTGCTGCGCGACGACTGCCGGCTGACCGGGACGCACCTGGGCTGCGAACACGGCGTCTGCGGGGCCTGCAGCGTGCTGGTGGACGGCGAGACGGTCCGCGCCTGCTTGATGTTCGCGGTGCAGTGCGACGGCAAGGTGGTCCGGACGGTCGAGGGTCTGGCTGGCCCGGACGGCGAACCCAGCGCGCTGCAGAAAGCGTTCTCCGCCGAACGCGCGCTGCAGTGCGGCTTCTGCACTGCCGGGTTCCTCATGGTGGCCACCGGGGAACTGGAGGCCGACCCGACCATCGCCGGCGACCAGGAGCGGATCAAGGACATCGTCAGGTCCAACCTCTGCCGCTGCACCGGCTACGAACCGATCCGCCGCGCGATCACCCGCGCTGCCCAGGAACAGCAGGAGGCCACAACCTGACACTCCCGCGCGGCGCGCCCGCCCCGAGGACGACGGCCCAGGACAAGGAGACCGCGGTGACCGGAAACATCCGTGAGGGAATCATCGACGTGCACGCACACTGGCTCCCCCACGATCTGCTGTCGCTGCCGCCGGGCAACACCTTCGGGGGCATGAGCGATCGCGGCGGGAAAATGTTCCTCGGCGAAGTCGAACTGTCCTTCCCCACCAAAGCGATGACCGACATCGCGACGATCGTCGCCGACACCCGGCAGGCGGGTATCGGGGTACGGGTTATCTCGGCTCCCCCTTTCGCGTTCCCCGTCCACGAGCCGTCCCGGGCCGACGAGTACATCGGGTCCTACAACGACCAGCTCGCCCATGCTGTAGCCGGGTCGGACGGGATGCTGCTCGGGCTCGGACTGGTCCGGCTGGACGACGCGGACGCCGCCCGGCGGGAGATGACCCGCCTCCAAGGCATGGCAGGGGTCGTGGGTGTCGCCGTCCCGCCGGTGGTCGACGGGAAGTCCTTCGGCAACGGCGTCATGCGCGACGTGCTCCGCGTCGCCGTGGAGCTGGACCTGTCTGTCCTCCTGCACCCGATGCAGCTGCCCCGGCCGGAGTGGAAGGACCATTACCTGGTCAACCTGATCGGCAACCCGGTGGAGACCACCACCGCGGCAGCGTCGGTACTCCTCGGCGGCGTCATGGAGGAACTGCCGGACCTGCGCATCTGTTTCGTGCACGGCGGGGGCTGCTCCCCGGCGCTGCTC
Source organism: Nocardia arseniciresistens (assembly GCF_046764875.1). NCBI lineage: Bacteria > Bacillati > Actinomycetota > Actinomycetes > Mycobacteriales > Nocardiaceae > Nocardia > Nocardia arseniciresistens. The sequence continues at coordinate 44,065 of NZ_JBKORD010000008.1, forward strand.
GGCCGGTGGACCCACGGCTGGCACGCACGGCCCGACGTACGACACCGCAGCGAGCGGTCGCCGGCCGAGTCGTTCGCGAAGTTGTACTTCGACACGATCGTCTACGACCCCGACGTGCTCGAGCTGCTGGTCGCCACCGCATCGGCGGACCGCATCCTGTGCGGCAGCGACTACCCCTTCGACATGGCTCAGCCCGACCCCGCCGGATTCCTGCTCGCCAATGGCATCGACGCCCGCACCCTCGAAGCCAACGGCCGCGCCTTCGTCGGGAGTCCGTCCACCGCCCAGGGCCCGTGAACACCTTCGAACCGCATTGGCATCCGATCACCGGTGCTATGGGCTACGTCCACTACGGCGAGGCACGCATGACGATCATGAATCCCGATGGCACGCTGGATACCTGGAACATGACCGCTGGCGACACGTACTTCATCCCGACGGCCTACCCGCACCACATCGAGAACATCGGCACCGGTGACTGGCACATGCTGAACTTCTTTGATCAGCCGTTCCCCGCCGACATCGGCTACCGCGCCTACACCCGCGAAGTCCTGGCCCCGGCGTTCAACACCCACATCGACGACCTGCCGACGTTTCCGTTCGCCCCCGCCGACCCCCTGGTCGTCGGTCGCACCAACCCTGTCGACGCACTCGGCGTCGGCCAAGTCTGACCCGCCCAATCCCCGATCCGACCACTCCGACCATTCAAGGGAGCACGACCATGGCGACCATCACCACCCACGACGGCACTGACATCTTCTACAAGGATTGGGGCACAGGACAACCCATCGTGTTCAGCCACGGCTGGCCACTGTCCTCCGACGACTGGGACACCCAGATGCTGTACTTCCTGGCCCACGGCTACCGCGTCATCGCCCACGACCGCCGCGGCCATGGCCGATCCACCCAAACCCCCGGCGGCCACGACCTGGACCACTACGCCGACGACCTGGCCGCCCTGGTCGAGCACCTTGACCTGCACGACGCTATCCACGTCGGGCACTCCACCGGCGGCGGCGAAGTGGTCCGCTTCCTGGCCCGCCACGGCGAACAGCGCGCCGCCAAGGCCACGCTCATCAGTGCGGTGCCCCCGTTGATGGTTCAAACCGACTCCAACCCCGAAGGCCTGCCCAAGGGCGTGTTCGACGACCTTCAGGCCCAGCTGGCGGCCAACCGCTCGGAGTTCTACAGAGCGCTGCCCGCGGGCCCGTTCTACAACTTCGACAAGCCCGGGGTGGAATCGTCGGAGGCGATCATCGAGAACTGGTGGCGCCAAGGCATGATGGGCGACGCGCTGTCGCACTACGACGGCATCGTAGCGTTCTCGCAAACCGACTTCACCGAAGACCTGAAGAAGATCACCATCCCCACCCTGGTGATGCACAGCGTCGACGACCAGATCGTGCCCTACGTGGCCTCCGGTCCGAAGTCGGCTGAGCTGCTGGTGAACGGCACACTGAAGACCTACGGTGACAATTTCCCGCACGGCATGCCCACGACGCACGCCGACGTCATCAACGCCGACCTGCTCGCTTTCCTCGAGGCCTAAGGAGGCGGCGCCATGGCACACCTGTTCTCGCCCTTGACGTTGCGTGACGTCACATTCGCTCACCGAGCATGGATGTCGCCGATGATGCAGTTCGCCGCCGTCGCACCGGGACCCGACACCGGCACCCCCACCGATTAGCTGACGGATGCCACGAATTTTGAGACCCTACACAACTGTAGGGTCTCAAAAGTCGTTGCCAAATCTCAGAATGATTGGCCACGACTTGGCCAGTTGGCCATGACTGGAGATTCCGCTCCCTCCGCTGACCGGTAGGTGGATGGTCCTCGCCAGTTACGGTGCAGGGCAGGAGGATCCGGTTGGTGAGCGTGGCGGGCATCGAGGTCTCGACGGTCGGCCACTGTCGATGCAGTCCAGGTCGCGTTCCGTTTCGGCAGGCACGAGCGCCGGGCCGTCGTGAGTGGGCTGCTGTGGCTGACCATTCGTCAAGGGATCCCCACTACGCTGGATCTACCTGACCATGATCGCGGTCGCGGTCGGCATCAGCGTCGAGAACTTCCTGCCGCCTGGGCGACCCGCCGATGCTCGACTCGGCTCGCTACCTCGAGATCGGTCTCGCCCTTATCGCTCTCCTCGGCGGCCTTACCGCGCCTGGCGCCCCGTGACCCAGCATGAGACCGCCGCCGGTTCGGTGGAGACGGGCGACCGACGGGTCTTGTCGAAACCGGCTCGGAATGGATGATCTCCGCCGAAGATGGACGGCATGAATCGGCGCGAACAAGGAGCAGCGTGATGAGGCATGTTGGTATCTTGGCGCACAGTATCGAAGGCGCGGCGCTCTGCTTGCGGACGCTGTCGCAGGAGGGTGCCCGCGATCTCGGAACGCACGAGCACGCCGATGTGACCCTGGATTGCATCGCGATGGGCCGCAGCATGCCCGCGTGGGAGGCCCGTGATCACGGCGCGATTCGAAAGATCCTGGCCACCAGCGTCGATCGCCTCGCCAACGCCGGAGCCGAATTCTTCGTCTGCCCCGACAACACTGCACATATGGCGCTGGAGTCCGATGGCGAAGACCTGGCTCTGCCGGGTCTGCACATCGCCGAAATCGTCGCGGAAAAGGCGGCCGCAGAAGGTTATCGCCGGGTCGGCGTGCTGGGTACCAAGTACACGATGACCGGCCCGATCTACCCGCGCGTCTTTGCGGCCAAGGGAATCGACGCCGAGATCCCGGACTCCGACGAGCGCCGCCTGATCAACGACATCATCTTCACCGAACTGTGCCAAGGAGTGTTCACGGCCGCATCCCGGCAGCGCTACCTCGATATCATCAACCGCCTGCACAGTCTAGGCTGTGACGCCGTCGCCCTGGTTTGTACCGAGATACCGCTGTTGGTGAAGCCGGACGTATCGCCTTTGCCCACACTGGATTCCACTCGCCTGCTTGCTGCGGCCGCCCACCAGGTCGCCATCGGGGCACGCCCGCTTCCGACCTGGTATGGCGGCGCCATCGACTGAATCACGCCGCCCAACGCGGACCCCACGAAGGAAATGCCATCAGACTGAGACAAGCACCGCTCGCCGCTACATGAGACAAACCCGAAACGGCCAGGTCAGCCAGCCGACGGATGCCAAGATTTTTGAGACCCTACAAGTGTCGTCTGGCCCAGGGCTGAAATGCCCTGGGCCACAGGATAATTAGGTCCGTGTCCCGCGCGGACTACGTGTCGCGCGAGTCGATGTCGAGAAGCTGGGTGGCAAGTCGCAAGGTTTCGCTGGTGTCTCCGGAACGTCTGCGATCGTTGGGCAATGGGTCGCGGTGGCGGGACCGGATCGCGCGCGCCACCGTCGCAGTCGGGAACCAGGTTGGCACATCCGTGATTTCGGTGGCGGTACCGATCACTCGATCCAAGTCGCTCAAATCACGCAGTTCGCGGTACTCGCTGACTCCTTCCAAAATCGGTTCGAGCAATGATGGATCAGCTCCTAGTGCAGCTATGCCCCTGCAGCATCGCCACGGTTACGCCGCAGACCTTCACCGTGGCCTCCCGACCGGCGACATCACCCGATCCAGGAGTTCCCCGTAAGCCAACGCTTTTCGGGTGCGCGCTGCTATCCAGCCCATATCCGCCAGGTTCGAGCTGGTGGCTCTCTTGAGGGGCTTTCAGCCGCTGGTTCCTCACGTACGCCTTTCCGTCTCGCTTGCCGGACCCGGACCATCTGGCAGTACTGGCCCGACCCGTCGTTGTCAGGACTGCTTCCACCCGCACCCGTCATCCCACGGGCCGAGCTGTCCTCAGCTTCAACCGATCAGCTGCGACCGATCGGCGGTAGTGTCCTTCCGAGTGCGGTTTTCACTGCGAGGAAGTCTCCGGCGGAAGCCCGGACGACCGGTGGGTTCGAGTCTCCCTTGCTGAAGGCGCCGCGCCGGTGACTCGTCCGGTCCGGCTCATACCGAGGAACATTGCGCCCAGGCCGAGCAGCACGGCGAGTGCGCCGGCGATGACGTTGTTCCAGATCGTCGATGTGGTATCGACGTCGCCGCTGACGACCCAGGGGGCCAGGATCATCCAGAGGCCGATCAATGGAGCAGCCCAGACGATGCCGTGGGTCCGGCCGTACACCGATGCGAACCCCAGTGCCAGCATCGCCAGAGCGATACCGACGATGAGATTGTTGACGGTCAAGGTCGAAAGCCCGTTGAACCCGACAACCCACGGGGAAATCGCGATGTATAGCCCGGTCAAAAACAGCAGGCCGGTGACCGCCTGAGCGTCCGGCGCCTCCGAGGCGCGTTCGTACTTCTCCCGCAACTCCACGATGTCGGGATGCCGGCTCATCATGGTTTCACTACTCATGTTCTCCACCACCTTCAGACATAGTGGCGAATCAAAGCCCTGTCGAGCCGAAGCCCTCTCAGCGGGGGCGGCCGCGATCGGCCGCGGAATGCTTCTCGTCCTGATCGCCACTTACTCATATATCATGCCGTGATATTATCACTTCATGATGCAGGGGTCGATGCCATCGCCTGAACACCTCACCGACCAGGAGTACTCGAGACTGCTGGCGCTTCGAGTCGGGCTTCGCCAGCTCCTGCGGTGGAGTGAGCACCGAGCAGCCGAAGTGGGGCTCACCGACACCCAACACCAGTTGCTGCTGACGATTCGGGGGCATTGCGATCCGGACGGGCCGAGCATCGGTGAGGTCGCCGGATACTTGTGCGCCCGCCACCACAGCGTGGTGCAACTGATCGATCGCACCGAGCAGCTCGGACTCGTCGCCCGCAAGCGGGAGCAGGGCAAGGACCGCCGCGTCGTGCGCCTCATGTTGACCGAGGCGGGCAAGGAAACCCTAGCCTCGCTCAGTGCGGTGCATCAGGAAGAACTCCAGCGACTGACCCCGCTGGTCGGTGCCCTCGACGACACTTCGGTCATGCCGCAAGCGGGATGAGCGCTGTCCGGTCCGGGGACAAGCCGCACGAGCCGTCGACGGCAGCGGCCATTGCTACGTGGTCTCTCGCGGAACCCTGTGCAAGCGCACGACGCGCCATCGGCAACATGGCGGAGTACGACCTGATTGTCGAGTACGACAGCGTCATTGTCGACGCCCGCGTCGGACCACACCTGCCAGATGAGCTCGTGGAACTCGTCCTCATCGCAATACCGGAAATCGCTGCGTTCATCGCTGAACGGATCCACCAGCGGCTTGATGTAGGTGTTTCCAGACCGGCGAGTCGCTCACCTCGCCCGGCCGCATACAGACCTGATGCACGAAGTGCCTATTGACGTAGTCCAGCCCATCCTCGCCCGCTGTATCCCACATAGCACTGCCCCCTGGTTGTCGATGCCGTACGGCAACAGAATGGCCTGGGGCACCGACAAATTCGGTGCAAGAACTGTCCAGCAGCGGTTTTCGACACGATTGATCAACACCCGAAGTTCGAACGACCTGGGGTTTCGATGAGATGAGGTCGGCGTCGGTAAAACGAAGAACGATCCTCGACAGGCACTGGGAAATCGCGCCGCTGGGCAGCGGAGCCATGCGAACCTTGCACTCGTGGATCTCGTCCGGGAGCCGGTGATCTTTTGGCGTCAGCCGCTCATCCGGGCGTAGCCGCCCGCATTGAGTACCTCATCGAGCTCAAGACCCTCGCGAGCTTTCGGGCCGGTGCCGGTGCCGGTGCCTGAGATATCTGCGTGGTGGGGATGAGCATCAGATGTCCTCGATCCGGATGGGCCCCACGGGCCAGACCCGGGAATTTCGGGCAGACTCGGCAAACGTGCAGGTGAGTGGGTGTGCCGATGCTCTAGCCGAACCGAATTACGCGGAACGCGGATTACGGTGATCGCGACATCGACAGTGAAAGCGACGGGCAGGGCCACCGAACATTGTTGCTGCACAACGAATGGCGAGGGTCAGGCGCCGTCGAACTCCACGACTCCAGCGGCGCGCCAGTCGAATCCTGATGGCCAGATCGTATAGGTGTTAGTGATCGCACCGGAGAGATCGATACCAACGAGGTTCCGGCCCCGTAGGTCTGCGGAGCAGAGGTCCGCTCCGGCCAGACCGGGGTCGATTAGCACGCCAGCGGCAGCGGGTTCGAATCCGTCTGGCCACCAGGTCAGCATGTTGGCGCGAGCGTTTCGTAAGGCCGCGAGGTCGTCTCCCGGCGTTCCGAGGTCGGCGCGTCGCAAATCGCACCCTCGTAGGTCCGCGCCCTCCATGTCTGCTCTAGTGAGTAGGCAGTCCACAAACCGGGTCCGCCGGAGGTCACTGTTGGTCAACTCTGCTCGGCGGAGGTCGGTTCCGGTGAGTTCCAACGACAGCCAGGAGACGCGATTCGGAGTTGGATTACCACGCCCCAGGACTGTCAGTGCTGCCTGGACGTCGGGTCGCCGAACCACCAGCCGATCGACCAGTCGGACCGGCCGTTGCTCGACCGCAGCGTGGGTACGGACATATGCTGCCAGAATTTGCCGGATCGGTTCCCGATCGTGCTCGGATTCATCGGCTATCCGGCCTAGTGCATATACGCCACCGACTCGGACTGCCGGTTCAGGGCTTCCGAGCTGTCCTACGGCCTGGGTCATGCGTTCAGTCAATCGGCCCAGCTCGCTGAGCCGGATTTCCTCCTCGGTTTTGCGACTGCTCAGGAGAAACTGCCGCCACGTCATGTAGGCACCGAAGACGACGATCAGGCCACCGAGTGTCTGCACGATGGTGGTGCGGGCCGTAGACCGTGCTTGTAGCACCTCTTGTGCTGAGGGGTGAGCGGCAACGCCGTCCACATCGACTAGAATCAGCGGCCCGAAGATCACGAGGGCGGTCACTGCTGACAGCACAGTTGCGACTGCGCACCCAAGGGCGATTGACTTGACCTTGCGCGTACGCCCGCTCACACTTCCAGAATCGCACGAAATATGTTCTGTTACAGGTGAATTAGCCCGATTCGGGCTGATCGTTGAGCGCTGGATTTGCTGTTGTCGCCAGTGGGGGCGGCTGAATCGGACTCATAGGCAACTCCGAGGAACTCGATGGGTGGGCGTGAAAAGCGGGATCTCAGCGCGTCCCGGCGGAGCCTCGCGGCCGGGCCGATGCCGCGCCGACCACAACCAGTACCGTCGGTCCCGGCCATTGTGGGGCGTGAGGAGCAGTGGCGCGGAATCTGGAAAAGTCGACTTCACCAAACCTAGGCAGTGCCGAGCCCGGCTGAACGACGCAACTACCTGATCAATTCACGTGGCTACCGGGTGTGCTGGGAGTGCGGACATCAGTGCAGTCGAGTTCGGATATCGACAGAGGGCTTTCACCATGGCCGAGATCGCCCAGTCCTGCGGCGTCACCCCTATGACTGATTCACCCACCAAGCCCTCGGCGCCGCGCCGAGGGCTTTCGGTCGTCTCGTCGCTCCTGGCGGCGGGTCTGTGGCCGTTGCTGATCCTTGTCCTCGCCGTGGTCGGGATAACCGCTGTTGCCCTGCTCCGAGCGGAGAAGCAGGATATCCCTGCGGTCTTCGCGTCTTTTGCTCAAGCTTTCGGGTTCCGCAAAAGCTCCGGAGGCCCAGCGATTCAAGGCGGCGGCGACCAGGCAACCGCACCTGTAGAGGAGACGGACCGGCCCGAGGAGGCACTGTGACTCGCCGTCCTGTCCGCCGCGACCGCATCGAGGAGCTCGCCGCCGACAACGTCGACATCATCGAGTTCCACGCAGCAGCCACCGAGGCGTTCAACAGCGCGCAATGGAGCGAGGGCCTCGGGCCGCCGACTATCGAACAGCTGAGCTGTTGGGTTGACGGCCTGGCCCACAGTGATCTTGTCCACGGCACGGTAGCGCTCGAATGGCTCAAGATGGTGGCTGACCGTCTCGAGTTCACTGGCCCTGTCCTGCCCGCACGTATGGAAGTGGCGCGCAAGCTGGCGCAGATCCGTCTCGGCATAGGTGCCAAACACAGGTCGGACGGATTGATCTGGTGCGACTGGCACGGCTACACCGAGCCACTTGGCTTCAGGGTCTGTACAGCGTGCCCGTGTGAGATGCCGACTGGCCGCGTCTACGGCCTCGACGGGATAGGTCGCCCGCGACAGACTGCACCAACGCCTGCCGACAACGCGCCTACCGGCGACGGCTCCGGGACCGGTTAGCCTAAATGGCCCACCCATCAGATGTACGGATCAGACCTATCTTTCGAGCATCGTGAACGAAGAGATCCATCGGTCGATTTCGGTGTCTTTCCGCAGCCTTCTGACGAGATCGTCGAACTTGGGGTACGAGTGGGCGACCATACTGATCGTGCGCCGGGGTGGCTCGTCCTTCGTCGAGAAGAACCAGTGATTCACATGCGCCACCTTGACCACCAGTAAGGAATCGTCGCTTTCGAAGGTGAGTTCGTCGTCGACACGGGGCACAGACAGCGCATTGACGGTGAAGTCGACACCGTCGTCGCGCTCTTCGTCCGCCGGAACGAACACATGAAGGTCGTATCGAACCGGTCCCACGAGAGAGGTGGGTGCGGAATTCTGTTCGGTTGTCATCCCTCCCATCGTGCCGGAAGCCGCGTCGTGAACGCGGCGAATCACCTTGTCCGGCCGTGTGTTCCGTGTTGCCAGTCGGTGCACCGGTGGATACTCGAGCCCATGACCATGAAGGCGGGGTTCCGCTGGTACTCGCCGAGAATCCAACGAAGTTCGGCATATCTCCTGGTAGGGGTGATCTGTCGGTGGCGTCTCCTTGGACCCGGCGTCACCGATAGATAGCCCTCACAGCTGCGGTTACTCCGATATCCGCATTGGGAAGCGCTGGAACAGGTTGATGATGCCGCCACTGATACCCGAAGAATCAGGCCCGGCTGGCGCTGCTACGGGATTCAGGTAATCCAGACGAACCCGGGTGCGGATCCGGTCAGATCGCCCCGCAGCGTTGCGAGTGGAGTCAGGTTTGTTGGCCGTCGATTTCGCGCGGCGCCAGCGTTCGACGCAGTGGAACGCTGTAGTCCGATTCGGTAGGCGGAGACCGTGCACGGGCAGGTGTGTTCCAGCCGCTGTCGCCGTGAGTTCGAAGACGGCGGATCCGTTCCGGTCGATACCTCGGATGAGCCGCGTCGAGGCGAAGTGGCGGTTCCGACGCGCTAACTCCGTGCCTCTGTGGCCTGGTCGTAGACCCCTTGGTGGACCGCGTCGGGGAATATTCGGCACCGACACTCGGGTTGTGGATCGTGTGCAAATCGTAGAAAGCATGGGTGGACCCAGAAGATGACCAGGTCAGCGGTGGTATAGGCTTTGTCGGTCATGAAGTCGGGTTTTTCGGGTCCGCTCAACGGTGCGCCCAACACGGTCTACCTCGATCATGCGGCGACCACACCGATGTTGCCCGCCGCGATCGAGGCGATGACGGCTGTCCTCGGACTTGTGGGAAATGCGTCGTCGCTGCACGGTTCGGGGCGTGCGGCCCGTCGTGTGCTGGAGGAGGCGCGCGAGTCGATCGCCGCGAATCTCGGCGCACGGCCCTCCGAGGTGATCTTCACTTCGGGTGGCACCGAGAGCGATAATCTGGCGATCAAGGGCATCTATTGGGCCCGCCGCGATGCCGATCCGCGCCGGACGCGCATTATCGCGGGCTCGACCGAGCATCACGCGGTCATCGATACGGTCGAGTGGCTGGAGCGGCACGAGGGCGCACAGGTGACCTGGCTGCCGGTGGACGCCGACGGCGTGGTGTCGCCGCGCGCGCTGCGAGCCGCGCTGGCCGAATATGTCGACGAAGTCGCGGTCGTCACCGTCATGTGGGCGAACAACGAGGTCGGGACTATCCAGCCGATCCGCGAATTGGTCTCTGTGGCACAGGAATTCGGTGTGCCCATCCACAGTGATGCCATCCAGGCCGCGGCCCAGCTACCCATCGACTTCGCCGCGAGCGGGCTCTCGGCGGCAAGTTTCGCCGGACACAAGGTCGGTGGCCCGCACGGGGTCGGGGTGCTGCTGCTCGGCAGGCAGGTGCCGTGTGTGCCGTTGCTGCACGGCGGTGGGCATGAACGGGACCTGCGTTCGGGCACCTCCGATACCGCTTCGGCCGTCGGCCTGGCCACCGCACTGCGCGAGACCGTCGCCGAGTTGCCGACCCGCACCGTCGAGCTGACCGGACTGCGTGACGATCTGATCGAACGGATCCGCGACATCGTGCCCGATATGGTGCTCAACGGTCCAGAAGGCGACCAACGACTGCCGGGCAACGTACACGTCACTTTCCCCGGATGCGAGGGCGATTCGTTGCTGATGCTGCTGGACGCGGCGGGGATCGAGTGCTCGACCGGGTCGGCGTGCAACGCGGGCGTCGCCACGCCGAGTCATGTGCTGATCGCCATGGGCATCGAGCCGTGGCAGGCGCGTGGTTCATTGCGATTTTCGTTGGGGCACACCTCGACCCGCGCCGATGTGGACGCGTTGATGACGGTATTGCCCCAGGTGGTGCAGCGAGCAAGGGCCGCGGGCCTGGCCGGTGCGAAGGGAGGTGTCTGACTTATGCGAGTACTTGCCGCAATGAGTGGTGGCGTGGATTCGGCTGTGGCGGCGGCACGTGCTGTCGACGCTGGTCACGAGGTGGTCGGTGTGCATCTCGCGCTGTCGGCGACACCGGGCACGCTGCGCACCGGTGCGCGCGGCTGCTGCTCGAAGGAGGACGCCGGTGACGCGCGACGCGCCGCCGACGTGCTCGGAATCCCTTTCTACGTCTGGGATTTCGCCGATCGCTTCAAGGAAGACGTGATCGACGATTTCGTCGCGGCCTACGCGGCGGGCGAGACGCCGAATCCGTGCCTGCGCTGCAACGAGAAGATCAAGTTCTCCGCGCTCGCGGACCGCGCGGAGGCGCTCGGCTTCGACGCCGTGGTCACCGGGCACTACGCGCGGCTCGAGGACGGTGTGTTGCGCCGTGCTGTCGACGCCGACAAGGATCAGTCCTACGTGCTGGCCGTGTTGACCGCGCAACAGCTTTCGCGGGCTATGTTCCCGGTGGGCGATACGCCCAAGCCGCAGATCCGCGAAGAAGCCGCCGAGCGTGGCCTCGCGGTGGCGAACAAGCCCGACAGTCACGACATCTGCTTCATCCCCTCCGGTGACACGCGCGCGTTCCTCGGCGCCAAGATCGGCATCCGGCCCGGTGCCGTCGTCGACAATGACGGCCAGGTACTCGCGAACCACGAAGGCGTGCACGGGTTTACGATCGGCCAGCGCAAGGGTCTCGGTCTGCCGGGTCCCGCCGCCGACGGCAAGCCGCGCTACGTCACCGATATTGATCCCGGCTCGGGCACTGTGCGCGTCGGCTCGGCCGAGGACCTTCAGGTCTGGGGCGTTCAGGCCGATCGCGCGATCTGGACTTCGGGTGCTGCGCCGGTCGGGCCGATCGAGTGCGTTGTGCAGGTGCGTGCCCACGGCGGCATGGCGCCCGCGATCGCCGAAGCCGTCGGCGACGGTCTGACGGTGCGCCTGCGCGAGCCGCTCACCGGTGTAGCCCGCGGTCAGGCCGTCGTGCTGTACCAGCCCGATACCGAGGGCGATCAGGTGATCGGCAGTGGCACTATCTCCGGCACGGTTCGCGACGAGTCCGACGTGGTGAGCGGCGCGAGCGCGACGCGGTGACCGTCGCCGGTGCACCGCACCGGCGACATGCACAGGCATCCTTTTCGTCACCCAGGCATGCGTCGGGGTGCAACACACGATGAGGCGCGAGCCTTGTACAGAGGTGGCACGGTGAGCGAGATCGCCCAGAAAACAGGCGAAGTCGACGCGAAGCGACCGGTGCGCATCCCCGGCGGCATCGCGACGGCTGTCGGCTCATGGCCTGGTACCGATCCGCGCGAGGCAGCGGCCACCATCATCGGTGAGTTGCCCGACCTCGCGCATCTGGTGGAGTTGCCTGGCCGCGGCGTCGGATCGGACATGCTCGGCCGGGTTTCCGCCCTGCTCGTCGATATGCGATTCGATACCACCACCCGTGGCTATCGGCTGGCCGCGCGACCGGGAGCCGCGTCCCGTCGCGCCAAGGACCTGCTCAGGGCGGATCTCGACGCGCTCGAAGAAGCTTGGGAGACATCGGGTTCGGCGGGGACCGGCCGCATGGTCAAGGTGCAGGCCACCGGACCACTGACCCTCGCAGCCCAGGTCGAGCTACCCGGCGGACACCGCATCCTCACCGATCCCGGTGCGGTGCGCGATGTTTCGGAATCGCTGGCCGAGGGACTCGCCCAGCATGTGGCCGAGGTCCGCAAGCGGCTCGGCGCGGAAGTGGTTCTGCAACTGGACGAACCGTCGTTGAACGTGGTGTTGGAGGGTTCGCTGAGCGGACCGAGCATCCTGAATACCGTTCGCGCGATGCCGGAACCCGAGGCACTCGCGGTGCTGGATGCCGTGATCACCGCACAATCCGCACCGGTATTGCTGCACAGCTGCGCCGCACCGCCCGCACTGGCCTTCCTGCGCGGCAGCGCCGCCGCGGCCATCGGCTTCGATATGGCGACCATCGGCACTCGCGAACTCGACCAGATCGGCGAAATCCTCGACACCGGAAAGCGATTGGTGCTCGGACTGGTGCCATCGGCGGCTCCCTCCGATCCGGTCACCTGGCGTAATTTCGCCGAACCCGGCGTCCGCCTCGTCGACCGGCTCGGCTTCACGCGTAAGACCCTCGCCGATCAGATAGTGGTCAGCCCCGCTTGCGGCTTGGCGGGTGCTCCGCTCGAGTGGGCACGCAAAGCGCTCCGCTTGTCCGCCGAAGTGGCCCGCGCCTACGCCGAAGAACCGGAATCGCTGACCTTCGACTGACCCGGTGTGCCACGTGCCGGACGTTCATCGAAAATCCTGCGATCGGGGCGGCGACGTGCGGGAACGTGCCATCGAGATGTCGGTGGGCTCGGCTAATGTGCGTTGCGTGAACGACAGCGACGATGTGGCGGTCCCGGCGGCGGCGGAGCAGCGGGTGGAGTGGCAGCGGCTTGCAGATGAGGTTCGCGAGCACCAGTTCCGCTACTACGTGCGGGATGCGCCGATCATCACCGACGGCGAGTTCGACGCTTTGTTGCGGCAGTTGCAGGCGTTGGAGGAGCGCCATCCCGATCTGCGTACACCCGATTCGCCGACCCAGCTGGTCGGCGGCGGGTTCGCGACGGATTTCACCGCGGTCGACCACCTCGAGCGGATGCTGTCGCTGGACAACGTGTTCGACTTCGATGAGCTGCGCACCTGGGCGAGCCGGGTGGAGGCCGAGACCGGGCCGAACCTGCACTATCTGTGCGAGGTGAAGATCGACGGTGTCGCCCTGAACCTGGTGTACGAGAAGGGGCGGCTGGTGCGTGGTGCGACTCGTGGTGATGGACGCACCGGTGAGGACGTCACGCTCAACGCCCGCACCATCGAGGACATCCCCGGCGAGCTGCGGTCGAGCGCCGAGTTCCCGGTTCCCGACCTGCTCGAGGTGCGCGGCGAGGTGTATTTCCGGCTGGAGGATTTCCAGACGCTCAATGCCGCCATCGTGGCGGAGGGCAAGCCGCCGTACGCGAACCCGCGCAACACCGCGGCGGGATCGCTGCGGCAGAAGGATCCTGCGGTGACCGCGCGGCGCAGGCTGCGGATGATCTGCCACGGTTTCGGGCGTATCGAGGGATACGCCCCGGCCTCGCAGCACGAGGCGTATCGCGCGCTCGCGGCGTGGGGCTTGCCGGTATCCGAGCACACCAGGCAGGTACAGGGCATCGACGCGGTGATCGACCGTGTCACCTATTGGGGAGAGCACCGCCACGATATCGAGCACGAGATCGACGGCCAGGTGATCAAGGTCGACGAGATGTCGTTGCAACGCCGCCTCGGCTCGACCTCGCGGGCACCGCGCTGGGCGATCGCCTACAAGTACCCGCCGGAAGAGGCGACGACCAAACTGCTGAACATCGAGGTCAATGTCGGCCGCACCGGTCGCGTCACCCCGTTCGCGGTGATGGAGCCGGTTTCCATCGCGGGTTCCACGGTGGCGATGGCGACGCTGCACAATGCGTCAGAGGTCAAGCGCAAGGGTGTGCTGATCGGCGATACGGTCACCATCCGCAAGGCGGGCGATGTGATCCCCGAGGTGCTCGGTCCGGTGGTCGACGCACGGACCGGCGCGGAACGTGAGTTCGTGATGCCGGTGCACTGCCCGGCCTGTGGCACCGAGCTCGCACCGCAGAAGGAGGGCGACGCCGACATCCGCTGCCCGAACCAGCAGTTCTGTCCCGACCAGCTGCGCGAGCGGGTGTTCCATGTCGCGGGCCGCGGTGCCTTCGATATCGAGTCGCTCGGGTACGAGGCCGCCAACGAACTGCTGAAGTCGAATGCGATCACCGACGAAGGGGATCTGTTCGACCTCACCGAGGAGCGGCTGCTGACCACCGCGCTGTTCGCGAACAAGGACGGCGGCCTGTCCGCGAACGGCAAACGACTACTCGACAACCTGCGAGCCGCCAAGAATCGCCCGCTGTGGCGGGTGCTGGTCGCGCTGTCCATCCGGCACGTCGGCCCGACCGCCGCACGCATACTCGCCAGGGAATTCGGCAGCCTCGACCGCATTCAGGACGCATCGGCGGAGGAACTCGGCGCTGCAGATGGCGTCGGCCCGACGATCGCCGCCGCCGCCGCGGAATGGTTCACCGTCGACTGGCATCGCGAGATCGTCGACAAGTGGCGGGCCGCGGGCGTGCGAATGGAAGACGAACGCGACGAGTCCGTCCAGCGCACGCTGGAGGGTTTGTCGATCGTGGTGACGGGTTCGCTGGAAGGGTTCTCACGGGATGGGGCGAAGGAGGCGATCCTGGTGCGCGGTGGAAAGGCGTCCGGCTCGGTCTCGAAAAAGACGGCGTTCGTGGTGATCGGTGAGTCTCCGGGTACCAAGGCCGCCAAGGCGGAGGAACTCGGTGTGCCGATTCTCGACGAGGACGGCTTCCGGCGACTGCTCGAAGAAGGAGCGGATGCGGTGACGCCGGGCGCGGAGGACACCGCAACCGAGGACGCTGAGGCGGCGGAGTAGGACCGGTGCTCGCCCAGGGTGAACATTTCTTGACCTCAACCGCGATTCAGGTACGAGGATCGAGTGGTAGGCAACTATCAGGAGTTCACCATGGTTCACCGTCCCACCGCTCTCATCACAGGTGCTTCAGCAGGATTCGGGCTCGCACTCGCTCGTTCGCTGGTCGGGCGCGGCTGGCAGGTGATCGGTACCGCTCGCCGAGCCGACCGGCTCGAACGCGTGCGAGCCGAACTCGGTGACGCTTTGCTTGCGGTGCCCGGCGACGTCACCGAACCCGGGTACCGGGCGGAGTTGGCTGATACCGCGCGCCGCGTCGGAGACCTCGAGGTCGTCGTGAACAACGCGAGCAGGCTCGGCCCGAGTCCGATGCCTCGGCTCGCGGACTACGCGCTCGACGAGCTGGAGTCGGTATATCGCACCAATGTCTTTGCCCCGCTTGCTATCGCACAGTTCACCCTGCCGTTGCTGCGGGCCGGTGGTGGCGTGCTGGTGAACATCAGCTCTGACGCGGGCGTCGAACCGTACCCGGACTGGGGTGGATACGGTTCCTCGAAGGCGGCACTCGATCAGCTCACTGCCATCCTGGCCGCCGAGAACCCGCAGGTGTCGATATATGCGTTCGATCCCGGCGATATGCGCACCGAAATGCACCAGGCCGCGTTTCCCGGTACCGATATTTCCGGCATCCCCTTGCCTGAGACCGTTGTCCCCACATTGCTGCGGTTGATCGAGGAACGGCCGAAGAACGGGCGCTATACCGCAGCCGATTTCGCGACCGGAGTGGCCAGATGACGTCTGTTCTCGCCGACTGGGCCCGAGTCCTGCCGCCCGAACGTAACGCTGTCGCACCGCCGGAGGCTCGTGGGTTGGCGCGCGACGAGGTCAGAATGCTGGTGTACTCGGATCAGCTCACCCACGCCAGATTTCGTGAGCTACCGCAGCATCTGAACCCGGGTGACCTTGTGGTGGTGAATAATTCGGCGACCCTATCCGCGGCCGTCGACGGAACGATCGACGGCAAGCCGGTCACGCTGCACCTTTCCACGTGGCTCGATGGACCCGCTGAACCCGGCCCCGCAGTGTCGGACATAGGTGCCGCAAGCGCTTTCGGTGGTCGCGCCGGACGCTGGGTGGTGGAAGTCCGCACGATCGATCGCACTCCCTTCCCGGTGGGAGGTCTCGTGACGGGGACCCGAATTCGGTTGCCGGACGCCGCGAGTGCCACCCTGCGTGAGCCATGGCTACCGGGTGCGCATCGACTGTGGATCGCCGACCTCGATACGGATCCGCAACGACTGCTCGAGCGGTCCGGCTATCCGATTACCTATTCGTATGTGCCACAGCGCTGGTCGGCGTCGTACTACACGACCGTCTTCGGCCGCATCCCCGGCAGCGCGGAAATGCCCAGCGCGGCAAGGCCGTTCACGCAGCGTCTGGTGCTGGATCTGGTGAGTTCGGGAGTCGCGATCGCGCCGATCACATTGCACACCGGAGTGTCCTCACCGGAAACGGGCGAACCGCCGAGCCCTGAGCGCTTCGCCGTCTGCGCCGCGACCGCTCGCAGGGTCAACGACACCAAGGCGGCAGGAGGCCGCGTCATCGCCGTGGGCACCACGGTGACCAGGGCCCTGGAAACCACCGCGGACCACACCGGACGAGTCCACCCCGGCCGTGGCTGGACCGACCTGGTGCTCGGCCAGGACCGCCCCGCTCGCACGGTCGACGGCATCATCACCGGCTGGCACGCCCCCGGCGCGTCGCACCTGGACCTACTGGTCGCGGTGGCGGGCGAGCCCGCAATCCACGAGGCATACGCGACGGCTCTCGACGCCGCTTACCTCTGGCACGAGTTCGGCGACAGCGCCCTGCTCTTCGGCGTCAGGACGGGGTGATCGTCACAGTGGCGTCGAGCTGACTGCCGACGTCGAGCCGCCCGCATTGACCGTTGCTGAGATCGAGATGCTGCGTGGTGTTCTTTTTCTTGGAAATCTTGATGGTCGCATCCACAACGACGTGGGCCGAACTCATCGAGCACACCTTGGAGATCGCGGGCGATCCGTCGAAACTGACCGTGCCGCCACCCTGACAGGTATTTGTCTCGTTGGTGAAAAAGAGCCGCGCCGTACCGTCCGAGCACGGTGCGTCGGCAATGGCCTGGGGGGCGGCCACGACAATCGACCCGAGGCCGAGGGCGGCGACGATGGAGCTTCGGACCATAAGACGACGAACGGTCATTTCCATCGCTACTCATCCAATCGAAAATAGTTACAACAATCAGCGCCACCGAGGAACCGTGGCGCCAGCATGCTAACGCGCCGGGCCGACTGTTCGCACCACGAATGCCTCGGGTACCTGCGAAGAAAGCCAGAATCCGCTGTCGACGTGTGGTAGCGATGCGCATCGGGCTCGCGGCCGTTTGCTGCCGCGGCTGCCGATAGCGCGTTTTCCGCGGGTTGGAGCGGCCGATTCGAGGGGCGACGGCGGTGTCCGAGGTGGCGGTGTCGCGGGTCGGTGCGGGAGACGACAGGATGACGGGATGCTGCGGAGTTTTCAGGTGACGAACCATAGATCGTTGGCGGATCGGCAGGAGTTGCGATTGAGCCGGGGGAGTGGACCGGTGGCGGTGCCGGTGACCGGGGTGCACGGTGCGGGTGCCGCGGGCAAGACGAGCCTGATCGACGCGCTGGAGCAGATGCGGGATGCGGTGTTGAATTCGGTGACGGGGTGGGATCCGTACGCGGGGCCGGTGCGATCGCCGCACCTGGGTTTTCCCGATCGCCCTTCGGAATTCGTTGCGGGTTTTGTCGCCGAGGGCGTTCCGTATACCTATGGCTTCCAGTTGGACAACGCGGATGTCACGGCGGAATGGCTGCACGCGCATCCACGCTCGCGTAAGCGAATCGTATTCGAGCGCAATGGGGAACAGATCAAGATCGGGCCGATGTTCGAGGCCGCGCGCTACGGCATCGCCGCACTGATTCCGCTGGTGCGCCCGAATGCCTTGTTGCTCAGTCTCGCCGGGCAGATGTATGCCGAGGCGCTGGTACCCGCCTATCGCTGGTTCTCCGCGATGCTCGAGGTGCAGCAGGGTCCCGCGCAGGCGTCCGCGGTCGCGCATCGACTCGGCAGCCATGTCTCGGCGTCCGGTGACAATGCGGTGCGGCTACTCATGTTGCTGCGTACCGCCGACCTGGGCATCACCGATCTGCTGATCGCGGAGAACGACCCGCTGTACGCGGACTATCTCCGTGACATGGACGTCGATATCGCGGAGACCGCCAAGCAGCTCGAACTGTGCGCGTCCTCGCCGGGGCACGCCGATAAACTGCTGCGGGAGAACGGAATTACCGAGCTCATGCTCGACCGGGAACTGAGCAACCTGAAATCCGCGCGCGATGCCCTCTACACCCGCATGGTCGCCCGCCGCGGCGTCGGCCTGAACCTGGTGCACGCCGGCATCGACAACGCTTTCGACATCACCGACGAATCCACCGCGACACTCTCGATGTTGCGCCTGCTCCCGACCATGCTCGACGCACTCGACTCCGGCCGCGTGCTCGCGATCGACGACATCGACGCCGATCTTTCCACCGAAGAGGCCGACCGCCTGATCCAGCTCTTCCAGAACCCGGAAACCAATTCCCGTGGCGCGCAATTGATCTTCACCACGAAGAGCCGAACCCTGATCGACCGAGGCAACGGCCGTTCGCAACGAACCCGCACCGCCGTCTGGCACGTGCGTCGTACCGAGAGCGGGTCCAGCGAGCTCGCGGCGCTGTAGTCGCCCGAGATCGGTGAGCCTGTCGAGGCCATGGCGGGATCGTTCGTCGCGCCCGGGCCAATAGCATGGTTGGCATGCTGGAGTTCGGGATGTTGCTGATCATGGTCACCGCGTTGGTCGGCTGGCTCGTGATCTACCTGCGTGGACGCCGGGGGGTCGAGCCCGCACAGGCCGAAACGGGCTCGCTGTACTTGACCGGGGTGAGCCCACGGCCCGATGCGACGGGCGAGCAGTTCGTGACCATCACCGGCAACCTGACGGGTCCTTCGGTCCCCGGCACGGTGGTGTACGGCCGCTTCGTATGGGACACGAACGCGTGGCCATCGATCGGCGACTACCTCACCGTCGTCTACCCATCGGGCAAACCGGATCGCTTCCAGGTCACCGACCCGGGGGGCCGCCCCGACCTCGGTAGTTGACCGTCGCACGGCATGCAGTCTCGTCCGGTGGTCGTCGCGCGGGTGGGTTGTCGCGTTCGGTGGAACGTCGCGCGCATGGCTGTCGCGTCCGGAACCGAGGTTCTCGGTGGCTGTGAGCTGTGGCACTGGTCAGCGGCTGTGACGTAGCGCGCACCGGGGCGAATGGGAGGATGCCGGTATGAGTGCTGCCGGTAGGGATGCGAATGACTCGAAGGTCGTGGTTCGGACCGCGCGATCGGACGAGTACGACGCCGTCGGTGACCTGACCGTCGAGGTGTACGTCGGCGAAGGGTACGTGATTCCCGGCAGTCCGTATGCCGCGGAGCTCGCCGACATCACCCACCGGGCGGCTGCGGCACAGGTGCTGGTTGCCGCCCACGACGATCAGGTGGTCGGGTCGTTGACGGTCGCTCGGCCGGGCACCCCGTACGCGGAAATCGCCAGGCCGGGGGAGCTCGAGTTCCGCATGCTCGCGGTATCGAAGACGGCGCGCGGTCTCGGCGCGGGAACGTCGTTGGTACGCACGGTGATCGAGATGGCCACCGCGGAATCCTTTGGAGCGGTGGTACTCACCACCATGCCCGCCATGGTCGACGCCCGCCGAATCTACGACCGCTACGGATTCGTCCCTGTGCCGGAACGCGATTGGCGCACACCCTCCGGCGAACACCTGACAGTGCTGCGCCTGCAACTTCCCTGATCAGGTGTGGTCCCGATGATGTGCGTAGCCGCGCCTGCGAGTTGCTGACCGAGTGTGGTCGCGATGATTCGGGCCGGGTGGCGGTGCTGCCCCCGCCGCGTCTCTAACCCAATACGGTGGCGACGATGCCCGCCAGGTAACCGAGGCGGGCGACCTCGGAGGGGCGGAAGTCGGGGCCGCCCGGTCGCCCGAGCAGCAGCACCTTGCCGGTGTTGCCGAGTGGTGCGGCGGCCAGCTTGGTGTCCATGTCGGACCAGATCTGGGGGACCCAGTCGGCCTCGGGATCCAAGACGATGGGCTTCTCCAGCGGCATCCACGGTGTCGAACCCGCTTGTGTCTCTGGTGCGCTGGGGCTGCCGACGACTCGGTAGGCGCCCTGCGGGCCCATGTCGATGACGGTGCTCCAGCCGACGCGCAGCACTCGGGGCACGCCGTCGACGAGCACCTGCAACCGGTCGTCGCGGGCGCCGGCGACCTGGTCGATGAGTTCGAGTTCGCGATGGGTGTCCAGCACACCCGAGTACGGGCGGATGGAATCCACACGCACGTCGCCGATGGATTCGGCGGCGGTGATCAAGGTGTCGGGCAGCGCGCCCTGCGGTACTTCGACGACGAGGTCGTCGATCGCGAAGCCCGCGCCACGCTCCACCACATCCAGCGACTGTATGTCAGCACCGACGGAGCCGAGTGCGAGCGCGAGCGCACCTAGGCTTCCCGGTCGATCTGGAAGTTGCACGCGGAGCAGGTATGACACGTGCTTTCCTTTCCTTGGCAGCCGAGCGTTGTGAACGGATACCCGGGTCTGGCAATACTTACACCCCGGAGTGCCGGTTATCGACTCGAAGCTCGACGGGTGACGGATACCACTCGGCGATTTCGTACGAATGCGGCGTGTCACGCTAGTACGTGAGGTGTGTCGTCGTGCACCCGGCTCCTGCGGAACAGGGGTGTTCACCATTTCGAGCGGCCTGCGAGCAGTCGCTACGACCATTTCGAGCGACCTGCGAGCAGTCGCTACGACCATTTCGAGCGACCTGCAAGCAGTCGCGACGGTGCCGACTCGCTAGGCTGTGCGGTGCCTATTGAGCACGCCCAAACAATGCCGAAAGGGGTTCCGCGGTGCCCGCCATCTCCCGCGACGAGGTCGCACACCTCGCCCGGCTGTCCAGGCTCGCCCTGTCCGAGTCCGAACTGGATCAGTTCGCCGGTCAGTTGGATTCGATCCTGAGCCACGTGCGGACCATCTCCGAGGTCGCCGCCGCCGATGTCCCCCCGACCTCCTCGCCCAATCCGGCGACGAACGTGACGCGCCCCGATGTGGTCGTGCCGTGCCTGACTCCGGAGCAGGCGCTCTCGGGCGCCCCCGCGGTCGAAGAGCAGCGGTTCCTGGTGCCGCAGATCCTGGGAGAGGCCGAATGAGTACGAGTGGGTCGGACCTGACCACACTGTCCGCTGCCGAGCTTGCGGGCAAGATTCACGGTGGCGAGGTGTCCTCGGTCGAGGTCACCCAGGCGCATCTGGATCGGATCGCCGCGGCGGACGGCGAGATCAACGCCTTCCTGCACGTCTCGGGTGAGCAGGCGCTCAGCGCGGCGGCCGCGGTGGATTCCGCGCTGGCCGCCGGCAACGCGCCCGCGTCACCGCTTGCCGGAGTTCCCTTGGCGCTCAAGGATGTGTTCACCACCACGGACATGCCGACCACCTGTGGATCGAAGATCCTCGAGGGCTGGGTGTCGCCGTACGACGCGACGCTGACCACCCGGCTGCGCGAGGCGGGCATCCCGATTCTCGGCAAGACCAACATGGACGAGTTCGCGATGGGCTCCTCCACCGAGAACTCCGCGTACGGCCCGACCCGTAACCCGTGGGACACCGACCGGATTCCCGGTGGTTCCGGCGGTGGTTCGGCGGCCGCGCTCGCCTCGAACCAGGCGCCGCTGGCCATCGGCACCGACACCGGCGGCTCGATCCGTCAGCCCGCCGCCGTGACGGCGACCGTCGGCACCAAGCCGACCTACGGCACGGTGTCGCGCTACGGTCTCGTCGCGTGCGCCTCCTCGCTGGACCAGGGCGGCCCCTGCGGCCGCACGGTCCTCGACACCGCGCTGCTGCACGAGGTGATCGCCGGGTACGACCCACGCGACTCCACCTCGCGCAAAGTTGCGGTGCCGCCCGTGGTCGCCGCCGCGCGCGAAGGCGCGAAGGGTGATCTGCGCGGACTGAAAGTCGGTGTGGTGAAGGAACTTCACTCCGACAGCTACCAGCCCGGTGTGCTCGCCTCGTTCGATGCCGCGGTAGCGGTACTCAAAGAACTCGGCGCCGAGGTAGTCGAAGTGTCATGCCCGCACTTCGAATACGCGCTGTCGGCGTACTACCTGGTCATGCCGAGCGAGGTGTCCTCGAACCTGGCTCGTTTCGATGCCATGCGCTACGGCCTCCGCGTCGGTGACGACGGCCAGCACAGTGCCGAGCAGGTCATGGCCGCCACTCGTGCCGCCGGATTCGGGCCGGAAGTCAAGCGCCGCATCATGATCGGCACCTACGCATTGTCGGCCGGATACTACGACGCCTACTACGGCCAGGCATTGAAGGTCCGCACGCTCATCGCGCGCGACTTCGACAACGCCTACGAGAAGGTCGACGTACTCGTCTCCCCGACCAGCCCGTTCACGCCGTGGAAGCTCGGCGAGAAGGTCGACGATCCCTTGGCCATGTACCTCTCGGACTTGTGCACCCTGCCCACCAACTTGGCCGGGCATCCGGCGATGTCGGTGCCGTCCGGGTTGAGCGAGGACGACGGCATGCCGGTCGGGTTGCAGATCATGGCCCCTGCTCTCGCCGATGATCGGCTGTACCGTGTCGGTGCCGCGTACGAGGCTGCGCGCGGCGCGATCTGAGCTTGTCGACCGCTTCGCGAAAGGTTTCGCAGGCACATGCCGAGAATCATCTTGTATCCATCCGACGAACTGATCCGAACTCTGACAAACGGATTGCTCGGCGGTCATGAGCAGTGGGGTTCGGTCCCGATGTTCTTCGGCTTCACCCTGGCGGGTCCAGATCAGATCGGCGTCATGATGCACCCGATGCCGCCGTCGGACGCCACGTCGATGCAGGACGTGGCGACGTCGATCTTTTCTCAGGCACCGCGTAAAACATTGTGGGGGTTCGGATTTCACACCGTGGCCGAAACGGTGCTGATCCGAACCGCCGACGCCCGAGGAAACCTCTGGATGGCCGAGTGGTCCGAAGCACGCCCCGACGAGATGGTGGAGACGTTCCGATCGGCCGAGGGCGGCGTGCCGGACGATCCGACCGAACGGGAACTCTGGGTCGCGGCTACAGCTTTGGCGGCACTCTGAACGAGTCCGGCCACCCGTCGGCGTCCACTTCGCAGCGCGTTCCGTCTGCCAGGTGGACCTTCGGCCGACTGTCCACCGGAGCAAGCGCCAACTTGTGGACGGTGTCCGCATTGAAGTCCGCGAGCAATATTCGCACCGATGGCGCGAGGTCGCGGTTCGGCTGGAACGGGATTTTCTCGGACACCGTGCCTACTCGCCGGAAGCCGGTGTAGGAGAGTCTGTTCCGCACAATAGGGCGGCCCAGTAGTCGTCGCGAAGCGTGTCCCACAGATCGAGGTGACCGGGAAACGCCTCGCGGGCCGAGACGAGATCCAGCGGTGGCGTGCCATCGAACAGCACCAAGCCCGGCGCGGCCGCGGGCAGCGGTTCCTTGCTGGGCCACCGGTATGCGGGGGATGGGTCGGCACGGTTCTGGATGCGCAGAATGTGGATGCCGCTGTGTATCAGCTGCCAAGTGGCGACCTTCCTGCCGTCGGGTGATTCGGTGGTACGCAACCGATCTCGCCGCATCACTGCCCCTCGCGATTGATACGCCCGACGCCGGGTGACTCGACACCCCGGCATCGGTACGTCTCGGCGGAACGGTCTGCCCACTCGCGGACTGCGTCGGCGAAACGCTCGACCACGTCGGCCGGTGCACCGACGTAGGCGCTCGGTGGTCCGATCAGCGGGGCTCGTCGGGGCAGGGTGTTCACAGTTCACCTCTAAACGGTCGATGGGTTACCCGAAACCGGGGCGAAACGCGGCACGCACGCCACCCAGCGGTCAAGCTGTTCCGAAGCCACTGCCGGATGTCCGTTGTAGAGAACGGCTTTCCCGGTTTCGGGTATGTGCCCAAGTAGACACCCGCTCGTACCTTCGTGGAATATCCGTGATTGCAGTTCCTTGCTCGAGATGCCAAAATTCCACCACGGGTAACTCCAGCTCAGAGCGCCCCAGCAGGAGGCGTTCCAAAATTCGAGACGTCCGATAGCGAGGCTAACTAATGGCGACTGGTTCAACGCTTCCGCAGCGAGCCGCAGGTCGTGAACTTCGCAGACTGAGGCTGAAGGTCGGAAAGAGCCAGGCGGCAGCCGGGAAGGTCATCGAGGTATCGCCGCAGACGATCGGCCGCATGGAAGATGGCCAGCCGACGAAACTGTCCCGGCTCTACGTCAATGCCCTGTGCGATGAGTACCTCGCGACCGCCGACGAACGGCAGACATTGCTGATGCTGGCCGCTGAGGTGGAGGAGGCTCGGAAGTCGGGCGGCGGATGGTGGCGAACCTATCCGGTCGAGCCGAAGTTCGATCACTATCTGGGCTTGGAGGAAGCCGCACGCCGACTGACAACGTTCCAGCTCACACTCTTGCCGGGACTCTTACAAACTCCTGAATATCGGCGAGACATGATCTGGGTGGCAAACCCTGGGATACCACCCGCAGACGTCGAACGACGCATCGAACTTGCGATCAGACGCCAAGCGCGACTGAATGAAGACCCCAAAGACTTTCAGATGGACGTGGTGTTGTCGGAGGCCGTGCTGCGACATCAGGTTGGGGGTCCCGGTGTCATGGCGGGGCAACTTCGGCGTCTTGCCGAGATCAGCAAGTATCCCAACGTCTCGATCAGGGTCATTCCGCTTCGGGTTGGTAGCCACGTCGGTCTACAGGTCGGCTCGTTCGTACTGCTCGAGTTTCCGCCCCTTCCGTCGTCCCGGATGATCGAGCCGCCCGTGGTCTACGTCGAGGAGTATGCGGGACATCTGTACCTGGAGAACGGTGGCGAGATCGAGAAATACCGCGAAGCAGGAAGCAGTATCCGGCGTGTAGCGTTGGATGAAAGCAAGACCAGAGCACTGGTTCTGGAGATAGCGGAGGAGCTCGAGAGTGATCGCTGACCTGTCCGGAGCGAGATGGTTCAAGAGCAGCCGGTCTGCGAACGCGGACGCATGCGTGGAGGTGGCGCATCTCGAGGGGGGCATGATCGGCGTCCGCGACAGCAAGAACCCCAGTGGTCCGGCGCTGGTCTTCACGCCCGGTGAGTGGGATGCCTTCACCGCAGGTGTGAATGAGGGTGAGTTCGACCGGCGCTAGGCGCGCGGCAGAGGCGGTTGTGTTGACACCTGCGAGACAAGTGGTGGGTTGACGCGGCATCCGCCACGTGCCGGCTCGGTACGAATTGGGGTGCACGCCAACCGATCATGAGTGACCATGATCGGGTCGGAACCATCAGTGCGTTGGACGGAGCAGTGCAGTGGAACAGGCCACGGTGTATCGCTGGAGCATCCAGAACGGAACCGGTGTGCTGACTCGTCAGGATGGCCAGCCCGCGTGGTTCCATCTGTCCACCGTCGCGAAAGACGATGTGCTCAACCTGCAAGAAGGGGACAACGTCGATGTCGAAATCGAAAACGTTCCACAGGGGGAATGCAAGTGCAGGGCAACATCCGTGCGCAGGCACATCGGTTAGCAAGTGTGGTCGCCGTGCTCGCGGCGACCTTCACCACCGCGCTCGCCTGGGCACCGACCGCTACTGCGCAGGCCGCCCGGTCTATCACTTCCACCCCGATGACACGGGTTACCGACTACCGCCAGGGCATCCCCGCCGATTACTGGTGGCATTCCAAAGTCTTCAACCTTCAACTCGACACCACATATCAGCTCCGGGCACGCTGCGAATTCACCGCCGCCAACGGGCACACCACCGCACCCGGCAACGTCCAATACAGCGTCGAATTCACGTTGCATTCGACATAGAGGCGCCTCGCGCATTCCGGACAGTCGACCGACTAAGGTTGCCCCGAAGATAAGGGGTGAACGCGAAGTGGCACAGAAGAAGCGGATATTTTCTCCCGAGACGTTGGCGATGAATGAGCGGGCTTGGGAGAGAATGATCGAAGTATGGGTACGGCCATAGGGGAACTCATCCGAGATTTGGGTAAGGCTCGCGGCCGGTCACGTGGAAACTCGCCGACGAGCTTCCACGCACAACGAAGGGTAAGTAGTGAATATTTGTCTACCGTTTTACGGGTGGTGGAATGTGAAAAGGGATGACCAACAATAGGATTCGCGATAGAATTCGAACATGAATTCGAACCTCGCCTCGATCACCGACCCGTCGGTAGAGGCGGCGTTATCGACTCTGGAAACCGGACTCACCCAAGCCATGAAAGTCCGCACCGACCCCCTCAGTAACCTGGATCGGCTCCGCGTTCTGCAACGCATCGAATCGGTCGTTCGGGCGCTCCCCGCGCTCGGTTTGGAGCTCATTGCGCAAATCGAACGGCAGTGGAGCAACAACGATTTCGCCACCCGGAATGTGACCGACACCCTCGCCGACGGGTTACGCATCAGCCCCAGTGAAGCACGCGGACGGTGGCGTGCGGCTTCAGAACTCGCCCACCGCACCACCATTGATGGGGGAACCCTCGACCCGGCATTGCCTGCGACAGCGGCCGCGCAACGCGATGGCGCGATCGGTGCGGCACATGTGAAAGTGTTGCGGCAGTTCTTCTACCAACTCCCCACCTGCATCGACACCACCACCCGGGCATCCGCCGAAACCGAACTCGCCGCCCACGCTCGGGTGCTGCGACCGGACCAGTTGAAGAAAGTCGCTGAACGCCTCGAAGCGATCATCAACCCCGATGGCACCTTCGACGACACCGACCGCGCCCGACGCCGTAGCTTCACCCTCGGCCGCCAAGGCCCGGATCTGATGAGTAAATGTCTCCTCGTCGCTGATCCGGAACTACGCTCCTACCTCGAAGCAGTATTCGCGAAACTCGCCAAGCCGGGGATGGGTAACCCCGAGGGCAGCAGCGCCGCGCAACTCGAGGGTGAACCCGATCCTGCCGCCGTCGAGCGGGATGACCGCAGCAGCGGGCAACGCCAACACGACGCGTTGAAAACCGTGGCGCGGGCGATACTCTCCTCCGGGAACCTGGGCCAGCATCGTGGGCTACCGGTGTCGGTAGTAGTGACCACATCGCTGCAAGACCTCGAAAACGCTGTCGGACACACCGATCCCGCGCACGGTCCGAGTGAAGTATTCGTGTCCGGGCCACCGGTAGTCACCGGTGGTGGAAGCCTGTTACCGATGCATGACCTGATTCGGATGGCCGCCCACGCCTACCACTATCTGGCTGTTTTCGACGACAGCGACGGTCGACCCCTCTATCTGGGTCGAACCAAACGTATCGCGACCGCTGGTCAACGCATCATTTTGCATGCCCGCGATATCGGTTGCACTCATCCGGGATGCTCGAAGCCGGGATATTTATGTCAAACCCATCATCGTGAGGAATGGGCCCACGGTGGTGGCACCGACGCTGATCAACTCACCTTCGCCTGCGAGCCTCACCACCGCCTGGTCGGTAGCAGTGACATGCAGTGGGCGACCGTCCCGGCACCGGTAGGTCACCCGACACCTGGTCGCACTCAATGGATTCCACCACAGGCCGTCGATTCGAAGCAGGTACCTCGGATCAACCATTACCACCATCCGAGCGAATACCTTGCGCCCCAACCCCACCCACCCGACAGAGAATCCGGGTAGCTGCCCGGGGCTTGGCCCGCTTGCCGGTCGACCGGTGATCGCCATCGCCGCCAGCGTGCTTGCGGCCGACGTGGGTCACGCTGAGATCAGCACTGCGCTGGGCAGGTAGGAAAGCGGTCGGCTGGTACCGGATGGCCGCTGAATCGGCCGACCGATCCGGCGACGACGCAATCCGAATATGGGTACGTGGGCGGGCTGCTATCGCTTTGGGCTACGAAGGTACCGCGCTGCCCTTTGCCGAGCTCTTCGCCGAACAAGCCGTAGAGCTCTCCGAATAGCCGACCGTGGGCCGGTTGAACGCGGTGATGGGTGCAGCCCACGCCGCCGCTGTGCATGGCGACAAGACGCGGGCGTTTGGCACTGACGGAGACCGGCCGCCGCATCTTCGACAAGGTGGGCAGCGAGCAAAAGGAATCGGACTACGCCGTCCCTTGGTGGAGGTTCAACGTATTCATTTCTTTGCTCGCTGCCCGACTCGGTGCAGAGAAGGTGGCCGTCACCGCACAAGATGCGGTCCGTGTCGAACTGCCGTCGTCGTTGCCACGGTTCGCGGCACACCTCGAAATGCATCGAGGGCTGATATTGGTCCGGGCAGGAGACCGCGACGAAGGTGTCGCTCTCGCCCGTGGATCATTGGATGCGCTACCGCCGGAAAAGCATTCGCTCACCTTGCGAATGTCGATGGACGAGATCGCCGAACCGGAGGCGGCCGAGTGCTGTATGGCCGCCCCGCGACGGAGGCGTTAGCCCTGGTGAGCTCGGTTAAGGTAGTCCTGGCGGCACTGGTCGAGGGCCACCGTCACCATTTGGTGGGCTACCTTGCGAGTGATGCTGCGCGGTCGGGCGCCACGCTGGCGACGCCCCACTTGATGGGTTGGCGAATTAGAATCCGCACGCGGCGTCGAGACCGGTCAAGGCAGCGCTGAACGCTGGATCGGCCATCATGGTTTTCAGATCCGCAGTGTTCGGGGTGACTATCCGGTGCATTTGCGGCAATGCGTTGTCGAGCGCGGTCTTCGCCCGGCCTTCGTCGGCTTTGGCTGAGATGTCGGCGAGGCTCGCGAGGAGGCCGTTCCACAGTCTGCTCGATTCCGCTGGTGCGGAGGGATCGGACCGGTCGATGGCATGGTTTTTGTTGCTGTAGTCCTGGAGCGCGTCAACGGTTGCCGCGCAGGTGCTCGTGTCACTCACCGCGTTCGCCGACCCCGCTACCGCCACGCAACCGCCGATAACACCTACCAGTGCCATCACGGTGGCAATCGCGTTACGCATATGAATTTCCTCGTCCTACAGTCCGAATCCCGAACCTGTAAGTTCTACAGCGTAAACAGCGAGGCGTCAAGATCCAAAAGTATTGGCAACGGGTGCATTTCAAACAGACCGGTCGATCGGTTCGCGCCGCGCGGTTATGTGGGCCAGGTGAATTCGGGGTCGGTGAGGTAGTCCTGGCGCCGCTGGTCGAGGGCCATCGTCACCATGTGGTGGGCTCCGGGGCCGACTATCCTGCGTACCGGCGGGTTCGGCATGTCTACGAGTAGAAGCAGTTCCGCCGCGGCGACTTCCGGTCCCGGTTCCGCCCACTCCGAATCGACGTCGGTCGCGGCTGGCGGTGCGGAGGGGTCCGGGTAGTTCGGCATACCTAGGATGGCCGTGCGGAGATCTTCGTAGGCGGGCAGCGCGGTGCCGAACTTCATGCTCGACTTCGCCCAGTCGGTGTCGAATCCACCCATCTGCGCGAGGGTGACCGAAATCCCCAGTGGTCGTAGTTCGTCCGCGAGCGCGGCGCTGAAACCTTCCAGTGCCCATTTGCTTGCGTTGTACATGCCGAACAGCGGCAGACTGCCCACCGCGCCGACCGTTGAGATCTGCACGATGTGGCCGGACTTCTGCTGGCGCAGGTGCGGTACTGCCGCTTGTGAAACCCAGAGGGCACCAAAGAAGTTGGTGTCCATCTGGTCGCGGATCTCGGCTTCGGTGAGTTCTTCTATCGCGCCGACGAGGCCGTATCCGGCGTTGTTCACGATCACGTCGATGGTGCCGACCACCTCGAACGCACGGTCCACGGTGGTAATTACGCGATCGCGGTTGCGAACGTCCAAGGGCAGTACGGTCAATCGGTCGTCGGTGAGGTCGGCCATCGACCTCGGGTCGCGGGCGGTCGCGACAACACGGTCGCCGCGGTCGAGGGCGGCGATCGTGAAGGCCCGGCCGAGTCCGCGGTTGGCGCCGGTGATGAACCAAGTTCTGCTCACTGCGTCGATCCTTTCGTCGCGAGACGCTCCGTCTCGTTTAAGATATGCCAGACAATGCCAGACGAATAGGCTGCCGTCAATACGAGACGGTTCGTCTCGTTGCTGAGATCGGCCTCGTTCGACGCCTCCAGTGCCGCCTGGTCCAGTGAGCGTGCCCGAGTCGCGATCCTCGCCGTCGTCACCGAACTGTTCGCGAGCTGCTGGACGCGAAGCTGAAGCTCGGCTCGCCGGAGTGGTGAGCCGAGCTTCGGTTGACCGCAGTTGCCGGGATGCGTGCTCGAATCAGGTTCGATATGCGTCGCGACGGTGGGCTACGTCGACCACCGTCACAACCATCCGTTTGTCGTCGATCCGGTACAGGATGCGGTATGTGCCGCGCCGCGCAGACCAGCGGTCATCCAAAGGGGGCATGAGCTGTTTGCCGACTCGGTGTGGGTTGCCGATCAGAGGGCCGGTCATGAACTCGAACGCCGCAACGGCCACCGCTTCGGGGAGTCGTTTGGTCAACATGCGCCGTACCGTCGGTGTTGTCTCCAGCGTGTATTCGCTCACCGAGCGCGGTTCGCCATCGCCTTGGTCAGCTGGTCTGCGGTGACCACTTCACCGCGCGCCAATTCGGCGTCGGACTCGGCCAATCGGGTCATCGTCGCGGAGTCGGACAGGACTGCGATGGTCTCCTCGAGGGCCTCCAGGTCCTCGATGGCGATCAGCACCGCGGCGGGTTCGCCATGGACGGTGATGGTGACCCGCTCGTGCTGGGTGCGCACGCGTGACACCACCTCGGACAGGGTCGCCTTCACCTCGGCGAGCTTCACGTTCATAGTCATAAGTATGACTAATTCTCGAGTTCGGGTCAACGAGACGATGGATACCGCAGTGGCCGACGTCGGTGGCCAGTGTTCGACCGTTGCCAGTAGAGGTGTTGGCGCGTCCGGTGTGGTCTTGGTCGATCACGGGGCAGTAATCAGCCCCCGGTCGGTGGGCTCGAGGAGTCGGTCGGCCGGGGGCTGAGGTGGGCCGGGATCAGCGGATGTCTGCGAGGTTCACCGTTGCCGCCATGGTGCGGTAGCCCGCTTCGTTGGGGTGCAGGTGATCTCCGCTGTCGAAGGCCGGAGCCAGACTGTGTCGATCGGCGGGGTCGGCGAGTTGGGCGTCGAAGTCGACTACCGCGTCGTATTCGCCGGAGGTGCGGATCCACTGGTTGACCGCGTCGCGCTTGGCCTCGGCGGTGGCCGAGTAGTAGAGCGAATTCCCGAACGGCAGCATGGTCGCGCCGATTACTCGTAGGCCTGCGGTGCGGGCCTGCCGGATCAGGTCGCGGTTGCCTGCGATGAGCTGTTCGGCGGAGACCTCGACCGACCGCTCGCCGATTGCTTCGCCGCCGGTGCTGAGCCCGATATCGTTGGTGCCTTCGAGGATGATCACGGTGCCGATGCCGGGCTGCTCGAGTACGTCCCGGCGGAATCGGCGCTGTGCGGCGTCACCAAGCCAGGAAGAGTCCACGGTGACCCGGTTGCCGCCGATGCCTTCGTTCAGGACCGCGCGCGGACTGCCCGCGGCGGCGAATCGCTCGGCCAATTCATCGGAGTATCGGTTGTCGGCGTTGGTATTCGAGCCGACACCGTCGGTGATCGAATCGCCGAAGGTTACGACGCCTGCTCGGCGCGGAATCGCGTTCATCGCCTCGACGCCGGAGAGGTAATACCAGGACTGGGTTGTTTCGGTGAAGGCCTCGGCGGTCGCGTCGGCACGATGGTCACCAGCGGCCCGATAGCTGGTCGCGAAGGACTGGGCGTGCTGGGTGGCCGGACCGGTCGGCTCGGCCAGATACAGGGTGATGGTCACCGACTCCAGCGGTGAAAGTGGCAGCAGCACAGGATCGGTCGCCAGGTCGGCGCCGGGCGCGATGCGGAATGACGGTGCCAGGTCGACTGTCAGGTTCTGCACCGTGTCCTGGCGAATGCTGCCCTCGGCGCCGGAGCGGGCGATCGTCGCACCCGCGACGGCGAGCGGTGTCGTGCCGTAGCGGTTGGTGAGGCGGATGCGGGTGGCGACACCGCCGTCGCTTACCCGAACCATCTGCCGCAGTGTTTGATTCGCGAAGCCGGTCTCGGCCCAGTTGGGGGCGAATGCCTTGCTCGGTAGGTGTGGAGACGTAGCCCAGACCGCGGTCCACCCGGGCGGCTGCGGCGGTGTCGCGCCTGCTGTCACTGTGGTGGCGGAAAATAGGACGAGCAGCAGCAGTGCTACGAGGGCGCGAACAGCACGCACGGCGAAATCCAATCTCTGGCGGTCGAACCTGCCCGATTCGTACCGGACCGATCGGACAACCTCCTGAACCGGACAGTCATTCCCCGGCTCGCGAGACCCGCCGAACGTGCAGGAGTCGGGGTCAGGGGGTGCGCAGGGATTCGGCCTGCTTGCGGATGCCCGCGGTCATGCCGGTGAAGCCGCGTTGGAGGTTCTTCCCGAGTGCCGCGCTCACCACCGGCTGCAACCAGCCCGCGAGTTCGAAGTGGGATTCGTAGCGGGTGCGGTTGTCCTCCAGTGCGGTGACGGTGTGGGAGCGCAGGCTGTGCAAGGCGCCGAGCGGTACCGGTTTCATGGAGTAGCTGAGCTCGTGGCCCGGAGTGTTGGAGCGGATCCACTCGCGCTGGCGTCGTGGCTTCGCGCCGGATACCTGCACGAGCATGTCGATCGGTTCGCCGGGAACCAGGGTGCTGCGACATTCGGGTACGAAGGGATTCCACTCGCCGTAGCGGGCGAGGTCGGTGATCACCTCCCATACCAACTCGACGGGAGCGTCGATGTCGACGGAGGCGTCGATGACAAAGGCCATGGGAGCAAACTAGAACATGTTTCAGCTGTGGGCAAGGAGTGGGTGTCAGCAGCTGCCGAGGGCGGTGCCCTGATCGGTGCCGTAGCGATGCCCGTGACCGGGCGGTGCGTTCAATGCGGCGAGCAGGTCGGCGCTGGTCTGTAGGAAGCTCACTATCGGGAGCCATTGCGGCACAGGGGCATCCATACGAACACCGGTGAGATCGGGTGCGCGCCACAGCAGCGATGGGGACCAGTGGACCACCGGGTCGGAGCTATTGGCCAGCACCGTCGCTCCGGTCCGGTGCACCTGGCCCGCCGGTGGACCCGCCCAGAGCGCGGCGCAGGTGCGACGGTCCTGGTCGGCGTCGTCGGTGAAGATCGAGCTGCCGCCGATCGCGCCGAGGCTTTGGCCGTAGACGTAGAGCTCGGGTTTGTGATCCAGCGTGCGGACGCGGTTCTCGACGGCGGTGAACAGCGTTCGCGCGTAGGCCGTGGCTTCGTCGCGGCCGAACAGGAAGGTCGCCCAGCTCGGCGCGTAGGAGTACTGCATGCCGACCAGGGCGACGTCGCCACCGAAGCGCTGGTAGAAACCCGAGACCGCGTTCGCGTCGATCCAACCCGACCCGGTCGGTACCGCGACGACGATATTGGACCGATCGAAGCCGCCCGAGCGTTCCAGCTCCCGAATCGCGAGGGCCACCCTGGTCTCACGGTCGGGCGCGGAATCGAGGCCGACATAGACGCGGACAGGACCGGCGGGTGACCCACTGACGAACTTGCGCCCCTCCGCCCCCAACGACGGCCAGCTGACCGCCGAGTCGGTACTTCCGGACCGCAGCAACGAAACCGGTTGCACCAGAGCGGGATCGATCGTCGCATTGGCGGTGGCGTAGGCAGTGCGCCGCCAGTCCACCACGGCGGGAACGCCGACGAGGTACAGCACGGCCGTCGCGACCGTCGCGACGGCGATGCTGCGCGACCACCCCAGCGTGCGTGCGACCCATCCGACAGTCCGCGCGGTCACGGCACAGACTCCGACAATCAGTGCGGCCCCGATCGCCCAGCGCAACCAATAATCCGCTCCGATGGGCAACGTATCCATCGCCGCGCGCAGCCGGTTCTGCCAGTGACCCGCCAGCACGGCCGCACCGACGACCGCGACCGACATCAGCCCGAGCAGGGGCAGCCGAAAGCGTGCCAATGGTCGATTGATGTCGAAATTCCAGCGAGCGGACAAGAACCGGACCAGGCCGGCGAGGCCGAGCATGAGAGCGACGAACAGCCCGGTCACCGCCGCCTGTGCTGCCGGCGTGCGTGGCAGCAGCCCGGGTGTCAGCGACATCAGCGCGCCGGTTCCGATGGCGAGTGTCGTGCCGATCCGTGGCCGCAGGGTGTGGTGCAGCCTTTCGGTGGCGGTCGCCTTCCAGAGAGTGACTCGAGTGTGTGGCATCGGCTCGACCGCAGGGGCATCCGTTGCGGAGACCGAGGTGTGTCTGGTCATGCTTCGACCTGATTCATCGATCCGCCGAGAACCGGTGTCACGGGCCCGCGCGCACCGCGAATGGTTCGGCTCGGACGGCGGAAGTTCGGCGTGACTCCGACGAGTGCGGCCCCCGCGGCGGCGAGGCCGAGAACACCGCCGCCGATGAGCACCGCGAGCCACCCGCTAAAGGTGCGAGGGGATTGCGAATCTGCTGAGCTCCACAGTGATTCGGCGACCGGTGCGCTGAAGCCCTGTCGCCGGGAATTGATATCGACGAACGTGTAGGCGATCGTGGCCATCGCCTTGCATCGAGCGCGGGAGAAGGAATCGGTGCGGACATCGCAGGCCTCGTGCATGTGCTGGCCGAGGGTGTTGTCGAGAGCCTGCCTGGCCCACGGGCCGAGCGGTTCACCGTGTGAATCGGCGTAGCGCAGCAGGTCGTAGCCGAGATCGTGGGCCTTGCAGGCGGTTTCGAACTCATCGGGCAGGGTGACCGGCGACGAGCAATCGCCGCCCGGATCGGCGAGCAGACCGTCGACGAGGCTCGGCCGGTAGCCGAAGCGTGCGGCGAAATCGTCGGGAATGTCAGGGGTGGTGTCGGATCCGCCCGCGGTCAGTATCGACACCGCCGCACCCGCCGAGACGTTCTCCACCGGAGGCCGATCGATTACGGCATGCGTGACGGGTGCGAGGACAACGGTGGCCGCCATGGTGGTCAACGCCGCGGCCGTCAATGCCGCGGCCCGCCGATAGCCCGCGTGACGTGCGGATCGGGGGCGCACATCGGTGGCCTTGGTGCCGGCCTGCCGTGCGGTGGTCGGTGTGCTCATGACGATCACATTAGGAATCGGGTGCGCCCGCGCACCTCACGCCGGGGTGCGCTCACCGGCCCGTGCCGCCGGGGGAGCGGGCTCGGCGCCTCACCCTCGGGTATCGGTTGCGAATTCACCCGTGGGTATGAGGACCGCGACGTCTCGGGTTCCTACTGTCGTAGCTATGAAGCAGAAAACCCGTGCCCGGATCAAGCTGATGAACGCTCGGATGTGGTTCGACGCGTTCACGGTGCTGGTCGCGATCGTCTTCTACGCGGTGGCGTGGCCGACTCTGCACGTCACACACGCGGTGCCGATGGCGGTGCAGCCGTTCATCGCCGCGCTCGCCGCGTTCCCGATTCTGCTGATTCGCATCAACCCGGCACTCGGCTGGGCGATATCCGCGGGATCCGCGCTGATCATCGCGCTGGCGATCCCGAATCAACCCGGTAATGACATCCCGATCCAGGTCGTGCACACCCTGGTCCTGTTCGCGTTGCTCTTCGGGGTGGCGTTGCAGGCGGCGGTCCCGATCATCGCCGTCGCATGGGCGGCGACCTCGCTGCTGCTCGCCACCACCATGGCGGGAGGTGGCGACCTCGCGAACTCGGTCTGGGGCTGGCCGATCGCACTTGCCGCGGTGGTGCTGCTCGCGTTGATGCTGCGCTGGTTGGTGCAGTCGCGCCAGCAGTTGATGCGCAAGGAGGAGGAGAACGAGCTGGAGCGCGCCAAGCGCACCATCTTGGAGGAGAAGGCGCGCATTGCCCGTGACCTGCACGATGTGGTCGCCCACCATATGTCGCTCGTGGTGGTGCAGGCGCAGACCGCGCCCTACCGGGTGGAAGGTGTGACACCGGCGGCCCGTGCGGAATTCGAATCCATCGGCGCGACCGCCCGCGAGGCGTTGAACGAAATCCGCGGCATGCTCGGAGTGCTGCGCAGCGACGGCGAGCTGCCCGAGCACGCGCCGCAGCCGAAGGCAGCGGATGTGCTCGGTCTGTTCGAGGGCGCGCGTAGGGCGGGCGTGCGGATCGACTGGACGATCGACGGCCCGTTGGATGCCGTGCCGGACACCACCGGTCTCACGCTGTACCGGATCGTGCAGGAGTCGCTGTCGAACGCGTCGAGGCATGCCCCTGGCGCCCCGATTCAGGTGGCGATCATCTGTGGCATCGATGTGCACCTGAGCCTGAGCAACGGGCCGGGGGCGGTGTCTGCCAAGCAGGGTGACCACGGCGGTCACGGTATCGCGGGGATGCGGGCACGTGCGCTGGCTGCGGGCGGCGAGGTCACTACGGGCGCGCGCCCCGACGGCGGTTTCGAAGTGCGGGCCCGACTGCCCCTCGTCCTGCCCCTCGATCCGAACATCGTGCTCGGTGATACGGTCGCCGACCGCTGATCGTCGCGGGGACCGTGGGTGGTTTGTGGCGCGCAGCACTAATCAGGCGTACCTCCGGCTTCGCTCCGGCCATGCGCGGATTGCGGACGGGCTACGCCCCACAGCACCAATTAGGGTGGGTGGGTGGCAATAACGGTATTGATCGCCGACGATCAGGCGATGGTGCGTCAAGGCTTCGGCGCGCTGCTCGCTGCTCAATCCGATATCAGCGTGGTCGGTGACGCGCCGAACGGGAAAGTCGCTGTCGCCGAGGCCAAGCGGTTGCGGCCGGACGTGGTGCTGATGGATGTCCGGATGCCGGAAATGAACGGCTTGGATGCCGCCCGCGCCATCCTGGCCGCCGGATTCGATCCGCCGGTGCGGGTGCTGATGCTCACCACGTTCGACATCGACGACTACGTCTACGAGGCGCTGAGCATCGGCGCGAGCGGATTCCTGCTCAAGGACGCGCCCGCCGAGGAATTGGTGCGCGCGGTCCGTGTTGTCGCCGACGGCCAAGCACTCTTGGCGCCGACCGTGACCAGGCGGCTCATCGCCGACGTCACCCGCCGCCGCACCGCGACCCGCGCCAAGCCGACCCCTGCGCTCGGTTCGCTGACCCCGCGCGAGCGGGAGGTGCTCGAGTTGATCGCCAAAGGGATGTCGAACACCGAGATCGCGGAATCTCTGTTCGTCGCCGAACAAACCGTGAAAACCCATGTCTCCAAGGTCTTCTCGAAGCTCGATCTGCGAGACAGGGCCCAGGCTGTCGTGCTCGCCTACGAATCGGGCCTCGTCATCCCCGGCTGACCTATTCGGCGCGGATCAGTGCGGGCACTTACCGCCGCGCAACTCGTCGAGGTGGTGCGAGATCAGCAAGGCCATCCGATCGAGCAGGACGGTGGCATCCTCGAACACGCCCGAGTCTGCTTGTGCGGCAAGGGCGATCGCGACGTTGCCGGACTTGGTCGGCACCACGCCGAACTGACGGACCAGGTAGACGCCGGTGTCGTCGTCCGGACCCCAGCCGCCCTTGAATTCGGCCCCCGGAATGGCGCCGAGGCCCCAGCGTTGGTCCGGGGTGATCTGTTCCATCAGTTCGGTCACGGCGGCGGATTGCGCCAGACACGGCAGCCGCGATGCGAACCTGGCCTGATTGGCCAATGTCCATTCGGTTCCGCCGAACGAGGTGTAGTCCAGTCGGGTTCGGGGTCCTGCCACGCCGGTCACGGCGTCGCCCGCCTCGTCGATAACATCCTGAACGGCCCTGGCCGCCTCCAAGCCGTCGCCGAGCGACTGCCAGAGTGCCTCGGCCGCATCGTTGTCCGACCAGGTGATCGCGGCCTCGGCGTCATCTGCCGAGCCCACGGGGTCGCGGCGCATCGCGGCGATCGCGAGCGGAACCTTGATGGTGGACCAGGCGATGCCACTGGTCCAGTCGCCGTAGACGGTCAATCGGCCGCCACCGACCGGCATGATCGCCATCCCGACCTGACCAGGCAGATTGGGTTGCAGCTGGGTGAAGTCGGCGGCGAGCGAATCCGGCATCGAGACCGACCATCCAGAATGCCACGACCCCGCGGTGGCGACGGTGATCGTCGGAGTGGCCTTGGGCGCGTCCTTGTCCGACAACAGTGCGCAGGAGGTCAGCGTGAGTAGCGTGACGAGCGCAGCGCAGCGCAAGGCCGCCCCGTATGCAGGAACCGTTCTCAAACCCTCACCACCGTGCTCTCCCCACCACCACAACATCTGCCCATTGCTCATCGGCGGTGCAAAACTTACCTGTACTACCGAAGTACCCGTTCGGCCGGTGACCGAACAGCGGAGACCATCGCCGAGCCGAGAGACGGTGACGCGATGGTGACGTCCTGGTGAATAGTTTTGCTGATTTCGGCGGAGAATTCGAAACGTGGTGGCCACGGGGCTACCGACTAGGCTAACGAGGCTGCTATCACCTCGAAGGGGGTCGTGTTGCTGAACAGCGGTGAGGTGTTTGCCGGGTTCACCATCGAGCGTCTGCTCGGGCAGGGCGGTATGGGGTCGGTGTACCTGGCGCGCCATCCTCGCCTTGCCAGACAGACCGCGTTGAAACTGCTCAATCGCGAGCTGTTCACCGATGCCGAGTTGCGTGCGCGCTTCGCGCGCGAGGCCGATCTGGCCGCGCACCTGGATCACCCGAATATCGTCGCCGTATACGACCGCGGCTCCGAGGACGACCAGCTGTGGATCTCCATGCAGTACATCGACGGTATCGACGCGGCGACAGTGCATCCGCAGACGTTGCCGCCGGAG
Organism: Nocardia arseniciresistens; assembly: GCF_046764875.1. Classification (NCBI taxonomy): domain Bacteria; kingdom Bacillati; phylum Actinomycetota; class Actinomycetes; order Mycobacteriales; family Nocardiaceae; genus Nocardia; species Nocardia arseniciresistens. The sequence continues at coordinate 82,949 of NZ_JBKORD010000008.1, forward strand.
CGTGCGGTGCAGATCATCGAAGGTGTCGCGGACGCGCTGGATTACGCGCACGGCATGGGTGTGCTGCACCGGGATGTGAAGCCGGCGAACATCATGTTGGCGCGTTCGGTCGGCGGGCAGGGGGAGCGGGTGTTCCTCACCGATTTCGGGATAGCCCGGCTGCGTGAGGATTCCACACACCTGACCCAGGTCGGCATGTTCACCGCGACCCTCGCCTACGCCTCACCCGAACAGATGACCGGCGCGCACCTCGACAATCGCTCCGACCAATATTCGCTGGCCTGCGCGCTGTACTGGCTGCTGACCGGCATGGCCCCCTTCGATTCGCCCGACCCGAACAACATCATCCGAGGTCACCTGCAATACGCCGCGGCACCACTCGGCACGAAACGGCAGGGTCTGAATCCGGCCCTCGAAGGCGTACTCACCATCGCGATGGCCAAGCGCCCCGAACACCGCTTCGCCACCTGCACCGAGTTCGCCGCGGCGGCCCGCCATGCGCTGACCGCGCCGCCGTCGACCACCGTGCGGGTCAATCCAGCGTTCCCGGTGCCTGCCGGATATCCAGGACCGGGCCCCGCACTCGGTGCACCCATGGCGCAGCCTGCCGCCCCGATGCAGCCCGCTGTCCTGATGCAGCCTGCGCCCCAGCATCCCGGTACGGCAACACCTACCTATCCACCGCCGAATGGACCGAATTATGGTGGCTCGCAGCCATTGCCGGTTCCGACGAAACGATCTTCCGCCGCCATCGGCTTGATCGTGCTCGGTGTGGTGATCGTGGTTGTCGCGGTCGTCGCCTTCATGGGAGTGATGGCATTCGACTCGGGGCCGGACGAGGATTCCGCGGCATCGCCGGTGCCGGCGACGACGGTGCCGCCGCCGCCGCCGACGGCAGCAGCAGCAGCGTCGGATCCGTTGGCGCAGAGTCGCCGTGCTTTCCCGAACCTGGTGCCGCAGGGCGCGGGCCCGTTCGGTGACGCCGAATTCCAGGATGCCGAGTGCATGGCTCGCAAGCCCGCGGAAGGGGTGCGGCTCAAAGATGAACTGCTGCAATCCAGTCGCTGGCTGTTGGCGTGGGAGTGCACCCGCGATATCTCCGACAGCAACCACATGAACTACATGATTCTCGGTTACGAATCCTCGGCTGCCGCGCAGTCGGTCGTTGCCGCGCTACCGGCGAACATCGCGACCCCGGTGCGCAAGAGCGGCGCGGTGCAGACCGTGCACCAGTGGTTTGTGCCGGACCCACCCGGCCCGATGGCGGAGTTCTATCACACGGCGAGAATGGTGGTCAGCTTCGAATCCGACCCTGTGCGCTCGAATTACCTTCTGTACGTGAGCAATCACGGCACCTCTGGTGCCCCGCAGACCGCGCCGCCCTCGGCGCAGGACGCGGTGGCGAATTGGTGGGCCGCGGCACCGCTGTAGCAATGCCTGTAGTGAATCAGTCGACGGCCAGCGCCTCCACAATCGGCATCCGCGCCGCGCGCAGCGCGGGAGGAATGGAGCCGAGCAGCGCGAGGAACAGCGCGGCGGCACCGTAGACGAGCAGGATCAGGCTCGGGGCGTACACGATGTCGATGGTCATCGCATGGCCCATCGCGATGGTGGCCAGATACTGGACCGCCGCCCCGATGACGAGACCTATTGCCGCACCGATCAACCCGATGCCCGCGGCTTCGGCGAGCACCGAGCGCAGCAGGAACTTGCGGCTGGTGCCGATGGCACGCAGCACGCCGAGCTCCCGACGCCGTTCGAGCACCGAGAGCATCAGCGTGTTCAGCAGCGCCACCGTCGCGACAAGCACCACGATCCAGAGGATGGCGGTGCTCATCGCCGCGCCCTGCCGCACGCTCGACGAGATCGCGGTGACCGCGGCCGTGCCGGTGTCGACGTGCATACCGGCAGGCACCACCTGCCGGATCGTGGCCTGCACCGCGCTGTGGTCCGCGCCCGGTTGCATGGTGACCGCCAGGATCGTCTCGCCAGGTCGTTGGTACCACTGGCGCATCTGCCCGAGGTCCATCATGACCACACCCGCGATCGCGGAGAAATACGGAATCACCTGCAGCACAGTGACAATGTGATCTCCGGACGGGGTGGGCAACGTGACCCGAGCGCCCTCGTCCACCCCGAGCGATCGGGCGACATCGCGCGAGATCACCACCCCCTCGCCCGCGCCCATGCGCGCGACGACGTCGTGATGCACCACACCGGTCACAGCACCGTCGACCTCGGTGGGATAGCCCTGCAACAGCACCCGCCCGCTGCCGAGGGTGGCGAACGCCATCTGCGCCGGACTTACCTCGGAGACGCCGGGAACCGCGGCGATCTTGTCCCGAAGGTCGCTCGGCAGCAGCGGCCCGGTGGGGAATTGCTCCATGGCGCTCGGACTTACGTAGAGGTCGGTGGTGCCGAGGTCCTCGAAGGTCGCGGCAGCCGAATCGACCATATTGCGCGACGCTCCACCCATGGCCACCGTCGCGGCCACCCCGATCATCACCGTCATGGTGGTCGCCCACACCCGCCGCGGCGCGCGTTCCAGCGTGGTCGCCCCCAAGGCGCCCGGCGCGCCGAACAGGCGGGCCACCGCCGCCGCAACGCGAACGATCGGACCCGTCGCCGCGAAGCACAGCGCAACGCCCGCGATGAAGGCAGTAGAAATGGAGGCCAGGCAATAGCGGCCGAGATCGGCCTCGGCGATGCCGATTGCCGTGCAGGCAAGCCCGAGTCCGACCACGACGGCAACCCAGCGCAGCACCGGATCAGCGGTGTCGGTCCGCGCCACCCCGACCGGGACGAGTGCCTCGATCGGCTCGACCTTGTATACCTGGCGCGCCGCGATGGCCGCGGCGGCGACGCTGGCGAACACGCACGCGGCGATCGCGACGGGAATCGCGTATCCGGGCACCATGTACTCGGTACGCGCTTCCACCGATTGCACGATCGCGGCGGGCAGCCGGTCGATTGCGCTGCGGCCCATGAAGACACCGAACACCGCCCCGACCGCGCCGCCGAGCACACCGAGCAGCGCCGCCTCGGCGAGCAGATCACGGACCATGGGCGCGCGTTTACCGCCGATGGCGCGCAGGAGCGACAGCACCGGCCTGCGTTGCGCGACCGCCATGCTCATCGCGTTGTAGATCAGGAACGCCGAGACGATCAACGCCGCGGCCGAGGACATCAGTGTCGAATACCGCACGAGCTGGATCGCGCCGCCCGCCTGGGCCGTGCGCAGACTCGGTTCGGCGACAACGGCGCGTCCGTCGACGACCTTCGTCAGCGCATCGCGCAGCGTCCCGATATCGGTGTCATGCGCCGCGATGATCTGGATGGAATCCAGGCGCCCGGTCCGGCCGGTCACTTTCTGCGCCACACCGAGCGAGGTGGCGACGATATGACCGCTGTTGAGCTGCTTGGACGACTCGTCGTCGAGAATGCCTGCGACGGTGACCGTTCCGGACCCGAGCGTGAACCGTTCACCCTCCGAGCGGCCCATCGCGGCGCCGACGAGGACACCATCGGGCACGCTCAGCAGCTTGCCCGCCTGCACACCCATCGGACCTGCCAGCTCGCTGCCGAGCGCGGCGATGCCGGCGTCCGCCCCGATCAACAGCGCTCGGTCGGAGCCGCTGCCGATCTGGGCGCGCAACATCGGCACCGCCTTCTCGACGCCGGGCGTTGTGGTGATCCGTTGCTGTAGTTGCTGATCGAAGCCCGCGTCGGTGACACCGCTGATCTCCAGCGCGGCCTTGCCGCCGAGACTGCGGGTGAGCCGATCCACCGAGCCGGTGACCGAGCCCGAGATACTGAACACCGCGACGAGCAGAGCCGCCGAAACGCCCATCACCGCCAGGGACATGAGGGTCCGGCCGCGATGGGCGAGCAGTTCACCGATATTGAACAGCCGCAGCCGATCCCACGCCGCGCCGATCACGCCCGCACTCGCTGCGCGAGGTCGACCTTGTCGTTGGAGCCGATCTGACCGTCGCGCAACGTGACTACCCGATCGCAGTACTCGATCGCACCCATATCGTGGGTCACCATCACCACCGAGTTGCCACTGCCCGCGATATCTCCGAGCAGCTCGAGGATGGCGGCACCGGTCTTCGAATCCAGGTTGCCGGTGGGCTCGTCGGCCAAGATCAACGGCGGGTCCATGATCAGCGCGCGAGCCACCGCGACCCGCTGCATCTGCCCGCCCGACAATTCGGCGGGCCGGTGCTCGGCACGGTCGCCGAGTCCGACCCTGTCGAGCAACTCCAGCGCACGCGGTTTGGCCTTACGTAACCCTGTGCCGTCCAGCAACTTCGGTATCGCGACGTTCTCCCAGGCCGTCAAAGTGGGAAGCAGATTGAAGAACTGGAAGATGAAACCGACACGGTGGCGGCGGAATTCGGACTGTCGTTCCTCGTCCAGGGAGCCGATCTCCTCGCCCTGGAAGCGGATCGATCCGGAATCGGGGCGGTCGAGCGCACCGAGTAGATGCAGCAGTGTGCTCTTGCCCGAGCCGGAAGGTCCTATGATCGAGGTGAATTCGCCCGTCTCGATGCGCAGGCTGACCCCGTCGAGTGCGCGCACGGTCTGCTCGCCCACTCGGTACTGTTTGGTGATATCCGATAGTTCCAGCATGGCGTGATCCGACATGGCTGTCCCCCACCTTCTTTCGTCCAACTATCGAGCCATTGCCTCGGACGCCGCGTGGCTGCGCCGATACTGCGCATCGAGCACCGCACGTAGCGCGGGTTGTTCCGCGGCGAGCTCGAGATACACATCGACGGCGGAGTTTCCCTCCACTAGAGCCTGCTCCATTTTCGCGGCGAAATGTAGGTTCCACCGATAACGCAGTGCGAGCAACAGGCCATCCTGGCCGCCGAAGAGCCGTTCCAGCCCCGGGATCCCCGAGAACAGGTCCGGACTATCCGGATCGACGGCCGCACGGGTGAGCACGGTGTGCACAATGTCGGTTCGGGCGTGCTGATCTTTCCAGGACATGGCATTCGCCTTCCGTTATGTGGTCGTCTCCGGCCGCGGATGACGCCGCGCGGAGAGGATGCGGCCTACGCTACGGCCGCCGAAATGCGCTGTCTTCGTGCCAGGGACCCGAATCGATCTCCGCCTCCGGTAGGAGGAGCGGACCGCTCACGGGACGATGACCAGGGGCGATCGGACGGTTAGCCTTACAGGATGGATGTGACCCACGCCATGATCTCGCCGGGGAGCGCCGGACCGGCGATTCCGTTCCGTGAGACCGGGACCATTCGGTCACGCACCCTCGCGTTCATGCGTCACCCCATCGCGGTGGTCAGGCAGAACCTCGAAGAACTCCCGTTCGACTACCCGCCCAACGTGATCCTCAGCGCCGACGTGGCGCTTTTCATGGTCGGCGCCGCGGCGACGATACAGCGGCACAGCTACTTCCCGACAGTGCTCCCGGTGCTCGCCATGCTCCTGATGTTCATGGCCGCGCCGCTGTTCTGCATATTCGGCACGCGGCCGTGGCCTGCCATAGTCGGGGCCTCCGCGATGGTGGGGACGGCGTTGTTCCTGATCCAGCCGGTGTCTGGGGATTTCGCGCCGTTCGTTCTCATCGTGAGTATCGGCGAGGTCGCGGCCATCGCTCCGAGACGGGCCAGTGTGGTCTTCGGTGTTGTCGCGATATTGGAACTGTGCGCCTTCGATATGGCAGGGCATCTGCACTGGAGTTCGACGGATGTACGCCTCGAGGGTCTGCCGATGTACATCCTCGGGATCGCGCTCGGCTGGCTGGTCGGGGTGATGATGCAGTACCAGCGCCGGTTCCTTTACCAGGAGCGCGAGTTCCAGGAGATCCGGTCAGCGCGGGCGGCCGACGAGGAGCGCCGCCGCATCGCCCGCGAGGTGCACGACGTGATCGCACACTCGCTGAGCATCACGCTGCTGCATCTCACCGCGGCACGGCACGCGCTCCAGACCGATCGCGACGTCGACGACGCGGTGGACGCGCTCGTGGACGCTGAGCGACTCGGCAGGCAGGCCATGGCCGACATCCGGCGCATCATCGGACTGCTCGACGCGGGGCCATCGAAACAGGCTCCGGAACCGGGCCTCGAGGATATCGGCGATCTGGTCGGTGATTTCCTGCGCGCGGGCCTCGATGTCCGCTACACCGCCGCGCCCGATCTCGGCGCCGTATCCGCCGCGGTCGGGCTCGCGCTGTACCGGATCGGGCAGGAATCGCTCGCCAATGTCGTCAAGCATGCGCCGGGTGGGTCCGCGACCGTCCGGCTGATGGTGGATCCGGCCACGGTGACCCTCGTCGTGAACAACACGCTGCCAACGGGATTACCACAGAATCGAGGACATGGAATGGGTTTGTCCGGGATGGGTCAGCGCGCCGAATTGCTCGGCGGGCGGATCACCGCGGGTCCCTTCGACGATGGCTGGTCGGTGCGCGCACAGTTCCCGCTCGCCGGCCGGACAGGGCCGTGGTGTTCGCTGATCGGCCCCGCCGCGGCGCGGGAGGGCGCGTGAGCGGCGAGGTCGCCGTTCTGGTTGTCGACGATCAGGAACTCGTCCGCGGCGGGCTGCGGCGCATCCTGCGCAGGCGGGACGGTTTCGTCGTCACGGAATGCGCGGACGGGGACGAGGTGCCCGCCGCTCTCACGACCGGCAGACCCGACGTCGTTCTCATGGACCTGCGGATGAAACGCATCGGCGGTATCGACGCCACCAGGATGCTGCGCGCCAAGGACGGCGCGCCGCCGGTGCTCGTGCTCACCACCTTCGACGACGACCAGTTGCTGTCGGGCGCGCTGCGCGCGGGGGCCGCCGGTTTCATCCTCAAGGATTCACCCGCCGAGGATCTGATCCGCGCGGTGCGGACAGTGGCAGGGGGCGGGGCCTGGCTGGATCCCGCGGTCACCGGCCGCGTGCTCGCCGCCTACCGCACCGTGCGACCTGTGCGCACCAAGGATTCGCCCCTGGTCGAGCTGACCGCGCGCGAGTACGAGGTGCTCGAACTGATCGGCCGCGGCCGTGTCAATACCGAAATCGCGCGTGAACTCGGCATCTCGGAAGTCACCGTGAAAAGCCATGTCGGACACATATTCGGCAAGCTCGAGCTGCGCGACCGGGCCGCCGCGATCGTGTTTGCGTTTGACCACGGGGTGGTGTCACCAGGAGAATCCACTGTCTGACGGGCAGGCCCCGGTCGCGGACCATCGTGATCGGCGGCGCGTGACCTCGGCCCGGGATGTGGAGGAATGACGGGGTGGACGGACCTGGTCGTAGGGTCGGCAGTCGATTCGGGCCGTATGAACTACGCTCGCTGCTCGGCAAAGGCGGCATGGGCGAGGTCTATGAGGCCTACGACACGGTGAAGGACCGCGTGGTTGCGGTGAAGCTGCTGTCGGAGGAACTTGCCCAGGACCCGGGCTACCAGGTGCGTTTTCGGCGCGAATCACAGGCCGCCGCTCGGCTGGCAGAACCGCACATCATCCCCATCCACGACTGGGGCGTTATCGATGGCACGCTGTTCATCGACATGCGCCTGGTGCCGGGCCTCGACCTGCGCTCGCTGCTGCGCCACGAAGGCACGTTGAGCGCCGAACGCGCGATCGGGATCATCGAGCAGATCGCCGCGGGCCTGGATGCCGCGCACGCCGACGGCCTCGTACACCGCGACGTCAAGCCCGCCAACATTCTGGTCACCGAAGCGGATTTCGCCTATCTGGTCGACTTCGGCATCGCCCACACCGAGGGCGACAGTGCGATGACCCAGGTCGGGATGGCGATCGGTTCCTACACCTATATGGCACCCGAGCGGTTCGACGTCGGCGATGTGACCGGCCGTGCCGATATCTACTCGCTGGCCTGCGTGCTGCACGAGTGTCTCACCGGATCGACGCCCTTCCCGGCGGCGAGCATGAGCGTGCTGATCCGCTCGCATCTTTCCCAGCCGCCGCCGCGACCGAGCGTGCAACGGCCGGGGATTCCGGCCGCCATGGACGCGGTGATCGCCCGCGGTATGGCCAAAGATCCCGACGACCGGTATCCCACGGCGATGGATCTGGCGCGATCCGCCAAGGCCACCTTGGGGACCCCGCCCACCCCGGCCACCCCGACCTTCGTGGTCCGTGCGCCGGATCCCGCCACCTTCGGACAGTCCGATCCCTCTGCGATGCAACGGCATTCGGCATTCATTCCGCCGGAGACGACCGGTGAGCTGGTCATCCACCCGACCGGGCCGACCGTGGTGACGCAGACCGACCTCCAGTTCACGCCGCTGCCGCCGCAACGGCCCGCGGCAACGCCGTTCGGGCCGCCCGCGCCGTATGAGTCGACGCCGGTTCGGTCGTTTCCGGACGCGCACCTGTACCGGGAAGGCCGGCAGCATTCGGGCGGCCAGCAATATCCCGATGCGCAAGACCCTGGCGGGGAGCAGTTTTCGGAACCGCAGAGATACTCGGAACCGCGCGGGTTTTCGGAACCGGAGGGTTTTTCAGAGCCGCAGCAGTACTCGGAGCCGCGGGGATACTCGGAACCACGGCTGTACCGGGGACCGCAGCAGTACGCGGACCAGGCGCCCGAAACGCAACGCTACGAAGCGCCGCCGCGTCCAGAACCGCCGTTCTATCCTGAGCCGCAGCCTTTTTCGGATCCACAGCAGTTCTCCGGCGCGCCGTCGAACTCACCGTTCCAGCCGTCACCCCAACCTCAGCACGCCGCAGGCCGTGATTTCCGGGCATCCGAATATTCGGCCGCGACCGATTATCAAGCGCGCGAGGACTATTCGTCGCCAAGCGGCTATGACGATGACAATGAGGACTACTACGGGCCGGATTCGGCCACGGACCCTTACTATCCGCCGCCGCGTCGGCAATCGGTCGTGATGCCGATCGTGATCGGTGTGCTGGTCGTCGCCCTGCTCTCCGTCGCGGGCGTGGTCGGCTGGAAGCTGCTCGGTTCCAGTAGTTCCGAGACCTCTGCCACCGGCGTCGAGTCAGGGGCACTTGTGACAGCGTCGGCCCGCCCCAACGCGACGCCGACCACCACGACAGCCCCTGTGACAACATCCGCGTCCGCATCGTCCACGCCCGTCGCACTGCCGGAGAGCGCACGGCCGTGCTCGGCAGGCGGACCTGGTCAGGGCACGTTCACGCACGCGGCCGCAGGCAGCCAGGTGACCAGTTGCGAGTTCGCCGAAGCGGTCCGTGAGGCATACGCCGAATCCGCCGCCACCAATGTCTCGCGCGCACCACGCTCAGTGGTGGCGACCAGCCCGGTCACCGGCCGGGTTTACACGATGAATTGCGCCGCTGACGGCCAACTGGTCACGTGCAGCGGCGGTGAGAACGCGGTGGTGTATGTCTACTGATAGATCCCGGCGATTCCGAAAGGGTTTCGGCGCCGCGGCGCTGGCTGCGCTGCTGCCGCTGACCGCATGCGCGGGCTCCGACGCGGACTCGGCGTCGCCGCCACCGTCGAGCATCACTCAGGCCGCGGCGCATACCGACCAGCAGCATCTATCGTTGACCATCCCCGGCACGCTGGCCGCGGGCTTCGCCGAATGGCAGGCCGGTATGCGCGGTCGTGCCGGGATGGCGGTCATGCCGGTCGGCGGCGACAAGATGGTCACCTTCGGCGACTGGACCACCGGTCCGGCCTGGTCGACCATGAAGATTCCGCTGACGGTCGCCGCATTGCGCCGCGGCACCGTCAACACCACCTATGCCGCCACGGCGGCGATCACCCAATCGGACAACGCCGCCGCCGACACACTGTGGCAGTCCCTCGGCTCCAGCCAGGAGGCGGCCAAAGCGGTCGAGGCGGTACTGCGTGAGGGTGGCGACACCAAAACCACCGTGCCGTCCGCGAAGCCAAGGGCCGATGTTTCGGCGTTCGGTCAGGCGGATTGGGCGCTGACCGAACAGGTTCGGTTCGCCTCGCGGCTGCCGTGCCTGTCGCAGACGGGGAATGTGATCTCACTGATGGAGCAGATCACGCCCAATCAACGCTGGGGCCTCGGCGCGTTCACCGGCGCCGAATTCAAGGGCGGCTGGGGACCCGACGCCTCCGGCCAATACCTGGTGCGGCAATTCGGGTTGGTGCCGACAGCGGGCGGGCAGATCGCCATCGCATTTGCGGTGCAACCCGATTCGGGTGCGTTCTCCGACGGTATGACGGCACTGGACAAGCTGGCGACCCTCGTTTCCCAGCACCTCGATGAACTCTCCGGCGGCGCTTGTTCCTGACTCGACCGCATGCCCGTTACGCACGGTTCACGGGGGCGAGGCCCCACGGTCCCGCGATGCGGGGCAAGATATTCGCCATGCGCATCGGAGTCTTGACCGGAGGCGGAGACTGCCCCGGACTGAACGCGGTCATCCGCGCCGTCGTTCGTACCGCGAACGGCCGCTACGGGGACGCGATCATCGGCTTCCAGGACGGCTGGCGCGGTCTATTGGAAGACCGCAAGATCCCGATCCTCAACGACGACCGCACCGACCGGCTGCTCACCAAGGGCGGCACCATGCTCGGCACCGCTCGCACGAACCCGGACACGTTGCGTGCCGGACTCGGCCAGATCAAGCGGACCCTCGACGACAACGGCATCGAAGCGCTCATTCCGATCGGCGGTGAAGGCACGCTGACCGCCGCGAGCTGGCTCTCCGACGAGGGGGTCCCCGTGGTCGGGGTTCCGAAGACCATCGACAACGACATCGACTGCACCGACGTCACATTCGGCCACGACACCGCGTTGTCCATAGCCACCGAAGCCATCGATCGGCTGCATACCACCGCGGAATCGCATCAGCGCGTGATGCTCGTCGAGGTAATGGGACGCCACGCGGGCTGGATCGCCATTCACGCGGGTATGGCCGCGGGCGCGCACCTGACCCTGGTTCCCGAGGTGCCGTTCGACGTCGACGAGGTGTGCACCATGATCAAGCGCCGCTTCCAGCGTGGCGACAAGCACTTCATCTGCGTCGTCGCCGAGGGCGCGCACCCCGCGCCGGACTCCGGATTCGCCTTGCGCGAGGGCGGCATCGACGAATTCGGCCACGAGCGCTTCACCGGCGTCGCCCAGCAACTCGGCGTCGAAATCGAACGCCGCATCGGCAAAGAAGTTCGCACCACCGTCCTCGGCCACGTCCAGCGCGGCGGCAGCCCCACCCCCTACGACCGCGTCCTGGCCACCCGCTTCGGCCTACACGCCGCAGAAGCCGTGCACGCGGGTCACTTCGGCCAAATGGTCGCCCTGCGCGGTACCGCGATCGATCTGGTCCCGCTCTCGGAAGCCACCAAGCAGTTGAAGCGGGTCCCGGAAGACCGCTACCGCGAAGCGGAGGCATTCTTCGGCTGAGTAATGCCGATTGCGCATGACGGCCCGATGATTCATCCGATGAATGTTGCGGCATGGGTATTCTGGTCACCATGCGCAGTGGTCGAGTGATCGCGTTCGTTCTGTTCGTTGTTGCCGCTGTGGTGGCCGGGTGTTCGTCGGGGTCCGATTCGAACCCGCCCAACCCGGTGACCGGTGAATGGAAGGGCGCGATCGAGACCCCAGGACGGCCGATCGATATCGGGGTGACCTTCGCCGATGACGACACCGCGACCATCGACATCCCGGTGCAGAATGTGCACGCGGCGCCGTTGAAGGACGTGAAGACCGACCGCGACGCGGTGGACTTCGCCATCGCCGATATTCCCGGGGACCCGAAGTTCCACGGTAGGTACGACTCCGACGCGGTCAAGATCACCGGCGACTTCGTCCAGGGTGGGCAGAGCTTCCCGCTCGCGCTGGAGCGTGGCACCGTCGCGCAGCCCACGCGTCCACAGGAGCCGAAGCCGCCATTCCCGTACCGCTCCGAGGACATCACCTACCGCAGTGGTGACATCACCATCGCAGGCACGCTCACCCAGCCGCAGGGCGATGGGCCGTTCCCCGCGGTGCTGCTGATCACCGGCAGCGGGCCGCAGGATCGTGACGAGACCCTGCTCGGTCACAAGCCTTTCCTGCTCGTCGCCGACACGCTCACCCGCGCCGGCTACGCGGTGCTGCGCACCGATGATCGAGGTATCGGCGGCACCGGTGGCGACCTCGACGCGGCGAACTACACCGACCTGTCGGGCGACGTCGCGGCGGGCGTGAGCTTCCTGCGTGGCCGTCCCGGCATCGACGCGGCCCGCGTCGGACTGTTCGGCCACAGCGAGGGCGGCTACCTCGCACCGCTGGTCGCTTCGCGCCCCGATAGCGGCGTCGCGTTCGTCATCGCGATGGCAGGCCCCTCGGTGGTCGGTGCCGACGTCGTGAACGAGCAGACCGAACTGATCGGCGCGGCCGATGGCACGCCACCCGACACAGTGGCCGCCCAGGTCCGCGACACCACCGCGCTGACCAACCTGCTGCGCGTCGGTGACATCGAGGGCGCCAAGAAACTGGCCCGCGAACAGAACGCCGCACTCCCAGAGGGCATGCGCGTCAAGGAATCCGACGTCGACGCCCAGATCACCCCGTATTTCGCGGCCCTGGTCGCCTACGACCCAGCCCCCGCGCTCAAGGCACTGCGCATGCCGGTCCTCGCCTTCTACGGCGGCAAAGACCTCCAGGTCCCCCCGGCCCAGAACGAACAACCGATGCGCGAGAACCTCGCCGCCGACCCCGACGCGACGGTGCTCACCTTCCCCGGCCTCAACCACCTCATGCAGCCCACCGAGACCGGCAAGCCGAGCGAATACAGCGAAATCGAGACAACGATGTCGCCCGAGGTGCTGACCTACTTCACTGGTTGGCTGACCCAGCGGTTCCCGCCGAAGTAGTGCCTACCGGCGGCCACGAGGACACCCAGCGGTGATCGGAGTGGCTGCCGATAGAGGTCGGCAGCGGCCGTCGGATCGGCCGCAGGAACCCTCGGAATCCTCCGGCGAGTGGGTGAATAGACTTGTCGCCATGAGCGCACCCTCCGACGACCTGATGGACTATGCCGATGTCATCGCCCGGTTCGAGCCGGTGCTGGGCATGGAGGTTCACGTCGAGCTGAATACCGCGACCAAGATGTTCTGCGGTTGCCCCACCGAGTTCGGCGCGGAACCGAACACTCAGGTGTGCCCGGTGTGCCTCGGTCTGCCCGGCTCGCTGCCGGTGGTGAACGAGAAGGCCATCGAGTCGGCGATCAGGATCGGGCTTGCGCTGAACTGTTCGATCACCCCGTGGGGCCGGTTCGCGCGGAAGAACTACTTCTACCCCGACCAGCCCAAGAACTACCAGATCAGCCAGTACGACGAGCCGATCGCCACGGAGGGCCACCTGGACGTGGTGCTCGACGACGGCAGCGTCTTCCGCGTCGAGATCGAGCGCGCGCACATGGAAGAGGACACGGGCAAGTCGTTGCACGTCGGTGGTGCGACCGGCCGCATCCACGGCGCGAGTCACTCACTGCTGGACTACAACCGGGCCGGTGTGCCGCTGATCGAGATCGTCACCAAGCCGATCACCGGCTCGGGGGAGCGGGCGCCGGAGGTGGCGCGCGCGTACGTCACCGCCCTGCGCCAGGTGCTCCAGTCGCTCGAGATCTCCGACGTCAAGATGGAACAGGGCTCGCTGCGCTGCGATGCCAACGTTTCGCTGATGGATATCGGCGCGAAGGAATTCGGCACCCGCACCGAGACCAAGAACGTGAACTCCCTCAAGAGTGTCGAGATCGCCGTCCGCTTCGAAATGCGGCGCCAGGCCGCGCGCTTGGTCGCGGGCAAGACCATCGTGCAGGAGACCCGCCACTTCCATGAGGCCGACGGCAGCACCTCGCAGGGCCGGGTGAAGGAAACCGCGGAGGACTACCGCTACTTCCCCGAGCCGGACCTGGAACCCGTCGCGCCCGACGCGGACTGGGTCGAGCGGCTGCGCACCACCATTCCCGAGTATCCGTGGTTGCGTCGCGGCAGGATCCAGGCCGACTGGGAGCTGTCCGACGAGGTGATGCGCGACCTCGTCAACGCGGGCGCGCTCGACCTCATCATCGCCACCGTCGACGCGGGCGCCCCCGTCAACGAAGCCCGGTCCTGGTGGGTCGCCTACCTCACCGAAAAGGCCAAGGAGCGCGAGGTTTCGCTGGAGGACCTGCCGATCACACCGGCCCAGGTCGCCGAGGTGATCAAGCTCGTCGAGTCGAAGACGGTGAATAACAAGGTCGCCAAGCAGGTCGTCGACTTCGTGCTCGCCGGTGCGGGCAGCCCCGCCGAGATCGTCGAGGCCAAGGGGCTCGGCATGGTCAGCGACGACAGCGCGTTGCAGACCGAGATCGAAAAGGCGCTCGCCGCCAACCCCGACATCGCGGATCGGATCCGTTCCGGCAAGGTCCAGGCCGCGGGCAAGATCGTCGGCGATGTCATGAAGGCGACGCGTGGGCAGGCCGACGCAGCACGGGTGCGTGAACTGGTTCTCGCCGCCTGCGGCTGAGTTTTACACGGTCACAACCGAATCGGGCCGCGACACCGGAGTGTCGCGGCCCGATTCGTCGTTGATGAGCCGGATCAGTCCGACCCGCCGCCACCCTGCGGCGGCGGAATGCGCACGACACGATCGTCGAACGGGCCCGGCTGACCGTCGGTCTTGTTGACCGTCGAGACCCAGATGGTGCCGTCGCCACCGGTCGCGGCGCCGCCGAGCTGTCCGTACTTGTCCTGCGCGACGAGGCTGGGTGAGGAGGTCACGGCGTGCGTGGTCGGGTCGGCCGCCGCGATGGCGACCGCCTTCGCGCCGGTCAGCGCGATGGCAATGCCGTCGGCGGCTGCCGCGCATCCCGCGACACCCGGACGATCGGGCCAGGTCCACGCGGTGGTGACCGAACCGTCCTTGTCGAGGCGCTGCAAGCGGTCCTCGGTCGCGGTGCGGTCGGTGATCCAGACGCTGTCCTTGCCGTCACCGCAGACATCGCCCGCGGTGCCGATGCCCGATACCGCGATTTCCGCCGTCGCCCCCGGCGCGGGCGAATTCACCCGAAGCAGCTTGCCGCCGAGCGAGGACGGTGACGCCGCGGCGCCGGGATTGCCCGCATCGCCGGTCAGCACCAGCAGTTGCGTCGGCGTGACGAACTCGATCGAACCGTGATTGCCGGTGGAGCCCTTCGGAATTCCGGTGAGGATGGCCTTCGGTGGGCCGCCGTCGGCGATGCGGACCACTCGGTTGTCGGTCGCGGTGGTGATGTAGGCGTACATCAGCCCGTCCTCGCGATAGGTCGGGGACAACGCGATGTCGGAGAGCCCGCCGTCGCCGGAGCCGTCCACGTCGAGGCTGGCGATCTCCGTCGGAGTTTCCTGTGGGCTGCTCGGATCCACCGGCACCACCTTCAAGATGCGTCCGGTGCGCCGCTCGGTGACCAAGGCGTTCTCGCCGAGGGTGATCAGCCCACCGGTGGTGTCCATGCAGGTGGCAACGACGGCCGGGTCGGGATCGATGCAGGGACCGGTCGGCCGGGTGCCCGGAGTGGGCGCCTGCTTCGGAGGTTTGGGGTCGGCGGGATTGACGGTCGGCTCGGGCGTGAAGGGGCTGGAAGCTGAATCATCGAACCGCGCGCAGCCTGCCAGCAGGACGGCGCCGAGCGCCAAGCTCAGGGCGACGCGGCCCGCGACAACCAAACTCATGGTTCAGACGTTACGGAAACAGTGCCCGCCGCGCCCCTCCCGGGTCGGGTGTCGGCCACAGACACCCGAGGGCGGACACGCCGTTGCCTCCGGACTGCCCGTCGTAGCCCGCGGCGGCATAGGGTGTTAAGCCGTGAGCGAGTCTGTGAGCGAACGATCAACACAGTGCGCCCCGCGCGCGCCGAAGCCGAGCATTGGTGAGGAGCGGTCGTGAGCGACAAGCCGAATGAGACCTCCCCGTCCGCGGGCTCAGCGCCGAAGGGCGAACCGTCGGCCGGCGCGCAGGAGGCGGTTTCGACCACCGGCCGCGGCGTGAGCAGCCCATACGATTCGCCGACCGAGCAGATCCCGTCGATGGGCAAGGGGCCCGAGCTGAGCAAGGACGTGCCGCGCACGGACGACGAACTCGGCCTCGATCCCGGACCCGAAGTCCCAACGGTCGGTGAGCAGTCGAGCGCGGCCGCCGCAGCGCCCACCTACGCGTACGCCAGCATCCCGCCCGCGGGTAACTCGCCGGGTGAGTCGAGTCGGCCGCTGCGCCGCCGCGATGCCGACAATCGCCGCGGCACCCTCGATCTCGGCCTGTTCCTGTTGCGCGTGGTCGTCGGCGGCACCTTCATCTATCACGGTCTGCAGAAGCTGGCCGGCTGGTTCCACGGACCCGGCCTCGACGGCACCCGCGACATGATGTCCAACGGTGGCTGGGACCACGCCACCATGTCGACCGTCCTGGTCATCGCCGGCGAACTCGGCGGCGGCGTGCTGCTGGTGCTCGGCCTCGCCACCCCGCTGGCCGCGGGCGCGGTGCTGGCGGTGATCCTCGACGCGTGGGCATGGAAGCAGGGCATGCTCCCCGGCTTCCAGTACAAGGTCACCACCGGCGTCGAACTGGAAACGATCCTGGCCGGTACCGCTGCCGTCATCATCCTGACGGGCCCGGGCCGCCTTTCCTTCGACCGCAACCGCGGCTGGGCCATCCGCCCGTCCTTCGGTTCTTTCGCCGTCCTCATCCTGGCCGTCGCCGCCGCTGTCGGCACCTGGCTCTGGCTGCACGGCGGCAACCCCTTGATCGGTGTCGGCTAGTCCACCTGTCCGCGTATTCAGGCCGTATAGATCGACGGCAAACGGCGTCCCTCATGACCGCATGAGGGACGCCGTTCGTTTCGACCGAGCTACTCGGTATTACGGGACGTAGCGGACCGCGCCTTTGTCGGCGGAGGTGGCGAGGGCGGCGTAGGCGCGTAGGGCCGTGGTGACCGTGCGAACTCGGTCGACCGGCTGCCATGGCCGTTCGGACGCTTCCATTTTCGCGCGTCGTTCGGCGAGCACGGCGTCGTCGACGAGCACCTCGAGGGTACGGGTGGAGACGTCGATGCGGATCTGGTCGCCGTTCTCGATCAGGCCGATCGCGCCGCCGCCTGCCGCTTCGGGGGACATATGGCCGATCGAAAGGCCGGAGGTGCCGCCGGAGAAGCGGCCGTCGGTGATCAGCGCGCACTCCTTGCCGAGGCCCGCGCCCTTCAGGAAGGCGGTGGGGTGCAACATCTCCTGCATGCCCGGCCCACCCTTGGGGCCCTCGTAGCGGACCACGATCACATCGCCCGGCTTGATCTTCTTGCCGAGGATCGCCGACACGGCCGCTTCCTGGGATTCCACGACCACCGCGGGACCTTGGAAGGCGAACAGGTCTTCATCGATGCCCGCGGTCTTGAGGACGGCGCCGTCGAGTGCGATGTTGCCGCGCAGAACAACCAGGCCGCCCTCCTTGGTGTAGGCATGCTCGAAGTCGTGGATGCAGCCGCCCTCGGCGTCGGTATCCAGCGACGACCAGCGGTTGTTCGTGGAGAACGGCTCGGTTGTTCGCACGCCGCCCGGCGCGGCGTGGAACAGCTCGATCGCTTCCTCGGACGCCTTGCCTGAGCGGATATCCCAGGTGTCGAGCCACTCGTCGAAGCTCTTGGTGTGGACGGTGGAGACGTCGGTCTCCAGCAGTCCCGCGCGCCGCAGCTCACCGAGGATGGCGGGGATGCCACCGGCCCGGTGCACGTCTTCCATGTGGTAGTCGGAATTGGGTGAGACCTTCGACAGGGTGGGCACCCGGCGGCTGGTCTCCTCGATGGTGTGCAGATCGAAGTCGATCTCACCCTCCTGCGCCGCGGCCAGCGTGTGCAGCACGGTATTGGTGGAGCCGCCCATGGCCACGTCCAGAGCCATCGCGTTGCGGAATGCCTTGGCGCTGGCCACATTCCGCGGCAGCACCGACGAATCGTCCTCGCGGTACCAGCGATTCGCGATGTCGACGATCACCGTGCCCGCACGCTCGAACAGCGCGTGCCGGGCCTGGTGGGTGGCCAGGGTGGAACCGTTGCCCGGCAACGCGAGTCCGAGCGCTTCGGTGAGGCAGTTCATCGAGTTCGCGGTGAACATGCCGGAGCAGGAGCCACAGGTCGGGCACGCGCTGCGCTCGACCTCGTCGAGCCCTTCCTCGCTGACGTTCATGTTGGCGCTGGCCGCGATCGCCGTGATCAGGTCGGTCGGCGCCTGCGCGACACCGCCGACGACAACGGCCTTGCCCGCCTCCATCGGCCCGCCGGAGACGAACACGGCCGGGATGTTGAGGCGCATAGCGGCATTGAGCATGCCGGGGGTGATCTTGTCGCAGTTGGAGATGCACACCAGCGCGTCGGCGGTGTGCGCGTTCGCCATGTACTCGACCGAATCGGCGATGATCTCGCGCGAAGGCAGCGAGTAGAGCATGCCGCCGTGACCCATGGCGATGCCGTCATCGACCGCGATGGTGTGGAACTCACGCGGCACGCCACCCGCGGCGCGCACCGCCTCGGCCACGATCTCGCCGACATTCTTGAGGTGCACGTGTCCAGGGACGAACTGGGTATAGGAGTTCGCGATGGCGACGATCGGCTTGCCGAAGTCGGAGTCGGTCATACCGGTGGCACGCCAGAGTGCGCGGGCGCCTGCGGCATTGCGGCCGACGGTGGTGGTTCGTGAACGAAGCGGTGGCATCTATGAATCCTCGGGAGGTCGCGGGGTCGCTGTCAGTCTGTGGTTCGGGATGTGTCGCCGCGTTTGGTTGGCGTCGGCGCTGACGGTGTCATCGGTTGTGTCGGTTCCGGCACCGTCGGTATCCACAGGTCTGGCGAGTTGAGGCGGGGATCATCCGCCCGACGCGGTCACCAGATCGCGCATCCGGCTGTTAGCTTACCGGCGGCTGTTGGTTCGTCTCCGGGTCGGTGTCCGCCGGTTTCGAACCGGCCTGCTCCGCTTCGGTCTTCTGCTGCTCGGCCTCTTCCTTTTCCTTCTCGGCCCGCACCTTGGCTTCCCACGCCGCGGCCTCCGCGGCGAACAGGTCCGGAATCCGTCCGCCCGACGCGGCGATCAGCTCGCGCAGCCGGTCATAGCTGACCGCGGGAAGCTTCACATCGGTGTCGTCGGTGAGGTGGGCGCGCACGAACCCGCGCTTGGGGATCGTCACACCCGCGACCTGCGACCAGTCCAGGTGCCGCGAACCGAACACGGTGCGCAGATCCAGCCCGCCTTCGGAGACGGTGGTCCTGGTGCGGTAAATCCATACCGCCACCGCGACCGGGATCAGCAGTAGCCACCACAGCGCGATCGGCCAGCCGACGAACGGGAAGAACACGCAGAACAGCAGCACCAATACGCCCAGGTAGGCAAGCTGCGTAACGCGGATGACCTTCGCGGCGGGCTGCGGCGGTGTCGGGTCGGCCGAGCGACCCGTATCCGATCCGTCGTGGGAGATGTGGGATGATTTAGCCGGTGGCACGGACTGATGCGGTGATGACACACCACCATCCTCGCATCATGGTGGACAGACTCGAGCACCCACTCTGTCTCACATAATGGGACCTGTTTGACTGATCGGCTCGCGCGCACATACCGTCATGCGCGTGAATCGAAACGAGTTGCTCGTAATCGGCCGGCGCGTCCAGCGTTGAGCCTGACTATCTGAGTCGAATACGTCAGCTCGCGCGCGACGCGCCACCCTCGAACAGCCATGCTGTCGGGGGCTTTTTTGTGTTCGGACCTATCAACTCGGAGTTCCGGATCACGGCGCGACGCATGCACCGCGTGCACAGCAAGTGTTGTCCGGGGTCAGAACGACAAGCAGTGAGGAAACCAAGACGGTGAGCGCACCAACCGCCCGGCCAGGGCCCTCGGCCCGCAGGCCGGCGCCTGCGGCTAATCAGCCGGCATCGCCTGCCGGCACTCCGACGAACGCGGCCAATCGCCGCCAGGTCCCGCCCGAGCGGGTCACCGGCGCGCAGTCTGTCGTCCGTTCGCTCGAGGAGCTCGGCGTCGACACCGTATTCGGCATTCCGGGCGGCGCGATTCTTCCGGTGTACGACCCGCTGTTCGACTCCGTCAAGGTGCGTCACGTGCTGGTGCGCCACGAGCAGGGCGCGGGTCACGCCGCGACCGGTTATGCCCAGGCCACCGGCAAGGTCGGCGTGTGCATGGCCACCTCGGGGCCCGGCGCGACGAACCTGGTCACCCCGATCGCCGACGCTCAGATGGACTCGGTCCCGATTGTCGCGATCACCGGCCAGGTCGGCCGCGGCCTGATCGGCACGGACGCGTTCCAGGAAGCCGATATCTCCGGCATCACCATGCCGATCACCAAGCACAACTTCCTCATCACCGAGGGCGTCGACATCCCGCGCATCATGGCCGAGGCGTTCTACCTGGCCTCGAGCGGTCGCCCCGGCGCGGTATTGGTCGACATCCCGAAGGACGTGCTGCAGATGCAGACGACCTTCAGCTGGCCGCCGGAGATGCGGCTGCCCGGCTACCGTCCCGTCACCAAGCCGCACGGCAAGCAGGTGCGTGAGGCCGCCAGGATGATCTTGGAAGCCAAGCAGCCTGTGCTGTATGTCGGCGGCGGCGTGATCAAGGCCGATGCCTCGCCCCAGCTGCTGGAGCTGGCCGAACTGACCGGCATCCCGGTGGTCACCACTCTGATGGCGCGCGGCGCGTTCCCGGACAGTCACACGCTGAACATGGGTATGCCCGGTATGCACGGCACCGTGGGAGCGGTTGCCGCGCTGCAGAAGTCCGACCTGCTGATCACCCTCGGCGCGCGTTTCGACGACCGCGTGACCGGTCAGCTGGATTCCTTCGCGACCAACGCCAAGGTGATCCACGCCGACATCGACCCGGCCGAGATCGGCAAGAACAGGCACGCCGATGTTCCGATCGTCGGTGACTGTCGCGAGGTGATCACCGAGCTGATCGAGACGCTGAAGTCCGATCCCGCCACCACCTCGGCGCCGCTGCTCGACCTCGGAGCATGGTGGAAGTACCTCGACGGCGTCCGCAAGAGCTACCCACTTGGCTGGAACGCCCCGAGTGACGGTTCGCTCTCGCCCGAGTACGTCATCGAGGCGCTCGGCCGCCTGGCCGGACCGGACGCGATCTACTGCGCCGGTGTCGGTCAGCATCAGATGTGGGCCGCTCAGTTCATCAAGTACGAGAAGCCGCGTACCTGGCTGAACTCCGGTGGTCTCGGCACCATGGGCTACGCCGTGCCCGCCGCCATGGGCGCCAAGATGGGCGCACCCGATAAAGAGGTGTGGGCGGTCGACGGTGACGGCTGCTTCCAGATGACCAACCAGGAGTTGGCCACCTGTGCGGTGGAGAACGTCCCGATCAAGGTCGCGCTGATCAACAACGGCAACCTCGGCATGGTCCGCCAGTGGCAGACCCTGTTCTACGAAAAGCGCTACTCCAACACCGATCTCGGCACGCACACGCTGCGCATCCCCGACTTCGTCAAGCTCGCCGAAGCCCTCGGCTGCCACGGCATCCGGGTCGAGCGTGAAGAAGACGTCGAGGCCGCGATCCGCGAGGCGCAGTCCATCACCGACCGTCCCGTGGTGATCGATTTCATCGTCGGCAAGGACGCCCAGGTGTGGCCGATGGTCGCCGCGGGCACCGGCAACGACGAGATCATGGCAGCGCGTGGCATCCGCCCGCTGTTCGACGAGGACGAATCGGGCGCCGAGCCCGCCGTCATCCATGAGGCGATGTCACACGGGAAGAACCAGGTGAGCGAAGGATGAGTACCACCCACACCCTCAGCGTGCTGGTGGAGGACAAGCCTGGCGTGCTCGCGCGAGTCGCGGCACTGTTCTCCCGTCGCGGCTTCAATATCGAGTCGCTCGCGGTCGGCGGCACCGAGCTCCCCGAGATTTCCCGCATGACCATCGTCGTCACGGTCGAGGATCTGCCGCTCGAGCAGGTCACCAAGCAGCTCAACAAGCTGATCAACGTCATCAAGATCGTCGAGCAGGACTCCGACGCCTCGGTGGCCCGTGAACTGATCCTGGTCAAGGTGCGCGCCGACGCCAGTGTGCGCACTCAGGTGATCGAGGCCGTTACGCTCTTTCGGGCGAAGGTCATCGACGTGTCCCCGGACGCGCTCACCGTCGAGGCGACCGGAACCCGGTCCAAACTCGACGCGCTGCTGCGCATGCTCGAACCGTTCGGAATCCGCGAGATCGTGCAGTCCGGTGTGGTGGCCGTGGGACGTGGTCCCAAGTCGATCACCGCCACTCGCTAATCAGTCCTAAACAGAAGAATCCAGAAGGGAACCACTAGTGGCAGTCGAGATGTTCTACGACGACGACGCCGACCTGTCGATCATCCAGGGCCGCAAGGTCGCTGTCATCGGCTACGGCAGCCAGGGCCACGCGCACTCGCTGAGCCTGCGCGATTCCGGCGTCGACGTTCGCGTCGGTCTTACCGAAGGTTCGAAGTCGCGGCCCAAGGCGGAAGAGGCCGGTCTGACCGTCGGCACCCCCGCCGAGGTTTCGGAGTGGGCCGACGTGATCATGGTGCTGGCCCCCGACACCGCCCAGGCGTCGATCTTCACCAATGACATCGAGCCCAACCTGAAGGACGGCGACGCGCTGTTCTTCGGCCACGGCCTCAACATCCACTTCGGTCTGATCAAGGCTCCGGCCGGCATCACCGTCGCGATGGTCGCGCCGAAGGGCCCCGGCCACCTGGTGCGTCGTCAGTTCGTCGACGGCAAGGGCGTTCCCGCCCTGATCGCCGTCGATCAGGACCCGAAGGGCGAGGGCCAGGCGCTGGCGCTGTCCTACGCCAAGGGCATCGGCGGCACCCGCGCCGGCGTCATCAAGACCACCTTCAAGGAAGAGACCGAGACCGACCTCTTCGGTGAGCAGGCCGTGCTCTGCGGTGGCACCGAGGAACTGGTCAAGATTGGTTTCGAGGTAATGGTCGAGGCGGGCTACGCCCCCGAGATGGCCTACTTCGAGGTTCTGCATGAGCTCAAGCTGATCGTCGACCTCATGTACGAGGGCGGCATCGCCCGCATGAACTACTCGGTCTCCGACACCGCCGAATTCGGTGGCTACCTGTCGGGCCCGCGCGTCATCGACGCCGACACCAAGAAGCGCATGCAGGACATCCTCAAGGACATCCAGGACGGCAGCTTCGTCAAGCGTCTCGTCGCGAACGTCGAGGGCGGCAACAAGGAGCTCGAGGGTCTGCGTAAAGCCAACGCCGAGCACCCGATCGAGGTCACCGGCGCCAAGCTGCGCGGCCTGATGAGCTGGGTCGACCGGCCGATCACCGAGACTGCCTGAGTCTGCGGCGACTAACGCAAACGGCCCGGCACCTCAATGGTGCCGGGCCGTTGTCGACTCCTGATGTGGCGCGGATGATCAAGGGGCCAGCGACAACCGCAGCCCTGCACAGCATTCGACGCGGACCGGTTGTCGGAACACCGCGAATCCGTCCTGATTCATCCATCCGGGCGGAACCCCCGACGGCAGCGAACATCGATTCGATATCGCGCCACTAGTCCCGCCCGCTCCAGGAACTAGCTGCTACCGAACAATCCGCCAGGGAAAATGTTGCGGGGGATGCGCCACTGGTCGTCCCAGCGTCGGTCGTCCCGGCGATCACGATCGTTCCAGCGACCACGGTCACAGTCGTCGCGGCGACTCGGGCTGTGATTCCAGTCGTCCTGTGGGCCGCGGCGATCGCAATCCCAGTCGTTGTTGTTGTGACGCGGGTGGCGGACTTCGGTAATCGCCGGAGCGCCAACTGCGGAATCAGCCGAGGCCGGAACCGCGAAGGCGGTCAATGGAATTGCGACAAACGCGCTGGCGATAGCGAAATGCGCCAACCTCCGGCGTGGAGTAGTCGACTTTGCTGTCGAGAACACCATGGATCCTTTCTCTCATTCGGTGAACCGCGCGTTCACCATCCCTCTACGAGGGTCTGCTCTCGCGGGGCTCGAGGCCCGTCGGGCAGGGTCTGTATCGAGGGTGCGATCGAGGCCATCATGGGTGCTGATGAGACCGGTACGCGTCGACCGCACGATCTACACTCTGCCGGAGTTCGACCGAAAGGCAATGGGGCTGGCACCATTACAGGGAAGGTTCATCCTTTGGTATGAGGTGACCCCTACCTCGTAGGTATCAGGTCTCAGGGTCCGCTCCTGCGCGGCCTCCGTCGCGGTCGGGACGGCGAAGGCGCTGGGCACGGACCTTATAGACTGTTACCGATGAGTAAGTTCTTTGGCTCGGTAGACGAGGTGACGCGGCGGCTCGCCGACGCGGGATACCTGCCGTCCCTCGATATCGCCACCGCGGTCTTCCTCGCGGGCCATCTCGGAAAGCCCTTGTTGATCGAGGGCCCGGCGGGCGTCGGCAAAACCGAACTGGCCAAGGCCGTCGCCACCGCGACAAAGTCCGATCTCGTTCGCCTGCAATGCTACGAAGGCATCGACGAGGCCCGAGCCCTCTACGAGTGGAACCACGCCAAACAACTCCTGCGTATCACCGCGACCGACAACGAGAACTGGGACAGCACTCGCGACCACGTCTTCACCGAGGAGTTCCTCCTCGCCCGCCCCCTGCTCGCCGCGATCCGCAACCCGAACCCCACGGTGCTGCTCATCGATGAATTGGACAAGGCGGACGTCGAACTCGAAGGCATGCTGCTGGAGGTTCTCGGCGACTACCAGGTGAGTATCCCCGAGCTCGGCACCATCACCGCCGTCCGCAAACCCTTCGTCCTGGTCACCTCCAACGCCAACCGCGACCTTTCCGAAGCTCTTAAGCGCCGCTGCCTCTATCTCCACATCGACTATCCGACAGCCGAATTGGAGCGCGCCATCGTCCGGATGAAGGTCCCCGAACTGGACGAGGCAATGGCCGAATCCTTGGTCACCGTCGTCGGCGCCCTCCGCGAACTACCCCTGCGCAAGTCCCCATCGATCGCCGAAACCATCGACTGGGCAAGAACTCTCGCCACTCTCGGCGCACGCAACGTAACCGGCGCCATCGTCCGATCGACTCTCGGCGTCCTACTGAAATATCAATCCGACCACCGCATCGCGATCGAACGATTGGGTCTGTCGGGTGCGGATGGCAAGGATGCGGCGAAGTGATGGCGAATCACGTTGCTGGAGTGCAGTCAGCACGGCCTGGGCGAACCGACCGGCCCGCCGATTCGATGACCGACCGCCTCGTCGAATTCGTAGGCCTGCTCCGTGACCATGGGATACACGCCGGCCCCAGCGAAACCATCGACGCAGCCGAAGCGATCCTCGCCCTCGGCCTCGCCGATCGGAACCGGTTGCGTTCAGGACTGGCCGCAACTCTGTTGCGCCGCAACGGTCAACGCGCGGTCTTCGATCAACTCTTCGACCTCTATTTCCTCACCGCGAACCCACTGGAGTCGGAACGCCCGGCCGACCCGGACTCCATAGACGCGATGCGCGATCGACTGGTATCCGCACTGGCACAAGATGATCGAGCGGCGGCAACCGAACTCGCGCAACAAGCGCTGACCGAACTCGGCGGTTACGGGGGAGCGGGAACCGGCCAGAGCTCGGGGCCCGTCACCACGGCCTCCGGCGCAGGGTGGTCTTCCTACCTGGCCATGAAAGCCCTACGCCCAGAAGACCTCATCGACCGCATCGTCGCAGGCATGGGCGCACCCGCCGGCCAATTCGACACCACCGTCCGCACCATCGAAGCCAATCGTCGCCTCGCCCAATTCCGCACCGCCGTCCGCACCGAGGCCCGCCTACGCTCCGCCCAACTCCGCGGCACCGAATACATCGCTCGCCGGGGCGTCGAATCCAGCACCGACCACATCGACTTCCTGGGCGCCCGCGAGCAAGACCTAGCCGAAATGCGCCGCCTGGTAACCCCTTTGGCCCGCAAACTAGCCACCCGCCTAGCAGCCCGCCGCCGCAGATCCGCCCGCGGCCAAATCGACATGCGCCGCACCATGCGCCGTTCCATGGCGACCGGCGGAGTACCAATCGACCCCGTCCTACGCGCCCGCAAACACGGCCGCCCCGACCTCGTCGTCCTAGCCGACCTTTCGGGTTCGGTGACCGGCTTCGCCGAATTCACCCTCCAACTGGTCCAAGCCCTCCAAGACCAATTCAGCAAGGTCCGCAGCTTCGGCTTCATAGACACCTGCGACGAAATCACCGCCCACTTCACCCCCGGCGAACCCCCCACCCCCGGCACCGCCGCCCGAATAGTCCGCACCTCCAACGTAGCCCGCTTCGGCAGCAGCAACTACGGCGAAGCTCTCCAAGGTTTCGTAGACAACTACCTGGAAGCCCTCGGCCCCCGCACGTCCCTACTAATCCTCGGCGACGCCCGCACCAACCGCACCGACCCGAATCTCAGTGCGCTACAAGCAATGTCCGACCGAGCCAAACACGCCTACTGGCTCAACCCCGAGCCCTCCCGCTCGTGGTCCACCGGCGACTCGGCCGCTCACGTGTACGCCGAGCACATCACCATGCATGAATGCCGAAATGTCGAACAGCTCACCGAGGTAATCACACGTCTCCTCCCCGCCTGACTACCCCAACACCCGTCCCATCGCTCTCTTGTAGCCGACTTCACTGGACTACGTCACGAATGGCACATGGGTGCGACAAACACCGAGAAGCCCCCTCCGTGATGTGCCACTCGCGAGGGCTCATTGCTTGGGGCGCTAGTCCGTGGGTGTACCGAGGCGGTGCTCCCGGGTTGTCTGGCGTCAGGTCAGGTGGCGGAACAGCGGCAGGACGGTGTCGACTACGGCTTCGGGTGTCGGTAGCGACGCGACCGCTGCGGGCGGGCTGAGATGGCGCTGCAACGCTCGCTGATGTGCGGCGCCGACCAGCAGTAATGCGATGGCTCGCGGGTCTGCGGTGTCCGGTAGGCGCTCGCCGCCGTGCGGGACCGACAGGTGGGCGACGACAGTGTCGACCGCTCGGTGGGGGCCGAGATCGAGTTCGCGACCGCGTTCCAGGTACTTCGACCGAAGTTCGGCATCCGACTGCACTGCGGCCATGACCGGAATGGCATCGAGGAAGAACCCTTCGAGTGCCTCGACGATCGCTACGAGCGTTGCTCGCAGGCCCTGCTGCTCATCGATCGCACCGAGCACATCCTTGAGCGGTCGCAGATGCTGCTGAATTACCGCTTGCAACAACCCGATTCGATCACCGAAGTGATAGAAGATGCTCGACTCCGCCACCCCCGCGCGCTGCGCGACCTCCTTCGTCGACAGCCGGGCCACCCCTGCCTCGGTCAGAATCTGTTGCGCCGCGGCAACAACCGACTCCCGAACTCCCGTAGACGGCCGCCCGCGCTTGCTGCGAGCTCGTCCCACCCCATCGGATGTCGTCACCGCAGCCTCCTACTCATACCGAATCAACCCTTGCAGTATGCCTCGAGCGAGTGTATTTTCTGAGTATATACTCAGTATATTGCCTGACCCTGTGGAGGCACCCATGTCCACCCCGACCAAGACGTCGTCCACCCAGAGCCGCACCCAGCGCACCGGCGATGCCGTCGTCCGCTTCCTACTGCGATCCCCACTGCATCGCCTGGTCAGCGGCAAGCTCCTGATCATCACCGTGACCGGCCGCAAAACCGGCCGGGAATACGCCAACCCAGTCGGCTACGCCGAACACGACGGCCACATCCTCATCGGCTCCGCTGCCCGCTGGCACCGCAACCTCCGCCCCGGAACCCCGGCCCGTATCCGACTGCGCGGCAAAGACATCCAAGCCGATCCCGAAGTAATCACCGACGAAGCCCGCGCCGCCGACCTCTACCGAGCCATCCTCACCCGCAACCCGGTCCACGGCCGCTTCGCCGGCATCGCCCTGAATCCCGACGGCAACGTGAACCTCGACGACCTGCGCCGCGCACTCTCCACCGGCACCGCCGTAGTTCGACTGCGCCCGCTCTAGCCGAGGTCAGAGCCACTCAGGAGGGTGCTCGAAGCGATCGGCCCCGCACCTCAGCTGTCGCTCGGCAGACCCACGATCACTCGTGCGGCCGAAAGGTCTGCCCCTGTGCGTTCCCCTCGACAGCCTCGACATACGAGCGGGCAACGATGCTCACCGGTGTTCCATCAGCGGGGTCGAGGCCCATGCTCTCCAACGTCTCCGCGACCCAGCCCGGGCCGACGGAATTCAGGCGTAGGCCGCGGGGCATTTCGACGGCGGCATGTTCGGTGAACGCTTCCAGCCCCGCGTTGACCATCGCGCCGAAGGAGCCGCCCACCATCGGTCGCTCGAATACGCCGCTGGTCAATGTGATCGAGCCGCCGTCGCGCAGATTTCGGATCGCGCGCCGGACGAGGTGGAGTTGGCCGAGTAGCTTGCCCTGGAGTCCGCGGGTGAAGTCGTCGTCGGAGTCCAGTGGAGTCAGTTTGCCGCTCGCTGCGGTGACCACTACCGCGTCCACATCGCGGACTGTCTCGAAGAGTGCGTCGATCGAGGCGTTGTCGTCCATGTCCACCCGAACCGGCCCACGTCGAGCGGCGCGCACCACCTCGTGGTTCTTCTCCAACGCGTCGGCGACAGCTGAGCCGATAGTCCCGCTGGCGCCGATAACGATGATCTTCATATGACCTCTCTCGAGCCATGCCCCAACGGCAGACTCGTAGGGGTGGGTAACGAGTGCTCAGCACCGGTTATTCCGGGTAGTCGTGGTTTTCGACCAGCGAGTAGCGGTGCCTTACCTCCGGGTTGTAGGTTCCGCCTGGCCGATGCCTCGATGGCTAGTGAAACTCCGCCATCGGGGACATCGGCCCCCTGCCTTCCGTTCAGCGGCGTACCTCAGTGATCTGGACGGCGCGCCCATCGTGCCGCGAAAGCTCGCACGCCTCAGCGATATAGAACGCCTCGAGTGCGTCAGTGACGGTGCACGGATTATCGCTCTCCCCGTTCACGACAGACACGAAGGCCGCGAGCTCGTCGGTATAGGCGCGGCGGAAGCGTTCCATGAAACCGGGGTAAGCGGGGAAAGGGGAAGGGGTGCAGTCGGGTTCGACGGAGGTGAGGGGAGCGCGGTCGTCCAGGCCGACGACGGCGTTGCCTTCGGAGCCGAGGGCTTCCAGGCGCACGTCGTAACCTGCGCCGTTGTAGCGGGCGAGTGAAACCGTTGCCAGGGTGCCGTCGTCCAGGCGAAGGACGATCGCGGCGGTGTCGACGTCGCCCGCGTCGGCGAAGAATTGTTCGCCTCGGTTCGCGCCGGTGGCGTAGACCTCTGTTACCTCGCGGCCGGTTACCCAGCGGATGATGTCGAAATCGTGGACGCCGCAGTCGCGGAAGAGGCCGCCGGAGCGGGGGATGTATTCGGCGGGTGGGGGTGCGGGGTCGAGGGTGGTAGCGCGGAGGGTGTGCAGCCAGCCGAGGTCGCCGGAGGTGATGGCGGCGCGGGCGGCGCGGTAGCCGGCATCGAAGCGGCGTTGGAAGCCGATTTGTACTGGGACGGTGGAGTTTTTGATGTGGTCGATGACGGCGAGGGTGCCTTGGATGTCGGCGGCTACCGGTTTTTCGCAGAAAACGGGGATGCCTCGGTCTACGGCCCGGGTGATGAGCGCGGGGTGCGAGTCGGTGGCGGTGGCGATGATCAGGCCGTTGAGGTCGGCGGCGAAGAGGGCATCGAGGTCGGGGACCGCTTGGACGCCGAGCTTTCCGGCCGTGGCGCGGGCTCGTTCGGCGTCGGCGTCGGCGACGATGACGCCCCCGACGCCGGGAAGATGTGTCAAGGTCTCGGCGTGTGAGGTGCCGATTCTTCCGGTGCCTGCCAGGCCCAAGGTGACGGGTGCTGCGGATGTCATCGTCGCTCCTCCTGGTGAGAACTCGTCTTGTGGTGGGGAATTCGAGTGGGTTTCAGCTGCGGGGTGACGCTGTCGTCGCGCGGATGACGAGCGAGGGCTGCAGGCGGCGGCGGACCGGCTCGGTGCGGCCGTCGCGGAGGCGTTCGGTGAGTGCTTCGATTGCCAGGCGGCCCATTTGAGTGCGGGGCTGGTCGATGGTGGTCAGGGAGACGTGGCGTAGCGCTGCCAGGGATGTGTTGTCGTAGCCGACGATGGAGACGTCGTGCGGCACGCGAAGTCCCGCCTCTTCCAACGCGGACATGGCACCGACGGCGTTGAAGTCGTTGCTGCACACGAGAGCGGTGGGGAAGTTGTTGTGGGAGAAGAGATTCAGGAGTTTCTGGACGGCGGCAAGCCCTGCCGAGTCGGTGTGCTCGCTCGGGACGATCATGGGTTCCAGGCCGTGCCCGGCCATGGTGTCGCGGTAGCCGCGGCGGCGCGCGGCGGAGGTGAAGGCGCCGCCGCCGTCGAGGTGCACTATGCGGCGATGGCCGAGGGAAACCAGGTGATCGACGGCCAGCGCCGCGCCGATCTCGCCATCGTCGTTCACGGTGTCGACGTCGGGGATGGTGGAACTGCGCGATATCAGCACCACCGGCCCTTGTTGTGCCGCATCACGAATCGCGGCGGCGGGCAGCACCGGTGACAGCAGGATAATGCCTCCGGGGCGGAAGGACAGCAGGCTCTCCAGTGCGGTGCGTTCGCGGGCGGCACTGCGGTGGCCGGTGTTGAGGATCAGTTCGAGCGCGGCATCCTGAGCGGCGGCGTCCATACCTTCGACGACATCGGCGAAGAAGGGGTTGCGCAGGTCGGAGACCATGACGCCGACGATGTTCGACGTTCGGCTTGCCAGGGATCGCGCCATGATGTGCGGCTGGTAGCCGAGGTCTTTGGCGGCCTCGAGTACGGCGCGGCGGCGGTGCTCGCTCACCTTGGGGGACTCGCGCATGACGAGGGAGACCAGCGCCCGGGAAACGCCGGCGCGGGCCGCGACATCCTCCATGGTCGGTCGCGTCATGTCCCCTCCGTTCCGCGTGTGGTGATCCGTGCAGTGTCGCACGTTACAAGGTTGACGTGCGCTAATCAATAGAGCGCTCTAATTGGACATTTTCGAGCTCCAAGGCTCCGCTGGTTCGTGCTGGTGAACGATATACTCCCAGGTGGTAGCGATTTAGCCGCGAGCCTCGAAGTACTTGACACACTATGACCCACGTTACATAGTTGGAGCGCTCCAACAGATCGGAGCTACACGTCGATCGACACCGAAGGTCGGAGAAGTCCCCATGACCGAACCTCTGTACCCGCTGCGTATCGCGGCCGCGCCAATCTCCTGGGGAGTCTGCGAAGTCCCCGGTTGGGGACACGTGCTCGATGCTCGGACCGTCTTGACCGAGATGGTCAGCCTCGGAATCTCCGCGATGGAGCTCGGTCCCCCCGGCTATCTGCCGAAGGACCCGGTCGAATTGCGTTCGCTGCTCGAGGGGTTCGGCATCAGCTCGGTCGGCGGATTTCTCGCGCTCGCGCTGCATCGGGAGGCGCCGCGGGCGATCGAGACGGCGCGCGAGACGGTCGCACTGTTCGCTGAGACGGGTGCCGAGGTACTCGTCCTCGCGGCCGCGACGGGGCTCGACGGATACGACACCAGGCCACCGCTCACGGAGGCCGAGTGGCGAACCCTCGTCGAGACCGCCGCCGCGATACGCGATGTCGCCGCCGAGCACGGCTTGCGCACCACCCTGCATCCGCACGTCGGCACATACGTCGAGACCGAGGCCGAGGTGGAACGCTTCCTCGCCGACTCGGACCTCGACATCTGCCTCGACACCGGGCATCTGCTCATCGGTGGCACCGACCCGGTTCGCCTCGCACAGCGAAATCCCGACCGCATCGGCCATATTCACCTCAAAGATGTGCGAAGCGCGCTGGCTGATGAAGTACGAAGCGGCGCAATCGAATACAGCGAGGCGGTCCGTCGCGGAATCTACCCCGCGCTCGGCGAGGGCGACATCGACATCGAGGCCCTGGTGCGCAGCGTGTACGCGGCCGGATACCAAGGCTGGTACGTCATAGAACAGGACACCGCACTGGGCCCCGACGACGTGGCACAGCTGCCGAGCCGGGACGCCCTGCGCAGTCTGCGCCACCTCGCGGGCATCGGCGCCGCACTGACATCAGCTCGAATCTGACGGGGATACAACGATGTCTCAACGAGCACACCGCTCCGGTGCCACGACCTGGTCGCGGCGCATCCTGCCTTTGGTCGCGGCGAGTACCCTCCTCGCCGCATGTAGCGGACCGGGCACCGATGCCCCCTCGATGCAATCGCCCGTCGTCGCGGGCACATTGGACTCGGTCGCGGTGGTCACCCACGGTAGCCCCGGTGACGCATTCTGGAATGTCGTCAAGAACGGGGCCGAGGCGGCCGGTAAGGACCTCGGCATCCGCGTCGAGTACAACTCGGCCGGCGATCCTGGCCAGCAGGCGAAACTCATCGACAACGCCGTCGCGCAAGGCGTGGGCGGCCTTGTCGTATCGATGGCGAACCCCGAGGCCCTGCGGCCTTCCATAGAAAAGGCTGTTACGGCGGGCATTCCGGTGGTGACCATCAACTCCGGCGAGAGCGCGAGCACCGAGTTCGGCGCTATCGCTCACGTCGGACAGAGTGAGTCGCTCGCCGGGCAGGCCGCCGGAAAGCGTCTCGCCGACGCCGGACACAAGAAGCTGCTGTGCGTGATTCACGAGGCGGGCAATATCGGTGCCAACCAGCGTTGTGAGGGTGCCACCAAGGCATTCGGCAACGGAACCACGCTTCAGGTGGACATCAACAACCCGACCGACGCGCAGTCCCGTATCAAGGGCGCGCTGGAGGCCGACAGGTCCATAGACGCAGTGCTGACACTGAATTCGCAGGTTGCCGCGCGTGCTGTGGACGCGGTGAAGGAGTCGCAGTCCGCGGCGAAAGTCGCGACCTTCGACCTCAATACCGATGTGGTCGACGCTATTCGGGCGGACAAGCTGCTCTTCGCTGTCGACCAGCAACAGTTCGAGCAGGGTTACCTGCCGGTGGTGATGTTGCAGCTGTACCGGACGAACCTGAACTCCGTCGGCGGCGGCGCGCCGGTGCAGACGGGCCCTGCCTTCGTCGACAAGAACAACGTCGATGCCGTCGCCGCGCTAGTGGCGCAGGGCACGCGGTGAGATCGGAGTGGATGACATGAGCACTGCCACAAAAACTTCCGACGTCGCCGCGAGTACACCCCCGGGCGGCCCCTCGCTGTTCCAGCGACTGATCGTGCGGCCGGAGATCGGCGCACTCCTCGGCGCGATGCTGGTATTCGCGTTCTTCTCGATCATCACCGACCGTTTTCTCAGCCCATTGGGCGTCGCGACCTGGCTGGACGATTCGTCCACCCTCGGCATCATGGCAGTCGCGGTGGCGCTGTTGATGATCGGCGGCGAGTTCGATCTATCGGCAGGGGTGATGACCGCGTCCACCGCGCTGGTGACCGCGCTGCTCGCGGTCAACGCGGGGTGGAATGTCTGGCTGGCGCTGTTGGTTTCGCTGATCTTCGCGCTGACCGTCGGTGCGTTCAACGGCTGGCTGGTGATGCGGACCGGCCTACCGAGTTTTATCGTCACGCTCGGCACCTTCCTTGCGCTACAGGGCCTCAACCTCGGTGTTACCCGGATGGTCACCGGAACCGTTCAGGTGTCGGGCATTCGCGGCGCCGACGGCTACAACTCGGCGGGATGGGTGTTCGCATCGACGTTGAATATCGGTGACACACACTTGCAGGCCTCGGTTGTCTGGTGGATCGTGCTCACGGCGATCGCCGCGGTTGTCCTGGTGCGCACCAAGTTCGGCAACTGGATCTTCGCGGTCGGCGGTTCACTGCCGAGCGCTCGCGCTGTCGGTGTTCCCGCGGACCGGACGAAGATCGTGCTTTTCATGACCACCGCGTTCGCGGGCTGGGTCGTAGGTTCTTGCAGCATATTGCGATTCGCCAGCGTGCAGGCGAATCAGGGTGTCGGGCTGGAACTGCACTACATCATCGCGGCCGTCGTCGGTGGCTGCCTGCTGACCGGTGGCTTCGGTTCGGCGATCGGGGCCGCGCTCGGTGCGCTGATCTTCGGTATGGCACGTCAGGGCATTGTGTTCGCCCGCTGGGACAGCGACTGGTTCATGCTGTTCCTCGGTGTGCTGCTGCTGGCTGCTGTGCTGGTCAACAATAGATTCCAGAAGCGAGCCGAGAGGGTACGGCGATGAATGCGGTATCGCGTACGGGTAGGGCCACTCCACTGATCGAAGCGATCGATGTCGGCAAGAGTTACGGCGGCGTCGTCGCGCTGCGGGATGTCACCACCGTGGTGAACGCGGGGCAGGTCACCTGCATCCTCGGCGATAACGGCGCGGGCAAATCGACGCTCATCAAGATTCTGGCCGGTGTCCACCAGCACGACCACGGCGAACTGCGAATCGAGGGTGTGCCGACCCGATTGTCCTCGCCCCGAGAGGCTTTGGACCACGGGATCGCTACGGTGTACCAGGACCTCGCGGTGGTGCCGCTGATGAGCGTCTGGCGCAACTTCGTCCTCGGCTCGGAGCCGACGGTCGGATACGGCCCGCTGCGCCTGCTCGATCGACGCAAGGGCCGCGAGATCACGCGGACAGCCCTGGAGGACATGGGGATCGAAATCCGCGATATGGAGCAGCCGGTCGGCACGCTGTCCGGCGGGCAACGACAGTGTGTCGCGATCGCGCGTGCCGTGCACTACGGCGCGAAGGTGTTGATTCTCGACGAACCGACGGCGGCGCTCGGCGTCAAACAGGCCGGTGTGGTTTTGAAGTACGTCGTACAGGCGCGCGACCGGGGGCTAGGGGTCATCCTGATCACTCACAACCCGCACCACGCGTTCCCCGTTGGCGACCGGTTCCTGTTGCTCAAACGCGGGGCGATGCTCGGCTCGTATGAGAAGTCGGATATCGACCTGCAAGAGCTGACTCGCCAAATGGCGGGTGGCGCGGAGTTGGACGCACTCCAGCACGAGCTACAGCGTGTGGTGACGCCATGACGGACTTGGAAGCGCTCACGATCGGGCGAGTCGGCGTCGATCTGTATCCACAGCAAAGCGGTGTCCGGCTGGCCGAGGTCGAGACGTTCGCCAAGTTCTTGGGCGGCACCGCGACCAACGTCGCGGTCGCAGCCGCTCGCCTCGGCAGGCGTTCTGCCGTTCTGACCAAGGTGGGGCCCGACGGTTTCGGTGACTTCGTGCGTTCGGCGCTCGAGGGCTTCGGCGTATCGGCCGAGTACGTCACGACCGCGCCGAATCTCGCGACACCGGTGGTCTTCTGCGAGCTGAACCCGCCCGCCGACCCGCCGCTGCTGTTCTATCGAGCACCCATCGCACCGGATCTGACGATCGAACCGAACGAGGTGCCGTGGGATGTGGTGGATTCGGTTCCGCTGCTGTGGGTTACGGGTACCGGTGTCAGCGCGGAGCCTGCTCGTTCCACCCAACGGTCCATTCTCGAACATCGTTCCCGCCGTGGACACACGGTGCTCGACCTCGACTATCGGCCGATGTTCTGGCCGGATGAGGTGACCGCACGTACCGAGATCAGCTGGATGCTCGACTACGTGAATGTGGTGGTCGGCAACCGCACCGAAGTGCGGGTGGCGGTCGGCACCGCGAATCCGGATGAGGCGGCCGATCGGCTGCTTGCGCGCGGCGTGCGTCTAGCGGTGATCAAGCGTGGTGCCGAGGGTGTACTCGTGGCGACGGAGTCGGGACGGTGGTCGGTGCCGCCGTGCCCGGTCGAGGTGGTGTGCGGGCTCGGTGCGGGAGACGGGTTCGGTGGCGCGTTGATCCACGGTCTGCTGTCGGACTGGGATCCGCAGCGGTTGGCCACCTACGCCAACGCCGCAGGTGCGTTGGTGGCATCGCGACTGGCCTGCGCCGAAGCGATGCCGACGAACGCCGAGATCGAGGAGGTGCTGTGTATCTGACCGATGAACGCTGGCATGAACTACTGCGCGTGCGCGCGACAGACCCCGCGGCGATCGAACGTGCCTATGCCGAGCGGCGTCGGCGTCCGAGCCTGTTGTCGGACAAGGAGACCCTCTTCCTCGTCGCCGCCGACCATCCCGCGCGCGGCGCACTCGGTGTCGGCTCGGACCTGACGGCAATGGCGGACCGCCGTACCCTGCTGGAACGACTGCTCATCGCGCTGGCGCACCCGGCCGTGGACGGTGTGCTCGGCTCCCCGGATGTGGTCGAGGAGCTGCTGCTGCTCGACGCACTCGACGACAAGATCGTTATCGGCTCGATGAACCGTGGCGGCCTCGCGGGCGCCCAGTGGGAGATCGACGACCGATTCACCGGATACGACGCCGACGCACTGGTCAGATTCCGTCTCGACGGCGGGAAAATGCTGCTGCGGCTGGTGGATTCCGACGCGGGCACCATCCCGACACTGCAAGCCTGCGCGCAAGCGGTTACGGATCTGGCCGGACACGGGCTGATGGCGATGGTCGAACCACTGCCCTACCATCGCGACGCCGCCGGTGCGCTGGTGATGAGTAAAGACGCGGCTTCGCTGGCCAGGGCGATCACCGTCGCCTCCGGCTTGGGCGTCACCTCGGCCTACACCTGGCTGAAAATACCAGCGCCGCAAGACTTCTCGGTACTGGATGCGACGACGCTGCCTGTCGTCGTCTTGGGCGGCGCACCCTCAGGCGACCCTGCCGGGGATCTCGCCTCTTGGGGTGGTGCGCTCAGCCACGACGTCGTCCGAGGGTTGGTAGTCGGCCGCACCCTCCTCTACCCGCACGACGGCGACGTCGCGACCGCGGTAGACGCCGCGGCCCAGATCCTCAAAGAGGCCCGATGACCCGCTCGGCGATTCCCCCGTCTGCTCGAGCGCTGGCTGCGTCGGCGAGTGGTACCCGGCTGCGGCAAAGGGCGAGTAGGGATCTCTGTCGTGTACCGCTCGACGCCGAACCTCGGAGGCGGCCGGTTGGGTGGAGGGGGCTATGAGTCTGCATCGTCCGGCGGGGACTTTGGCTGATGGGGTGGATCCGGTATTGCTGACGGCGGAAGGGGCCGGGTTGAGTTACACCGGGCTGCGCGTTCTGCGGTTGGCGGTGGGAGAGGCGCGGACGGTGCGGACGGGGGAGTACGAGGCGTTCGTGCTGCCGTTGGCCGGGGCGTGCACGGTGCGGGTGGATGGTCTGACGTTCGAATTGGACGGTCGGGATTCGGTTTTCAGTCGGGTGACGGACTTCGCCTATGTGCCACGCGATGCCGAGGTCGAGTTGTCGACGGCCGGCGGGCTCGAGGTCGCGCTGCCGATGGCTCGGTGTGTGAATCGTCTGGAGCCGAGATACGGTCCCGCGGAGCATGTTCCGGTCGAAGTGCGCGGTGCTGGGCCTGCGACACGGCAGGTGACCAGTTTCGGTGCACCAGGAATATGGGACCACGCCGACAAACTCAACGCGTGCGAGCTGATCACTCCGGACGGCAACTGGTCCTCCTACCCGCCGCACAAGCACGACCAGGCGAGCGAGTGCGAAGTGGTCAACGAGGAGATCTACTACTTCCGCATCGCCGGGCGCGACGGGATCACCACCTCGGATGAGGGTTTCGGCATGCACCGGACCTACACCGCCGACGGCACCGTGGATGAAAACGTGGTCGTCCGCGACGGCGACGTCTTCCTGGTACCGCGTGGCTACCACGGACCGTGCATTGCCGCCCCCGGCTACCCGATGTACTACCTCAATGTGCTCGCGGGCCCGGCCCCCGACCGCTCGATGGCCTTCTGTGACGACCCGGCGCACACCTGGGTGCGCGACAGCTGGGCAGGCGAACCGACCGACCCCCGCTGCCCCGTCACCGACCACGAGGGCCGGTGCCGATGAATCCGCCGCCGGCCTGGGTGTCCTACCGAAATCTATGGGTCGGCGACCTGCGCGCGCTGTCCTTGTGGGGGCGCTCTGTGGGCGTCGGCGAGCACGAAGGACCGAGTTCATGAATCTCGTTGTGAAGCAGGCATTGCAGAGCCATCCGACCACGCAGCGCGCTGACACGACCGCCGTCGAAGCTTGTGGTGATCGGAGTTGCGTGGTGGCCGACCTCGAAGGGCAGGGCACGTGAAGCTGACTACAGCACAGGCATTGGTGGCGTGGCTGATCGCCCAACGCTCCGAGACTCTCGACGGACGCGAAGTGCCGTTGTTCCCGGCTGTTTTCGCCATCTTCGGGCACGGCAACGTGTTAGGGCTCGGTACCGCGTTGCAAGAGCGACGCGGTGAGATTCCGGTCTGGCGCGGGCATACCGAGGAGGGGATGGCGTTGGCGGCGGTGGGGATGGCCAAGGCGACTCATCGACGACAGGTCGGGGTCGCGACGTCCTCGATCGGGCCCGGTGCGTTGAATATGGTCACCGCCGCCGGGGTCGCGCACGCGAATCGGCTTCCGCTGCTGCTGCTTCCCGGTGACACGTTCACCACGCGGGCGCCGGATCCGGTGCTCCAGCAGGTGGAGCATTTCGGTGACGGGACGCTCACCGTGAACGACGCCTTTCGCCCCGTGAGTCGCTATTTCGATCGCATCACCCGACCCGAACAGTTGCTGGCGACGCTGCCGCAAGTGGCGCGAGTGCTCACCGACGCGGCCGACGCGGGACCGGTGACGCTGGCGTTGCCCCAGGACGTCCAAGCCGAGATCTACGACTTCCCGGATTCGTTCTTCGAGCAGGTCGTGCATCGCCTCATCCGGCCGCGCGCCGACCGGCGGTCCCTGGCCGACGCTGCCGCGGCACTGCAAGCATCGTCGCGACCGTTGCTGGTGCTCGGTGGCGGCGTCCGATACTCCGGTGCGGCCGGGCAGGCCATGGAATTCGCTGAGCGGCACGGGATTCCGGTTGTCGAGACGACCGCGGGACGCACCCTGGTCCCGCACGAGCATCCGCTGTATGCCGGACCGCTCGGCGTCACCGGCTCGGCATCGGCCAACACGATGGCAACCGAAGCCGATCTGGTGCTCGCGGTGGGCACCCGGTTGCAGGACTTCACGACCGCGTCCTGGACGGTATTCGCCCCCGACGCCACCATGGTCACGATCAACGCCGCCCGTTTCGACGCCGTGAAACACGGAGCGCTCGCTGTCGTCGGCGATGCCGCTGTCACGCTCGGCGATCTGGCGGCGCAGTTGACAGCAAATACGCCCGGGCAGAACAAG
This sequence comes from Nocardia arseniciresistens, assembly GCF_046764875.1. Classification (NCBI taxonomy): domain Bacteria; kingdom Bacillati; phylum Actinomycetota; class Actinomycetes; order Mycobacteriales; family Nocardiaceae; genus Nocardia; species Nocardia arseniciresistens. The sequence goes on from NZ_JBKORD010000008.1 coordinate 122,026, forward strand.
ATTCGACCTCTCGGTCATGCTGATGTACGGCCGCCCGCCGATCCACCGGAATGGCGGGCCGAGGGGGACTGGACGGCCCGAGCGGTCGAGGTGCGCACCGAATGGGACGCCCACATCGACGCCTTGCGCACTCCCACCCCTGGCACCCCGACCTATGCCCAGGTGGTTGGCGTCGTCAACGAGCTCAGCGGGCCGCGCGATTACGTCATGACCGCGTCCGGTGGCATGCCGGGTGAACTCGTCGGCGGCTGGCGCGCCACCGGCGACGCTCCGACCATGGATGTCGAATACGGTTTCTCCTGCATGGGATACGAGATCGCGGGTGCCTGGGGCGCGGCGATGGCCCACGACGGCCTGGTTACGACCATGCTAGGCGACGGCTCCTATCTCATGCTGAACTCCGAGCTGTTCTCGGCGGCCTTCGCCGGTCACCCGCTGGTAGCCGTTGTCTGCGACAACGACGGCTACGCGGTGATCGCCCGGCTACAGGAAGGCCAGGGCGGCGAACCTTTCAACAATTTCTACGCCGACTGCCGCACCAACCACGCCGAGCCGCCACGGGTCGATTTCGCCACCCACGCACGCTCATTGGGTTGCGCGGTCTACACCGCTGCCGATCTGGGCGAAGTCCGTGCGGCCTATGCGGAGGCCCGTACCGCCGCGCGGGCCGAGTCGCGCCCGGCTGTGCTCGTGGTTCGCACCGAGCCGTCCGCGTGGACGGAAGCTGGAGCGTGGTGGGAGGTCGGTGTGCCTGCGCACCTGTCCGGCCGAGCGGCGTACGAGGAATCGAAGTCACGACAGGTGCGGTACCTGTAGGTGCCGGCGGGCGCGGGCGGAAGGTTCGGGGCCGCCTGCCCGAAACCCTTGCGATACAGGGCGACCGGTTTGGTTGATCCATTGAAAGTAAAGGGAAATTTATGCGCCTTTGGTGTTCATATTAACAACCCTTGGTATCAGCTAGATAATCTCGGAACGCAGAAATGCTTGCTGCGCTCCACAAATCGATACAGTCAAGATCAAAAATGTTGTCCTGCTATCAAGCTCGATAGAACAAAGATCAAAAACCTTGCCCCACAACGCCCTTGTCCGTGTGTATGCTATCGATTCATCACGACCCCACTACGAGGTGGGACGATGGCGAGGGCGGTGTCAGATGGATGTGAATACACTCCGAATGCGCCGTGCAACCATCGTCGCAATCGTTGTCGGCGCGCTGGTCATGATGGCTAGTGGACCGCTGGATCGACTATTGCTCGGCGTGTTCATTTGCGGTGGACTGGCTTTGGGTTGGCTGAATGCCTATCTAACCAGGATGGCGGTCAACCGGGTCGCCAATTCGGAGTCGCCGAGGAAGCAAGGATTGCTGCTCTCGTCGGCGGTCCGATTGTTCGGTATTACGGCAGTTTCGATCGCGGTCGCTTTCTTCGCGAGGCCAAGCGGCATCGGAATCTTCTTCGGCCTGGCCGTTTTTCAAGTCGTTCTGGTTCTCTGTACCGTCCTGCCCGAACTGAAGGAGCTTCGCCAGCTACCATGACGCTCCAAACTTCGATTGTTCTCATGACATTTCCCGCCCTCGCGGAGGGTGACGCTCCGTCCGATTCGAAAATCAAGGTCGGCGAACACGCGGTCGCACATCTGTGGGGAATGACGTTCGACGTCGACACGATCGTCTCGACCAGCGTGGCGGCGGTCATCGTGCTCGCGTTGGCGTTCTACCTGCGGATCAAGATCACTTCGGGCGTGCCGAACGGCGTGCAGCTGTTCTTCGAGACCGTGACGGTCCAGATGCGCAACCAGGTGGAGAGCGCGATCGGTATGAAGGTCGCGCCGTTCGCGTTGCCGTTGGCGGTCACGTTGTTCACCTTCATCCTGCTCTCGAACTGGTTGTCGGTGCTTCCCGTCCAGTACGGCGAGGGCGAATTCATCACACCGCCTGCCTCGGACATCAACTATGTCTATGCACTGGCATTGTTCGTGTTCATCTTCTACCAAGGGGCCGGTGTCATGCGGCGCGGCCCGTTCGGGCATGCCAAACAGCTGCTGAAGGGTCACACCGGCTGGGGCCCCATGGTTTTCATCAACATCATCGAGGAGATCGCGAAACCGCTCTCGCTGTCGCTGCGATTGTTCGGAAACATGTTCGCGGGCGGCGTGATGATCTCGGTGATCACGCTGTTCCCATTCTGGATCAGTTGGGGACCGAATGCCGTCTGGAAGCTGTTCGATCTCTTTGTGGGCCTCATCCAGGCTTTTATCTTCTCACTGCTGACCGTCCTCTACTTCAGCCAGTCGATGTCGCTGGAGCACGAAAAACACTGATCGGCGCCGCCGATCGAGCACATTGTTAGAGAACAGGAAGTGAAAAATGGCAGACGCAACAACGGCGGCCATCATCCAGGGCGCGCTCATCGGTGGCGGCATCATCATGGGTGGCGGCGCGATCGGTGCTGGTATCGGTGACGGGCTCGCGGGCGCCGCGCTGATCAACGGCGTTGCCCGTCAGCCGGAGGCCGAGGGGCGGTTGCGCGGCAACTTTTTCCTGACAGTCGGTCTTGTCGAGGCCGCATATTTCATCAACCTAGCGTTCATGGCGCTTTTCGTCTTCGCGACTCCCGGTAAGTAACACGGCATGGCTCCGCGAACAGAGGTGGTTGCCGAGGGTAATTTCCTTATCCCCAACGGAACCTTCTTCGTCGAGTTATTGATCTTCCTGATCGTGCTCGGAGTCATTTGGATGTTCGTTGTACCGCCGATCCGGGCGGTGCTGACCGAACGTGATGCGAGAGTTGCCAAAACCGCGGCCGACGACAAAGAGGCGAAGGACTTGTTCGTCGGCGCCGAGGCCCGGTACAAGGCGGCGATCGCAGAAGCACGCAGTGAAGTGGTCGAGATCAGGAACCGGGCTCGCGCCGAAGGCCGAGCCATTCTCGAGCAGCTGCGAGGTGAAGCGCAGGAGGAGGCAGACAGGATTGTCGCGGAGTCCGCGACAGAACTTCGGGCTCGAGCGGACCAGGTTGCCGCGGAACTGCGCGAGACGGTTGAGCCGCTGGCCAGGACATTGGCCGATCGCGTGCTCGGCGTCGACGACCGAACAAGCGCGGGCAATCAGGCAGGACGGGCGTAGTCATGATCGGCACCAGCGGCATCCTCGCAGAAGGGACCGTCGCCTCCGGCCCCTATCACATCACTATTCAATGGCCGGTGTTCTTCAGTCAGCTGTTCGGCTTCGCCTGCATTGTGTTCATCGTCGTCAAATGGGTGGCGCCACCCGTCAAGTCGATGATGGGCAAGGCGCAGGGCAACATTCAGAAACAGCTCGACCACAGCGAACAGGCGGCGACGCGGCTTGCGGCGGCCAAAAAGGCCTACGACAACGCGCTGGCAGAGGCCCAGGTCGAACTGGATCAACTTCGCGAAGACGCTCGCGTCGACGCTGTGCGCATCGTGGCCCAATTGCGGCAGATCGCCGACTCCGAGGTCGCTCGGGTGCGCAAGCAGGGCAACGACCAGATCGAGCAGATGCGCGCGCAACTTATCCGTGATCTGTCCGCCGATCTGTCCGCGACTGTGCTGGCAAGCACCGAGGACAAGGTGCGGTTGCAGCTCAGCTCGAAACACGTGGTGTCGGACAGCATCGACAGGTTCCTGGAAGACCTCGAGGCCATAGCGAACCGGTCACAGACGGTTCGGCGCAGCCCGCAACTTTGGATTCTGTGAAGACTCGTCGAGCGGGTAGAGGACCGCAGGACATTGTCGGCGCGAGTTCGGGGCGCGCCGCCGTCGGGTGGTGGTTAATCTAGGAGCCCATGGCCACAAGGCAGCGAGAACAGCGGGATTTGCCTGCGCCGACCAACGGGTTCGTCGGTCGCGAGCCGGAGATGGATGCGATCGCCCTCTCCTTGCTCGGCGCCACCCGACTGATCACTCTGACCGGTTCGGGTGGGATCGGCAAGACTCGGCTGGCCGCGGAGTCGGTCCGCCGCTACCAGAAAGCGAAGCGCACGTCCGTGCATTGGGTGCGACTGGCTCGACTGGCCAAGGGTGCCGACGTCGACGCCGTCGAAGCGGAGATCGCTCAGTCGGTCGTGGATATGGATTTCTCTGGGCGATCGGCGTGGGATGCGCTCGTCGAAGTACTGACCGAAACGGAAGGGGCGGGCCGGGAGCGCCAGACCTTGCTGGTGTTGGACAATTGCGAGCACGTGCTCGACAGCGTCGGGCACCTGATCACTCGACTGCTGGAAGCCGTAGCGGGGCTGAGCATTCTGGCGACCAGTCGCGAAGCGATCGGGTGGTTCGACGAGCATTTGGTGGTCGTTCCGCCGTTGTCGCGGCAGCAAGCACTGACACTTTTCCGGCTACGCGCCGAACTTACCGGCAACCGCGTGCTGGGCGACGATCAGATCGCGACAGCCGCCGCCATCTGCCGCCATGTGCACAACCATCCGCTGTATATCCGGCTGGCCGCCGCACGATTGATCCGCCAACCCCTGGCCGTGATTCTTCGGGAGCTCAGCGGTAGCGAAGACGACGACAAACGAATGCGGTGGTCGCACGGACCCCGAGTCGGGGCCGACGAGCGGCATCGCGGCGTCAACGATGTCATCGCCTGGTCTTATGACCTTTGTCAGCCCAAGGAACGTCTGCTGTTCGATCGCCTGTCGGTTTTCGCCTCCGGGTACGACACCAATCCGGAAGACGACGACGCCACGACATCCGACGTGGGGGCAGATCTGGAAGCGATCGAAACCGTCTGTGCCGACGACGAAGAGCCCGGTCACGGCGGGCAGGTTGCGGGCGACGGCGCAGCGGGCATCCGCCTCATGCGCGAGGAAATCGAGGGCCTGCTCGATCGGCTCGTCGACCAGTCGTTGGTATCAGCGCACATCACACCAACGGTCACGCGGTACTCCCTGCTGGAGAGCCTGCGGATTTTCGCTTGGCGCAGGCTTCAGGAACGCTCCACCGCCGATGTGGATGAACCGGCACGACAGACCGAGCGTCATCGCCAGTACTACCGGGACAAAGTCGTGTTCGCCGCTGCCCATTGGTTCAGCCCCGCGGACAAGGACCTGCTGGACTGGGCTCGGGCAGCCTGGGGCAACATTTTGACGGCGATCGAGAGAAGCGTCACCACACCGGGCCAGTCCGCCGTCGGGTTGGAGATCTGCGTCGGGCTACTGGCCCTACGGTTGCCTTTCTTGAAAGGCAACTTCCGTGAAATGCGGCGGTGGACCTCGGATGCTTTGCGGGCCACTCGCGCACTTACCCCGCAACCCATCGAACTCCAAACGGGCGCAATGGCATTGCTGGCATGGATAGCGTTGTGCCAAGGCCAGTCCGAAGATGCCGAACGGCTGCTCGAGGACAGCGTCACCGCGTGCATACCCGACCAGGAAGGCATGCGGCAATGGCGAGGCACGGCCGAGACGGACATCGGACTTCCTGCCTGCGTCGAGTTCGCCTGGGGCGCAAAACTTTTGCTCGTCGGGGGCGCTGCCGATGCGATCACGGTGCTGGAGCGGGCGCGCGAGAAGTTCCTCAGGGACGGAGACGACGGTTCCGCGGCGATGAGCGAAATGCTCGTAGCGCTGGCCGCGAGCGTGCTCGGAACCAGACAACAGGCCTTCGAACTCGTACTGCGCTTCCGCGAGCACGCTACCGCCTCGGGCGCGTTATGGGTGACGTGCTGGTCGGATATGGCGTGGGCGATCACTTTGACCAAGCACGGTGACCCGGTCGAGGCGTTGAAGGTGGAACGGATCGCACTGGGGCACCAGCTCGCCTTCGGTGATCAGTGGGGCCAGCTGTGGTCTGTGCAGTTTCGGATGTGGTCGCTGGCTCAACTCATCCTCGACTCGATCGAGAGGGGCGGCAGCGACCGTCGTGAACTTGTCGCGTTGGCGACCGAAACCGCTCAGCTCGCCGGTGGAGTCGAAACATTGCGTGCCAGACTCGGCGTGAACATCGACGAACTGGGTCCGTTCGCCCAGGAAACCGAAAAAGCCGTCGCTGTCGCCCGTACCGCGCTCGGACCAACTGCATTCGCGGCGGCCGAGAGGCAAGGCTCCAGGCTGCGTCCCGGAGCGAACGAGGTCCAGCGACTTGCTATGGGCACGTTGGCAATCGACGCGTCGGCGACGCGTTCCGGAACCCCGCCGACCACCTCGTATTGGGGCAGGCTGACCGCAGCGGAGCGGGAGGTCGCCATACTGGCCGCAGCCGGATGGACCAACACCTCGATCGCCGCGCGTCGGGGAAACTCCTTCAGAACTACCGACGTGCAGATGGGCATGATCCTGCAAAAATTGATGATCACCTCACGTGCGGACATCATCAATTTTGTTCCGAGGGCCCTGATCGGCCAGGTCCGAGCGGACGTCGCACAGGCGCAGAACCGAGACCACCGTCGGCGCCGGTCCTAACGGTGTCAACCCGCTTCGAACGGTGCCGGGGCATACCGTGTCCAACCATCCCGAAGTCCACCCTCAGCTTTTTCCTGGATACTCAAAGGGTTCCAGCCAGTGGGGGGATCCAGCCAGACAATCTGAGGTCCGTTCGAAAAGTATATGTCCCGGCGGAACCCTTCCTCCTCCTGCAAGGATTGTGCGAACCTCGCAGCCATATCATGGCGCCCGATATCACCGGACAACATGACAATCGCAGACTTCGGACTCCTGGCAACCGCTTTCCGTAGTTCTGGCTCGGTTGAAACTTGTTTTGCGAGCACCTCCGGCTCGAGAGCTATGATTTCACCACCAGGATGTTGATTCATTTGATCGAAGGTCGGCAGATCGGCCCTGATATGAAATGTGCTTGTCTCGGCATTCGCCTCTGCGTGAATATAGAAGGCGCCGGGCTCTGCTGACCATGGAGTTATCCATGGATTATTTGTCATGTTACTGTGCCCAGTTGAGTCGAAAGTCGTATGGCTGTATTTCGAAGGCGAGCCGTCCTCTGCCAGATTTCGAAGATGTGGAATGTCCTCCCGCTCGAGTGGGTACGATAAGCCGATAAATTCCCCCTGTCGGTCGTACAGTACTTCCTTGCTGAGATCTCCGGGCCAGAGCGCCAGTTCTCTGAAGGTGTAGGGATCAGTGCCCCAGATCGGCGTCTCGCCCGGTATTATCTTGCGTGGTAGCTCCGGAACCGTCCATAAATCTGTCCGCTGAATAATTGCCTTGCCGTGTGAATCCTTTTCTATATATTCCTGAGCGGCCTGGCGCAGCTGGGAGCTGATTGGTACAAGTTTTCCTTCTGCCAAGAAGTATGACACCTTGTTTGTCGCTCCGGAGAGGCGTGTTCCGATAACATGACCGATTCCGACGAGTCCGCCGGCCTGAATTACCACGGACCGGATCCGAATTCGATCAGGGGCGGGAGATCGCCAGGGCTCTCTAGAGTCGGTGCCGAGAATTTATGCCGTAATGGTCTGCACCGCCACATCGATGACGTTGCACAGTGCGCCTGCGTCATAAGCGATCATCGTTTCTTTCGGGCGGTATCCGCGGTTGCGAGTCTCGGCGGCGGAGTCATCGCCGGTGCTTGGGCGAGAAGTATCGAGCGAAATCAGCGTCGCCGACTGGGTGGCTGTATCGCATCGGTAGCTCATAGGTACGCGATCGCCTTCATAGGTCCGATCCGAGCTCACACGGCCGCGAAGTATTTCCTTTGTCGATGTGTATCGCGTCTACCGCGTCCTGGGCGATGCTGCCGCCGCTGGCCATGGTGACCACTTCCTGACCGCGGAGGTCGTGGATAGTGCCGCTGGCTCCGTGCGGGATGCCGTGGGATCCGAGGACCGCCATCGGGGCCACGACACCCGCGCCTTCGATGGGGCGGCCGGTGGCATTGCTGAGCAGTGGAATACCTTGCTCGATCCAACGTTCGGGAACCAGGACAACGTCGTCGGCGTAGGTGACGATGTCGGAGAGCAGGTGTGCGTCGACGGTCGCGACTTGCATCGCCTCGGCCATCGTGTGCGGCATCACCGTTACCGGCGCGCCTGCTTTGAAGGATTCATAGAGGGTGGGGGCGCGCTCCGGGCAGGCGATCAGGATGGTGTAGTCACGTCTCCAGGTATGCCCGTAATCGCGCACCACCTGCGCGGCCGAGGCAATGGTTCCACCGACGCCCGACAGTATGACGGCGTCCGCGAAATGCCTTTGTGACATCATGTCGTGGACTGCGGTGCCCAGTGCCGCAACGGAATCCGGCGCGGACACATCCATGAACACAACCCGCCACTGTCCTGGTTGATCCGCTTGGCGTGCTCGTTGGCCGCATCCCAGTTCGCCCCCAATGCCGAACCACGTTCGCGCCCAACGACTTCAGCTTGTCGACCTTGAGTGGTGAGGTATTTTCGGGCACCACCGCGGTGAGGGGAATTCCACGCCGCCGTGCGGCTTCGGCGTAGGCGATTGCATGGTTGCCAGACGAGGCTAAATAGAGAGATTTCCCAGGTGGCAGATTCGCAGCAACCATAGCGATGCCTGCCCCATTGCCCTTGTCCGCTCTCACAGTATTGTCGATGCCCATGCTGATCTCCTCGCTGACATGACGCGTGACGCGGTGACGTCCGGAAACGACGGAACTGAATGCGGCACTTATCCGGTCAACTAGACGGCGCATTGCCATCTCGAGCTCGTTCATCGTTTCCCGGTCAGCGGTCAGCGGTCAGCGGTCAGCGGTCACTTCACGTGGCCAGTGTCTCGATGGTCTCGGCGATCTGGGATGCGCGGCTGACTGGTGACTTCGCCTTCATCAGGCGCAGGAACAGGGGGCGTATCGATGCGTGCGGTCCAGGAGTTCGAATCGGTGAGCGCGCGGTCGTTATCGGCGAGGGCAGCCGAAAGGTCCTCCGGCGCTGTGGCGTTGCGCTGCGACTCGTATGCCGCGTCCCATCGTCCGTCGGCCTGTGCGGCTCGGATCGCGGCGTGTCCGGATTCTTGCCTCCCATTGTCCGGGATCGGCGAAGGCGCAAGGGGCCGAGTGTTCGAGGTGTGCCATGAGATCTCCGTGTTCGGGGTTGGCATCGTCCGGGCTTTGCTCGGGCGATGCCGACGAGTCGCCCCCGGATCGACCTGCGCGCTGGTGGATTACGCTGGGCCGGTTTTCGCCAGCACCTCGAGGTAGTGCGGGTTCGACATCAGCCCGAGGATATTGCCGAAAGGATCGACCACCGAAGCGGTAATGAAGCCGGTGTCCGCACCGCGCTCGGTGATCGGGTCGTACACAGTGGCACCGAGCTCTTGTAAGCGGTCGAAGGTGGCTTGCAAGTCGTTCACATGCCAGTTCAGGATGGCGCCACCGGGTGTGTTCTTGGCTCCCGCGGGGGCGTACGCACGGTTGACGATGCCGAATTCCGCCTGGTAGTCACCGATCCGCCACTCGTAGTAGGCACCGGCCACGGTGAAATATGGCTCGACGCCGAAGAACTCGGTGTACCAGTCCTTCGCGACCTCCAGATCGTCGGCGTAGAACGTGCTCGTCGCCATTCCCTGCAGCATTTCGGTCTCCTTCATCGGTGCGTTTCTTGCGATCTTCGATGTCACGTCCCAACAATGTTGCTGCCGTCGGTAGAGCCTGGTCATCGGCGATGTCGTCGCCGACCACGTAGGTGTACCTGTACGCCGGCTCGCTCCTCGAGCGGCAGCAAAGCCCGCGGAACCCACGCGGTCATTTCTCAGGGCACTGTGATGTCCCGCGAAGGACGTCAGGACAAGGTCGAGGACGGCGCGGACGTGGGAAAGACAACGGGCAACGCGGCCAGCGCGCGGTGGAAAGGGCCTGGCCGCCAGGTCAATTCGTCGGCCGGAACGGCCAGTCGCAGATCAGGCAAAGCGTCGAGGAGTTGGTCGATGGCGTCTTGGACGATCAGATAGGCGGCGCTGGCGGCCGGGCAGGAATGCGGGCCCGCGCTCCAGGACAGGTGCGAGCGGTTGCCGGTGTGATTACCGGTGTTGATGGCGGGATCGTTGTTGCAACCGGCCATGCTGATGACGACGGGCTGGTGGGCGGGGAGCCAGACGTTGTCGATCAGGATCGGTTGCCGGGGGTAGGTGAGGCAGAAGTTCGCCATCGGGGGGTCGTTGAACAGGACTTCGTCGAGGGCGTCTCTGGTGGACAGACTCCCGGCGAGCACATCGCCGCCGAAACGGTCGCCGGTCAGGATCAGCAGCATGGTGTTGACGATCAGGTTCTGCTGGGGTTCGATGCCCGCGCCGTACAGGACGACGAGCTGATGGACGAGTTCGGCGTCGTCGAGGTTGCTCGGATGCTGAAGCAGTCGGGTGGTGATGTCGTTGCCGGGCTCGGCCCGTTTGAGCTCGATCAGCTCCATGAATGCGTCGGTCAGCATTCTGTTGCCCTGTTCGGCGTCGATTCCGTCGAAGATCGCGACCGACCCGGCGGCCGCACGCTGCCCGATCTGCGGCGGACAGCCGATCATCGCATTGATGACCTCGAAGGCGAGCGGAAGCGCGTACTGACTGACCAGGTCGGCCGTACCGGTTTCACAGAAGGCATCGATCAACGGGACGGCGATGCGCTCCACGGTGGCGTGCAGAGCGTGCAGATCAACCTCGTTGATGCTCGCGATATTGGCCTGCCGATAGCGGGCGTGCTCCGCGCCCGCGCTGCGCAGCGCGTTCGGTCGCCATTCCAGGACCGGCAGAACGGGGCAGTCGGCGGGTATGTCCTGTTGCCAGGTGCGCGGATCGGCCGGGAAATGCTCCGGGTCGTGCAGGATCCGCACCGCGGTGCGGTAGCCGATCACCAGCGTGGCAGGCACACCGGGCGCCAGTTCCACCGGCACGATGGATCCGTAGCGGCGGCGCATGTCCCGGTAGGCGCCATGCGGGTCGGCCGCGAACTCCGGAGAGTGCAACGGAACGCGCTGCCTGTCGGTGTCGACGGGCGAGCCGTGATGCGGCACAGGACAACTCGCGGGTTGGGCGGGGCTCTGCGGGGTGGTCAACCGAGTGGCTCCGAATGGCGGTGGCCCGGACCGGAAGCTACGAGCAGATGACGGGACATCGTCGCCTCCAGCGGCGGGCGCGCCGCCTGGGGCGGCTGATCTCCGCGTAGCGCACGGAACAGGCGCAGACCTCGCGGTCCGAACAGCATCAACCCGCCGAGCAGGACACAGCACACCACGTTTTCGGTACCTCGCAACATCGTCGGGGACCCGAGCGCGGGTCCACCCAACCGCTCTGACGCACGACGTGAGCAGTCGGTCGAGAACAGCATGCGCAGCTACGTAGGTAATGCCGCATCGGTATCCGATACGTAGTTGAGCCGTCGGAACCCACCTGAAGCCCCCACCGACTTCGCAATCCGATTAACCTGCTCGTCATGGTGGCGCGATACCAGGATGAGGTGGCCGACCAGCCGTGGCCGGTAGACGGTTTCGTCGGTCGGCAGGCGGAGCTGAACGACATCATCACCGCACTGCTCGGTTCGGTTCAATTGCTGACGCTGGTCGGTTCGGGCGGCATCGGCAAGACCCGGTTGGCCGCCGAGGCCACGGCCCGCTACCGCAAGGCACGGCGCACCGCGGTGCACTGGGTGGGGCTCGGACGACTGCCGAAGGGCGCCGATATCGCCGCCGTCGAAGAAGAGGTCGCGCAGGCGGTCGTCGATGCCGACTTCTCGGGACGACCGTTGTGGCAGGCACTGGTCGACACCTTCACCGAACAGGATTCCGTGGGCCGGCCCCGCCAAACCGTGCTGGTGCTGGACAACTGCGAACACGTGCTCGCCGGAGCCGGTGACCTGATCGCCCGCCTGCTGGAAGCGGTGCCCCGGCTCAGCATCCTGGCGACCAGCCGCGAGGCCATCGGATGGGTGGATGAACAGGTCGCGGTGGTCCCGCCGTTGTCGCAGCAGCATGGGCTCGCACTGTTCCGGCACCGATCCGAACTCGCCCGACACCCGATTACCAGCGCCGAGGAGGTCGCGATCGCCGACAAGATCTGTCGGCACGTGCACAACAACCCCCTCTACATTCGACTTGCCGCCGCGCGGTTGATGCGCCAACCGTTGGCGGTGATTCTTCGAGAACTCAGCGGCGAAGACGACGACGACAAACGAATGCGATGGTCACACGGGCCCAGGGTCGGGGCCGAGGCCCGACACCGTGGCATCAGCGACGTCATCGCCTGGTCCTACGACCTGTGCAGCCCCGAGGAGCGGCTGCTCTTCGAGCGCCTGTCGGTATTCGCCGCGGGACACGACATCAACCCCGAGGACGAAATCGGCGCCGCGGTGGACGTCGGAGCCGACCTGGAGGCCATAGAAGCAGTCTGTTCCGACCTCGAGCCCAATGGCGGGGTAGTGCGGTTGGCCAAGGCCGATATCGAGAGTCTGCTGGAACGGCTTGTCGATCAGTCCCTGGTGTCGGCGCACATGACGCCATCGACCGTGCGCTACTCCCTGCTGGAAAGCCTTCGGATCTTCGCAAGGCGACAACTACGCGAACGTTCCACCGAAGAGTCCGACGAAACGGCACGATTGGCTGAGCGACACCGGCGCTACTACCGGGACAAGGTCGTACATGCGGCGGCCACCTGGTTCAGCCCCGCCGAGCAGGACCTACTGGACTGGGCTCGTGCGGCGTGGAACAACATTCTGACCGCGATCGACAGCAGCGTCGCGACCCCGAGCGACGCCGCGGTCGGTCTGGAGATCTGCACCGGACTGCTCGCGCTGCGCTTGCCGTTCTTCAAAGGCTCGTTTCGTGAAATGCGCCGATGGACCGAACGCGCGCTGCACGCCACCGGTTCGCTACACCCGCAACCCGTCGAACTGCGAATACAAGCCATGGCGCTGCTGGTGTGGCTCACCTTGTGCCAGGGCGAACGCGAGGCAGCCGAGCGAATGCTCGAAGAATGCGTCGCCGCGTGCACACTCGACACCGACGATCCCTCGAACTGGCGGCACACCACCGAGTCCGATATCGGACTGCCCGCATCGATCGAATTCGCCTGGGGCGTAGAGCTTTTGGTTGTGCAACGAGATCCGGCGGCAATAACCGTACTCGGGCGGGCGCGCGAAAAGTTCGATGGATCGGGTGAACACGGCGGTGCGACGATGAGTGAGCTGTTCGCCTGCCTGGCCGCCGGTCTGCTCGGAACACCGGAACAAGCCTACGAACTTGTACCACCGTTCCTGGACCGGGCTCGCGCTTCGGGTGCGAAGTGGGCGAAGTCCTGGGCTGAGCTCGCCTGGGCGATCGTCTTGACCAGACACGGGAAACCCACTGAGGCAGCCGATTTCATACGGATCGCGCTGACGCATCAGTTGCTGACAAGGGATCAGTGGGGCGGGCTGTGGGCGGTGCAGTTCCGAGCCTGGTCGTTGGCGCAACTCATCGCCGATGCGCTCGCCGGCGGCAAGCCCGATCGCGGCGCTATCGTCGCCCTTGCGACCGAAACCGCCCAACTCAACGGTGGTGCAAGGACACTCCGATCCAGGCTCGGAATCGACATCAACGAGTTGGGGCCCTTCGCCGACGAGACCGAGAAAGCCTCAGCCGTCGCCCGCGATGTGCTCGGCGACGAGGCGTTCACGGCGGCAGAGACTCGAGGTTCCTTGCTGCGCCCCGAACTCGGTGAGGTGCTGCGCCTCGCGCTGGGTACCTTGCCCGCGGAGGTGTTGCGAGTCCGAGTGCCGATCGACAGATCAGGCCCCTCGTCGTGGCAGGAGCTGACATCGGCGGAGAGTGAGGTCGCGACGATGGCCGCGGCCGGGTGGACCAATTCCGCGATCGCGGCCAGACGAGGGACGTCCGTCCGGACTGTCGATACTCAGGTGGCCGCCATTTTGCAGAAGCTGGTGACCAACTCCCGCGCGGACATCATCGGATTCGTGCCGAAGACTCTGCTTCGCGAAGTGCGAGCGGAAGCCGCACGTCGTCAGCGCCCCTGACCGTCTGTTGCGTATCCGCTACGGATGCGGTGGTCGCTACGTATTCGGCCACGCTGTTCTCGATCGCTCGGTTCTGGCGATTCGGACCGGTTTTCCGGCCGACCGCGGTGTGGCTGTGACGATGATTCGAGGCCGATATGGATCCTTTGCGGTTGCGCGGGCCGTCCACCGCCCGGTGGTTGCGCCGAACACAGCTCGTCGTGGCGGTGGTGTGGGCCGCGGCGGTGTTCGGGCCTGCCTTGCTCGGGCTTTCGGGCGCTTGGCGGGCGTTCGGCGCCGGTCTCGTCGTGCCGGGCGCCGGGCTGCTGTATGCGATTCCGGCACTGCATCATTCGTTCAGCACGCCCTTTGTCCTCGCGCATGCTGCAGTGATTCTCCTCGAGGCCGCAGGTGCGCTGTGGACGCTGCGGCGGCACCCGTTCGTCGCATCCACGGCGGCGGTGTCGATCGTCGCGCTGGTGGCGGCCGCCGTCGTGAGCGCACCAGTGGTGGTCGTGGTCGTCGGTCATGTCGCGGCGTTTCTCGGAGTGCTTGTCGCGGCGTTGTGGGCGTTCATGTTTCGTTCGATCGCCCGCTCGGACTACGTGACTTTGCCCGCGATCGTTCTAGTGTCCGCCGCAGCGGCCGCCGGATTGGTATCCGCGCACGCGGACATGCCGGGACCGATGTCCTTGGTGCCCTTGGGATCTCTCGTAGCGGTCGTGAGCATTTCGGTGGTCGTCCTCGTCCGTGAGCGCCTCCGGCACCGGTCGGCGCAACGCGTCGGGGCCGAACGAGCGCGCTACCTCGCCGATCAAAGGACCGCGCAGCCCCCTCGGGCGCGAGATCGACACCACTCGGGCACACCAGAAGTCACCGAAGCGAGTCCCCAGCAGCTGGCGTTACTGCGGTACCTGCTCAGCGTCGCCATGCAGTCACCGGACGATTGGGCGGGCTTCGATCAGGAGGGCCCCGGACCGCTGCAGCAGTACCGCTATCAGCTCAACGCGCTCGGCTGGGCCTTGGCCGTGTACGGCTACTCCCACACTCCGGCGCTGTTGGGCCCACTGCACCGAGCGCAACTCGACCTGATCGCCCGCGCACAGGACAAAGCCGCATGGGGCTACTGGAATCAGCAGAACCTGTTGGGCAACTGGGACTTCCGCCAACGGCGGGTAGATCCCGTCGACGTGCCGCAGAACATCATGTTCACCGGCTATCTCAATCTCCAGCTGGGGATGTTCCGGCAGGCCACCGGCGACGCACGCTTCGCCGAGCCCGGTTCGCTGCGCTTCCATTGGTCACCTGGCAGGCAATTCGACTATCGCCACGACACGATCAACGACATCGTGATCCGGAATTTCGACAGCGATTTCGTGCTGTGGCCCTGCGAACCGTTACCTGTCGGCCGGGCCCGCACGCACGGGCTGGTCTTCCCCTACTGCAATGCGGTCAGCGCAGCCGGCGTCGCGGTATCGGATGCGGTCAACGGGACCTCCAGCGCCACACCGATCGTCGACCGATTCCAGGCCGGACTCGCGGCCGAGTTCACCGCTGCCGACGGGGATATCGTCACCTTCATCGCCTCCGGACTCGGACTGACCGCACGCGCTTTCCGTGGACCTGCCACGACTGCGGGCATCGCGGCGTTCGTCGCACCGCTTTTACCGGATCTCGCGTGGCGTGCGTGGGAAGTCCTGCGCCACGAATGGCTCGATACCGGGCAATTCCATCGGACAGGATCGGGCGGCGCTGAATCCCCGGTCGCCGAGGACTGGGGTTCGCGCGCGAAATCGAACGCTGAGTCCTTGGCGGCGGCGATGCTGCTCGCGCAGGAATGCGGCGAATCCGAATGGCACCAGAGACTGTGGCGCGAGGCGGTCGAACAACTGTGTTTCACCGAGGACGAACGGCAATCGGGGGTGTCGCGCTTCGAATCGGCGTCGGTGCACGCGAATGGAATGTTGGGTTTCGGCGCTCTCGGCCGTCCCTACGTGCTGGCGGACATGATGAGTCGGCCCCGGCCGGAGGCCTGGAACAACGGACCGAGAATCGTCGATGTGCCACACCCCGAAGTTATTGTGGCGAAGGCGGTTTCGGACGGACACGGCCTGGAAGCGGTCTTCTACCCGGGTAAGGAACCGGGCCGGTTCACCGTGCTGCTCGACCAGTTGCTGCCGCGCCGCGACTACCTGATCCTCGGCGCGGTAATACCGGTGGCATCGGCCGACGAGCACGGCCGGATGTCGGTGACCATCGACCTCCCCGGACGCAGCACATTCCAACTACGGCCGATCTGAGCAGCGGTCTACCTACGTAGTTTTCCGGCAGCACCCCATGCGCGTCGTCTACCTATCCAAGAATGCTCGGTACGCAGAAAGCTAATCGCCCGTCCAGGAAGTGTCGGACCATGACAATCATCGAACCGCTGCGGCAAGACCCCGAGTACCCCACAATCCTTACCAGCCCTCCCGCTGGTCCGGTGCGCGGGGTGGCTGCCCCGGTCTCGGCCGGTACCGACCCGGATGTGCTGATGCGACGCCATTTCGAGGCACAGGACGATCGCCCGGCCGACTGGCGCGACCTACACGCCGCGGAATTGAGTCCCTACCATCGCAGCCTGTTGATGAACGACGGCACCGTCACCCGCCTGCTCGAAGCGTTCGCTCTCGAACCGATCGCGGCGGTCGGCGTTTCCGAACACGAGCCGACGACTGTGCAGAGCCACAACCGTTGGCTCGACGTGCGACCCGAAGACGAGGTCGTAGCGCGGTATGTCGATCTCGTCGGCATGCGTTCGGGCACCCGCTATCTACGTGCGGAATCCCTGATCGTGATGAATCGTCTGCCCGCTGGTTTCCGTGACGCACTCCAATCCCAGGCCGCGGGCATCGGTGCTGCTCTGCAAGCAATGAAGGCCGAGCCACGCAGGCAATTGCTCTACTTCGGCGGGACATTCGATTCGGTATGTGCCCGCAGCTATCGGATCATCGTCCGTGGCGTTCCGTCATTGGTCATCAACGAATGGTTTCTGCAGTGAGTGCGTTGTCGCGGGCACCAGGTCGGACCGCCTGGTGCCCGCGGATCAGGCCGGCTGCGCGGACGGCGCGCGGGTGAACGCCAGCGTGCCGCCGACCGCGAGGATCCAAAGCATTGTGATGCCGCCGACCGTCGCCGTGGTGCCCCAGCCGTTGGCCGCATAGAAGTCGGCGGGGGTGTTGCCGAAGAACAGCGAGGGGACGAAGGCGAGGTTGATCAGCGCGAGCACCCATGCCGACCTGCCGACCCAGCGTGGCAGCAGCGCGGTGCGCATGACCCCGAATCCCAAGGTTACGAAGAATAATGCCTCCAGCAGGCGGGAGATCGTGCCGTACAGGATGTAGGTACCGCTGACCGCGATGGTCGGATCGATGGGGTCGGGCGCCTCGATGACCGCACCGACCTCGAGACCCGTCGATACCAAGGCGACGGTCACCCACATCAGTCCCGCGGTGGCGGCGACGGTGCCGACCCATTCGTAGGCGGTCTGTTTCAGTAGGTAGCCCAGGCCCGTCATGAAGACGACGAGCAGTGTGAGCCCGGCGAGCCCGAACAGGCTGCGGGTCAGCACATTCGAGTCGGGCGGTGGCCCGTCGTAGACGAAGTACAAGGGCAGTTCGATCAGCGTGAGTACGGCTGCGACCAGACCGGCGATTCCTGCGGTGCGGCGTATTGCGTTGGCGTCCATGTGCTCTCACATTCCGGGGGAGTTCGGGGCGGATTCTTCCACCGTCGCTAGATAGTATACGACTTATACTATAAGAGACATGTTAAAGTTGCGCGACGCTATGACCAGCGAGAATAGAGGTAACCACGGCTTATGGCCGAAGAAGATCTGCCCGACCAGCTCGTCCGGCTATGGCGACTGCCGATCGGTCCGCGCCTCGGCCGCCCCGCGGAGTTGGACGTGGATCGAGTCGTCGGCACGGCAGTGGCGCTGGCCGACCGTGACGGACTGTCCGGCGCGACGCTGCCGAAAATCGCCGCGGCGCTCAACGTCACGCCCATGTCGCTGTACCGGCACATCGGCTCCAAAGACGAGTTGCTCGTCTTGATGGGTGATTTGGGCTTCGGCCCGGCCGACATCGAGACGAGCGGACAGTGGCGCGCGGATCTGCGGCGCTGGGCGCTGGCGCAGCTCATGGTCTACCGTCGTCACCCCTGGTTGACCCAACTGCCGATCAGTGGCCCGCCGCGCGGCCCCAACGCGATCGATTGGATGGACGCGGGGCTGCGTGCGCTGCGCGATACGAATCTGGACTGGTCGGCCAAAGTCGGCGTCATCACGGTCGTGAGCGGATACGTCCGGCAGGGCTACGTGCTGGCCAACCAACTCGAACAGGGCAGCGCGGCGGCCGGGCTCGAACAGGCACAGGTCGAGCAGAATTACGGCCGAGATATGGCCGGGCTCGTCGATCCCGCTCGCTTCCCGGATGCCGCTCGACTTTTCGCCGCGAGCATCTTCGAAGCGCAACCCGCCAACGACGAAACCGCCGACCCTGACTTCACTTTCGGCCTCGAGCTCATTCTCGACGGTGTTGCCGCCGCGGTCCCGGACGCGCCGTCCTGAGTCGCGAGCGGGCGCGAATCCGGTGCGTCGAGTGACGCTGCGGAGCAGTCCGGCGGGAAGCTCCGCAATCGGCGCCAACGGCACTCGGTAGGTGGGCGGCCCAACGCCGCAATTGTTGTGCGACTGCAACATTGCGATCTCGGGGTGGTCTCGAACCAGCCCGGTAATTGCCTCCGCCCGCCGTCAGAGCCGTTCTGAGACCTTCGGCGAAGGCTCGAATCCGACGCGAAAGCGCCGAGGGGGCGTTGTTTTGCTCACGGCTGGGGATGCCAGAGCTGGAGGAATACGTCGGATGATGGCATTCTTGACGGCGAGATCGGGCTTATCGAAGTGATCTGCCTGACTCACCTACAGGAAGTAAGAAGTAACGAACATGGCTCAAGGCAGTGTGAAGTGGTTCAACAGCGAGAAGGGCTTCGGCTTTATCGCCCAAGACGGAGGCGGCCCCGACGTCTTCGTGCACTACTCGGCCGTTAGCGGCTCGGGTTTTCGGTCCCTCGAAGAGGGCCAGCGTGTGGAGTTCGAGATCGGCCAGGGCCAGAAGGGTCCGCAGGCCCAGGACGTCCGCGCTATCTGATCAAGCGTGACTTCTCCAGAGGCTCGTACCCGGCAGGGGGTGCGAGCCTCTTGCCATATCCGGGGCCGATTCGCTCAGGCAAGCTTGGCGAATTGGACATGGGTGACAGCGGGGGAGCTTGCTACCGATGTGCGCTCGTAACCGGGCAGCGTGCCGAGGCCGTCGAAAAGTCGTTCGCCCGCACCGAGCAGGATCGGGACGACGGCCAGGTGCAGTTCGTCCACCAGGCCCGCGAGCAGGAACTGCCGGACGGCAGATGAGCCGCCCGCTAACCGCACATCCGCGCCGTCGGCTGCCTCGAGCGCCAGGCGCAGTACCTTTTCCGGGATCTCGTCAACGAAGTGGAACGTGGTGCCACCTTCCATCGACACCGACGGACGCGGGTGGTGGGTCATCACGAAAGTGTCATGGTGGTAGGGCGGGTTCTCACCCCACCAGCCGTTCCACTCGTGGTCGGTCCACGGTCCGCGGATCGGACCGAACATGTTGCGGCCCATGATGGTTGCGCCTATCCCGACGTCGCCGGCCATGAGGAAGTCATTGTCGAGGCCGGTGTCGCCGTCGGCGTCCTCGCCGCCCATCGAACGACCGTATTTCGTGGCGAACGCCCAGTCGTGCAAGCGCATGCCGCCCTCGCCGAGTGGGTTGTCGATTCCTTGATTCGGACCCGCGACATAACCGTCGAGGGAGATCGCGATGTTGTGTACACGCAGCTTCGGCATGATGACTCTTCCGTCAGGTGATTGCATTCCGCAATCGCTTGGGTGGTACTGTAATCACAACTGGTTGTATATTGCAATCAGAAGTTCGAGATTTTCTTTGCGCGAGAGGAGCACCGCATGCGTGATGAGGGACGCTCGGGCTGTCCGATCAACGCGACCATCGAGGTGATCGGGGACCGGTGGACTCTGTTGGTGCTGCGCGACTTGATGTTCGGCAACCGCAGGTATTTCCGCGAGATGCTGGCCGGGTCCGAGGAGGGTATCGCGTCGAACATCCTGTCCGACCGGCTCAAGCGCCTGGTCGCCGCCGGTCTGCTCAGTCGCGAAGACACCCGCCCCGGGCAGAAGGCCGAGTACCGGTTGACCGAGCCCGCTATCCAGCTGGTGCCGATCATGGCCCAGCTCGGCGCCTGGGGGTTGCGGCACCGGCCGACGACCAAGCATCTGCGCGTGCGTGCCGAGCTGCTGGAGGCCGGTGGGCCGCAGCTGTGGGGTGAGTTCATGGACGAACTGCGCGAATCCCATCTGGGCACTCCGCGTCCCGATCCGACCGGGCCGAGGGCTACCGAACGTCTAGCGCAGGCTTACGCCGCCGCGGTAGCCGAGTCGTAGCGCGGCGATATTCCGGGGGATGTCTCGAGCGGCATTCCTGGTGATCGACCTGTGATGTGCGGCGCGCGATATTTCATGCCATCAAGTGGCTCGATGTGCGAGTGGGCGGTGTTTGTCAGAGTTCGGATCGAGCGCGAGAGGTGTGCCGATTCTCAGACGATTGCCATATTTCTCTCAGGAATTCGCAATGTGGGTCCTTTGCCGGAGTAATTATGGGCGTTGAAAATCTGCCCTGACCTGGTAGTGGGATGTTTCGGCAGCTCAGGATGCTTATGGACGGTCGTCCAGCTCACAATCTGTGAATAAATGTAGTCTGCGTCACATTGTTGTCGAATTCCGTAACTGGATTAGTTCTGGCCCCGATGTCCATTGTGTTGGCCAGCAAGGCTGGATTTCGCTCGACGAGAGGCAAGAAATGATCCCCGTTATCATCGACACCGGTAGCGCCGCACTGGACGGCCTTTTCAGCACTGGTAGTGCGGCTCTGCACGGCATCTTCAGCACCCTGTGGACCGGTTCCTTCGGCGGCTGAGTAGATATGACGGTCGATTAACTCGACTTCCAGCAGGCCCCCAGGCGCTCGGCGCCGGGGGCCTGCTGCGTTGTCCGGCGAGTCGATCGAGGAGCGACCGCCGCGCGGGCCTGTCGATCGCACTGACGGCAGCCGACTGCTGGGGTGCGGACGGTGCCGAAACCTCGACCACTAAGCTGATCGGCGGTAATTGCCGACCCTTTCTCCCCAGGAGTACTCCACCGTGAGCCAAGCAGGCCGTCCTGTTGTTCTGATCGCCGACAAGCTCGCCCAGTCGACCGTCGACGCGCTCGGTGACGGTGTCGAGGTGCGATGGGTCGACGGCCCGGACCGCCCGGCGCTGCTCGCCGCGGTCCCCGAGGCCGACGCGCTCCTCGTGCGCTCCGCCACCACGGTCGACGCCGAGGTGCTCGAGGCGGGTAAGAACCTGAAGATCGTCGCGCGCGCAGGCGTCGGCCTCGACAATGTCGACGTGCCCGCGGCCACCTCGCGCGGTGTGATGGTCGTCAACGCGCCGACCTCCAACATCCACACCGCCGCCGAGCACGCCGTCACCCTGATGCTCGCCGCCGCGCGCCAGATCCCGGCCGCCGACGCGACCCTGCGTGAGCGCACCTGGCAGCGCAGCAAGTTCAACGGTGTCGAGATCTTCGACAAGACAGTCGGCGTTGTCGGCCTCGGCCGCATCGGCCAGCTGTTCGCCGCGCGTCTCGCCGCCTTCGAAACCAAGATCGTCGCCTACGACCCCTACGTGTCGCCCGCCCGCGCCGCGCAACTCGGCATCGAGTTGCTGAGCCTGGACGAGCTGCTCGAGCGCGCCGACCTGATCTCGATGCACCTGCCGAAGACCCCGGAGACCAAGGGCATCATCGGCAAGGAAGCCATCGCCAAGACGAAGCCGGGCGTGATCATCGTCAATGCCGCCCGCGGTGGACTCATCGACGAGCAGGCGCTCGCCGATGCCATCATCTCGGGTCACGTGCGGGCCGCGGGCCTGGATGTTTTCGAGACCGAGCCGTGCACCGACAGCCCGCTGTTCGAGCTGCCGCAGGTCGTGGTGACACCTCATCTCGGCGCCTCCACCTCCGAGGCGCAGGACCGCGCGGGTACCGATGTCGCCAAGTCCGTACTGCTGGCGCTGGCCGGTGAATTCGTGCCGGGTGCCGTGAACGTCACCGGCGGCTCCGTCGGCGATTCCGTCGCGCCGTGGCTGGACATCGTGCGCAAGCAGGGCGCGTTGCTCGGTGCGCTGTCCAACGAGCTTCCGGTCAGTCTCGAGGTTCAGGTTCGCGGCGAGCTGGCCTCCGAAGAGGTTGCGGTGCTGGAGCTTTCCGCGCTGCGTGGCGTCTTCTCGGCACTCGTCGAAGACCAGGTCACCTTCGTGAACGCACCGGCGCTCGCCAAGGATCGCGGCATCAGCGCCCAGGTGACCACGGCGTCGGAGAGCCCGAGCCACCGCAGCGTTGTCGATCTGCGCGCGGTGTTCGGTGACGGCAGCACGCTGAACGTCGCGGGCACCCTGACCGAGCCGCAGCAGGTCCAGAAGATCGTCAACATCAACGGCCGCAACTACGACCTGCGTGCCGAGGGCCTGAACCTGGCCATCCTCAACTACGAGGACAAGCCGGGTGCGCTCGGCAAGATCGGTACCAAGCTCGGTGAGGCCGGGATCGATATCCTTGCCGCCCAGCTGAGCCAGGATGTCGACAAGGAAGGCGCCACCGTCGTCCTGCGGGTCAACCGCGAGGTCGCCGCCGACGTCCAGGCCGCCATCGCCGAAGCGGTCGGCGCCGCCAAGGTTGTTCAGGTCGACCTGTTCTGATCGGCAGGCCGGTGCTGAATTGATAAGGGTCGGCCTGGCCTCATGTTGAACCACGTTGCGCGCCGTCACCTCTCGTGGCGGCGCGCAACGCATTAAACAGCTCGCCGTGAAACCCGGCGACGCCGGTGACCGGCAAAACTGAATGGAGCATTGTTGTCATGAAGCTTGCTGTCATCCCCGGCGACGGAATCGGCCCCGAGGTCATTGCCGAGGCGCTGAAGGTGCTCGACGTGGTCGTGCCCGGTGTCGAGAAGACGCAGTACGACCTGGGCGCCAAGCGCTACCATGCGACCGGCGAGATTCTCCCGGATTCCGTGCTGCCCGAGCTCAAGCAGCACGACGCGATCCTGCTCGGTGCGATCGGCGACCCCTCGGTACCCAGCGGTGTGCTCGAGCGCGGGCTGCTGCTGCACACTCGTTTCGCGCTGGACCACCACGTGAACCTGCGGCCGTCGAAGCTGTACCCGGGTGTTACAAGTCCCCTGTCGGGCAACCCCGATATCGACTTCGTCGTCGTGCGTGAGGGCACCGAAGGCCCGTACACCGGCACCGGCGGCGCCATCCGCGTGCAGACCCCCCACGAGGTCGCCACCGAGGTCAGCACCAACACCCGCTTCGGCATCGAGCGCGTCGTGCGTTACGCCTTCGCCAAGGCGCAGGCCCGTCGCAAGCACCTCACTCTGGTGCACAAGACCAACGTCCTGACCTACGCGGGTTCGCTGTGGCAGCGCACCGTCGACGAGGTCGCCACCGAGTTCCCCGACGTACAGATCGCCTACCAGCACATCGATGCCGCGACAATCCACATGGTCAACGACCCCGGCCGCTTCGATGTGATCGTCACCGACAACCTCTTCGGCGACATCATCACCGACCTGGCAGCCGCGGTCAGCGGCGGCATCGGCCTTGCCGCGAGCGGCAACATCGACGCCTCGGGCACCAACCCGAGCATGTTCGAGCCGGTACACGGCAGCGCCCCCGACATCGCGGGTCAGTCCAAAGCCGACCCCACCGCCGCCATCCTCTCGGTCTCGTTGCTGCTCAACCACCTCGGCAACACCGACGCAGCGACCCGCATCGAAGCAGCAGTAGCCAAGGACCTCGCCTCGCGCACCGGCACCGCCTCCACCGTCGAGGTCGGCAACCGAATCGCCGCCGCAGTCTGACAACGCACCCAAGAGGCCCCGCGTCCGATTCCGGACGCGGGGTTCTTTTGCATCCGGCCCCCGCCTCCTTGCGCCGCGCGGCGAACTTCTCGAGGTCAGCCGATGTCGGGTTGTGTGCCCGGGTTCGGTCGCGCGGATTCGCGCTCGCCCACAGTCGGGCGGGCGCGAATCTTTCAGAGCAGCAGGGCTACTCGGTTCGGCGGTCGGCAGGTACCAATGGGATGGCGGCCACTGCTAGTACCGCCGCTGCCAAGTAGGCCGCGGCGAAGCCGCTTACGGTGATCAGAACGCCGAAGACCGGTGGGATCGCGGCCATGGCCAGGTTTTGGCCGGTGTTCTGGATGCCGAGCCCGCGACCGCTCCAGTAGGGGCCGGCGATTTCCGCGACGGCGGTGAAGGCAAGTCCGTTGTCGGCCACCGTGATTACCGATGCCGCGACCAAGAGCGGGATCGCTGCCCACCACGACTGCGTCCACGCGGTCAGGGCCAGGCCCGCCATGGTGAGCACGGCGGCGATGGCGACCGTCCGCAGCGGACGCAGTCGGCTGCCGACCCGATCCGACCAATGACCGGCGCCGATTCTGCCTAGGGCGCCCAGGATTTGGGTCGCGGTGACCAGTGCGCCCGCGGCCGTCAGCGACCAGCCGACGTCGCGATGCAGCCACAGCAACGCGAAAGTCCATACCGTGCCCTGAGGTACGCACAGCAGCACGGATACCGCGTGGATGCGCCACAGCGTGGAGTCGCCGCGATAGGGATTGGCCCGGTCGGCGGCTCTGCCTTCCGGCCGGGGCGGATCGACGATCCAGATCAGGCAGCCGATCGCGGCGACACCGGCCATGATGGCCGGAACCAGGATGGCCGCCGAAACCCCGTGTGCCGCAGCAACGGCGGGAACAGCCAGCGCGCCGACGCCGACGCCCAACGGCTGTGCGGTCTGCCGAATCCCCATCGCCAGCCCACGTCGATGCGGCGGAAACCAGCCGACGATGACCCGCCCGCTGGCCCCATTGGTACTCGCGGCGCCGACGCCACCCACGAACAACAGCGCACCCAGCGCGACATAGTTCGACGTTGTCGAGGCCGCGGCTCCAGCAACGAGCATCAGCACCGGCCCGCCGACCAGTACCTTGCGCTCGCCGATGCGATCGACGACATAACCCCAGGCGATCAATGTGCACACCAGCCCGACAGTGGGCATCGCCACCAATAGACCCGCGGTGGCAAGCGGCATGCCGCCCGCGGTCAGTGCGGGCAGCAGGAATGGAACGCCATGGACGAAGACCGCACTGGAGGACTGTGCGAATACACCGAGCCCGAGCATCGACCACCGCCGCACGTCGTGAATCTGCGTCACGGTAGCCATCGGCCTCACCTCGAAATCTCATAATGTGGAACACAATTCTCACCAAGTGAACTTGAAGTCTCACCGTACACCCGGTGAGGCGGGTGATCTCGGTTCCATGCTGTCGATCGGGTCACATCCCAAGGTCGCGACCGTCCCTACCGACACACCCACTCGCCACGACCCCGTATTCCGAGCGAAGCGAGACCAAGGTGGCCGCGAACACGCAGCGCCGAAGGCGCTGCCAAAGGAC
This sequence comes from Nocardia arseniciresistens, assembly GCF_046764875.1. NCBI lineage: Bacteria > Bacillati > Actinomycetota > Actinomycetes > Mycobacteriales > Nocardiaceae > Nocardia > Nocardia arseniciresistens. The sequence continues at coordinate 147,572 of NZ_JBKORD010000008.1, forward strand.
ACCGCGCAAACCGGACACAATAGACTGCCGGGCATGCGTCTAGGTCGAGTTGCCAGTCCCGATGGGGTCGCTTTCGTCAGCATCGAGGGGGACGGAGGTGATGCCGTCGCCAAGGAGATTGCGGAGCATCCGTTCGGTACGCCGACGTTCACCGGCCGGAGTTGGCCGCTGGCCGATATCCGCCTGCTCGCGCCGATCCTGGCCAGCAAGGTGGTCTGCATCGGCAAGAACTATGCCGCGCACGCGGCGGAAATGGGCGGGGCCGCGCCGGAGGAGCCGGTGATCTTCCTCAAGCCGAACACCTCGATCGTCGGCCCGAACGCGTCGATCATCTTGCCGCCCAGCTCCTCTCAGGTCGACTACGAGGGCGAGCTTGCCGTTGTCATCGGGCGCCCGTGTAAGGACGTGCCCGCCGCCCGCGCCATGGACGTCGTGCTCGGTTATACCGCCGCCAACGACGTCACCGCTCGTGATCAGCAGCGTCACGATGGTCAGTGGACAAGGGGTAAGGGCTACGACACCTTCTGCCCGTTGGGTCCGTGGATCGAAACCTCTTTGGATCCATCGGATCTGGAGATTGTGACCGAGCTCGACGGCGAGGTCCGCCAGCGCAGCCGCACTTCGCTTCTGCTGCACGATATTCCGAAGCTCATCGAGTGGGTGAGCGCCGTGATGACGCTGCTGCCCGGCGATGTCATCCTCACCGGAACCCCCGAGGGCGTGGGCCCGATGCAGCCGGGACAGAACGTGTCCGTGACCATCGAAGGTATCGGGACGCTCACCAATCCCGTTGCCGCTAAACATCGTTAGCGACCGAAAGAGAGCCATGACTGAAGTACGGGTCCGCTTTTGCCCGTCACCCACGGGGACACCGCATGTCGGCCTGATCCGGACGGCGCTGTTCAACTGGGCGTACGCCCGCCATACCGGCGGCAAGTTCGTCTTCCGCATCGAAGACACCGACGCGGCACGCGATTCCGAAGACTCCTACCGTGCAATTCTCGACGCATTGCGCTGGCTCGGCCTGACTTGGGACGAGGGTCCGGAAGTCGGCGGCCCCTATGAGCCATACCGGCAGTCGCTGCGGCGTGATTTGCATCTCGATGTGGTGCAGAAATTGCTGGCGGCCGGTGAAGCGTACGAATCCTTTTCTACGCCTGAGGAAGTCGAGGCGCGCCACCGTGCCGCGAGGCGCGATCCGAAGCTCGGTTACGACAACTTCGACCGGGACCTGACGCCACAGGCAATCGAGGCCTACCGGGATGCGGGACGCCCGGCGGTGATCCGATTGCGGATGCCCGACGAGGACATCGTCTGGAACGATCTCGTGCGCGGGGAGACAACCTTCAAGGCGGGCATCGTGCCGGACTTCGCGCTCACCAGGGGCAATGGCGACCCGCTCTATACGCTGGTCAACCCGCTCGACGACGCGCTGATGAAGATCACCCATGTGCTGCGCGGTGAGGACCTGATTTCCTCGACGCCGCGGCAGATCGCCCTCTACGGCGCATTACGGCGAATCGGGGTCGCCGAGTTCACCCCCGAGTTCGGTCATCTGCCGTTCGTGATGGGGCAGGGCAACAAGAAGTTGTCCAAGCGTGATCCCGAGTCGAATCTGTTCGCGCATCGCGATCGCGGATTCATCCCAGAGGGTTTGCTGAATTATCTCGCGCTTCTCGGCTGGAGCATCGCCGATGATCACGATGTGTTCTCGATGGCAGAGATGGTTGCCGCCTTCGATATTTCGAAAGTAAATTCGAATCCGGCCCGTTTCGATCAGAAGAAGGCCGACGCGATCAACGCCGAACATATTCGGTTGCTGGAGCAAGGTGATTTCACTCACCGACTGCGTGAGTACCTCACCGAAAACAACCACATCGGCGCCGAAATCGACGAAAAAGTGTTCGCGGTAGCGGCCGGACTGGTGCAGACAAGAATCGTGGTGTTGGCCGACGCGTGGGATCTGCTGCGATTCCTGTTCGCGCCCGCGGATGACTTCGCGATCGACCCGGCCGCGGGTGCGAAGAATCTCGGTCCCGACGCCGAGCCGGTATTGCAAGCCGCTATTGCTGCGCTGGAGCCGTTGTCGGCGTGGTCGACTACCGCTATCGAGGAATCACTCAAAGCCGCGCTTATCGATGACATGGGGCTCAAACCGCGCAAGGCCTTCGCGCCGGTGCGGGTCGCGGTGACGGGTTCGCACATCAGTCCGCCGTTGTACGAGTCGCTGGAACTGCTCGGCCGAGAGGTCACTCTGGAGCGGTTGCGGTCGGCCCAGGGGTGGAGCGCAACGGTCGAATCTGAGCCGGTGTAGCCAAAAACGGGCGTTTGACCAGCCGATTTGTAGTTACCCGGGCGCTGTTTGGTACTCTCTTTCTCGGCCAGGAACAGCGGCCTCGGAGTCAGCCAGACACGAGGTCCAGCGCCCGGTGCTTTGGGGTATGGTGTAATTGGCAACACAGCTGATTCTGGTTCAGCCATTCTAGGTTCGAGTCCTGGTACCCCAGCGGAGATTGTTGTCGACTCGGTTCGCGGCCGAAAGATCAACAGCAACCGGCGATTTGGTCGCCGAGCTTCGGCCGGTTAAGCTAGCCGAGCTTCCACTGATCGAAAGATCATACGGATGATCACCACGAAAGTGGGAGATCAGTCCTGGCCCCGTCGTCTAGCGGCCTAGGACGCCGCCCTCTCAAGGCGGTAGCGCGGGTTCGAATCCCGTCGGGGCTACAACGCGTTGAAGGCTCATGCTCACAGAGAGCATGAGCCTTTCGCGTTTGGTATCTGTGCACTTCAAGGCACAAGCAAGGCCCTCCAGACCGGCTTCTGGAGGGCCTTTCGTGTCGGCGGGTCTAGCCGCTCTTGCGCCGGAACTCGCGCTTGTGGCTGGCGTTGCCCTGGGCCGACGAAGCCTTGGATCGGCCGTCCAGGTGATCGGACGCCTTGGCGGACTGCTGGTTCTTGCGATCCAGCACCTCCTTGAACTTGCGCTTCACCTCGTCGGCACTGCTGCTGTTGGAACTATCCGCTTCCGCCATCGCCTGCTCCTCGTCGTCGCGGCCGTGCACGTCGTCCGCTGGACGCGCGTGCAGGGCCGATTCGTGTCGAACCCTCTGACGCTAACGCGCTCGCACCGCCCTGTCAGGCGGAATTCGGTCGCGCCGCGCCGGTTGATCCCGGCCATGTGGCCAGGCTCTCAATGCCGCGGGGATCAGTCGAGTGCGTTGGCCGTTGTGCCGCCGAGCGGCAGTGCGGGCAGACCGAGCTTGCGATGGTCCCAACTGCGCACCCGTTCCGGCACCAGACGCACGGCGACGCGCTTGTGCAGCATCTGCTCGACGAAGGGGCGGACCTCTTCGCTATAGGGCCCGGTGTAGCGCTCCCACACGCTGACACCGACCGCGTACAGCTTGTCCGGGTCGTCGATGATCTCGGCGCGGCCTTCGATGGAGACGCCGCGCAGCGTGTCGTAGGTCTGGCCTGCCTCGAGCATGCAGGTGATCCGTGGGTCGCGGCGCAGATTGACCGCTTTCTGTGACTTGGCCTTGGTTTCGAACCAGATCTCGCCGTCGATCAGCGCGTACCACATGGCGATCAGGTGCGGTGCGCCGTTCGCGCCGATGGTGGCCATGGTCGCGATACGGCTGCGCTCCAAGAAGTCGGCTATCTCGGTGTCGGACATCACGATCTCGGCCCGTTGATTTGCTCCCATGGGGCAACTGTAGAGGCCACTTATTAGAACGTGTTACAGGCGCTTGTGTAGCGCTTCCGCTGCGGCGACCAGGTCTGCTGCCCAGCGGGCGCCAGGTCGCCTGCCCATGCGATCGATCGGCCCCGATACCGACACCGCGGCGATCACGGCGCCCGCCGTGTCGCGCACGGGCGCCGAGACGCTCGCCACGCCTGCCGCGCGTTCGGCGGCGCTCTGCGCCCAGCCGCGCCTGCGAACCTCCGCAAGCGCGCGCTCGCCGAAGACCGCGTCGGAAAGGATCGCGCGCTGTAGCTCCGGATCGGCCCATGCGAGCAGCACCTTGGCCGCGGATCCCGCGGTGAGCGGCAGCCTCGAGCCGATGGGGACGGTGTCGCGCAGGCCGACGTTGGGCTCCAGAGCGGCCACGCAGACCCGCGCGTGACCGTCGCGGGTGTAGATCTGGACGCTCTCCCCGGTGATCTCGCGCAATCGCGGCAGGACGACCGCAGCGGCCTCGTGTATCGGGTCGGTGGCGCCGGAGGCGAGCTCGGCGAGGGCGGGGCCCGGCCGCCACAGACCGTTGTTGTCGCGGGCGAGCAGGCGGTGCACTTCCAGGCCGACGGCAAGCCGGTGTGCGGTGGCGCGCGGCAGGCCGGTGCGGGTGCACAGCTCGTTGAGACCGCAGGGATGCTCGGCAACGGCGTACAACACCGACACCGCTTTGTCGAGGACGCCGATACCGCTATGCTGTCTCATAGAACGATACTAGCGTCCCGGATGCTGAGATCGCCAATGTTGATCGATCGGCATCGACGGCTCCTTCCATCCATGGACGTGGATATCCACAAACTTGTGCAGCCGGCGTCGCGCACTCAGCCCAGATCGCGCGAACCGGATGCTCGTCGGAAAGGGTGATCGAGAATGGCCGACCGCGCACTGACGCTGGCCGAGAAGGTGTGGGAGCAGCACGTCGTCGCTCGTGGCGAGGGCGAAGGCGCCGCACGTGAGCCGGATCTGATCTACATCGATTTACATCTTGTGCACGAAGTGACCAGCCCGCAGGCCTTCGACGGGCTCCGCGCGGCGGGCCGCCCGGTGCGCCGTCCGGACCTGACGATCGCCACCGAGGATCACAACGTCCCGACCATCGACATCGATCGGCCGATCGCCGACCCGGTTTCACGCACCCAGGTCGAAACGCTGCGGCGCAATTGCGCGGAATTCGGTGTGCGGCTGCACCGGATGGGCGATCTGGATCAGGGCATCGTGCATGTGGTCGGGCCGCAGCTCGGCCTGACCCAGCCGGGTACGACGGTGGTGTGCGGTGACAGCCACACCTCCACCCACGGCGCGTTCGGCGCGCTGGCGATGGGTATCGGCACCAGTGAGGTCGAGCATGTCCTTGCCACCCAGACGCTCTCGCTGCGCCCGTTCAAGACGATGGCGATCACCGTGGACGGCCGATTGCCGGACGGTGTCACGAGCAAAGACCTGATTCTGGCGGTTATCGCCGAGATCGGCACCGGCGGCGGTCAGGGCTACGTCCTCGAGTATCGGGGTGAGGCAATCCGCGCCATGTCGATGGAGGCGCGAATGACCATCTGCAACATGTCCATCGAGGCGGGCGCACGGGCGGGCATGATCGCTCCTGACGAGACAACCTATGAATTCCTCAAAGGTCGCCCACACGCCCCGCAGGAGGCCGACTGGGATGCCGCAGTGGCCGCCTGGGACGCGCTGAAGACCGACGAGGGTGCGAGTTTCGACGCCGAAGTGCATATCGACGCGACCACGCTGACGCCGTTCGTCACCTGGGGCACCAACCCGGGACAGGGTGCGCCGCTGGGCGCCACTGTGCCCGACCCGGCGCGGATTCTCGACGAGTCCGCCCGTGACTCCGCAGAGAAAGCGCTGCGGTACATGGATTTGGAGCCGGGTACTCCGCTTCGTGATGTCGCCGTCGATACGGTATTCGTCGGATCGTGCACCAACGGACGCATCGAGGATTTGCGAGCGGTGGCGGGGATTTTGAAGGGACGCCACGTTGCCGATGGCGTGCGAATGTTGGTTGTACCGGGCTCGATGCGGGTTCGCGCACAGGCGGAAAAAGAAGGACTCGGCGAGATTTTCACCGCGGCGGGCGCCGAATGGCGACAAGCGGGTTGCTCTATGTGCTTGGGAATGAATCCCGATCAGCTGGAGCCGGGGCAGCGGTGTGCGTCGACGTCCAACAGGAACTTCGAGGGCAGGCAGGGCAAAGGTGGCCGCACACACCTGGTTTCCCCGCTCGTAGCGGCCGCGACAGCGGTCAGGGGCACACTCTCCTCGCCTTCTGATCTGAACTGACCTGCCGTGGGGGAGAACCCGCGGCCGTATGCATCAATCTCGTCGCATGCGCTCGGATCAATCCCGTCGCCCGCCCAAATCGCCTACCGACCCAGGAGAATGAGTTATGGAAGCCTTCACTGTGCACAAGGGGATCGGAGTGCCGTTGCGCCGATCCAATGTCGACACCGATCAGATCATTCCCGCGGTGTACCTGAAGCGCGTGACCCGCACAGGATTCGAGGATGGTCTGTTCGCCGCATGGCGATCGGATCCGGACTTCATTCTGAACACTGAGCCCTACAACCGGGGAAGTGTGCTGGTGGCCGGCCCGGATTTCGGAACCGGATCCTCACGAGAGCATGCCGTATGGGCCCTGTCGGACTACGGCTTTCGAGTGGTCATCTCATCGCGCTTCGCCGACATCTTCCGCGGCAATGCGGGCAAGGGCGGTGTACTGGCCGCGCAGATGTCACAGAACGATGTCGAAATGCTCTGGAAGTTGATCGAGGAACAGCCCGGCATCGAATTGGTTGTAGACCTCCAAGCGCGCACAGTGACGGCCGGAACCGTCGTGTTGCCGTTCGATATTGATGACTACACGAGGTGGCGTCTGCTGGAAGGATTGGACGACATCGGGCTCACGCTACGGCGTAGTGACGCCATCGACGAGTTCGAAAAGGCAAGGCCAACTTGGAAACCCGCCACCCTGCCGGCCCGTATTTCGCAAGCGTAATCGCCCCGCGTAGATAGCTGTGCACCCCTAGGGGCGGTAGCTGGACGTGTGCTAAACCACATGAATTTTGGCGTGGCACATAGACTCTTGCCCATTGTGGGTTTACCGTGGTACCTAGTCGGTCCGACGACGGGCCATTAGTCTGCGGAGGATTCAATGAACAAGGCGGAACTGATCGACGTTCTGACCGAAAAGTTGGGTACGGACAGGCGCACGGCCACCGCGGCAGTCGAGCACGTGGTCGATACCATCGTGCGCGCCGTGCACAAGGGTCAGAGCGTCACAATCACCGGATTTGGTGTGTTCGAACAGCGGAAGCGTGCGGCTCGGGTGGCGCGGAACCCCCGCACCGGCGAAACCGTCAAGGTGAAGCCCACTTCGGTGCCCGCGTTCCGTCCGGGTGCTCAGTTCAAGGCCGTCATTGCGGGTAAGCAGAAGCTCACCGCGAGCGGCCCCGCCGTGAAGCGGGGCGCGAATGCGCCGGTAGCAGCAAAGAAAGCGGCTGCCAAGAAGACGGCGGCGAAGAAGACGGCGGCCAAGAAGGCCACCGCGACCAAGGCGCCCGCCAAGACCACGGCGAAGAAGGCAGCCAAGAAGGCACCCGCAAAGACCACCGCCCGCAAGACGACTGCGGTCAAGGCACCCGCCAAGAAGGCTCCGGCCAAGGCCGCAGCAGTCAAGAAGGCTCTGGCAAAGAAGGCTCCGGCAAAGAAGGTGACCGCCGCCAAGAAGGTGACAGCCGCCAAGAAGACAACGGCAAAGAAGGCGCCCGCCAAGAAGTCTGCGGCGAAGAAGGCTCCGGCCCGTCGGGGCCGCTGACGCCACGGCTCCATCCAAAACGGCCCCGGGTCTGCCCCCGGGGCCGTTTCGCTGTGTCAGGACCGGTACAGACGCCGTCAGGACTTCACAATGGCGTTCGAGAGTGAACGATCGAGGTGGTTCGCGGCGACGAGTCGTCCAGCCGCGAAGGACAGCACCCATGCGCTGCCCTTGCGATTGCGCGCCGACGGCAGGGTGACCCCGTCCCGGTCGGCCCACCACTTCAGCAGATCGGGAATTACTTTGCCCTGACTGCACAACACCCGCACCGCGTGATCGGAGACGAGTTCGCGGGCCCGCGCGCGGGCGGCGTCGGGCGCTGCGGCATAACCGGATTCGGACAGCAGCGGCTCGATGGCGATGCCCGCGCCGATCTTCTCGGCCAATGGCTCCACCGTCTGTACGCAACGTCGCGGTGGGGCCGAATAGACCTCGGATGCGCCGAACGCAAGCAGGTTCGACACCAGTGAATGTGCCTGGGCCTGTCCGGCCCGCTCCAGCGGCCGCTCGTCGTCCGGACCGTCGAATCGGGCGCTGCTACCCGCCTTCGCATGCCGCACCAGCAGCAGTGTGCTCGTGGCCGCCGGTAGCCGGATGAACGCGCGCAACACCTGCCGGTCCATGGGATAGGACAACTGTTCCATCACTCGGTCCAGCGAGTACCAGTTCAATACATCGACCTCGGAATTGGCGGCGAATTCACCCCGCGCGGCCTCGGCCGCCCAATAGTCGACGCGCTTGAGTTTGCGGTGCCCCGGAATGGGATAGGTGACATGCCCGAGGTAGCGGCCGAGCCGGCACTCCAGCCCGGTCTCCTCCCGCACCTCACGCACCGCGGCAAGCACTGGTGTCTCACCGGGATCCAGCTTGCCTTTGGGCAAGGACCAGTCCTGGTACTTGGGGCGGTGCACGACCGCGATCTCTATCACCCCGGAACCGTCGGCCGCCCTTCGCCACAGCACCGCGCCGGCTGCGTGAATGTTGGCTGTCACTCGGGGATCCCAGAACGGTCCCCCGTCCATCTCGTATCCCGTCGCGTCACTCACTGCTGATCTGGTCTCCGCAATCGCATGAGGAATTCTTGGTGGTCTCGTACCTGTTCGCTGTTCTCGCCCGCCTGTTGCGGTCTGGCGTGCCAACTGCCATCGGCCTGGAGTACCCAGCACCGCGTCATCGGATGCAGCGCGGAGTCGAACACCGCGCCCATCTGCTCGGTGAGCCGTGGATCCTTCACCTGGGCCATCACTTCCACGCGGCGATCGAGGTTACGGTGCATCATGTCGGCACTGCCGATCCAGTATTGGTCCTGGGCCTGGAAGTGCATGATCCGCGAATGTTCGAGGAAGCGGCCGAGAATCGAGCGGACCTCGATATTGTCGCTCATGCCGGGAACACCCGGTCGCAGCCCACAGATGCCACGCACCACGATCTGCACCGGCACGCCCGCCTGCGACGCGCGGTAGAGCGCATCGATGACTTGTTCATCGACGATCGCATTGGCTTTCAACCGAATTCGCGCCGGAATGCCTTGCTGTGCCAGCTCGGTTTCACGCCGGATCCGCTCGATGATTCCGGCCCGAACTCCTTGCGGCGCAACAAGTAAGTTGCGGTAGTTGGCTTTTCGCGAGTAACCGGTCAGCGAATTGAACAGGTCGGTCAGATCGGCACCGATTTCCGGTGCGGCGGTGAGCAATCCGACGTCCTCGTACAGGCGCGCGGTCTTCGGGTTGTAGTTTCCGGTGCCGATGTGGCAATAGCGGCGGATCGTCGCGCCCTCACGCCGCACCACCAGGCACGTCTTGCAGTGCGTCTTGAGGCCGATAAGGCCGTAGACCACATGCACCCCCGCCTGCTCCAGCGCCCGCGCCCATTTGATGTTGGCCTGCTCGTCGAAGCGGGCCTTGATCTCGACGAGCGCGACGACCTGCTTGCCCGCTTCGGCGGCGTCGATGAGCGAGTTCACGATCGGGGAGTCACCGGAGGTGCGGTACAGGGTTTGCTTGATCGCGAGCACCTGCGGATCGGCGGCGGCCTGCTCGATGAAGCGCTGCACGCTGGTGGAGAACGAGTCGTACGGGTGGTGCACCAAAACGTCGCCGTCGCGTAGCGCGGCGAACACATTGCGCGGGGTCTCGCGCTCACCGAAAGCCGGCGGGGTGGCGGGCACGTACGGTGCGTCTTTGAGGTTCGGCCGGTCGACGCCGTAGACCTGCATCAGGCACGACAGGTCGAGCAGTCCGGGCGCCTGGATGACATCACCCGCGTCGACCTCCAGCTCCCGCAAGAGCAGATCGAGCATGTGCTCGGTCATATCGTCGGAAACTTCCAGGCGAACCGGCGAACCGAAGCGCCGCCGCGCGAGTTCGCGCTCGAGGGCCTGCAGCAGGTCCTCGTCGCGGTCCTCGTCGACCTCGAAGTCGGCGTTGCGGGTAATGCGGAACGCGTGGTGCTCGACGACTTTCATGCCGGGGAACAGCAGATCGAGATGCGCCGCGATCAGCTCCTCCATCGGCAGGAACGCCCGAAGCGAGCCGGAATCGGTCCGCCGGACCCGAATGAATCGATCGACGTTGTCGGGCACCTTCACCCTGGCGAAGTGCTCGCCGCCGGTAACGGAATCCCGCACCGTCACCGCGAGGTTGAGGCTCAGCCCACTGATGTAGGGGAACGGGTGCGCAGGATCAACCGCGAGCGGGGTGAGCACGGGGAAGACCTGATCCTGGAAATGGCTGGAAAGACGTTGGCGTTCATCGTCGTCGAGATCGCTCCAGACGATGATGTCGATGCCCTCGGCGGTCAGGGCGGGCAGCACCGAATTGAGGAAGACGCGCGCGTGCCGGTCGGCAATCTCCTGGGCCCGCGCGGCGATCATCTCCAATTGCTCGCTGGGCGAGCGGCCGTCCGCCGAGCGCACCGAGAGCCCGGTCTCGGCGCGCCGTTTGAGGCCTGCGACGCGGACCATATAGAACTCGTCGAGATTCGACGCGAAGATCGCCAGGAACTTCGCCCGCTCCAGCAACGGCAGTGATTCGTCCTCGGCAAGGGCGAGCACCCTGGCGTTGAAGTCGAGCCAGCTCAGTTCGCGGTTCAGGTAGCGATCACGTGGCAACCGCTCGGCCGCCGAGTCCTCCGAGGGAGGTGTCGCGGCGGGCGGCGCCGTGGGAAGCAGCTGCTGCTGCTTGACAGTTTCCAGATCACTCACGTCACGATCATCCCTCACAAACTGGACTGTGTGGACCCGGACAACATGATTGATGTGAGCATCACCCCGACGTGGCGATCATCTAGCACACGTGTCGAACCTGCTCGTGAACGTGGTCTGGCCAGCCGATGTCGTAGAGGACAGCGCGCGTCGCGGCCCCGGCTCCGAGGTCGACTGCGAGGTCGAGATCGTCGGCGGTATCGACATCCAACCGCAACCCTGGCCAGTCGCCGCCCAGATCGGTCGCACCTGCGGCAATATGCCTGCGCGCGGAGTCGGGCCCGAAGCGGGGGTCGAGCGCGGCGGTGGCGTCGCGGACCAATAGCGCCGCGGTACCGGTGCCCGCATGGTCGACCACGATCGAGCGCACGCCGTGCGGCGCGGTCGTCAGCATGTCCGACAGTTCCGCCGCGCGCAAGGCGGGAAGGTCGGCTTGCAAGGCCAGTAGATCGATCGGGCCGTGCCGGTGCCGCAGCGCGACGGCGGCGTCGATCAGCGCGGTGTTCAGGCCGTCCGGATCGGCGGGGTCGATCGAGTCGCGGCGAGGCTCCGGGTGCACGGTAGCGCCGAGCGTGCGCGCCAGGTCGGCGACCGCGGGATCGGGGGTGACGACGGTGACCGACACGACCTGCGGCGCGGCGGCCGCGGCGGTCACGGTGTCGGCGAGCATGGCGAGCACCAGCCGCGCCCGATGCTCCGGGCGCAGCCGGTCGGCCAGGCGGCTCTTGGCCCGGTCGAGGCTCTTCACCGCGATCACGGCGTGCACGGCGTGCGGACGCATGCGTTCAATCCTTCCATGGCATATTGGGCAGATGACGAGGGCGGCAGTACTGGGCGCGGGATCATGGGGAACCGCGTTCGCGAAGGTGTTGGCGGAAGCGGGAACCGAGGTCACGATCTGGGCACGGCGGCCGGAGGTTGCCGATGCGCTCGCAAACGATCATCGCAATCCGTTCTATCTGCCGGGCGTGCAACTGCCCGCGGTCGCGGCCACCGATGATCACGAGCGGGCCATCGACGGCGCGGAGATCATCGTGCTCGCGGTGCCGTCCCAATCCCTGCGCGGAAACCTCGAAAAGTGGAACGACGCGATCGGGAATGCGGTGTCGGATCACGACGCTTCGCTGCTGAGTCTGGCCAAGGGCATCGAGACCGGCACGTTGTTGCGCATGAGCCAGGTGATCGGCGCGGTCACCGGGGCGGACGAGCGCCGGATCGCCGTGCTCTCCGGTCCCAACCTGGCCAAGGAGATCGCCGCGGGGCAGCCCGCGGCCACCGTGATCGCCTGCACCGACGCGGCGCGTGCTGTCGCGTTGCAGCAGGCAAGTGCCACCGGATATTTCCGCCCGTACACCAACACCGACGTGATCGGCTGTGAGATCGGCGGCGCGTGTAAGAACGTGATCGCCCTGGCCTGCGGTATCGCCGCCGGAATGGGATTGGGCGATAACTCGATCGCCAGCCTGATCACCCGTGGGCTCGCCGAGATCATCAGGCTCGGGGTCGCGCTCGGCGCGGAGCCGGTCACCCTCGCCGGCCTGGCCGGTGTCGGCGACCTGGTAGCAACGTGTACCTCGCCGCTGTCGCGCAACCGGTCCTTCGGACATGTGCTCGGCGCGGGCGGGTCGATGGATGCCGCGCAGGAGGCCACTCATGGGCAGGTCGCCGAGGGTGTGAAGTCCTGCACATCGATTCGGGCGCTGGCCGTGGCGCACGATGTGGAGATGCCGCTGACGAATGCGGTGCACCAGGTATGCCACGAGGGCATTTCGGTCAGCGCGGCGGTCGGCACTCTACTTGGAAGGCGAATCAAGCCTGAATAGTTCCCGCAGCGCGCTGACCTCGAAGGCGTCCGGGTAGCAGGTTGGCGCGAGCAGGGCAACGGGTACGGTTCCGTGCATGACGAACCGGATCAGGGTGGCTGTGGTGTTCGGCGGGCGCAGTAACGAGCACGCCGTTTCCTGTGTGTCGGCCGGTAGCGTGCTGCGCAACCTGGATCCGGAACGGTACGAGGCGGTTCCGATCGGTATCACCACCGAGGGCAGCTGGGTGCTGGGCAGTTCCGATATCGCCGCACTCGGTTTCAACGGCGACAACGACCGCGCAACCGGAGCGAAGGCGGAGGTACGTTTACCGTCGGTGGACAGCACCGGCACCGCGCTGACCCTGGCCGCCGACCCGAGCCGATCCGGCGCGCTGGTCGCGCTCGACGATCCCAGCCTGGCATTGGGTTCGGTCGATGTGGTGTTCCCCATCCTGCACGGCCCATTCGGCGAGGACGGCACGCTGCAAGGCATGCTCGAGCTGACCGGTATTCCATATGTCGGACCCGGCGTGCTGGCCAGCGCGGCGGGCATGGACAAGGAATTCACCAAGAAGCTGCTCGCCGCCGATGGCCTGCCGATCGGCAACCAGGTGGTACTGCGGCCGGGCACCGCGACGGTAAGCGCGGACGATCGGGCCCGGCTCGGCCTGCCGGTGTTCGTCAAACCAGCGCGCGGCGGCTCCTCGATCGGCATCACCAAGGTGACCGACTGGACCGAGCTGGACGCGGCTGTCTCGACGGCACGCCGCCATGACCCGAAGGTGATCGTGGAGGCGGGCATCGTCGGACGCGAAGTCGAGTGCGGCGTACTGGAATTCCCGGACGGCCGGGTCGAGGCCAGCGTTGTCGCCGAAATCCGAATGCCGGACGCCGACACCGATGCCCCCGACTTCTATGACTTCGACACCAAATACCTCGACGACGTCTGCGAATTCGACGTCCCCGCCAAACTGGACGACGAAACCTCCGACAGCATAAGGGAACTCGCGGTCCAAGCCTTCCGTGCCCTCGACTGCCAGGGTCTTGCCCGCGTCGACTTCTTCGTCACCGCCGACGGCCCGGTCATCAATGAAATCAACACCATGCCAGGCTTCACCGCGATCTCGATGTACCCGCGCATGTGGGAAGCGACCGGAATCGACTACGCGTCCCTGGTTTCCACATTGATCGATACCGCGCTCGCGCGGGGCACCGGCCTGAGGTAGCGCGCAGGTCCGTGCGCGATGGGTAGCCTCGAATCATGCTGGTAGCAGTCACAATCCCGGGGCTGGCAATACTGCTGGTCGTGCTTTCTTTCGCCGAAATGACCTGGCGGAAGGTGACCGGGAAGTCGTTGGCGCCCTGGATGCGCGGTTCCGACCGGCCGCTCTCGGCGGTCGGCTTCGAACAGTTCGATGCCGTATTCGCGGCAGGACGGCACTATCAATTCGAGCAGCGACAGTCGACTCTCATGCATCGGGAGGACCTGGGGGACGGTGCGCCGGGCGGGTTCGATGTCAATTTGTCGTCCGGCAAGGCGAGATTGACCCCACCCCGGCCGGAGTGACCGAGCCGCGTTCGCTGTCGGGTCAGTTGGGCAGCGGGCCGGGATCGATTGCCCGGGGCGGGAGCTTGGCGGTGATGGTGTCCGAAACTCCTTGCAGCGGTGTCGGACCCGAGCCGTCGGGGATGGTCATGGCGATGTAGGTTTCGCGGTCGACGGCGAACCAGGTGCTTGCCTTGCTTGCCGGGTCACGGGCTTCGAACCATTGGACGCCGTTGACGATCTGTAGTGCTGAGGCGCGGTTGAATTCAAGCGGTCGGTCCAGGCCGCAGCGCAGCACGATCGGGTCGCCGCCGTCGCTGCGCTGCCAGGCACGCGTTGCGGGCGGAGCTGGTTCGACCAACTGGGATTTGGTGTAGTCGCCCAGTTCGACGGGCAGCTCGGGCAGCAGCGCGGTGCACGCGGTGCCGTCAGCGGCAGGAGCGGGGACCGGGCCCAGTACCAGTGGTTCGCGCTCGGTCGGTGCTTTGCGGGCGAGGATTGCGGCCACGAGAATGGCGACGATCAGCACGACGGGCAATGCCACCGCGGTCGCGATGAGCGCGGGTGGGTAGGGGCGAGCGTCCGAGGGAGGCTCGGCGTCGCCGTGGACTGTGCCGTTGCTATCGGCGTCGCCTACCGAGTCGCTGCTCGACACGGGGTTGTCGCCAGCTCGTTCGGAGGCGCTCCCCGACGAGTCGACCCCCGACGGATCTGCCTCCGACGGATCTGTCTCCGACGAATCCGCCGCCATGCACCGGTCCTTCCTGGTCGGGTTCGCGCCGGTCTGCGTGCCGCGCGGGTGTCCGCTGCGGGATGCTACGCACCGGCCCAGTAATGCTTGATTGCCCTGGAAAGAGTACCGTCGTTGCGATTCCAGCCAGCAGCATGTCGGAAAGGGACCGGTCATCAGCGAGAGCACGGGGCCGAGGACGGTGCGTGAGCTGGGGGAGTTCGCGCTGATCGAGCGGATCAATGCGGGCAGGGTGCAGGCGCGTGGGGTGCTACTCGGGCCCGGTGACGATGCCGCGCTGGTGGCGGCGCCGGACGGACGGGTCGTGGTGACCACCGACATGCTGGTGCAGGGGCGGCACTTCCGGCTCGATTGGTCCAGCCCGCACGACATCGGACGCAAGGCGATCGCGCAGAATGCCGCCGACGTGGTCGCGATGGGCGCGGTGCCGACCGCCTTCGTGGTTGCGCTCGGCTGCCCTGCCGACACCCCGCTCGAGGTGATCGACGGGTTGACCGACGGAATGTGGGCCGAGGCGGCAAGGGCGGGCGGTTCCATCGCGGGCGGCGACCTGGTGTGTAGCCCGCAGATCGTGCTCTCCGTTACCGCGTTCGGCGATCTGCGCGGGCGGCCACCCATTACCAGGGCGGGTGCCCGGGTGGGGGATACGGTCGCGGTCGCGGGACGTCTCGGTTGGTCGGCGGCGGGTCTGGCCGTGCTGACCGCGGCGGCCGATCCGACGGCCGACCTTTTTGCCGATGTGCTTGCGGCCCATCGGGTTCCACGGCCGCCGTATTCGGCGGTGCTGGATACGTTGTCGGACTCCGAGGGTGCGGGTGCCGCGGGCGTCGGTGCGCACGAGGAGCTGCCAGGTGACGGGGTACTCGGGGCGCACCATCAACCGACCCGGTCGGGCGGCGCGGTGTTCGGGTCGGGCGTCATCGGATCCGCCGGGCACCGTGGCGGGGTGGTGCCGAACGCGCTCACGGATGTATCGGACGGTTTGCTCGCCGACCTGGGGCACATTGCCGATGCGTCGAGGGTGGCTATCGATCTGCACTCGACGGCGTTGCGCGACGCGGCGCTGGAGGCAATCGCCGAAGAGCTGGATGCCGATGCGGCGCAATGGATTCTGACCGGCGGAGAGGATCACGCTTTTGTTGCCACTTGGCCGCACGAGCGGTTCTTGCCCGCGGGTTGGGTGCCGGTTGGGCGGGTGCTGGCTGGTCACGGGGTCACGGTGGATGGTGTGCCCCGGCCGGGCGCGGGAGGCTGGGAATCGTTCAGCGGGGTGGACTCGGCATCCGACGCGGAGACCGGATAGGTTGTCCGGTCATGGGCGCGAAACCATTGACAGAAATCATGGATCCGGGTTGGGCACGGGCTCTCGGACCGGTGGAAGAACAAATCTCGATCATGGGCGAATTCTTGCGCGCCGAGAATGCCGCGGGCCGCGGCTATCTACCGGCCGGCGAGAATGTGCTGCGCGCCTTCCAGCGTCCGTTCGACGCGGTGCGGGTGCTGGTTGTCGGACAGGACCCCTATCCGACGCCCGGACACGCGATGGGGCTGAGTTTCTCTGTCGCGCCCGATGTTTCGCCGGTGCCGCGCAGCCTGGCCAATATCTTCTCCGAATACACCAAGGACCTCGGCCACCCGACGCCGTCCTGCGGTGACCTGAGCCCCTGGTCGGATCAGGGTGTGCTGATGCTGAACCGAGTGCTGACAGTGTCGGCGGGCCAGCCGGCCTCCCATCGAGGCAAGGGCTGGGAGGCGGTGACCGAGCAGGCGATTCGTGCGCTTGTCGGGCGCGACGAGCCGCTTGTTGCGATTCTGTGGGGCAAGGACGCCTCGACGCTGAAGCCGACGCTGGCCGAGGCCGAGGTGCCCTACATCGAGTCCGCACATCCTTCTCCGCTTTCCGCGTCTCGCGGCTTCTTCGGTTCCCGCCCGTTCTCCCGAGTGAACGAACTGCTCGACGAACTCGGTGCGGAACCGGTGGACTGGCGCCTGCCCTGATTTCGGGCGCTGACGAAAAAACAAGTAGAGGAGCTCTATTAATGCAGACCAGAACTGTCCGCGGCGCATTGCGTGCCGCTACCGCCACCCTGGCCCTCTTTGCGGCCTTGGCAGGCGGGATCGCGGCGGCAAGCGCGGCGCCGCTGGCGCTCGAACCCGCCGTGGCCGCGGACACCACCATTTCGGCCCCGATCGGGGAGGAAATGACCTCCAGCGGATCGTCCACCATCTCGTCTTCGGTGAACGCGACGGTCGCGTGCTTGCTCCAGCGCACTCTGAGCGCGTCGGGCAAGTGGGACTGCTGAAGTCCCATTCACCGGGGCTCGATTAAGTCCTGAGATTTACTGTGCGATCCTCGGATCGTGAGTAATGCGAACAATCTTCTCGATCCGCTCCGGCTCCGGCTGTACGGGTCGGGCGGAATCGAGCTGGCCGCCGACCAGTTCGGCCCGGTGGACGGCCCGCTCGTCCTGTTCCTCCACGGTGGCGGGCAGACCAGGCACTCGTGGAAGCAAACGGGTGCGAAGCTGGCCGCCGCCGGGATGCGGGTCGTCACCCTTGATGCCCGCGGTCACGGCGATAGTCAGTGGGCGCCCGACAGCGATTACCGGCGCGAAACGATGGTCGCCGACCTGGTTTCGGTCCTCGAGCAGTTGGGCGCTCCTGCCGTCGTGGTCGGCGCGAGCATGGGCGGGATCACTGGACTACTGACCACCCGGGCCTCCGGCGGCGCGGCGATCAGCGCGCTGGTTCTGGTCGATATCGTCACCCGCCCCGAGCACGACGGTGTCGCGCGGGTTATCGACTTCCTCGGCAAGCACCGCGACGGTTTCGACACCGTCGAGCAGGCGTCCGATGCGGTCGCCGAGTACATGCCGCACCGTGCGCGACCCAAGAATTTCGACGGTCTGCTGCGGAATCTGCGCGAGCGGGACGGCCGCTGGTACTGGCACTGGGATCCGGACATGTTGAGCAATCGTGTCGAAGACGCGACGGACATGACCGAAGAGATGGAAGCTGCCGCGGGCGCACTGACCATCCCGGTGTTGCTGGTGCGTGGCATGAAGTCCGATGTCGTCAGTGCCGAGGGCGCCGCCGCGTTTCAGGAATTGGTGCCGCACGCTCAGCTGGTCGAAATCGGCGGCGCGGCGCATACCGCCGCCGGTGACGACAACGACGCCTTCACCGACGCCGTCGCGAATTTCGTCTTGACGTCCCTGTCCTGACCGTGAGGGCAAGGCGAACCTCGGCCTTCGTTCCGGCCGTGCGCGAGTGCGAACCTCGGCCTTCGTTCCGGCTGTGCGCGAGTGCGAACCTCGGCCTTCGTTCCGGCCCTGCGCGAGTGCGAACCTCGGCCTTCGTTCCGGCCGTGCGCGAGTGCGAACCTCCGCCTTCGCTCCGGCCGTGCGTGTTCTGCGGACGGACTTCGTCCGGCTGCTCCCATCAGGTGTAGTTGGGCTTGCGCTTCTCGACGAATGCGTCGACACCCTCGCGCCCGGTTTTGCCGTTCGCGGCCGCGGCGATGGCATCGCGTTCGTAGTCGAGCTGATCGCTCAATGTTGCCGAATTTGATTGCGCCAGTAGAGATTTGATGCTTGCGTAGGTCGATCGCGGTCCGGCGGAGAGGGTTCGGGCCAGGTTCAGTGCCTCCGTGCGCACGTCCTCGTCGGCCACCAGACGGCTGAGAATGCCGAGGCGGACGGCGGCGTCTGCGTCGAGAACCGCGTCGGTGAGCAGGATTTCGCGGGCCCGCCCAGCGCCGACGATGCGCGGCAGCGTCCACGACATGCCGCCGTCGGGGCTCAGCCCGATACCGGGGTAAGCCGGGCGCAGCTTGGTGCTCGGGCCGCCGAGCGCGATATCGGCGAGGCAGACCAGGCTCATCCCCGCGCCCGCCGCCCAGCCTTGGACCCCTGCGACGACCGGAACCACAGTCTCATCGAGCGCCACGACGAACTCGTGCAGATCCGTTGCGAGAGCGTGGATATGCGCCGCGCGATCCTCGGCTGCCGCGAAGCCGCGCACATTGCCGCCAGCGCAGAAATTCGCACCGGTCCCGGTCAACAACACCGCACCGACTTCGGAATCGAGCTTTTGTAATGCCGCTGTGCCCGCGTTGATGCCGGCGAAATCCATGGAGGTGCCGTTGGCGGAGGTGGCGATGGTGATCTGTAGCACGCCGTCGACGATGGTGACGTACTCGGTCTCGAAGGTCATGACAGCACCTTAGGCGTACCTCCGCCTCTCGCTCCGCCATGCGTAGAGTTCTCGAGGACGGACTTCGTCCGACAGCGCTCATTCAGCGTGCGGAAATCGCACCATCCGAACCTCGATCGAGGGGGTGAATGCCTCGATCCGACGAGTGCCGTCGAGTTCGAATCCGTACTTGCGGTAGAAGCTGTGTGCGCGCGGATTCTGCTCGAACACCCACAGCGAGCACGGTGTCATCGGGGCAATGGCGGTGCGGATCAGCTCGTGCGCGACGCCGGTGCCGTACCACGGGGTCAGGACGTACATCGCGTTCAGTTCGATGGCCGGCACCGCGGGCCGGTCGCGGGTCGGGCCCGCGCTCGCGAATCCGATCACCTCGTCATCGACGAGCGCGACATGGGTACGCCCCGGGTATGCGACCCTATTGCGTTCCCACTGTGCCGCGCGTCGGTCTATGTCGAAGGCGTCGAGCACGTGAGCGGGTACAAGATCCCGGTAGGCCTCGCGCCAGCAAGCGATGTGGCACTCGGCCAGGCTATGAGTGTGCTCGGCGGCGAGTGGAACGATCTGCCACGGGGTCATGGTCACCATGCTCGTCGAACTACCCTATCGATGACTACGCCCCGGACACCCAAAGGGTGCCGGGGCGTGCGTCGGTATGGTGCGGCTGAATCAGCCGCGGGCGACCTTGCCCGCCTTGAGGCAGGAGGTGCACACATTCATGCGACGGGTGTTACCCGGCGCAACCTGGGCGCGAACGGTCTGGATGTTCGGGTTCCAGCGACGGTTGGTACGCCGGTGCGAGTGCGAGACCGACTTCCCGAAGCCGGGGCCCTTGGCGCAGACGTCGCAGACGGCAGCCATAGTCGCGAACTCCTTCGTGTCATGTGAGGACCGCTGCATTACGGCAGCATGTCCGGAAACAATGTCAAATGCCCTGCCGACTGATGTCGGCCAGCGCAAACCGGCGACGGCCGCGCGAGGCAACCCTGCAAGATTAGCTGCACGGCCCCCGATCCGCCAAACCGGGCGGCAGGAGCACACCCGCCACTGCCGTCGGGCACGTCGAGTGTAGTGACTCGGTGTCCCGAATCCACTGTCGCTATCGCCCGCTAACCTGGCGTGCGGTGGTGCGCGGGCCGCGGGTTGCGGCGGCCGATCGCGGTGTCGAGGAAGAAGGAGAGGTGACGGTGTCCGGAGTGCGGGACACGACGAGCGATGGCCGGACCTTCGTCCGCCCGAGCGCTCTGGACGGCACGGCGTTGCTGCGCTGGGGTCGAGTCTGTCTCGAGGACCTGGGACAGCGGCGCGAGGAGATCAACGCGCTCAATGTCTTCCCGATCGCCGATGCCGACACCGGCACCAACATGCTGGCAACCATGCGCGCGGCGATGCAGGCCGCGGACGCCGCGGTCGTTTCCGCGCATTCCTATCGCGCGCCTGGCAGCGCGGTATCCGCGCACGATGTGGCCGCCGCGATGGCGCGCGGGGCGACACTCGGCGCGCGCGGCAACTCGGGAATCATCCTGTCGCAGGTGCTGCGCGGCATCGCCGAAGCGGTGCACGGCGGGCCGTTGACCGGACGAACGCTGCGTGAAGCGCTGGCGAGGGCGTCGGCGCTAGTGCGTGAGGGGCTGAGTGTCCCTGTCGAGGGCACCATCCTCACGGTCCTGGATTGCGCGGCGGGTTGTGCCGCGGCCTGTTCGGACCCCGCACTGGCCGAGGTAGCGGTGGCGGCGGCCGATGGGGCCGCCGAGGCCCTCGGTGCCACGCCCGCGCAGCTGGGGGTGTTGCGTGCGGCGGGGGTGGTCGATGCGGGGGCGCGTGGACTGGTGGTCCTCCTCGATAGTTTGGTCTCGGTCACCCTGGGCGAGGCGCCTACGAGACCGCAGTATGTCCGCGCTGAAACCAGCGGCGCGGTCGTACCCGACGCCACCGATCCTGGGCCGCATTTCGAAGTCATGTACGTGCTCACCGACACCGACGATCAGCAGGTCGCTCGCTTGCGCGCGGCGTTGGCCGGGCTGGGGGATTCCGTTGTTGTGGTCGGCGACGGCAGTGGGGCCTGGTCGACGCATGTGCATTGCGCGGATGCGGGCGCCGCGGTGGAGGCCGGGCTTGCCGCGGGAACGTTGAGCGCCGTCAGAATCGAAAGCTTTGCGATCACCGCGCAGGTCGGTCATACCCATGCGGATACCACGGCGAACGCGGATGGCGCTATGCAAGCGGCATGGCGCGGCGTGGCCACTGACCGCGGTGAACCCGCGGACCGTGGGGTTCTCGCCGTCGCGTCGGGCGCGGGAGCCGCAGCGCTTTTCGAGGCGGCCGGTGCGGTCGTGCTCGACGGAGACGGTCCGATCACCGGCGCCGCGCTGCTGTCCGCGATCCGACGGCTGCCCAACCGTGAGGTGCTGGTGCTGCCCAACGGCGCGCTGCCCGCACACGATTTACTCGCCGTCGGGGTCGCGGCGCGAGACGCGCACCGCGACGTGCTGCTGCTGCCGAGCGGATCCATGGTGCAGGGCCTCGCCGCGCTCGCCGTGCACGATCACGGCCGGATCGCTGTGGACGATGCCTTCGCGATGTCCGAGGCGGCCGCGGCCACCCGGTGGGGTTCGCTGCGGGCCGCTGCGGGTCGTGCGCTGACCATGGTGGGGACCTGCGAACCCGGTGACGGGCTCGGGCTGGTCGGCCACGATGTAGTGGTGATCGATCGGGATGTGCGGACGGCGGGGCTGACCCTGCTCGATCGGATGCTCGGCTTCGGCGGCGAGCTCGTCACCCTGCTGATGGGCCGATCGACGCCCGTCGGGCTCGCCGACGCGCTGGTCGCGCATATCACCGACGGTTTCCCCGGTATCGAGGTCAACGTGTATTCCGGTGGGCAGCAAGGAGATCTGGTGCAGATAGGGGTGGAATAGATCCATGGCGACATTGAGTGATCGGCTCGACCACCTGCTCGGCGTGAAGGCGGCCGAGCCGCTGGCCGACGCGTTCGATATGCAGACGGTCGAGGACCTGCTGCGGCACTACCCGCTGCGCTACGCGACCCAGGGGCAGCCCCTCACGCAGGAGGAGCCGGAAGAGGGCGCGCACATCACCGTCATCGGCCGCGTGACGAAAACCGAACTGCGGCCGATGAAGAACCGCAAGGGGCGGCTGCTCAAGGTCGTTCTCGACACCGGCTCCGCACGTCCGATCGAGATCACCTTCTTCAACGGCGACAAGGTGGGTTACCTTGTCCGCGAAGGGGTCAGGGCGATGATGTCGGGCACCGTGCACTGGTGGCGGCCCGACCGATGGAACCTCGCGCATCCCGACTATCTGATCCTGCCGGAGAAGGAAGACGGTTCGGTCGAGAGCCTGACCTCGGTGCGCGGTGGCGGCGGGCTGCGCGGCTTGGCGCAGAGCGCGAAAGGCGCTGATGGCGTGGATGTCTCGTTCTTCGAGCGAGAATTCATTCCGGTGTATCCCGCGACGGCGAAGGTGCAGAGCTGGGATCTGCTCGCCTGTGTGCGGCAGGTGCTCGATCAGCTGGACCCGATCGACGATCCACTGCCCAACGACTTGCGCGAGGATCGCGGGTTGCTGAAGGTGTCCGAAGCGCTGCGGCTGATCCATCTGCCGGAGAGCAAGACCGATATCGATCAGGCAAGGGACCGTTTGCGTTTCGACGAGGCGCTGGCGTTGCAGCTGGTGCTGGCGGAGCGGCGACACGAGGTGGAGGGTCGCGCCGCGCGCCCGTGCCCGCCGCGCTCCGACGGTATCGCCGCGGTTTTCGATACCCGCCTGCCCTTCGAGCTGACCGAAGGTCAGCAGCAGGTGATTTCGGAAATCTCCGACGACCTCTCGCGTACCCATCCCATGCACCGGTTGCTACAGGGTGAGGTCGGCTCGGGTAAGACGATCGTCGCGCTGCACGCGATGCTGCAAGTGGTCGATGCCGGCCAGCAGTGCGCACTGCTCGCGCCGACGGAAGTACTTGCCGCCCAGCACTATCGGTCGTTGTGCGGCATGCTCGGCGACCTGGCGACCGCAGGCGAATTGGGCGCGGCGGAGCACGCGACGAAGGTTGTGCTGGTCACCGGTTCGATGGCGACGGCCGCGAAGAAGGCCGCACTGCTCGACGCGGTCACCGGCGAGGCGGGCATCGTGATCGGCACCCACGCGTTGATCCAGGACGCCGTGGAGTTCTTCGATCTCGGCATGGTGGTGGTCGACGAACAGCACCGTTTCGGTGTCGAGCAGCGGGATGCGCTGCGCGCCAAGGCCAAGACCGGCACCAGCCCGCACCTGCTTGTGATGACCGCGACGCCGATCCCGCGCACCATCGCCATGACCACCCTCGGTGACCTGGAGACCTCCACCCTCACCCAACTGCCGAGGGGGCGTTCGCCCATCACCTCGAAGGTGGTGCCGCGCAAGCAACATCCGAGCTGGGTCGACCGGGCCTGGGAACGGATCGTGGAGGAGGTCGCGGCGGGGCGGCAGGCCTATGTCGTGTGCTCGCGCATCGGTGACGACGAGAACGGCAAGGGCCCTGGTAAGGCCCGTAACGGTGGTTCGAAAAAGCCCGAACCCGAAAAGGAGGGTCCGACAACGCAGGCCGCCGCCGAGGTGTTCGATACGCTGCGCGCCGGCCCGCTGTCCGGCGTCCGGGTCGGGCTGCTGCACGGCAGGCTGCCGTCGGATGAAAAAGACCAGGTAATGCGCGCTTTCAACGACGGTGACATCGATGTGCTCGTGTGCACCACCGTCGTCGAGGTCGGCGTCGACGTTCCGAACGCCACCGTGATGGTGATCCTCGACGCGGACCGTTTCGGCGTCAGCCAGCTACATCAGCTGCGCGGACGCATCGGCCGAGGCAAGCACGCCGGTCTGTGCCTGCTCGTCACCGACGCCAATCCCGCCGGCACGGCCATGGCCCGGCTCAATGCCGTGTCCGCCACCACCGACGGCTTCGAACTCGCGGTGCTCGACCTACGCCAACGCCGTGAAGGTGACGTACTCGGCGCGGCCCAATCCGGTACCGCCCGCTCGCTGCGGCTGCTCTCGCTGCTCGACGATCTCGAAGTCATCACCGCCGCACAGGAATTGGCAAGGAAGGTCGTGGAGTCCGACCCCGGTCTCGTGAAACACCCCGGCCTTGCGGGCATGATGCACGCAGCGGTCGACGGTGAGCGCATCGAATACCTCGCCAAATCCTGAGTTACTGCTACACGAGCTCCATAAAGCCCAGGTTCCGAAGCGGTTCGGCCGGAAGCCGCGTGCCGCGACCATCGTCAGCGCACAGAGCGGGGGTACGGGAGATCTGTGCTGATGTGTTCGGTGACCGCGAGTGGGCTGCCGATATTCGGGAACGCGCGTTGCGGGCAGGCGGGGCGTTCGCAGACCTTGCAGCCCGCGCCGATCGGTACGGCGGCGGCGGGGTCGCCGAGGTTCAGGCCGGTGGAATACACCAGACGGTCGGCGTATTCGATGTCGCAGCCGAGGCCGATCGCGAAGTTCTTCGTCGAGGTACCGAATCCGTGTGGGACGGTTGTGGTGGTGCGGGCAATCCACAGATAGCGGCGGCCATCGGGCATCGCGGAAATCTGGGTCAGTATCCGGTCGGGGTTGGCGAAGGCCTCGTGCACCACCCACAGTGGGCAGCTGCCGCCGACCCTGGAGAAGTGGAATGCGGTGGCGGACTGGCGTTTCGAGATATTGCCCGCGCGGTCGGTGCGGACGAGGAAGAACGGCACACCGCGCTGGCCCTGGCGTTGCAGGGTGCTCAGTCGGTGGCAGATGGTTTCGAAACCGACTTCGAACCGCAGGCTGAGCAGGTCGAGGTCATAACGCAGTTCCTCGGCCGAGCGCAGGAACCTGCCGTAGGGCAGTACCAACGCGCCCGCGAAGTAGTTGGCGAGGCCGATGCGCGTGAGGGTGCGGGATTCGCCGCTGAGCGACGGGGATTCGGCCAGTACCGCGTCCAACTCTTTCCCGAAGAGCAAGAACCCCAGCGTGGTGGCGATCTGAAAGGCGCGCTGTCCAGGACGTAGCCGCCGAGCCAGCGTCAGTGTGCGGCTCTCGGGGTCGTAGTGCCGTTTCGGGATGGATGGATCGGCACCGTCGCCACGGACCAGAACCGTTACTCCCGCCCGTTCCTCGGCCACTCTGGCGAGTTGCCGATCGAGCGAGCCGATGGTCAGGCCGCATTCCTCGAAGAGCTGTTCGGCGGCGTGATCGAGCTGCGGAATGTGGTTGTGGTGGTCGTAGAAGAAGTCGCGCACATCCTCATAGGGCAAGGGCATGCCAGGCGTACCGGTCGGTGCGTCGACCCGGGCGGAGAGCAGATCCAGCTGATCGGTCGCGGCCCGCAATCGCCTATGCATCGCGACGACGATGCGGGCGACCTCGGGCAGTCGGGTCGCCAGTTCCTCGACCTCGGTCAGCGGCGCGCTGTCGCCACCCGCGGCATCCACCAGCACCTCGTGCAGGTCGGAGACCAGCCGTGCGTCTGAGTCGGCCGCGAAGAATTGCACGTCGAGGTCAAAGGTGGAGTTGAGTTTCAGCAGTACCGGGATGGTGAGTGGTCGCTGGTCACGCTCGAGTTGATTGAGGTAGCTGGGCGATAGATCGAGGGATTTCGCCAGGGCCGCCTGGGTCATCCGTCGTTCCTCGCGTAAGCGCCGTAGTCGGGCGCCCGCGTACATCTTGCGCACCTGCAAGATGGTAGCGGCCGAAATTCGCAAACATCGCAAAATATATAAATCTCGCCCGCAAAAATCTGCTGTTGCAAGGTGTTCTGCATCTAACCGGCCCCTGCGTAGCGTGCGAAGTGACACGAAACCGGAGGATGTATGAAGATCCACACCGTACGCGCTCACGGCGCCGCCGAGGAGTTCCCGCGCTCGGAACATCTCGCAACCAAGATCGCCGAGGTCGCCACCGACCCGATCGAGGTGACCGCCGAGGTGACCGAGATGATCGTGAACCGAATTATCGACAACGCGGCGGTGGCGGCGGCCGCGCTGATCCGCCGTCCCGTCACCAGCGCCCGCGCCCAAGCGACCGCGCAGCCCTACGGTCCGCGCCGGGGTCGTTCGGGCGCCACGGTGTTCGGTCTGCCCGCATCCCGCCGAGTGTCGCCGGAGTGGGCTGCGCTGGCGAACGGAGTCGCGGTGCGCGAGTTGGACTTTCACGACACATTTCTGGGCGCGGAGTACTCGCATCCCGGCGACAACGTCCCGCCGATCCTCGCGGTCGCCCAGCACGCAGGACGTAGCGGCGCCGAGCTGATCCGTGGTCTGGCGACGGGTTACGAAATTCAGGTCGACCTGGTGCGGGGAATCTGCTTGCACGAGCACAAGATCGACCATGTCGCGCATCTCGGGCCGTCGGCCGCAGCGGGCATCGGCACACTGCTCGGACTGAACTCCGAGACGATCTATCAGGCGATCGGACAGGCGCTGCACACCACGACCGCCACCCGTCAGTCCCGCAAGGGCGAGATCTCCAGTTGGAAGGCTTACGCGCCTGCCTTCGCGGGGAAAATGGCGGTGGAGTCGGTCGATCGGGCGATGCGCGGGGAGGGCGCGCCCGCACCGATCTGGGAAGGCGCCGATGGTGTCATCGCCTGGCTGCTCGGCGGTCATGACGTCGAATATCTGGTGCCGTTGCCGGGGCCGGGAGAGGCGAAGCGGGCGATTCTGGACAGTTACACCAAGGAGCATTCCGCCGAGTACCAGAGTCAGGCGCCCATCGATCTGGCTCGTCGAATGCGCGACCGCATAGGCGATCTCGACCAGATCGCCTCGATTGTGCTGCACACCAGCCACCACACCCACGTGGTGATCGGCACCGGATCCGGTGACCCGCAGAAGTTCGATCCGCAGGCGAGTCGGGAGACCCTGGACCACTCGGTGCCCTACATATTCGCGGTCGCACTCCAGGACGGCACCTGGCATCACGAGCGCTCCTACGCGCCCCAGCGCGCGCGGCGGCCCGACACCGTCGCACTGTGGCGCAAGATCTCCACCATCGAGGACCCGGAGTGGACGCGGCGCTATCACGCCACCGATCCGAATGAAAAGGCCTTCGGGGCAAGGGCTGTGGTGACATTGAAGAGCGGAGAGACGATCGTCGATGAACTCGCCGTCGCCGACGCGCACCCGTTCGGTGCACGGCCGTTCGCCCGCGAGCAATACATCGCGAAGTTCCGGACGCTGACCGAAGGCGTACTGGCCCAGTCCGAGCAGAATCGCTTCCTCGAAGCCGCACAGCGAGCGCCGAAACTGGCTGCGGGCGAACTGGATCAGCTGACGTTCACCGTCACCGACACCGTCCTCGATCGTGCGCCTGCGACGCCTGAGGGGATCTTCTGATGTCCGCGATCACCACGTCCGCCCCGATAGCTCCATCAGTACGGCCCCCAGACCAGCGCCTGCGCGGCGATCACATTCTCGCCGTTGTAGGTGACGGCGGGAGGACCCTGCAACCGGTAGCCCTGATCGAGCAAATCGCTGACCCGCTCACAGAACGCGGCGTCGTCGACGCCGGTGATCAGTCGGTAGCGCAGGGGATGATCTTCGGTCATACCGCCAGCTTAGAGCGGTGGGCGCGATGAGCGGGCTGATTGCCGCCGCTACCAGCGCGGCGCAGAAGCGTGTCGCGATGCGGGCGGGTCTCGGGTCCGGGTGTATCCAACGGTGGCCCGGTGCGTTCAATCCGCTGGTGGCCAAGCTGATTCAGGAGATCGGCTTCGAAGGCGTCTATGTGTCGGGTGCGGTGGTCTCGGCGGAGCTGGGTTTGCCGGACATCGGGTTGACCACGCTGAGCGAGGTGACGGCGCGGGGCAGGCAGATCGCGTCGGTGACCGATCTGCCGGTGCTGATTGATGCCGATACCGGTTTCGGTGAGTCGATGAACGCGGCACGGACCGTCACCATGCTCGAGGACGCGGGGCTGGCGGGCTGTCACATCGAGGATCAGGTCAACCCCAAACGCTGCGGTCATCTCGACGGCAAGGCCGTCGTCGGCACCGACGAGATGGTTCGGCGGCTGCGCGCGGCCGTTTCGGCCCGCCGTGACCCGAACTTCGTCATCTGCGCGCGCACCGACGCGCGTGGCATCGAGGGGCTCGACGCCGCCATCGAACGGGCGAAGACATATGCCGACGCCGGGGCCGATCTCATCTTCACCGAGGCACTTGCCGATGCCGGTGAATTCGCGAAATTCCGTGCGGCGGTAAATGTTCCGCTACTCGCAAATATGACCGAATTCGGAAAATCGGAATTGCTCTCGGCGAAGAAATTGGAGGACTTCGGCTACAACGCCGTGATCTATCCGGTGACGACGCTTCGGCTGGCGATGTACGCGGTCGAACAGGGGCTGCGCGAACTCGCGGTCAGCGGCACACAATTCGATCTGGTCGGGCAGATGCAGCACCGGGCTCGACTTTACGAACTACTCGAGTACCAGAAGTACAACGACTTCGATTCCGGAATATTCAATTTCACCGTGAGCGAGTGATCGACATGACCGAGATCAAGAAGGGCCTGGCCGGTGTGGTGGTCGACACCACCAGCATTTCCAAGGTGGTGCCCGAGACCAACTCGTTGACCTACCGTGGCTATGCGGTGCAGGATTTGGCGCGGCACTGCGGCTTCGAGGAGGTCGCCTACCTGCTCTGGTACGGCGAACTGCCCGACGCGGCCCAGTTGCAGCTGCTCTGCCAGCGCGAACGCGCGCAGCGACGGATCGATCGCTCGACCCTGTCCCTGATCGAGAAGATGCCGCAATCCTGCCATCCGATGGATGTGGTGCGGACGGTGGTGAGTTACCTGGGCGCGGAAGATCCAGAAGAAGACCTCGGCGACGTTCCCTCGCAGCGCGCGCTACTGGCCAAGGCGCTGCGGCTGACCGCGGTGCTGCCGACGGTGGTCGCCGCGGATAGCCGTCGCCGCCGCGGGCTGGAGCCCATCGCGCCGCACTCACATCTCGGTTTCGCCGAGAACTTCCTCAACATGTGCTTCGGGCAGATACCCGACCCGCGCATTGTTCGCGCCTTCGAAATCTCGCTGATTTTGTATGCGGAGCACAGTTTCAACGCGTCCACCTTCGCGGCGCGGGTCGTCACCTCCACCCGATCGGACATGTACAGCGCGATCACCGCCGCCATCGGTGCGCTGAAGGGGCCGCTACACGGCGGTGCCAATGAGGCCGTTATGCAAGCCATGCTGGAAATCGGTGATCCCGATCTGGCAGCGGAATGGTTGCGCGCCAAGCTTTCCGATAAGCAGAAAGTAATGGGTTTCGGGCATCGGGTGTACAAGAACGGCGACTCCCGTGTTCCGACCATGCGCGCCGCGCTCGAGCAGGTGTCCGAGGTGACGGGCGGACAGCGTTGGCTGCGCATGTACACCGAGTTGGAGCGCGCGATGGCCGAGGCGACCGGTATCGAACCCAATCTGGACTTCCCGGCGGGCCCGGCCTACTACCTGATGGGTTTCGACATCGAGATATTCACGCCGATCTTCGTGATGAGCCGCATCACCGGGTGGACCGCGCACATACTCGAACAGTCCGCCGCGAATGCTCTCATCCGGCCGCTGTCGGAGTACGTCGGTGTGCCGCAGCGGGAGTTGCTCGGGACGCGCGGGTGAACGTCGGCGGTTGAGCGCGGGAGATCTCTCCGAATCACATCCAAACCAAGCAAGCGTTTGGTGTAATCGTAGCGATCAAGCCCGAGCGATGCGGCATCGCCGTATCGGCGCAAGGAAGCGAGTGAGCCGAATGTCGAGTCCCGACGAGATCGTCAGTGCCATGTGTCAGAGCTGGTCGGATCCGGACCCGGACAAAATCAGCGCCTTCTTCGCAGAAGACGCCGTCTACCACAATATTCCGATGGAGCCGATCTACGGGCGCGCTGCCATCCGTGACTTCATCGCGGGCTTCCTCACCACGTTCGACGCCATCGAATTCGACATCCACCATCAGGTCGTCAAAGGCAACGTGGTCATGAACGAGCGCACGGATACCTTGCGCGGCAACGGCCGCGAGACTCCGTTGCCGGTGATGGGCGTTTTCATAGTGGACGACGGAGTCATCACTGCCTGGCGCGACTACTTCGACATGGCCGCGATCAACAAGGCATTCGGCCTGTAGGTTCCGGTGTCGATATAGGGCAGCGCGACGCCGGCGCTGCCCTATCGACTACTCAGTGCGCCTCTGCGGCGCGCGGTGGAGTGGCAGGCAGCTCGAAATGTCGAGCGAAAGCCTCGTCGATCAGTTCCGATGCCGCGCGAGTCACGATGAGCCTTGCGATGGCCAGATCGGTCTCGAGTTTGGCACGATCCTTCGGCGTGCGTGGGGATTGCTCATAGGTCTGCCCGGCCAGGCGATAGAACAGCTCGGTGGCATACCGATCAGCGATCCGATCACAGTCCGCGCGCAAGCGCTCGACCAGATGGAAGGTATCCGGTGCGGGTAATCCGGAGTCGGCAAGCCGGGTGGCCAGATCACAGGCGCGTGGATTCGTGAGCCGATATGCCTCGAGCGGGTCGTCGCTGGTTGCGAGAGCATGCTTCGCGTACTCGGGGAGATCGGGGTAGATGTCTTCGACCTGAGGGTCGACCGATGCGGTCGGTTCCGCACTCTCCTGGTTGGGTACGCCGAGGACGTCGGCGAGTCCGTCGCCTCGGTCCCAGGCTTCCAGGAGCTCCCGGATTCCGTTGAGCTTCATGCCGCGACCCAGCAGGCGACTGATTGTTTGCAGCCGGTCGAGATGATCCGACCCGTAGTAGCCGATCCGGCCGCGCACCTCGGGCGAGGGCAACAGCCCACGCTCGTGATACACGCGCACACTGCGCACGGTGGTGTCGGCTGCCCGTGCCAGTTCGTCGATCGTGAAGTTTGATTCTGCAGCCATGTTTACCAGGAAACCATAATCTGGGCCCCCTCGAAAATGGACCGTTCCATAACGCGCCGTCAAAAAACGGTATCGCAGGGTTGCGACTGTGTCAACGAGCCGTTACTTAGTGGCGGAAACTGTTGCCAGTCGGTCAACGACACAGTAACGTGCGTCTGACCAGCTAATCGCGGCTGGGTTCCGGGGACTGTCGAGCAGCCCTGATGACCTTCCGATCCATGGAACACGCCTCTATAGGCGTGCCCTCGGCATCCCCGGAGATGGCTATGAGCATTACGCGGATCGCACCGCCGAAGACGGAAACCCCGGTACCGGCGAGGATCTCACCGATCAAGACCAAGTCGACGCAGCGCCCCCCCTGCGCGGACGGACCCGACGACTGGGACATGGACGCCGGAAACCCCGACTCCTGGCGAACCGCCGTCGGAACGTGCGAGAGATGCCCACTGCTCGCGCAGTGCGAGCAGATGGTGCAGGCGCTCATCGAACGCGGTGACGGCCCCCGCGCGATGATCTGGGCGGGCGTCGCGTACGACAATTCCGGCAGCGTGATCGAGAATCTGGACCGGCACCGCACCGCTCCGATCGATCACAAGCGGCCGATGCAGATCATTCGCAATGGTCCGAGGCAACTTCGGACGACGCCGGCGCTGACGGCACCGCGCAGGCACATAGTGCTCGGTCGGCCGCTGAAACCGACCGGAACCGACGCGTTGTGAGTAGGCTGCGTTGACATTTGACGACGAATCTCTCTCTGATAGTGGGTAACTCATGACGGTGCTGGCCCTGGAGATCGCCACTTCGTGGTTCGCGGTCAGTGAGATAGCGTCGGATGTGGACACCGATGACGTCCGCAGAATTCCGGTACCGGCCCGCGGCGCATGGGAGCAGTGCAAAGAACTGCTGCTCGAGGTCGCGGGGGGTCGGGAAGTCACTTCGTTGGGAATCGCTTCGGCGGGGCCGATCGATATGGCGGCCGGGGTGGTCGCGCCACTCGATGTTCCCGAATGGCGTGCGGGTTTCGCCATTGTCGCCGCCGCACAGGCGGCCTTTCCGAAGGCCGAGGTTCGGCTTGCCCTCGACGGGGTCTGTCTTGCCCTCGGTGAGCGGAATCTCGGTACCACCCAGGACGTGATGGATTCGTTGGTCCTCAATGTGTCCGATCGAATCTGCGGCGGGGTCATGGTGGGTGGGTTCGTGGTCGTGGGACGGACCGGCAATGCCGGTCACCTCGGGCACGTATTGGTTCCAGGATTCGACGACCCGTGTGAGTGCGGCGGCCGCGGCTGCCTGGAGGCGGTCGCGGGTGGGGCGGCGGCGCTGCGGTGGGCGCGCGCACAGGGCTGGTCGGGAGTATCCGTGCCGGAGCTGGTCGAGGCCGCCGTGACGGGCGACGAAATCCCCGCTGCCGCGATGCGGCGAGCGGGCACGGCTCTGGGCAGGGCGATCGCATCGGTGGCGGCGCTGCTCGACATTGATCTTGTCGCCGTCGGCGGCCTGCTCTCCGAAGCCGGGCCCGTGCTATGGAAACCGCTCAATGAAGCGGTTGCCACCCATGCTCGGCTCAGTTTCCTGTCCGGACTGCGAGTGGTGCAGTCGAAGCTCGGCCCGGTGTCTGTGCTGGCGGGAGCCGGCGTACTCGCGCTGACGGCACCGGGTGGCTGACCAGGGCAGACGCCATCGCCACTGACCGCCGCACTCGGCGGGGTGCCCGGGATGACCGGGCCTCGAAAACTCCGGTTGATTGAGCCGCTAAACAACGGTACATTGCCTAAGTCACAGGATGTCTCATCTGGGTCATGCCCGGAACAACGGCTGAAGCGGGCAATGTGCGATGCGTAGTGAAGCAGTGATTCCATGGGTGACGGTGGAAACCCTGACGCCTGGCGTCATGTCGGTGGCCTCGATCGGTAATGAGCCGCGAGGTTTCGCGGGTTGGCAGCGCGCACTACAGCGTCTGCTGTCGAAAACACCCGCGCTTTATGACAATCTCACCACCCCCATGCTTACTCAGGCCGTCCAGACGGCTCGTGACCAGGCCGAGGATGTCGATCTGGCGGTGCCGACCGGAGCAGGTCCGCACAAGCTGCTGATCAGGCCGGTATTCGGGCCCACCGGCGACGTGCACGCGATCCGGCTGTGGCTCGGGCCCGCCTCGGCGCAGGTGCCGGATTTGAGCCCCGCGGTCGGCGCGATATGGGATCTGAAGAGTCAGACCATAGAGCAGCCGAGCGGCATGACGCAGCTGTCGGGTATCTCCGCCGAGCAGTACGTGCCGAGAATGTCCATTGCCGAGCTGTTTCACCGAGTGTCTACCTTCGATCGGCATGCCGAGGTGCTCGATCTGCTCTACAACCCCAAGCCCGGTGACAAGTTACAGTTCGAGACCTCCGTCGCGCATGGTCCGGCCCGTCCGGGACGGTGGCGGATCACCATTCGGGCGCGCGACGACGATCAAGGGCATGGCGCGTGGTGGTTGATCGAGGACATCTCCTCGGATAACGAGTCGTCGGCTTGGCCCACGCTGGAGCGAATCGGGTTGCGCGAGGCGCACCGTCGCGCCGGAACCCATCTGGCCGTCGTCCAGCTCGAGCACACCAGCATCGCGCATTGGCTCACAGATCCCGCACCGTGGATCCGATGGGACTATCTGTTCCGGCCGGTGGACGTGTTCCATTCCGACGATCGGCCGCGTCTGGTCGAGCTCAGCGACCGGTTGCAGTCCGGCGACAGCGTGGGCGTTACGGTTCGGGCTCTCAATTACGGCGGTGGCTACACGCCGACTTCGCTGCTGCTGTATCCGTATCCGGGTTACTCGAGCGGGCGCCTGGCGATCGCGCAACTCGTTCGTGTCGGCTACGACGTGCCAGTCCTCGAGCCTAACCGCACGTCCATGGAGCCGCGGCAACGGAGTGCGCCGATCGGCTACGACGATCAGCTCCGGCACTGGTTGGCAGGCCGTATGCCGCAGAGCCCAGCGTGGTGACGCACTATTCCCACTTATGGGGATGGGCCGCCGGTCGGGATCGGCTGTGCTCTCTACCATTTCGAGAGTGAGGACAGTGGGTCGCGAGCAGCCAGAATCGGGTGAAGCTTTGCTTCGCCGGATGGTCGCGCGCCGCCGACGTGACAATATTGTGGTCGCCGTGCTGGCGGTCCTCGCCGTCTTCGGCGGTGGTCACGCGTTTTTCAGTCTCTTCTCCTCGGATCCACCGCCGCCGTCGGATAACACCACGACCGCGATTGTCGGACGTGCGCAATTAGCGGGTTCATTTGCCGAACAATTCGTCGTGAATTATCTGACTGCTGTTGCCGGACAACAGGATCGGATCGGCGAATATGTCGGAACCGCACAGCAAATTTCGTTGCCGACGGCCGCGCGGGTGGTGTCGGATCCCGCTGTCGTCTATGTTTCGCGCGAGCGGTCCGTCAACGGACTCGACGTCTGGTCGGTGACGGTTTCGGCTCGGATCGGTAAGGGCACAACGGCGACTGCCGCGGACCCCCGCCAGTTCTACCGGGTCGCGGTGTCCCTGTCCGAAGGACGACTACGCGCACTGTCGGTGCCCGCGGTCGTGGAGCCACCGGCACGCGGCGCCGACCTCGCGCTTGCCTACTCCTCCCCGTGCGCGGCGGAGACTCCGCTGGCGCAGGTCGCGGCGGGATTCCTCAGTGCGCTGCTGGCCAATTCGGGTGACGTAGTTCGATACACCACCCAGGACTCCGGTATCACGGCACTGAAGCCTGCCCCCTTTACCGCCGTCGAACTCGTGTCGCTTGTTGCTGACGACCGCAGTTGCGGCACCGGCAACGCCACGGCTCAGGTGTTGGCGACCGTCAACCCGAAGGCCGACGGCGGCGCCACAGCGACACTGGCATACCCACTGTCGATGGTGCGCAACGGCGGGCAGTGGCAGGTGCAGTCCATCGACTCGGTACCCGCACTGGCGAATCCGCTGGCTATTGTCGGCGCCCAGGACTCGCGCGGCTCGGGGGCATCGAGCACCTCGACAGCACCGCCGACAACGACGATGCAGATACCGCCGGCCAAGCAGAATTGATCCGAGAAGAGGCACCCGATGGGTAATCTCACTAATATCCTCTATGGCGTTCTGATGTTTGTGCGCTGGGCAGGATTGATTGTCATCACCATCCTCAGCATGGGGGTACTGATCGGCGAAGCGGCCAAATCGAGACTGTCACCTGCCAAGATCCTGACGGTCACGGGATCGGCGATTCTTGCCGCCGTGATGTTCTGGATTCTGCCGACACTCGTCAATTACGCACGCACGGATTCGAATATCGTGGTTCCCGACCACCCGATCGGTGGCTATCGGTGAGCCAGACGATCAAGGTGTTCACGCCGATCAAGCGCGTTCCCACCATGATCGGTAAGGCCCAGAACGGGCAGAAGCTCCCGTTCGGGCCTTACACGCTTCCGCAGGTCACCGGGGGGGTGGCGATGATGACGATCGCGTCGGTGTGCGCCATGGTCTTTCCGGTCAATCCGGCCGTCACTTTCGCGACCGGTCTTGCTATCACGATCGCCGTCGTCTTCGCCATCGGACTTGTGCCTTACACCGGTGTGCGGATGACCTCGCGCGCATTGTGGGTGCTTCGGCTCATCGTCAGTCGAAAGCCGGTCTCCGCGTCCGGGATGCCGATCAGCTCCGATGCGACACGCACTACCTTGTTCGTCGAGGAGTCCGTGGTCGTCCTGCTGCCCGACCGGCCGTCGGCCAATACCGCGTCGAAGAGCGGCGGCGCAGGAGTCCAACTGCTGGAATTGATCGGAAACGGCCGCAGTCTGGCGCCGGGCGAGGGTGTTTGATGGCGTTCGGACGTGATATCCAGCCCACCGCCGCGATTCGCGGACACCTACAGTTCACCCATTCGGGTCTGATCACCGCGACCTATTTCATCAACCCGCTCGGCTACGGGTTACGCAAGTCCGGCGACAAACACGACGTCAAGGTGGCGCACCACGCCCTGATCAACAGCCTGCCGAACGGGTCGCTGCTGCTCGGTATCCAGGCACGTCTGAATACGATCGACGTGCTGACCAAAATGGTGGAGGGCGTCGATCTCGACGAGTGCGAGGACTACGCGGACGAAGTGGTCGCCTCCTTCGAGCGGGTGCGCGCGATCGGGCCACAGACCCGGATCTTCCTGCTGTCGGTTCCGGTCGGCGCCAGCAACTCCGGTATCTCCGCGCTGTCCCGGATCTGGCGCGGCACCACCTCCACGATCGATGCGACCGCGTTCTCGCGTGCCGACCTGGATGCCTACGACGAGAAGGCGAACGAGATCCTGTCCAGGATCGGTGGCGATTTCGATCCGGTCCCGGTGCCCGCCGCGCTGTTCCAATGGTTGTGGGAGCACTATTTGTCGCGTGGCGCGGCAGGTGATCCGGTCGCCCCTACCCGAGCGGGCGCTCTGGACGACGCGACCGCGGCGGTGTTCCGCTCCGCGGCGCTCGACGAAGGGGCTCAGGCCGACAGCAACCGGCGCCTGCGGCCCTCGTTCATCCCGGTCATCAAGGTAGTGCAGCCCGACTTCGAATACCGGCCGTCCTATCAGGCAATGCTCACGCCGCACTCGTTCCCGTACTCGGGCATGACCTTTCCCGGTGGCAGTGAATTCCTGAGTGTCCTCGAGGGGCTCGGCGACGTCACGGTCGACTGGGGTATGCGGGTGACGACCAAGCCCGCGGATCAGGTGCTCAAAAACAACGAGCTCGGCCTGCGGCGGCTCGGTGAGCAGATGGATCAGCGCGATCAAGAGGTTTCGTTCGCGCAGAACACGCTGACATCGAAGGCGCAGATGCTCGGTGAATACAACCAGCACTACGAAGTCAACACCGGCGAGTCCGAGGTGTCGTTCACTACCGTGATCGCGATCGGCGGGCCATCGCGCGACGTGACAATGGATGCGGTCAACGCGCTCAAACGCCGATACAAGCGCTTCCAGGTCGAGATGACAGCGCCGGTCGGCACCCAGGTCGACCTGTGGTCGATGCTGATTCCAGGCAGCGACCCGCGACGGGCGTTCGATGATTTCGCACATATCGTGCCTTCGGACATGTGGGCCGGTTTCGTGCCGTTCACCACCAGTCAGATCGGTGACGACAGTGGCCCGGTGATCGGGGTCAACCTGTTGTCGGGCAATTTCGAGCCGATCCACTTCGGGATCATGGAAGCGGCGTTGCACGACCTGTCCGCGTCCTTCGCGGTGACCGGCGAGCTCGGGTCGGGTAAGTCGTATTTCCTGAAACTCATGGCGGTCCTCGTCCACGACATGGGCGGTCAATTCCTCGCCATCGACCGCAGTCAGGTCGGTGAGTGGGCGCATTTCGCCTCCGCGATCGATGACGCGGTGATCATCGACTTGGCGAATCCGACGGTGTCCCTTGATCCGCTGCGGCTGTTCGAACCACGGATCGCGGGTGAGCGTGCGCTCGACTCGATCCTGCCGTTGCTCGACCTGTCGCCGACATCCGGGGCAGGAGCGGCTATCAGCAATCTGCTGACGGCCAAAGGGATTGCCGCGCACGGTATCCGCAGTCTGCTCGATCTATTCCATACGGTCCAGAGGCTGCGTGACGACCCCAATAGTGGGGATGAGTACGCCGACCTCACCGCGCGGATCGGAACCATCGTGGAGCGGGTGCCGGTACTGTTCGACCCCAAGCTGAAACCGCTGAAGCTCAACGCCGCCGCCACCGTCGTCCGCAGCCATAATTTGGCGCTGCCGACGGCGGAGGAACTCACCACTCCGCATCTCTACAACCGCTTGCCATTGACCAAACGGTTGGGCACCGCGCTGTACGAGCTGGTCGGCGTCACCGCGCGGGAGGCGTTCCTGACCGACAACGGCAGGTTCGGGTTGCTCGTAGGTGACGAGGCGCACCACTTCACGCAGACCCAGGTCGGTTCGGCGGTGACCTCGGACTTCAGTCGCGACGGTCGTAAGCACCTTGCCGCGATCGGCCTGGCCTCCCACGATCCGGCCACCGACTTTCAGGGCGCCGCACACAATCTGATCCCCAACCGATTCATCTTCCGCCAGCGCGATGAAACCCTGGCCCGCAACAGCTTGGAATGGCTCGGCGTCGATTTGGATGAGGCACCGTTCCTGCTGCAAATATTGCGGGAGGAGACCTCGCCGCCTATCGGTCCCGGCCGCCAGGTTCCCGATGAGCGCCGCGGCGAGATGTTCATGCGTGACGCGCTGAACCGGATCGGCCGAGGAAAGGTCCTCGGTCCCGCCCGCCCGGACCGCGCGAAGGCGATCACCAGCACGCCGACGGCCGCTGGTAACAGTCGCACCGCTATTTCGCAACGCCAGGTGGTCCCTTGACCGTTCATGCCGACCATGTCATCCGGAAACGCGATACGTGGAAGTCATGGTCGGCAGGGGAATTGGAGTTCTGGGATCCGGCCCGCTGGCACCCGATGGCGGTGCGCAGGCGCTGCCGTGAGTGGGTCATGGCGTCCCGTGCTCGACGGTGGACGGTGTGGATCCTGGCGATCATCTTCGTCCTGTTCGTGTTTCCCGGCTGTCTGGGAGCTGTCGCCACCGCGGCGTCCAGCGCTGGATCGTCGACAAACAGCGCGCTCAGCTGGATGGACGTCAAG
This sequence comes from Nocardia arseniciresistens, assembly GCF_046764875.1. Taxonomy (NCBI): domain Bacteria; kingdom Bacillati; phylum Actinomycetota; class Actinomycetes; order Mycobacteriales; family Nocardiaceae; genus Nocardia; species Nocardia arseniciresistens. The sequence continues at coordinate 186,200 of NZ_JBKORD010000008.1, forward strand.
GACTCCTCGGGTGTCCAGCTCTCGAACTACATGTTCGCGACCGATCGCGGCGGCCTGCTCAATCCAGGTAATACGGCACTGTCGCTGGTGATCAGCTTGGAGTTCGCCGGGTGGATCGTGATCGTGACGACCGGGATCTGGTTGATCGGTTATGCGTTGAGTTTCAAATGGTTGGATATGTTCGGCTCGGCATTGAGCGGCGTTGCCGACAGTCTGACCGGGCAGATCGCGACACCGATCATGTTGGTGACGGCTGTGACGATCGGCGCGTTCTTCGTGGGTTGGTTTATCGTGCGCGGCTTTCACTCCAAAGCGGCGATCCAGGTGGTGACGATGATCGGGGTGGCGATCATCGGCCCGGTTTTCCTGGCTGCGCCGCTTGCGGAGGTGCTTTCGTCGGACGGATGGCTGGCCCAGGGGCGTGACGTCGGGCTTTCGGTTGCGGCGGGCCTGAACGGCAATAGCCATCCGGATCCGACGCAGTTGATCGAGTCGATGCAGAAGGATATGGCGGATAATTTCGCGCGGCGTCCGTTGCAGATATGGAACTTCGGTCACATAGTCGACGACCAGCCCGGGTGCAGGAGTGCCTGGACGACGGGAATAGCGAGCGGCGACGAAGACCGTGTGAAAGACGGGATGGATAACTGCAACGACGATTACGCGAAGTGGCAGGCAGACCATCCGAGCGTGGGACAGATCGGTGCCGGCCTTGTGCTCCTGCTCTCGGGGGCCGTGCTGTTGATGTTTGCGGTATATCTGGCGATCAAGATCATCTGGGCTGCGCTCGATGCGATCTACCACGGCTTCATGTCGATCTTCGGGTTCGCCGCGGGCGGATTCGTGTACGGACCGACGCAGACCTTCCTGGTCCGCAACCTGGTCGACGGTCTCATCGCGGCTGCCAGGATGGCCATCTACAGCATCTTTCTCGGTATTTATGTTCTGTTCCTCGCCAGCCTGTTCCGGCAGGCCGGCGGGCAAGTGATGTCGGTGTTCGTGATCGGCGCGATCGTCGAGATCGTCGCAGTCCTGCAGTTGCAGCGGCTCAGCCACGGCCTCAGTAGTGGCAACCAATGGATCGCGAACCGGTTCTCGCTGGCGATACAGGGGGCCGGTGGCGGTGGTGGCGGTGGTGGTGGTGGGAATGCCCTAGGGATGGCTGCTTCCAAGGCCGGAGGGTCCATGCCGGGAGGCCGCGCGCTGACCGCAATGGCCGCGCTGAATACTATTGGCGGGTCGCACATGACGGAATGGCTGTGGGGGAGAACGCGACAGCCACTCAAGCCGTTTTCCAGACTGGAGAAGCGAGCGCAGGTGCCGCAGTGGAGAGTTGCTGCACAGCCGTGGTTTGCGGAATCGAATAGCCAGGCCATGATGAAGCAGCTCCAGTTCTCGAGGATTGCTCGACTCTCGGCCGAGCGCTACGGCGGCGTCAACACGGTCCGGGGCGCGGCGGCCGCCCTCGACGGTCTGATGGTCGCCGGCGGTGGGATCGATTCAGCGTGGGGCGCGCTCTCGGGCGCCGGGTTTACCGATGAGCGACTGATGACCAACGCGATTCGTTCGAGGGGGATCATGATGCAGAACTCCGAGGACGAGACTCTGGCGAATAAACAACTCGGCCAGGTGGTCTCCGCATTGCAACACGCCCAGCGGTCGTCCAACGACGTCGCCCGCGGCCGCGGGAATATCAACGAAGCCGCCGCCGATCTGGCCACGCTGCAAGAGTCGGCGTTCCGACTCCGCCGAGCCAACCCGGGAGGGGTCACCTTGGATGGTGGGGCCGCCGCTGGGCCGCAACAGAGATTTGTCGCGGATTACATGAATGCGCCGACCGCGGCCAAGTTGCAGCAGTTGCAGAGGCTTTCGGCCGGCGATCTCAATCATGCCACTGGGACCCTGCACGGCGTCGACCAGATCGGTGCAGGCCGGATGATGCAGTGGATCGGCAACGAACACGCCCTCCAAACACAGAGAGCCGTCGACAGGCTGATAGCAAACCCCACCGACGTGCAACTGATGCGACAAGTCAGAGGCGTGGTCGCAAACGCCGCCGACACCGACCAGTGGGCGTCCGGAGTCAACAGAACCCCGTGGAACTCCGTGGCATTCCCCGGCACCAACCCACCACCCGGAAACTGGGGCCCGGCGATGGCTCCGGTCGCCGAACTGCTGAGGTAGCAGCAAAGCCTGTCATCCATCCCTTGTCTCCCGGAAAGGGCGCACGATGCTCGGTCGTCTCCTGACCTACGCGATTGCGTGGAATAGCGGCAACGGCCGCTCGCGCCGCTCGCGCTCCTCGCGCTCGTCGCCCGATGCGGACTCGAAGTCCGGGATGACGCTCTGGAAGTGGGGCCTAGTGGTGGTAATAGGTGGCCCTATCGGGATGGTGGTGCTGCTTGCGCTCGTTGTCAGCACCTCCACCTCGTCGGTGGCCTCGAGTTTCAACAATCAGTGCGACAGTCTCGTTGGTCCGGATCCGGCGGTGACCGGGACGACGAGTCCGCGTGCAACTACTGGGAATTCCGCTCCGAGAACAACATCCTCGCCACGTTCACCTGCGGTACCGACTACTAATCCGTACTCGAAAATGACCATTCCGCCCGATGCCACCGGAGTCTCGGACTGGCACCGTGCCTGCGTAGCCGCGATGAAATCGGCGCCACTGCAACCTGAGCAACCACTGACGACCGCCACCGGGTTCGTCGTCGAGTGTGCTCGTGAACTGGCCCTCGCTCAGGTGGCGACGGCCGAAAACGCGGGCGGTCAGGGAAGTTCGGGAACTGGGGTCGGTGCCGCCGCGATGGTGCGGTCGGTGATCTACCAGGCATCGGTGGCGGCCGAGGTCGGTCGCTGTGAACGGTCGGCCGGTGCAGCCGTGGCGCAGATCGAGGCCGCCCGGGGTTCGTGCGGGTCGTCCGTCGCGGGCACCGAACCGGCAGTCGTCATCCTGCCGAATACTGTGGCAGCCCAGGGTGTGTGCGGGCTGCGCGTCGATCCGTCCGGGATATCGGCCGGTGATCTGATCTTCTGGGATTACCGTGACAGTGCGCCGACACATGTCGGGGTAGCCGTCAGCGTCACTCAGCTCGTCACAGTCGATCCGGTGTCCGGAGGATTCGTGCAACGAGCGATCCCGACAGCGCGCGATGTCCGAGCGAAGCGGGTGTTGGGGGGCGGAGTGTGATGCCGGTCGTGATGCCGTCCATGGAGGTCGATCTCAGCAATGTTCCCGGTATCGAGGCCATAGGTACTGGTCGAGAGCATGCCGTGTACTGATGGCGTCGACGAAGCAGGATCCTCCGGAACCCGAACCCGAACTCGAACTCGAACCTGGATCCGAACCTGGACGTGCCGAAATCGGCGATGCTCAGGCGAGCGTCGCGAGCGCGGAACCGCGCCGCCCCGTCAAGACCGCCGCGCGGGGCAGTCCCGCGCGGCCACTCTCGACACTGCCGACACCAGCTGCTGCTGCCGCGGCGTCGCCCGTCGGCACCGGCGCGCGTGGTCCGATGGCCCCATTGGTTGCCGACCCATCCATCGCTGGGCCGGCGTCCGCCGCCCGAGCGGACGCACTTGCCTGGTCCGGTGCCGCGACACCGATGGCGACGGCAGCGTTGGCCGCCCTCACTTCGATCGCCGCCCAGTACGGCGACGGTGACCCCGCCACCGATAGTGAGCAGCCATATTCACCTCCCGCCGTGGCGGCAGCGGGGTCGGCGAGACCGATGGCGGGGATCGGCGAGCTCGGATCGGAGTATGCGGCCAACAGCCACAACACGACTCAGCGGGTGAACACCGTGGAATCGTTGAACGCCGAGCTCGGGCGTGTCCTCGATGGGGCGGCCGAGAGCACCACGCAGGGCCGAGCAGCCATCTCGGCTATCGTCGCCGAGGTCGACACCGCGTTGATCGCCCTCGCTGGTATCTCGGATGCCGCAGCGGCTCGAAACTTTCTGCTCGCCACACTGATCAACGCGGTGCAGCGCGCGGGAACGGTACTGGCGCAAGGTCAAACCGTGGCCGCGGGCACCGCGGAGCGCGTGAGCAAACTGGCCGATCGGTACCTGCAGGACTCTCGGCCTGCTCGGCCCGCAAAGCCGCGTCGACGGCGCCGCGTAGCCCGTCCGGAGGGGCGGGTCGCCCACCCGGATGGGCGCGTCCCGAGCGGGGGTCCGCCACGCGCCAGGCCTTCCGGACAGCAGGGGCAGTGGATCGACGAGGCGTTGCAGGTCCTGCGCCAGCAGGGCTACGACACTCGGCAGATCGATCCCGCCGACATCGCCGCGATCATCCAACACGAATCGGGTGGCGATCCGAATGCCATCAACCTCTGGGACAGCAATGCGGCGGCCGGTATTCCGTCGAAGGGTTTGATGCAGACCATCGACCCGACTTTCAATTCCTATGCTGCGCCCGGCCATCGTGATATCTGGAATCCGGTCGACAACATCGTTGCAGGCGTGCGGTATTCGATCGATCGCTACGGCTCTGTCAGTAATGTGCCCGGGATCGTGCAGATGCGTGGCGGCGGTTCGTACGTCGGATACTGATGGTCCTCAGTAGCTAGTTCGCCCAACGAGTGGCGCGGTAACTGGGGGGCAACGGGACCGTTCCAAGAGGAACTCCGGTTCTGGAGGCAGCCATACACAGGCCGTTCCCGATGTACATGATTACGTGCCCCGGCAGTCCCGACGGCTTGAACGAGTTCGCTGGGAAAATGAGGTCGCCTGGGCGAATATCCGCCGGGTTGACCTGGGGCAGTTGGCTGTACTGATCCGCCGCGACGCGCGGGATCTTGACACCCGCGGCCGCGGCCGCGTACTGCATCAGGGCCGAGCAGTCGAAGGAATTCGGACCGTTGGCACCGTAGACGTAGGGCTTCCCGCTCTGGGCCAAGGCGACCTCGATCGCCCGCTGTGCCGCCGAAGTTGCTCCGCTGCCCACACCGGATGAATAGTTCGCGCCCGCGATGTTGTAGAGGTATTGGTTGGTGAGCTGATTGATGGCGTTGGCGGTGTCGGTGGAGTTGGACTGTCCCGCGGAGACGACAGTGTGGGCCTTTTTCAGTGCGGCGGTGAGTATTTCGCGAACCTTTTGCTGGCCTTGTTTGGTGTAGGCCTGCGGACCCAGTTGGGCGAGTGCGACGTTGACTTCACGCACGAGCGCGAGAACTGCTTTCTTGTCGACTTTGTTGTTGCCCGCAAGGCCGGAGATATAGCGGAGCAGTTGGTTGTCGACGTTGTTGAACGCGGTGGCGGCATTGCGTTGGAACATTTGGCGGGCTTTGACAGCGTTGACGGTTTCGCCGGTGCTGGAGGTTCCGCCGGTGCCGGGGGTGACGCCGAGTCCTTCGCGAAGGGCTGCGACTTCGGGGCTGCTCGCCTCGCCGTCGCCATAGACCTCGGCAAGCAGTTCGAGAAGTTTCAGGGCGCGTTCGGATTCGGGCGAGAGTCCGCTGTCGGTGGTTTCACCACCACCACCGGTGCCGCCGCCGCCCGCGAGGCCCGCCAATGCGGAGGCGATCATCGGCAGGGTGGCCAACGCCATCGTTCCCGCTGTCGCGGCCGCGGGCAGGATTACCCCGAGGGCGTCCGGATCTATCAGAGGCTTAGCAGGTTCCGGCTCTGCGTAGCGCGTAGCCTGCCCGGCGGGTGGTGCTGCCGCACCCTCCGCGACCGGTGGGCTCGGCGCGACCGCGGCGGGCGCCGGCTGGGCAGGCGCGGCCGCGGCGGGCGGGCCCGCACCGGGCACCGGCCCAGCTTTCTGCTGTCCGGGTGTACCCAGCGGCGTTTCATTGCGACCCGGCTGACCGGTGACGCCCGGCTGGACCGGTGACACCGGTGATGTCTGCGCACCGGGCGGCACGGGGGCTCCCAACCTGGGGCGCCCCTGCTTGTGTCCGGGCCGATCCGTCCACGGAGTCAGTGGGCCGGTGGATTCACCGTCCTCGCCATCGCCTTCGTCGACCTCGAAATCAGCGCCCTGCGGCATCTCCGTGCTAGTCACAATTCACCACCCGGCATCTATTTCGCACAGGTGAGCATCGGTGAACGGCGCCGGGGGAGGCGGGCGACGGAGGCGCATCCGATATTTCCTCCTACTTCGGTCACCTGTGGCTGGAAGGGTTTGGCGGCCAGGTGGTTCGTGCGCGTTCGCGCACGTGCTACCAGGACCATCTTGACCGGTACGGCCTGGATCCCGGTTCCCATTGATGGGAATCATCGACAATGAGTGCGTCGAAGGGAAATGAGCCATGACCGGTGCCGATGTTGGATTTCCTGTCCCGGTTCGGTTGATGTCCGATGCGAATAGTGGCGCAGTCGATCGGAGAGCGAACTTTACTGTGGTGGCAGGTGTTGTCGGCCGCTGCTGCTCGTCGCCGGGTAGGTAGCTGCCGGCATGGGTCTCTGGGGAGATATCGCCAGCTCGGTCGCGAGCATGGCCGGATACGCGATCGGCGGCCCGGCAGGTGCGGCGCTGCTCGGTGGCGTCGTGGGTGGTATCGCGGCGGGCTTCGAGAGCGGCTGGGATCCCACGAAAATGCTGGAGGGCGCCGCATACGGCGCTGTCGGTGGTCTCCTGGGTGGTGGGATGGGTGGGCTCGGCGTAAAGACTATGGTCAAGTCCGCGGGGCGAACCGCGATTCGTGCCAGCTATAGCGGGGGGCGGAGAGCGCTGATCAGTAGCGGCAGAAGAGCGCTGCCGGAGGCTTGGAAAGCATCTCAGACGCCGCTTCGGTTGGTGGGCAAGAAATGGTCCTCCGCTAAGGGCCTCGCCGGCGCCGCGGGCGGGCACTGGACGGTTGATTCAGCAGTTCATTTACCTCAAACAATACGTGAAAGAATCGATTTATACTTCGGCGACCACAAGACCGAATTTCCTGAGATCCCGCTTATTGATATCAGTCCGGCTGACACTCCAGCAGGTCTGCGGCATGTGATGATGCCCGATCCGAAGGCATTGCCGGACGGGCTCACGTTATCGGCTGTACCCGAGGCGAACTATCGAGGTCTTCCTCAAATATATCTGGGAAGTTGGCAGAGCTTCGGTGACGGTCCATATACACCAATTCCGGAAAAACGGCCGGTGCCGGAAATAAAAGGCGCAGAAGCGGCCAACATTCCCAATTATTTGACGCGGGTCGATGTGTTGGCTGCTCGGTACCACACTCTTCGTGAAGCGGATATCCGCGTATCTCAAGTGGTCGGCAAGGGAGCCGAGGGGTGCGAAGAGGGGAGAACGGGTATTGATAGCCTCATCAAATCAACGAATGGAATGGCGGGAACGCATCCATTTAATATCGATGCTATAACTAAATACGCACAAGATGAAATTTTGGATGCAACAAATCTCGTCAAAGAAGCCGATTTTACAGAGGACAACTATCTCATCGCTGTAGTCGAGTCGTCGATAATGAACTTGGACGTCACGATGAACGGTGACGGAACGGAAGATAACCCCGGGTGGGCGAACCTGTTCGAGGCACTGGCCGCTGATATCAACAAGGAACAGCCTGGCGATGCGGAGAAGCCCGGCGACGTGGCGAAGCCCGGCGCTGTAAATGTCGACGACGGCAAAGATTCGACCGCGGTACCAGATCTCACCAACAGCAGTGTGCCCGTCCAGACATCGACGTCCCAGGCGAGTGCCGCGGGCGTCGGCTCGCCACCACCGGCGTGGGAGTGGGGCACCGGACAGACCAGCAAAACCGGCAGCTCGACCGGGGGTGCCGACAGCTCCTCAAAAGTCGCCGCATCCACCCCCGCCAAGACCGAATCCGCCTCGTCCGACACGTCGCCGGTCGCGCAGGCCGATCCCGCATCGGCTGCTGCCACATCCGCGAGTCCGGCTGCCGGAACGGCGAGTATCGCGCCGGCGCTGCTGGCGATGGCCAACCTCGCCAATGCCGGTCGCCGCGCCGGTACGGACGACAGCGGCGATAGTGACGACGAGAACCGAAGCCGCGACGACCGGGAGAAGACCGGTGGCGCGCCGGGCGGAACTCCGGCAGCAGCAGCCTCAGCCCAGCCCGCGACCTCGACGCAGCCGGCCGCGGCTCCGACGGCCCAGCAGGCGGCGTCGCCCGGTCGGGTAGGGGCCACGCCGATTTCGGCGATGGCGGCATCGGTGCGGGCGCCGAGCGAGGACGGCAGCCTGATCTACACCTTCCCGGACGGGCGAACCCAGCGGGTCTCGGCGGTGGTTGCGCACGCACTCGACGCCGCGTTCGGCAATGCCGCGGCCACCGATGCTCGGGACGCCTACGCCAAGACCGCGGCGGCGGTGCCCGCCGGTCAGGGCCTCGGCTCGTCGGTCGATCCGTATCAATTGATGACCGGTGACGTCGCATGGTGGCGACTGCCGATACCGGGAGAGGTCGAGTCGTGGAGTGAAACCTCAGCTTTGGTCGTTGTTTTCGGAGCCGACGTGAACTCCACGTTCGAGATGATCATCGACGGTGAACTCAAGCCTTTTGCTGCTCAGGCAAGCGGCAAACAGGGCGATTTCGGTCCATTCGCCGGGTTCCTTCATCCGGCCGGTATCGAGATCGCCGTGGCCGCACCTGATGCGGCCATCCAGTCCGCGACCGTGCCGGCCGATCCGGCTGCCGGTGCGTCCATGGTAGTTCCGGCGTAAGGAGTATTCATGGACTGGGGCCCGTGGGGGGCTTTCGCAACCGACATGACGGTGACCCTCGTCGTCGGCAAGTTTGCTCCCAATAAGTTCGCCGGGCTCGCAGGGGCCGCCGCAGGTGGTGCCTTAGGCGAGGCTGTCCAGGGGCACGGGGCAGCTGACATTATTCGGGGTGCTGGTGTCGGCGCCGTGGGTGGTCTGTTGGGCAATGGCGCTGCCAAGCTTCTGGCGAAGAGAGTTGGCACGACACTGAAGGCGGTGGATTCCAACGTCGCGGGAATTACCAAGCGCACCGACCAGTTGGCCGCGGCGCGCAGGACTATCTCCAACGCGGGCGATGCCAGGACAGCGGCCCTGAACGCCCAAACCAAAGCGGCGCAAGATATGGCCGATGCGCTAGCGCTGCCGAGACGGGGTGGGCGTGGGGCCAACGCTATGATTAGAGCCCAAGCCATTCAGAAAGCGGCGGAGGGTCAAAGAGCGGCGGCGGCAGGTATCACAGCTACTGACGATGCTATCACTGCGGCCAACAACGCACTGCCACGTCTGCAGAGAAGCGTGGATTTTTGGGAACCCCGCAATGTGGTGTTGAAAAGAAATCAAGCACTGTTGAAGCGAGCAGAAAATGCTCTCAAACCGGGGGCAGCCAGTGAAGCAGCGGGTTGGGGTGTCAACACGCTACGCGGGCTCGGCTCCTCGGCCCTGAACTTCGGCTTCAATGCGGGCAAGGATCTGCTCTATCCGCCTGAGAAGGAGCCCCCGAATCCGGCGGAGCATAGGAAGTTCGTGTGGGACGGTGAACATGTGGATCTCTACCCCGAGACACCCCCGTTTACACCCGATCCTAGTGTGCTGAGTGCGACACCGGGTGCGACCGCGGACGGGCAGGGATTTCTATTACAGCCGCTCGAGATCCAGGAATACAAGGCGCTCAAACAGTGGCACGCTGGGCCCGGGGAATCGGTGGCGACATCGCTCGACGAGAATTACAAACTTTTCGGTGATCTCAAGAATAAGAAGGATCCGACGCTGAAGAAGACGCCGTCGGTGCCGAAAAGCATTTCGGGACTACAGGGAAAGAGTGTCACCGAGTACACGCAGGCATCTGATACATTGCGGGGAAAAGCGGCGAACTTCGACAGGATCGAGCAGGGGATGATAACGACGTTGAAAGACGTCGAAACTGTATCCGCGACCGGTCAAGCGAATATTACCCAACTTATCGCTGGAATGAATACATATGTCGTCGGCTCCAAGGATGGAAGCGCTCAAAACTTCGCAATACTGATTGGCAAAGCATTCTCGGAGATTCAGGGTGTCACCGAAGAAGGCATCACTGGCAGTGACACCGCCGCGGATAAAATCGACGCCTGGACGAAACAATTCGAAGCAGAGCAGGCAAAACGCGATGCGGCGGCGGCGGAGGCCTTGCAGAAGGCGACCACCGGTGTGCCCGCCGCGCAGCAGAACCCCAATCTGACGCCGGACCCGATCAAAACCCCGGACACTACGATCGATCCGAACAGCCTCAATCCGCCCGGTACCACCCCCGATCCCGTCGGGACGACCACGGGAGATACCCCCGGCAGCACCAGCGACCAGATACAAAAGGCCATCGACGACATCAAGGCCTCAGCGACTCCGGCCAGTTCGGCTCAGTCGCCGTTCGCCGGTGCTGGTGCCGGGACCGGCATGGGGACCGATGCGGGGACGCAGATGATGGATATGTTGCAGCGGAAGCAGATGATGGACAGCATGAACCAGGGCCTCGGTCAGGGCATGGGCGACAACCTCGATCCAGGTCGTTACGACGATCCCGCCATGGCCTACCCAGCCGCGACCGCGCCTCCCGCCGTGGCCGCGACCGCGCCGCCCGCTAGCACCGCACCTCCGGCGACCGCACCTCCGACACAGAATGTGCACGCGCCAACCACAACCCCGCCGGCGCAGACCAGTACTCTGCCGGGTCGCACGCCGGGTCCCGACGGAAATATGACGTACACGTTCAAGCAGCCAGATGGCCGCTCGGTCCAGGTGTCGCCGGTCGTCTACGACGCGCTGGCAGCGGCGGAGGCCAACACCGAGGACACCAATGCGCAGGACTCGTACAAGAACACCAAGGCCAAGTGGACCGACCCCAAGAAGATCGGCGAGCGCGTCGATCCGAGCCAGTTGATGACCGGCGACGTCGCCATGTGGGAGGACGAACGCACGGCTCTGGTCGTCAAATTCGGCGGCGACGCAGGGGCAGGAACCGGCGCAGGTGCCGGAACGGGCGATATGGCCGGAACCGGCCAGGAAGGCAGCCTCGAGGTACTCGTGAAGGGCAAACTGGTGCCACTGCCCCCGCTGATGGCCAGCGACGCAGAATTCGGCCCATTCAGCGGATTCGCCCATCCGCGCGGGATCGAGAAGGCCGCGCCGAAGGACGGTGGCTCGGTCCCCGACATGCCGGTGCTGGGTGATCAGTCCGCGGCCGGGGCGATGCCGGTCGTCGCGATGCCCGCGGGCTGATTGCGCAACAAGTGGTGAGAGGAGACAACGATGGCGCTGGAAGTCGACCCGGACGAACTTGTCCGTAACGCGGCGAAGCTCGCCGAGCTGGCCCGGCAGACCGGGATGGCGTTGCCGAAAGGCTGGGTCGTGCCCGCGGGCACCGACCCGATCTCCGCGTCGTACGTGCCGCGGCTCAATAACGACGCGGCCACGCTCTTCAACGGAATGCTCCAGGCTCTCAATAACATTCAGCAGACCGCTCACCACGTCGGCGCGGCGGCGAACGAGTACAGCAAAGCTGACGGGGCGGGCGCGCGCGACATCTCCGGCACCGGTGGCGGCGAGGTCGCCAATCCCGTTCCGGTGGTTGAGCAGGTCGGCCTGCGGCGGCCTCCGGTCCATACCTTCCCGGCGACCGGCCCCACCGTCGATCCGCTGACCTTCGCGCAGCAATTGCACAATGGGCCGGGTCCCGGCGGTGCGAACAGCTTCGCGGACTCGATTCGACAGTTCGCGGGCGCCTTTCACGCGACCGCCATGGAAGGCACCGGAGAAGCGGCGCGGGCAATGCAGAACTGGCGGCCCGTGGGGTCGGCCGCGGCGGCCGACATCGAGAAGCACCGTGGCTGGTTGGACCGGTACGGCAACCAAATGAACACGCTGGCCGACGCCGCCGACACCTACGGCCATGCGTTCCGGACGGCGAAGGACAAGCATCCGACGCCGCAGGAGATCATCGCCGCGCGTAAGAAGCTGCTCTCGGCGATGCGGTCGAAGAACGAGCTGGCGATCGAGGAAGCCCTGGCCAAGTTCCAAGCGCAGAACGCACTTTCGGCGGAGACGATCACGGGCTACACCACAACCGTCGGCTCGAAGGTTCCCGAGGGTGACGATACGGGTGAAGAATCGAGCGACAGCACTGGAAAGGGGACCGGCACCGGAACGGGTCAAAGCATGGACACGAGCGCGCTCATGTCGATGCTGCCCGCACTGATGAGCGGATTGACCGGGATGGGGCAGGGGCAGGAGACCTCAGCGCCGATCGATGACTACGAGGACTACGGCCTCGACGACTACGGGGATGTCGGAATTCCGGGCGCGGGCACCATGATTCCGAGTGGTGGCGGTGGTGGTGGTGGTGGCGGTGCCATCCCGAGCCCGTCATCGGTCGGCAGCATTCCGTCGGCCGCCAACATCAAAAACTTCTCGGGCGCAGGGCTGCCGACGGTCGCCCCCACGGGAAGTCTCGCCGGTGGCGGCAGCAGCGGACTGCCTCGCACCCAGGTGATCGAGCCGCTCGCGGGGAATGCGACATCCGGCGCGCGGGGGGCGGGAATGGGCGGTGCAGGGATGCCGTATATGCCGATGGGGCCCGGCGGTATGGGTGGTGGCGGTGGTGGCGCGGGCGGCGACCGCAGTCGTGTGGTGGCATGGCACCCCGATCGCCTGATGTATGTCGACGACACACCGCATACGGATTTGGTCATCGGTGAGCGGCCGACCATCGCCCCGACCGTTACGCCGCCGACGCCGGGACCGAGCAACCAGAATTCAACCCAATCCGGAGGTACCGCATGACTATTCATCCCGACGTGCAGGCCGCGCTGGACGCCGCACGCGACCTGCGGCACAAGATCGCCGACATGCGCGAACGGATCGACAGCATCCGGGCCAGGCGACCATCGCCGAGCGGCGCGGTCATTCCCGAGGTCGACGCGATGGGCAGGTTGACCGATCTGTACCTGGCCGCGGGAACGACCGCCAGGCTCACCGGGGCCGAGTTGGTCGCCGAGATCATGGCCGCCATCCGCGAGAGCACGGCCGACGCTGCTCGCCAGTACCAGACGATCATGGAAGTCCCACCCTCGATGGCCGATGACGAGGAATCGGTGTCGGCCACCGCTACGCCGAGCCAGGCGTGATGACTGCGGCTACCCCCGAGGTTTCCATCGCCGATACGGTGCGATGGCTGCATGACGAAGGGCTGGTCCGCTTGGCCGGTGTCGCCGAACAGGCGCCCGGGATTATCGCCGCCTACACCGTCGAAGTGGCTACCGGAACCGTCGTCGCTCATCCCGTGGCCGGGTCCGGTGGTGGCTCGGACGTGATAACGGTGGCTGCCGACGATCTGCCGCACCCGGTGGGCACCGCCAAGCGGTTGGTCATCGTCGGTGTCACCACATCCGAGGCCTTGCTCGTGGTGGATCTCGCAGCGACCCTTGCCATGTCGATCAATGCCGACTATCCGGAGGAGGCCGCGCGCTCCTGGGTGATGCAGTTGATGCTGAACTCGGAAGTCACCGTCACCACCAACTGCACCGAAGTCGCGATCGGCTCGAGTCCCCGACTGCGGCAGAGCTTCATTCCTGGCAGCGGCGCGCTGATTGTCAACGTCGACGACGGCCGCCCCCCGGTCACCGCGATCACTCTCAACGCCACCGGCGATGGGCCCGACCATCTCGAGTTCGAGCTCGATGGAACGGGGGAGATGTACCTCGGGGCCCGCTTCTGGGCGCTGCGTCACGTGATGCGTATCGAGGACGAAGCCTGGTCCGCGCTCGCCGAGCGGTTGGACTCCGAATCCGGCGGGCCTCCCGTCGGGTCCGTCGCCGACTACTCGGTCAGATCCCAATCCTCACAACGACTCTCGGAGGGCACCCGATGAAAGAGATGTTTCCGCTCGATGTGGACGACTTCGAGGCGGAGGAGTCGGAATACGACCCGCTGGAGTACCAGAACCGGACCTTCGAGGTGTTCAATCCCGATCACAGCGCCGGGGTGGCGTGCGACAGGGACGGTGAGATCATCGGTATGCACGTCGCCGACGAGGCTCTCGAAAACGGCGATGACTGGCTGGCCGCCGAGATCCTCAAGCTCGCGCGGCTCGCCCATGCGAAATCGCGGGTGGGGCTGCGCAACGAGATGGAACGCAAAGGCTCGCTGCCCTACACGATCGATTCGTTCGACCTCCCGACCGAGGCCTCCTACCGGGCCATGGAGGATGCCGAATTCGGCAGAACCACCACCTGAACGAGAACCCGTCAACTCCGAGACAGGACACCGCCATGACGCTGGATATGGATGAGCCGCACGAAGTGAACGCGGTCGCCCGCAAGTTCACCGGGTCGATGACAACGGCCACCGCGCAAGTGCAGACGGTGGTCCGTGATCTGGTGCCGACGCACCGTCCCCAGTCGGAGCTCGACCGCGGACTCGAGACGGTGCGTCACTGGATGACCAACACGATCCGTGAAGCCATACCGCGAGCCGACAGGCGCGCGGAGAATGCTTCCGAACACACCGAGCACACCACCGGTGCGATCGCCGCCGCGGATACCACGGGCGGTAACCAGGTCCGTCGCGTGTCGATCTGATCCCCTGATGGAGCCGGAGCGTAACAGCCCGTATTGGAATGCCATCGTCGGCGACAACTGGCCGGAGATTCCTCCCTCGGACTGGAGCGCGCTCGCGGTGACGGCGCGTGAGGCCGCCGCCGCGCTCGATCTCTTCGACATCGACCAGCACCGTCGTGCCTTCGACGACAAAGTGCGCTCCAGCGCCGGCTTGCAGCCGGTGAAGGACGACATGCTCAGGCAGCGCGCCCACCCGCAGGCTTTCGCGGACGCGTTGGAGGCGGCCGCGGACACCTTCGGCGACTTCTCGGATCTGGTGTACCGGACTCGGCATCAGATCCTGGACATCGTGGAGCGGGCGACCGCGCGCGCCAACTCCGAATCGCGGACCGCCGACAGCACCGAGGACAAGGACGAAGCCGAGGCGGCACGGGCGCGTATCCCCGGCATCATTACCGGGGCGCGCGAAGAGGTCGAGGACGTGACGCGAACCGCGATGGGCTCGATCAGCCCGACGGGTTTGCCGAGCCTGGCCGTCATCGCCGACGTGCTCGGCATGCCGGGGCCATGGGAGGCCGGACAGCCCAGTGCTTCCGGCGGGCCGGGTGACCACCGCCCTGCTACCGAGCACCCGCGCCAGCGCTCCGATGACGGCTCAGCACCGCACCGACCCGACCACCAGAGCCCAGGTATGCCAGGCCCGCTGCGGCCGAATCTCCCGCTCGACGACATCCTCGGCCTGCCAGGGAGCCAGCCTGTCGATCGCCCGATATTCGACATGGATCCCGTTGACCGCCAGGCTGATCGCCCGACGGTCGGCGGGTCCGAGATTCCGTCCTCGAATGTGTTCGCACCGCCCACCACATCTCAGGGCGGTCCAACGGCCGCGACGCCGGTCGCACCGATAGTCGGTCACGATGACTACTCGGGCGCTGCGGCGAGCGCGCCGTCGCGCCAAGGCGCAGTGGATTCGGGTTCGCAGGCCCCTGATGCCGCGGCCGCCGGCGCTGATGACGATGCGGCTCCGGATTCCCCGCTTGCCGCCGGTGGATCGAGATCACGTGATGAGACGGCCGGGGCGACTGTCTCCAGTACACCCACCGGTGGCGTCCCCTTGGACGCGCTGGCAGCGGCCGGACTGGTGATGGCGGACTCGGATTCGGATTCGCAGATAGCGATGCCCATGTCGACCATGCCGGGTGCGGCACTCGGGTCGTCGATGACCACCGCTTCCGCGCAGGCCGGGTCGTCGACCCAAGGCGCGCAGTCCGGGGCGGGATCGCCGCAGTCTCCCACTCGGTCGACTACCTCTCCGATGGAGTCGAAGGCGCCCCCCGCGATGCCGAAGGTTTCGGCAGGCGCGGCGACCCCAGGGCCGAACACCGCTGCGCCGGTAATCAAATCGCAATCGGCGAACCGCGACGGTCAGCGATCGGAAGGCCAGCCGGCGCAGGCAGGCGGTAGCAACGAACTGATCCGCGATGTCGTCGGCGCCGCCATGACCGTCGCCGCTGCGCCGTCGTTCGTGCTCGGTGAACGGGTAGACGGCGATTTGGTGCTGGCACGCACGATTCTGGGTGGTTTGCTCGCGGCGGTGGGTTCGTCGGTGGTCGGTGTCGGGTGGGCGGTGTCGGTGATGCGGCACCCCAGTGGCATCAGCGCGTTCATGACATCGAACGAAGGTCGCGGATGGCTGCCCGCAGGGCTGTTTCTGCCACGCGAAGTATCGATTCCCTGGGTCTGGGAGGTCGCCGAGGGGGCCGGCTGGGAGGGCGTGGCCGATCCGGCGCGGGTACTCGCCGAATTCGCACTCGCCTGGGGGCGCAAGTCGGGGGCGAACCTGACGGCGCTCGCCTCGTCGGGGCGGATCGATGTGAACATGCGACGGCAGTTGGGCGATGTGCCGTCGGCGGGGGAGGTGGGCGCCTCGTCGGCGATGGATCTGAGCGCGCCGCGAGGGGGCCTCGTCGACCGTTTGGGCCTGGTCGGTGCGCCCGCGCTGTTGGATCGGGTCGCCGCCGCGACGCCTGCCGAATTCGGCAGGCGCTGCATGGAACTGGCGACGGACGCACATGTCCGGGTCGGCAGGGCGGGACTGGGATCGGCGGAAGCTTTCGGAGCACCGGCGCTGCGCGAGCGTGTTCTCCTTGCGCTCGGCAAGGGGCGCGAGGTGTCGCAGGACTGGTGGGACGAGCTGCGGGACGCCGATGATCTGCTGGCGGCGACGATGTTGGCGCAGCGAACCGATGTGTCCGCCGTCGCGCTCGGTGAGTTGCGATCCGATCAGCCCACGGGCCATTCGGCATCGGGGTTGACCGCCCTGCGCGGCATGGTGTTCGAGCGCAGGTGTGACGAGCTTGTACTGCTGATGGAGGATGGGCCGTCGCGCCAGGGACTGCGTGACGCGACGTACGCGCACGCGCAGGTCGTCGGGCACCCGTCCTTCGTCGCGCCCGTATCTCGCGGGCCCGCACCGGACGCCGGGACGGCACGACGGCCGACAATTACGGCAGGGCCGGGACGCTGATGCAGCGGCCGGTGTCGGCGAAGTCGTGAAACTGATTGTGGTGCAGCCGAATAGAACTGACCGCGAATGTAAAGGCGATCACAGGGCTTCCCAATGATGGGAACGATCGACAATGATGAGGTCAATGGCGGGAAAGGACTGATCGCGCGTGACCAGTATGGAGATCGACCCCACAGTGCTGCGTCAGCTGGCCGATCAACATGACCAGGTGGCTCGTGACACTCGTGAGTGGGCGAAGCCGCCCGCCGATTGGCTCGCCACGTTCCTGCCCACCTACGGCAAGATCGCCGCTCCGGTTCACGACGCGCTGATCCGCTACTACGACGCCAGGCAGCGGGCAGGTGAGGCGTTGGCCGTCGAACATGACAACACCGCCGATTCGTTGCGAAGGTCGGCGCAGTCGTATGAAGACCACGATCGCGACATGGCAGCGAGCATCAAGCAGACCATCGAGCCGGGCGGTCATCCCGCACCGCAGCCACGGGACCAGCAACCCGCCCCCGGTGCGGCTCCGAGCGGTCCGACGCAGCCTTCCGACGTGACGCCGAACGGTTCCGCGCCGGCCGCCGGTCCGGCTACCAGCCCTGTCGCCGCCGGCCCCAACGTGCCGCCGCCGTCGCAGGAGACGAGCGGGCCGCCCGCTGCGCCGAATGCCGGGGGCCCGGGCGCTGGATCCCCCGGTGCATCAGGTGCACCAGGCGTTCCCGGTGTCGCCGCAACGGCCGGTGCCGCTCCCGATCACGCGGGTAACGGCGCGGCTCCGACCGGAACGGGCACGACTGCGCCTGTCGGCGGCGTGACGGCTCCGACGTCCGGTGTGGGGGCCGCGCCCGTTGCCGGGCCGCCGCTCTACACCCCGATGGACGACCGCGCGGTGGCGGCTTCGAATGCGACGGGTACGGCGGACGGGATGCCGATGCCGGTGCAGACGCCGTTCGGGTCCGCGGTCGCCGCGGCCAAGAACAAGGCGTCCGAGCCGGACTATGTGGTCGGCGACCGGGTGAACGACGATCTGGTGCTCGCCAGGACCTTGCTCGCCGGCGTGCTGGCGGCCGTCGATTCCCCGGTCGGTATGGCCTGGGCGGTCGCGGTGCTGCGCGGCCCTGCGGGACCCGGTGTGTTCATCACCTCGAACGAGGGCAGGGGATGGCTGCCCGCGCGGCTGTTCCTGCCGCGTGAGGTATCCACGCCGTGGCTGTGGGACGAATTGCTCGGCGGTGACGACGAGGGCAGCGCGTCGCCGTGGGAAGGCGTGTCGGATCCGGCCCGCGTCCTCGCGGAGTTCGGCTTGGCCTGGGGCGCCAAGGCCAATGCCCAACTGTCGGCGATCGTTTCATCCGGCCCGATCGATCCTGGCCTGAGTTCGCGCCTGAACGATGTCGCGATGGAAGGACTTGTCGGTCCCGGCTACGACGTCGACCTGCGCGTGGCCACGCCGGACACCACCGACCGACTCGGTCTGACCGGTTCGGCGACGGTCTTGGACCAGATCGCGTCGATACCGGAGGCACAGGTGCGCGCGCGCAGCATCGAGCTGGTTGCCGACGCCCTCGCACAGGTCGGCCGTTCCGTGGCGTCGTCGGCCGACTCGGCCGGATCTCGTCAGCTGCGGGAACGGATCCTGGTCGATGTGCGAGAAGGACGGCCGGTGCCGCGACAGGTCTGGGACGAATTGCGTGACACCGACGATCTACTCGCGGCGTCGATGCTGTCGCGGCGAGTAGATGTCGGCCGCGTGGAACTGGGACAGCTGCGGGTCGATGCCGAGGTAGCGGCGTTACGTGCCATGGTGTTCGAGCGTCGATGCAACGAGCTGGTGTTGTTGCTCGCGGAAGAATCGACACCTCAGATCCTGCGTGACATCGTGTACGCGCACGAACAGATCGTGGATCATCCGGCGTTCGTGGCGGTCCCCGCCCCGGTCGCTACGGCAGCTCCCGAGCGTGCCGTCCAGCCTGCCGTCACCGGTGTCACGGCTCCGGGTGTGACGGCTCCGGATATCGCGGGACCGCCGCCCGGCGCCGTTGTCGCACCGACGACGGTGCCGCCGGTGATCCCGCCGGCTGCTACGACCGACCGGTCGTAAGCTCGTCCGAGAGCGCGAAGGTTTTGCCCCGACCTCGAGATGGCCGGGGCAAAACCTTCGCGGCCACGGTGTCGCTTGATTCGAACCGGGCCGCACCGGCCCAGAACCCATTGCGCCGGAACCCATTGCGCGCGGGGTGTGACAAATAAAAATGCCGGTCGTCCGACGACGACCGGCATTTTCGCGTTCGACTACGCCTCGGCGACCGGCTCGAATTCCTGGTCGACCGGTTCGGATTCGTCGCTCACGGGCACGTTCGAGCCCGGCGTTTGTCCACGAGCATTTCTGCGGCCGGACGGAAGCGGCATACCCGGTATGCCCGGTATACCGGCACTCGGGTCTGCGGCGCCGGGGTCCGCCACGGTCGTAGGGATGCCGGGAGCGGGCGCGGAAACGGCGGGCTGGTTCTGGTTGGCCTCTTCCCGCTTCTCGTCCTCTTTCTCGCGGTCTTTTTCTTTGTTCTCTTGGTCTTGCTTGATCAGTTCCGGCACCATCTGGGCCAGCGGCATCATTGCCATCGGGATCATCGACGCCATCGGTGCGAGGGCCTGTAGCGCACTCGCCAAACCGTTCGCGCCGCTACCACCGTTCGCGCCGCTCCCGTCGCCGGAGCTCCCGCCACCGGTGTCGCCGGAGCCGCTCCCGCCACTGTCACCGTTGGCCTTTTCCTCGTTACTCTTGGCGGCGTCGGTGACCAGTTCGTACACCTTGTCCACGGCGGTGGCTACCGCCTTCAGCAGGGCCGATTCCTTGGGCGCCTTCAGTGTGGCGCTTCCCGCCGACTTCAGCTGAGCTTTCAGGTCGTCGACGATGCCTTTGATATCGCTCCGGGTCTTGACCGCGTCCGCGTCCACCACAATGGCAGTCTTGAGGACCTCGGTGTCGAAGGTGAGCAAGGAACTCTTACGCGTCTCGACCATGTTGAGGGCTTCTTTGTAGCCATCGGTCAGTTTGCCTTCGCCGAGGTGTCCGTACACGACGGGCCGCAACAGATCTTCCACCTGGGGTGGGGGCTTGGTTGTGCCGCGACCGAGCAGGTCGACCGCCGATTGAATCGCGGCTTGACCCATCGCGATGAAGGATTTGAGACCGGCCGACGCACCCGGTGGGCTATCCAAATCCACTGGCAAGTAGTGCTTGCCGACCGTATTCGCCAATGGCTTCGGCGTCGACTTGGCAGCGAGTTCCGCCGCTAATTCGGCCTCGGTTTTAGCCGTCTGCACTGCCATGCGCCAGCACCGCCTCTCTGGAAGTCCTTTTATTGTGGTCGCTTCCCAAACATGGGGAGTGCTGCATAGTTGAACTACTTAGGTACCTCCAGGGACGACAAGACGCCACTGCGAGGCGGCCCTACTTGTCCGGGCAGGATGTGAAAGGCGGTCGGTGATGCGCGATGGCGAGTCGGTCGAATGGCTCAGACACTGACTGATGACCTGCATGGGGTATTGCAATCGCTGCTCGGGCTCTACGGCGAAGGCCAACCCGGAGCAGGTCAGGCGGCGGTAGCACAGGCCCTCGAGGCCGACATGCAGTCTAACGTGGGGGCGATAGCGCTCGGCTACACAGATGCGCGTGGCCTGCACACCTCGCTCGTCGAATCACACGCGGGCAAAGACACTCTCGTGCACAAGACAGCCGGCGAGTCCGCCGACGGAACGGTCAGCGGTCGCGCTCGTTTGAACGATCAGATCGCGGAATTCCAAGCGCGACTGCGGGCGATCTCGTCGGTAGGCGATACTCGCTTCAGTGGACCCGCCCTGCTCGATGCCGCACAGACCACCATTGCCAACGCCACCAAACGGGTCGACGCCGACGCCGCCGACGCCAGCCAGAAGGCGGCGCGGATCATGCCGCCCTCGGTGCCACCGGCACGGGTGCGCAAGCGCTCGACAACCCGTCGCCGTCGTCGAAATCGAACGCGATCGGCCTCGGCATCCCGGATGCAGCGTCGCGGCGCCATCCGATCCGATGGGACGAAAGGCAGCACTGCGGTGAGCGCCGCCAGCGCCTGGCTCGGGACTCCGTACGTGTGGGGTGGTGGTGGCAGTGTCGGTCCGAGCGGCGGCGGCTTCGACTGCTCAGGGTTGACCCAGTACGCGATCGCGCAAGCCTCCCACGGGGAGGTGGTGCTGCCACGCACCACCTACGAGCAGATCTACAGCGGGGTCCGAGTGGATCCGAGGGATGTCCAGCCAGGTGATCTGGTGTTCCCGGGCACTTCCTTCAGTACGAGGGGACCGGAGCACGTCCAGCTCGCGGCGGGCAACGGCATGGTCATCGAAGCGCCGTATACGGGCTCGACCGTCAGTTGGTCGCGAATGTCCAGTGATGCCATTGTCGTTCGGGTGCTCTGAGCCAGCGGTCGAGGAGGGGATGACCGGGTGGCGATAGAACTTCCGAGCGAAGTCGTGTTCTTCCTCAATATGGTCGGTGTTCCCTATCCGGACATCAACGAAGACGACGTGAAGACGCTCGCGGAGCATGTGCGCACCTTCGCGACCAACGTCCAGAACACGCACGAATCGGCCAGCGGCGTGATCAACGATATGGGCTCGGTCTATTCGGGATATTCCTACGAGCAACTGCTGTCCACCTGGGCAAACATGAGCGCGACCCATATGGCCGACCTCGACAGCGCCTGCCGCTTCGTCGCGAAGGCGCTGGATATCGCGGCCGAGGTGATCACCGTGGTCAAGGTGGTGGTACTCGCTGAGCTCGCGGCATTGGCGGCGTCGTATCTCGGCGCGATAGTCATCCCTGGTATGCAGCCCATGACTGTCCCGCTCGGGCTCTCCGCGCGCAATATCTGCTCTCAGATGCAGCAGATGCTGGTGGGTTATATCGTCGCCGAGGTCATCGGAAAAGCGATCGAACCGCTCGAGAAGACCATTGAAGAAATGATCAAGGGCGTGGTCTACGGCGCGGCGAGCAACCTGCTCGGTGTGCCGGACAACGGTTCGGCGGGGATACCGTTGCGGATCGATCCCGACGAGGTGCAGCGCTACGCCAAGGTGCTCGACGAGCACGCCGACGACATCATGCAGCATGCCGCGACCTTCGCCGCAAGCGTAGCGCCGCTGGACTTCACGACACCCGTCCGATTCGACGAGACTCCGAACTCGGCCACACCAACACACCGGATCGCGCCGACTGCACCGATCGGATCAGCCGATATCGGACCCTCGGCGACTGCGCGGGTGAACCAACCACTACCCGCGGCCACTGGGCCACAGGTGAGCGCCCGGCCGCCCGCGACTGCGAATGGTTCGGGCGATGATCGGCAATCGACCGGCGCTCCCGGCCAGCGCGCCGTCGGGGCCGGGCAGCCGACCGGCGAGGCGGGACAATCGACCGGCGAGGCAACACAACCCGGAAACGCGCCGGGCCAGTCCTCCGCCACGCCGGGTCGATCCAGCGGCACACCTGGCGAAGCCTTGCCGCACGGCGACACCGTAGATCGCGGCGACGGCGGTCGGAACACGGTGATGAGCCCGGCCGCGAGTGCCCCGGCCGATGCCGCAGGCAGTCGGCCGGGAGTGCATCCGGGAGAAGTGGATCAGGCGCAAGGCCGGCACCCAGGTGTGCAGGTTGCCGCCGCGACCGACTCCTCGGGTGTCGCGCTCGGTGGACATATGCAGCCGATCGCATCCGGTGACAATCAGCCGCTTGCGTCGTCCGAGGCGACACCGGCTGCTGGATCGTCCGCTCCGTCCCAGCCGGGACGTGGTGGCGCGGCGGGCGGAGCAACGCCGTGGGCGCGCACGAAGTCGAAGACCTCGAAGTCCGGGAAGTCCGCGAAGCCGCGGCGGCCCAAGGCTGTTCGCCCATCGGGCGCTGTTTCGTCCGAGGACCGGAAGCCCGTTGAAACGCCGTGGTCCAAGGCCGGCCGGACACCAGACGCGGCGGCCGTAGTATTCGCGCCGAAGACCGACGGACCGGCACCACAGTCGCGCAAGGAGAAGGCCGCCGAAAAGGATCGCGACGCGGTCGCCCCCGATAAGGCCGCGGTGGCATCCGGCCCACCGCGCGTGACAGCGCCAACAGTTACCGCACCAGCATTGGAGGCGGCCGATCCGCAGCGGGCACCGACCAAGCCGGGTGCCTGAACAGATGTGTTCCCAGTGATGGAAATTTGCGCCTGAAGGGGATCGCGACAACGGTATGGGGGAGATTCACCGCCGTTGTGCCGGGAGAGTCGGCTCGAATGGCCGAGTTGAACCTTGCAGTGGCCGGCGGCGTGCCGGCGCTACCGGCCACTGTTCTTAAGGTCAGATCGTGGGATGAGGGACCGCGATCCGTCTTTGACTGTACCCGCTTATATCGGAGCGTTCAATAGCGTGCACCCAATCAGCGGTAAGAATTTTGCGGCCGCAACGGTGGCTTGTTTTCAGTGCGGCGGCTGGTCGCCGGGTTGCGGCCACCAGCCGCCGCCGGAAGGGGGTCGTCAGAAGTGGGATGACTGCGACTCCAGTATTTACCGTACCGTCATGTGACGGTACGTTCAATGTCGGTCAATGAATTCGGGGCGCATCTTCCAACTTCCCAGTGTTGGGAAGTTGATGCGGCACGGGTCGCGCCGTCAGTAACTATCGTTTTAATCAGGCGAAATCGGCGGAAGGAAGCCCGAATTGTCAGCGGCCGAGGACGCGTTCTACACAGGGGTACAGAGCTTGGCATTAGTCCCCGGCGGTGTGCGCAACGAGCAACATGCGGCCGCGGCGTTCCGGGCTGCCACCGACCTCGATCCCGACATGTGCGATGCCTGGCTCGGGCGCGGCATGGCGGGTGAGGTCACCGAGGAAGTGATCTACGGCGTCTATCGTTCGGTCCACAATCTCTATCGTGACCAGCAGCGCGCCGGACTGGTCGATCGTGCGCTGTGGTGCCAGGTCGAAATCGGCATGTACGGACTGCGCGTCGCGATGGCCGATCGTGACCAGATCTCGATCGCCCAGGCGTGCTCGTACGCGCAGGGCGGTGAATGGCAGGAAGCCTCAGCCATTCTCGATGAGGTGCCAAGCGACGACGTCTCCGACTTCGTGCGCATGTCGCTATTTTTCCGGACCAAGCGGTGGACGGATGTGCTCACCGCCCGCGAGGCACGCCCGACGCTCGAGGACGGGCTGCTCGATATCGCGGCCGAACTGATGTCCACCCAGGCGCTCGCGCAGCTGGGGCGGATGGGCGAGGCCCTGCCACGGGCTCAGCGGATCGTCGAGGACAGCGCCTCGGGAAGCCTGTCCTACATCTGGGCGGACGCGCACTTCCTGCTCGGAATGCTGTTGCGGCACAGCGGTGATCACGACACCGCGGACAAGATCCTCAAGGGTTTGCAGGGCTCCGGGCTGTGGCAGCAACGCGAGGAATGGCAGCGCGCGGTCAAAGACAAGACCTACCGCCTCGAAGTCGCCTCCGCAGATGTCATCGCCTCGCGGACCGACCGCTGGGACCCGTCATCCGGTGATGATCCGGCCGAAGTCGCGGCCTCGGCCGCCAAAGAGGAACGCGACACGTTGCTCGCGGAGGCTTCCGACCTGCTGCGAGCGCAGATCGGCATGGACTCCGTCAAGGAGCAGGTCGACCGCCTCAAGTCCGGTGTGCTGATGGACCAGGTGCGCGCCAAGCGTGGACTCGCCGTCGATTCGAAGTCGCAGCATCTGATCTTCTCCGGCCCTCCCGGAACCGGTAAAACCACGATCGCTCGCGTGATCGCGAAGATCTTCGCCGGGCTCGGCGTCGTCGAGAACGCGGATGTGGTCGAGGTGTCCCGCAACGACATGGTCGGTACCCATCTGGGCCATACCGCCCCGAAGACCAACGCGCTCATCGACTCTGCGCTGGGTGGAGTGCTGTTCATCGACGAGGCGTACACGCTCATTCAAGAAGGACTCTCCGGCGGTGACGCGTTCGGTAAAGAGGCCGTCGACACGCTGCTGGCGCGCATGGAGAACGACCGGGACAAGCTGGTCGTGATCATCGCGGGGTACGAGGATCAGATCGACAGGTTCCTGGCATCCAACGACGGTCTCGCCTCCCGCTTCACCAAGCGGATCCGCTTCGCGAGCTATGACGCGCCCGAACTCGTGCGGATCGCCGAACACATTGCGCACAAGAAGGATTCGATACTCTCCGAACAGGCCCGCGAGGTGTTGCGGCTCCGCTGCGAGGAGTTGGCGCAGCAGACCAAGAACGGCAGGCGGCTGATCGACCTGGCGGGCAACGGTCGTTTCGTGCGTAACGTGGTCGAATCCGCGGAGGCGGAGCGTGACTACCGTTTCACAAGGGACAACGTCGATGTTGTTTCGATGACCGACGAGGAACTGATGACGATCGATGCGTTCGACATCAGCACCGCACTGGAGGGTCTGTCACCGTCCGCTCGGGTGTGACCAGAATCTGACCATTTGCTGGTGACTTCCCAATCTTGGGAAGTCACGTGACGGTTGGATCGGTATCCGCGGATACGTTTGTCCGCAGGTCGGCGGAAGGAACAAAAACCGGTGGCGCGCTTTCGGGTGGTGACCAAACACCAGATATCTGGTTGGCGGTTTCTGCTGCGTCGTATCGAGCATGCGCTGGTGCGTCGAGATGCCTCGATGATCGACGATCCGCAGCGCGGGCGTTCCACGGCGTTGACGATCGGCATCGCGATTGTCTGCGTTGTCATCGCGGGCTCGGCGGTCATGGCGTTCTTCAAACCCGCCAAGAAGGTGTCGGATGCGAAGATCATCTCCGACAAGGACACCGGCGCCCTGTTCGTGCATATCGGTCCCCGGTTGTATCCGGCGCTGAACTTGACCTCGGCCCGGCTCATCGTCGGTAGTGCCGACAAGCCGGTGCCGGTTTCGCAAGCCGAGCTGTCGAAATACCCACGTGGGCCATTGGTCGGCATCCCCGGTGCGCCCGGCATCATCGTCGACAACGCCGAACGGGATTCTTCGTGGTCGGTGTGCAATACCGCGAAGACGGGTGCGTCCGCGCCGATCGACCCAGCGACCGGTTTGCCGACGTTGCGCGAATCCTCGGTGCGTACCACGGTGATCGGTGGTCCGCTCACCGTCGACGGTGACTCCAACCGGCTGCTGGCCGAGGGTGAGGCTCGGTTGATGCGTGACGACTCCACCACCTGGCTGGTGTACACAGACGCCGAGAAAGGCGTGGTCCGCGCGGCCATTGATCTGAGGAACACGGCCGTCGCGCTGGCATTGGGAATCGACTCGAGCGCCCCGGTGATGGCTGCGTCCAAGGGCTTGATCAACGCTATTCCGGAGGTTCCGCCGCTTCGGGTGCCGGAAGTGCCGGGTAAGGGCGAGGCGGTGACGCTCAGCACGGGGTTCACGACGCCGGTCGGCTCGATTCTGACTGTCACGGCCCCTGATCAGGGCGCGTCCTACTATCTGGTTTCGCAGTCGGGAGTGGTGCGGGTGGGTCCCGTACTGGCGGCCATGGTCCGCAACGCGGACTCGCAGGGCGCGCCCGCCACCAAGACGGTCGGACCGGATTTGATCGCGACGAATCTGCGCCCGGGTTCATGGCCGGGAACCGCGACCTACCCATCGCGTCCGATCAGGCTGGTAGATCCCGTGAAGTCGGAAGTGACCTGCTTGCACTGGTCGCGCACCGGCACCGACCCGAATGCCGCCACCGAACTGCTTGTCGGCCGTCAGCTCCCTTTGACGAAGGACGAACAGGGCAGAGCCGTCGATCTCGTCACCGCGGTGCCGTCAGGAGGGCGTACCGCCGACGCGGCGTACATGCCACGCGATACGGGGCGTTTCGTGCAGGTGACCGGTGCGGAGTCGGCGTCGCCCCTGCGCGAATCGCTGTACTGGATCTCCGATAGCGGTGTTCGCTACGGTGTCGACGCCCGTCAGATCGCGACCGGAAACGATGCGACGTTGAAGGCGCTGGCGTTGCGCACTCCGGTCCCGGCGCCGTGGCCCATCATCTCGCTTTTCGCGGTGGGACCGACGTTGTCGCCGGAGAACGCCAAGCTCGCGCACGACAGCATCACGCCGAACCAGATCGTCGCGGGATTGGGCGGCCCGTCATGACAACCACCCGCCGATTCGTCCGGCCGGCCCGAATGGTGCGCGGCCCCAAAGCGCCCGCGGTGACCGAGTTGCGCCTGCAACCGCCGACCGAGCTTCCCAAACCGGTACCCCCCTCGCGGCTCAAAATGATCATGCCCGTCGTCATGGTCGCTGCCATGGGCGGGATGATGGTCATGATGTTCCGCGGTGGCGGCGCCTCGACCATGTCACCGATGTCGATGATGTTCCCGATCATGATGCTGGTGGGGATGGGCGGAATGATGGGTGGCGGACTCGGGGGCGGTGGCGGCGGCGGTGCGGCCGGTCTCAATGAGGAACGCAAGGACTATCTACGCAGCATCACCGACAATCGCAAGACCGTGCACGAGGCGGAAGAGGAACTGCACACCTTTCTGCGCTACACCCACCCCGGTCCGGAGGAGGTCTCCCGGCTGATCGGCGGGAAGCGGATGTGGGAGGTGCAGGTCGCCAGTCCGCAATTCCTGCGCATTCGAGTCGGTCGCGGCAGAATCGCTAACCAGGTGCGCGTGATCGTGCCGGAGGCCGCGCCGACCGCCGATCTGGATCCGGTCGGCGTGGTCGAGGTGACTCGATTCGCGAAGGCGTACTCCACCGTTGGCGGGATGCCTGTCGCGATCAACCTGCTGTCGGCGCCGCAGATCGGCATCGATGGTGACGCGGTAGCGGTCGCCGATCTGGTGCGCGCCATGATCGCCGAGGTCGTGGTGCTGCACGGTCCGGATCAGGTCGCGATTGCCGCGGCATTGTCGGAGCCCGACGCCCCGGAGTGGTCCTGGCTCAAGTGGCTGCCGCATACCCAGCATCCGGACGAAACCGACGCGATCGGGTCGAGTCGAATGGTGTACCGCACCGTCGCGGAGCTGCGGATGAAGGTCTTGGCGGGTCTCAACCGCGGCCCCTTCTCGGCGAACTCGCAACCAACGCTGGATCGCAAGCATTACCTGCTGATCGTCGATGTGCCCGGACCCGCGAGCGATCGCGATATCTCGGGTATCGACGGCTGCACCTGGCTGCGCCTCGGCCCCGCCGAGCAGAGCCTGCCGAGGGCACTGAAATTCACCATCGGCGAGGACCGGTCACTGAACGAAATCGGCGCGCGCGGGTTGCGACGAGTCGGTCTCGCCGACGCGCTCTCGAGCGCCGGGATGACGGCGCTGGCACGCAGCGTCTCGCCCTATCGCCTGTCGACGGTCGTGGAGGCGGTAGCCGCCGAACAGGCTAGTGGCGGCACGTCATGGGAGGAAATGGTCGGAGTTCTCGACCCGGGCAGCATCCGTATCGAGCGTCAGTGGCCGCTGCGGCGCGACAGCGACCGATCGCGATTGAACATCCCGTTCGGCTATGACCCCGCGGGCGGCCTTGTCTATCTCGACATCAAGGAATCCGCCGAGGAGGGCATGGGCCCGCACGGTATGTGCATCGGTGCTACCGGCTCCGGCAAGTCGGAATTCCTTCGCACGCTGGTGCTTTCGGCGATCGCAACGCACTCGCCGGACGCCTTGAACCTGCTGCTCGTCGACTTCAAGGGTGGTGCGACCTTCCTCGGCTTCGACCGGCTGCACCATGTGACTGCCGTTGTCACCAACATGGAGGAAGAGGCCGATCTCGTCACCCGTATGGAGGACGTGATCAACGGCGAAATGGCAAGGCGGCAAAGGCTGCTGCGTGACGCGGGCAACTTCGCCAGCGTCGCGGACTACGAGCGGGCCCGCGAGCAAGGCGCGGACCTCGCACCGATGCCCACGCTGCTGATCATCCTCGACGAGTTCGCCGAACTGCTCGAACATCATCCGAGCTTCTCCAAACTGTTCGTCGCGATCGGCAGGCTCGGGCGGTCGCTGCGTATCCACCTGTTGCTCGCATCGCAGAAAGTGCCCGCCAACCGAATGGGCGAGTTGGAGGCGCACCTCTCCTATCGAATTGCGTTGCGTACCAACCAGACCAGTGACTCGCGCGACGCCATCGGCACCGCGGACGCCTATCACCTTCCGAAAAAGCCGGGCGCGGGCTACCTGCGTGTCGGTTCGGGTGATCTGCAACGATTCCAGGCCGCGTACGTCGGTTCGCCCTATGTGGCGCCGGTGCAGGCCACCACGGCCAGTGCGCAACGGGTGCGCAGGGCAGGCGGTGGGTATCGGCCGCCGCAGCAGTTCACCGCGACGCATATCGTCGAAGTACGGCCCGTGGTCGCCCCCGAGCCCGAACACGTCGCTTCGGACACCGAGTCCGATGGCGATGTGGTGACCGTGATGGAAACGGTCCTACAGCAGTTCGCCGGTCACGGTCGTCCGGCGCACAAGATGTGGCTGCCGCCGCTGACCGTGCCGCCGACACTGGACCAACTCCTACGCACCGTCAATCCGGGATCGCTACAGATGTCGCTGGCGATCGTGGACAAGCCACGCCAGCAGCGGCAGGACGTGTGGACCATCGATCTGTCCGGTGCCGGCGGCCATATGGCCGTCATCGGCGGCCCGCAGTCGGGCAAATCGACCGCACTGCAAACCCTTGTCATGTCGGCCGCGCTGACCCACACGCCGGAACAGGTGCAGTTCTACTGCCTCGACTTCTCCGGTGGCCTCACCGGACTACGAAATGTGCCGCACGTCGGCTCGGTCGCCACCTCGCGCGAGGTCGACCGAATCCGGCGCACCTTCGCGTTGGTCACCAATCTCATCGCAACCAGGCAAACACTGTTCAGTGACCTCGGCATCGACGGTATGCGAGAGTTCCGGCGGCGGCGTTCGGTGCCGAGGGAATCGGCCGAACTCAACGCCCGCGGCGACGAACACGGCGACGTCTTCGTCGTGGTCGACGGCTGGGACATCGGTTTCGCGGTCAGTGGGCCGTTCTTCGACGAGTATCTGCCGTTGATGGAATCGATTGCGCTGCAAGGCCTCAACTACGGCATCCACTTGGTGGTCAGCAGTTCGCGGTGGGCGGCGATTCGGCCCGCCATCAAGGATCTGTTGCAGACCCGGCTGGAGATGCGACTCGGCGATCTCACCGATACCGTTTTCGGTTCGCATCGCAACGTCGTCAGCGCGATTCCGCCGGATCGGCCGGGACGCTCCATCTCCGCCGAAGCTCTGCACATGCTGACCGCGTTGCCTCGTGTCGACGGGGTGGGCGAAGCGGATTCCGCGGGTGCGGGTCTGATCGCCGCGGTCGAGCAGCTCAACCAGACCTATCCGGGTCGCCGAGCGCCGGTAGTGAAGTTGCTGCCTGCTCAGGTGACCATGGACGAGGTGCGCGCGGGCATACCAGAGGCGGCGAATCTGGCGCAACGCCTTGTGGTGCCGTTCGGGGTTCGGGAATCCGACTTGCGACCTGCTCGAATCGATTTCGGCGTTTCGAGCCATCTGGTCGTGCTCGGATCGTCGGGGTGCGGTAAGTCGACTGTGCTTGCGGCGCTGCTGGAGTCGATCAGTCGCCAGTTCAACCGAGACCAAGCGCGGGTGCTGCTCGTCGACTATCGCCGACAGCACATGGACGCGATCTCGGACGAACAGTCGATCGGATACCTGACCAGCGAACGCGATGTACTCGAGGCCATGCCGGCGTTCGCCGATAAGATGCGTGGCCGCCGCCCACCCGATGGCGTCACCTCGCAGCAGCTCAAGGAGCGTTCCTGGTGGACCGGGCCCGAGATCTTCGTGGTTGTCGACGACTACCACATGGTCGCCCAGCGCGGTGCGCGTAATCCGCTCGACCCACTGAAGGACATCATCGTCGACGGTCGGGACACCGGTCTGCACGTCATCGTCGCGCGCAATATCGCACAGGCCGATACCGCGATGTACGACAGCGTGCTCGGCCAGATCAAGAACCTGAACTCGTCGGGCCTGATCATGGATGGTTCGAAGCTCGACGGCATGCTCATCGGTGACGTGAAGCCGACCAAGCAGCCCGTCGGTCGAGGCATCCTCGTCGAACCGCTGCTTTCCGCAAGGGAACTCGTGCAATCCGCGTGGGCACCGCCACAGGATTGATCCGTGGTCAGCGTCACGGTCGAGCCGAGTTCCCAAGAATGGGAATGGCTTAGCGTTCTTTCTGTACCGCTCGATAAGAGTCGGCATCAGTCGTTAGGAGAATTCAATGGCTCTCCCATTTGAAGCCGTCACGGAGCTCATCGCTGCTGCTGGAGCCCAGCACTGCGTCTCCGAAACGGGGCTGACCTCGGTGGTTACCACCGCTGCTCCTATGACCGCACCTATCCCTGCCGCATTCGATGACGTGAGCGCGTGCGCGTCCGCTGCGTTCTGCACTCAAGCACCGGCGGTCCTAGGCACCACCTTCGACGCCATCAGTAAATGGTTGCAAGGCGCCGAGGTGCTCGTGCCGGTGAGTGTCGCGTACGCCACCACCGATACCGGTGCCGGCGTCGAGGTCACTTGCCAGGGCACGGGTTTCCCTGTGTAGCCAAGTAAGCAGAGTTGGAGCCGATCATGACGTCATGGGTGGACCTCGCGGTGCAAGCCGCGCTGGACAATGTGCTGTCAGCTATGATAAAGGCCGTAGAGGCCATGGCCGAGCTTCCGGCCACCTGTGCTTTCGGCGCGCTACCTCCGGAGATCAACTCGGCCCGGCTCACGTTCGGCCCGGGTGCGTTGCCCATGCTGAATACCGCGAACGGGTACTCGGCATTGGCCGCGGGGCTGACAGCGGCGGCGGGCAGTTCGGATGGCTCGACCACCGCGATGGGCGTCACGTGGCAGGGCCCTTCGTCGCAGCAGGCGCAGGCGGCCTTCCGTAACCACGCAACATGGCTACGGCAACAGGCCAGTGTCGCAACGCAAACCGCGACGTTGGCCACCGGCACGGCGGGTGCGTACACGACGGCATTCGGTGCTATGCCGAAGCTTCCGGAGATCCTGGCGGTGCAGGCAACCATCGCGGCGTTGTCGGCCGCCAGTGCCGTGAACATGAATGCGACCGCGATACCCCTCACGATCGCCGAGATCGCCTACACCGTGCTGTGGATCGAGGCGACGCTGGTGATGACCGGCTATGCGGGCGCGACGGCAACCCTGCTCAGCGGGATGCCGACGCCGACTGTCCCGCCGTCCATCACACCCGGTGGATCGGATCCCGGCGTGTTGAAAATGTTCAATGATGTGGGGGTCAAGCCATATGTCGGGCCCACTTCCAATCGGACTCTGAACGACACGCACACCACCACCAACGACGGAAAACCGGTCGATACGAAGCCCACCGACTCGACGACCGATCCTGGCAAGACCACTGATCCCACTCAACCATCCGATCCCACTCAACCATCCGATCCGGTGTCCGAGGCGGACCGGGCGGCATCGGATCTGGACAGGGCCACGTCCTCCATGAACGACTCGTTGGCCGATCCTTCGGCCGACGGGGCGAGCTCCCCTGCCGATCACGGTTTCGTCGGAACATCGCCCTACTCGCCAACCCTGACGGGACTCAATGGCGGCCTGGGTAGTTCCGTGGCTATGGGGATGTTCCGTGGCGGCATCGGGTCCATGCCTGGTGCCTCGACCGGATTCCGTATGCCTGCCAACTGGTCGCTCGGGCAGGGTACGGCATACGGTGCCTCACCGATCAATTCGGGCACCGCGCCCGCGTCGCGCAGCACTGCGCCGCGAGGGGCTACGGCGCCCAAGGCGAATATGCGCAGGCGGCGCGACAAGGACCGCGACAGGAAGTCGAAGGTCTTCGTTCCTGGAGAATCCTTGGACGTGCCGGTTCTGGAACAACCCCCTGTCATCGGTGTCATCGAATACGACGATGCCGACCGTAATGACGACCTTATCGCCGCAGACGCGGTTTTGGTCGGTGTTATCGAGCGTGCCGACGAGGACCAGGCACAACTGCTCGCAGAGCGTCCCCGGTGATCTACACCGCGGCCGAATTCAGTCTATGAGAGGAAATTTCAATGGGTTGGACAAACGTCGTTCCCGCGAAGGTGCAATCCGCGGCGAATAACAGCACGTCATGCCTTGGTGAGCTCGAGAGTCACCTGAATGGTATGGTCAGCGCCCAGGACGAACTCTTCGCCGCAGTCAAGGGCGATACCGGGCGCGCGATTTACCAAACAATGAGCCAGGCCCACAGCTCGGGTAAGTCATTGGCCGCGACCTTGCAGGAAATCGTCGATGCACTGACCGATTCCGGTGTCAAGATTGATGCCCATGACGTCGCGTCGGCGGCCGAGTACAAGCAGTTCGGTGCCGATGGCGTCGATAGCGCGAGTGCGGGCATGGCCAGCGATAGCGTGGCGAAGTCGGTGGGCGGAAAGGCCGACCTCAACAGCTGGTACTGACCTCTATATCGGTCGGTCCCGAAGTCGATCTCGACGCCTGATGATGGTGTCGGTCTCTATATAAAGACAAATAGCGAAAGGCGATATTACAATGGGCGAAGTCATTGCTTTCAACTACTCCGCCGCGGAGGCGGCCACAGGGAGTCTCGGAACTCTCGTGACCGCGATGAAGCAGAATACAGCAAATCTGCATTCGCTTTACACCAGCCTTATGGCGGGACTGGACTACACGGGTTCGTCCGCGGACGGGTACCAAGAAGTCATGAGGACATTCAAAGCCAAGATCGATGCGTATGACACCCAGGTGAGTCAACTGAATTCCAAAATGGGAGAGCACACCAGCAAAGGTGGCACCATGGAGCACGTTGACATTCAGCAGGGAAACAGGTTCTTGGGTATCAAGGCCTGAGCCAGCGCGGTCCTTGTTTACTTCCGTACCCAAATCCGGGTGCGGCAGGATTGCACTGCACGACTCGACATTTGGTGAAGGTGTGGATACTGATCCGATAGCGATCGACCTCAATGTCGATGCCGCCCTGCTATTGCAAAGCATGGTCGGCATCGATTCCTATCCTCCGGTGCTGGCATTACTGCCGAATATCTACCGCATCGAGGATCGGAATCGGGTGCGCGCTGTCGTCGCGAAGGAGCTCACCGAGGTGGGCATCATCGAAGGCGACCGCGTGCACCCGACGGTCGAACATTGGTTGCAGTGTTTATACCGACCCGATATGGAATTGGTCGCACGAATTCTGGACACCGGTCTGGATGGCGGGTCGAAGGGCATGCTTCGGCTTTCCCTGGTGCGCAGCGGCGACACCCATGTGCTCGCGGTGCGTTGCGATGACGCCGTGGTCATCCAGTCGGTGTTCCAGGAACGGAAAGATCTGGAGAGCGTGGCCGCCGGCCTGGTCGCGGCGCTCGGCTCGAAAGAGGTACTGCGTTTCCAGCCGCTCACCGCGACTTCGGAGGACTTCGGCGAAGTCCCGTCCGATCAGGATGAGCGACGAAGGGCCCTATTGGACCTCGGCGCGAATCCGCAGACCGCGAGTTTGCTCAGCCGGGTACTAGAGGAGGTGCAACGGCGCGCCGAGATCCTGGTGATCGAACACCGCGACGGTGGTTCGGCGCAGACCGAAGTTGGTGTGAGCGTGATCGACACGCTATCGGGGCGACTTATCGTCACACCGAGTAAGGCGATGGACGGGCAAGCCTGGTCGACGTACGCTCCGGGCGACGATACGGCCGTGCGGGCCGGCATCGCCGCTCTGATAGAACTGTTGCCCGGCCGAAGTTGGTTCGATACCAGTCGAATTGGTTGAACGTCGCACTGTGGGTTGTCGAGAGGACGACGGATATGAACCGAGCACCGAGTACTAACGGTCATTCGACCGAGTCCGTCCGGGCTCGGGGTGGTTACGATGCGTTTTTCGCGCCGACCGGTGAACCCTCGGACACGTCTGTCGCGCCTACGCAGTCAGCAGGTGCTGACACCAATGCGACCGCGTATCGCAGCGGCCCCGCGGCCGGAGCTCCGAGAGAGCCTGCGGCAGCGAATGATCGTGCCGCGACACAGGGTGTGAGTACCCCACCATCCGCGCCGAGCGCGCCGCAGAGCCAGGCAGCGCCACGATCACAGGCAGCGCCCGCTCAGGCGTCACAGAGCCAGGCAGCACCGTCTCAGCCAAACCCCCAAGGCCAGGCGGCACCGCAGGCCCAGGCAACCCCGCAGACTCGCACAGCGCCGCCATCGCAGGACAATCCGCAGGCGATGCAGCACGCGCAGGGGAGCGCCGCGGCAACGGACTATAGCGCTGCGGCAACGGACTATTCGGCCGCACCGGCGTCCGCTGCTCCCTCGCAGGCCCTGGCGCGCCCGGAATCGGTGTCCACCAATACCTATTCCACCGCAGGCGAAGGTGCTGTCTGGCAGCAGGCCGCCGCCCCCGCGACGTCCTGGGTCCCTGAACGCATCGACCACGCTGCCTACGAACAGTTGCCGCGGATCGAGGTATTGCCCGCCACGCTCAGCTCGATCGACCTGCTGAGCGACATCGCCGCCTCCCGTCGTGCGCAACTGCGAGCCAACCACGGTGTGCGTGGTGCGTTGAACAAGGTCGGATTCAAGCTGGGGCTGTCTCCGGCAGAACAGCGCGCGGAGGATCGCCGTTCGCGCATCCGACGCCAGCTGACCACGACCTACCAGATCGCCGTTGTGAGCGTGAAGGGTGGAGTCGGTCGAACGACTACCGCCGCGACACTCGGCTCGACCTTCGCGAGCTTGCGGCCCGACCGTGTCGTCGCGATCGACGCGAACCCGGATTTCGGCGATCTCGCCACCCGCACCAGCCGCCACCCTTACGGACTGACCTTGCGTGACCTCGCGCAGGCGCCGAACCTCGATGCCTTTTCCGCGGTGCAGTCGTTCACCTCGATCAACAATGACGACCTCGCTGTCATCGCATCGCCGTGGACGACCGAGGCCAACGAGGCGCTGTCGGGCCGTGAGTACGCCACCGCGGTCGAGGTGTTGCGCAGGCACTACAACCTGCTACTCGTCGACTGCGGAACCGGCGTGCTCGATTCCGCGACCGCCACCGTCCTGCAAACCAGCGACGCGGTCGTCGTCGTCACTCCGGCGACCGTTGGCGGTGTTACCGGCGCGGTTGCCACGATCAACTGGTTGGGCGCGCACGGATTGCAGCACCTGATCGCGAAATCGATCGTTTCGATCGTGCATCACCAACCCGCGAAACCGACCGTCGATGTCGCCGCGATCGAGAAGCTCTTCGCGACCGCGCAGCGGCCGACGTGCGTGATGCCCTATGACGAACACTTGGCCGAAGGTGGCGAGATCGACCTGCGTTTGCTCGACAAGGACACTGGGCTCGCGTTCGAGGAACTCGCGGCCTGGCTCTCGGATAGCTTCCCCGGCTATCTCTCCGGTGATGCCGGTGATCGCGGAGGGCGTCGATGACCGCTGCTGTCGCACCCCCCGGTACGCAGCCGACCGCGGAGGTCGCGCGCGCGCGGATCGCGGTGATGGTTTCTACCTATCAGGTAGATGTCGTGGTGCCGACCAAGTTCACGATCGAAACGTTCATCGACGATCTGCTCGGCGTGCTCGCCTCGGCCATCGACGACGAGAACGTCGACTTCACTCCGCCGCAGGGGCTGTGGAGTCTGGCACGTCCGGGCGAGCCCCCGATTCCGCGGTGGCGCAGCCTCGGTGACCACGAGGTCAGCGACGGCGCGGTGCTGATGTTGTCGGTGGTCGAATCGGCCGAACAGTTCACTCCGGTCGTCGAAGACATCACCGATGCCTTGGCATTGATCAACCAGCGCGAGTTCGCCGAATTCGACGCGGGCACAGCGGCGGTCGTCGGCCTCTCGGTGCTGGCGGTCGGCTCGGCGGCCGTCGCGGCGATGTTGTCGTGGTCATGGACCTCGACAGGTTCGATTTGGTTGTGTGCCCTGCCCGCGCTCGTGCTCGGCGTGGTCTGCTGGGTTGCGGCCATGTCGGCGCGTAGGCGCAGCGCGGCGCCACGGATCACCCTCGGACTTTCGTTGTCGGCGACGCCGCTGTTGTTCGCGGGCACGGCGATGCTGGTACCACCCGCCTACGGTCAACCCGGTCCGTTCGCCGCGGCCAATCTCGCCGCAGGCGCCGTCATGGTCGCTGTCGCCGCCACCACCATGATGCGGCTGACCGGGTTGGGAATCGCGACCCTGATGGCGGTGACGGTCCTCGGCATATGCGTGACCGGTGCGACCCTGCCGCTGACGTATTTGGATCTTTCGGTCCGGCAGGTGACCGCGGGCACGGTGTTCATCGCGCTCATTCTGCTCACGGCCGCTCCTCGAATCGCCGTGGTGATCGCGCGAATTCGACCGCCCGACCTGCCGGACCCAGGTAACGAAGTAGCGCCCGCGACGCTGACCGACCTGTTCGACGCCGAAACCGCGCGCGAAGGTGACGAGCACACCGACAGCAGTGAGCAGCAGCGCAGACACGCCGAAGTCGGCATCGAAGGCCGTGCTCGATTGGCGGTGACCAGTCTTCGCGGCTTGATCGCCGCGGTCGCGGCCCTGCTGTCGATCGGCGCCGTCCTCACCGCCGCGGTGAGCCCGGGTGGTATCCGTGAGATCGTCATGGCCGCCGCGATCGCCGGGGTGCTCGCGATGCGGGCGCGCTGGTATCCGGACCGGACGCAGGCGATCGCCCTGATCGCCGCTGCGGCACTCACGGTGTCCGGCGTCGGATTCGTCCTGGTCGGAGCGTATGAAACCCCAGGCCCCCGACTCGTTGTCGGGCTGGTGGTCACGCTGGCTGCCTGTGCCGGATGTGTCGCGGCGCTCCAGTTGCCCGGTAAGCGCCTTTCGCCGGTGACCCGCCGGATCATCGACCTGGTGGAGTACCTGCTGATTCTCGTTATCCCCGTCATCGCCTTTTGGATCATGGGTGTTTACACCGCGATGCGAGCGATCTGATGAAACTCGGCAAGGCCGCTGTCGTGGTGATGGCCGCGGCAGTGCTCGCTATTACCGCGGCACCGGTGAGCGCGCTCGCGCCACCCCAGGTGGTGGTCGGGCCTCCGCCGCTGGATGATCCGCCCGGCCCGGAATTCCCGACCAAGCAAGATCAGGGGTGCCTGCCCGCCGGTGTACTACGCGATAGCGATCTATCGCGCACTCCGCCTGCTGAGCTGGCGCTGGACCTACCGCGCGCCCGGGCCCTGAGCCGGGGCGCCGGCGTCACCGTTGCCGTCATCGATACCGGCGTGTCCCCGCATCCACGCTTGCCCAACCTGATCGGTGGCGGTGATTACGCCGCAGCGGGAGGCGACGGTCTATCGGACTGCGATGCCCACGGAACTTTGATCGCCGGAATCATCGGTGCCACATCTGATGCCGCTGACGGATTCACCGGTGTCGCACCCGATGCGCGGATCATCTCGATCCGCAATCATTCCGGCGCGTTCTCCGCCGACAAGGCGGCACTCGATCCGGCCGCGGTCACGGCCCTCAGGATCCGTACGCTCGCACGGGCCATCGTGCGCGCGGCGAATCTGGGTGCCGGAGTGATCACGGTGTCGCTGCCGATCTGTGTGCCGGTCCAGAAGCAAGTGGATCAATCGGCGCTGGCGGCCGCGATCGGGTACGCCGTGCACATCCGAGGGGCACTGATCGTGGCGGGCGCGGGAGGTACCAGCGTCGCGGACTGCGGGAGCAATCCCGATATGGATTGGACGCGCCCCGAAGACCTGCGCAACTGGAAGTACGTGCAGACGATCTCGACACCAGGGTGGTTCGCACCCGATGTACTCACCGTCGGATTCACGACCGCGACCGGTGCACCGATGGGTGATTCCATGAGTGGACCGTGGGTTTCGGTCGGTGCACCCGGCACCGGTATCGAGTCGCTCGGTCCCGACGGCGGCGGCCTGATCAACGGAATCGGTGAGGCCAACAAACTGGTGCCGGTCGGCGGGTCGTCCTTTGCCGCGGCCTACGTCAGCGGGGTGGCCGCGTTGTTGCGATCGCGATTCCCCAACGAGACTCCCGGTGACATCAGCGCGCGCCTACAGGCCAGCGCGCACGCACCGGCTCGTGGCATCGATAACGTGATCGGCGCCGGCATCATCGATCCCATGGTCGCCCTCGGCTACCGCAGCGCGCCGAAGCCGCCCGCCGGGCTGTTCTCCTCGAGACCGCTGGCAATTCCGGCACCGCCGCGGGCCGCGGACAAGAAGCCCGCCGTGACGGCGACGGTCGTCATCTTCGCGGCGGTGCTGCTCGGCGTCGGCGCGACTTACGCGAGTTCGGTGATCCGGAGGAGGCGGTGAGCTTTCCGAGTATTCGGGCCGCCGGTGTAGAACGAGGTCCCTTCGCGGCG
This sequence comes from Nocardia arseniciresistens, assembly GCF_046764875.1. Lineage (NCBI taxonomy): Bacteria > Bacillati > Actinomycetota > Actinomycetes > Mycobacteriales > Nocardiaceae > Nocardia > Nocardia arseniciresistens. The sequence continues at coordinate 225,571 of NZ_JBKORD010000008.1, forward strand.
ATCGTGATCGCAGGCAGTCCGTTTCTGGTCATGCTGTCCGCTCGGACGCCGTGGTGGGTCGGCGCGACGGTCGTCACGATCCTGCTTGTGACGGTGACAGTTCGTGTCAATGGTCGGACCGCGGTGCGCTGGCTGTTGGACTGGATGGAGTATCGGGTCAAACGCACGGCAAGGGCGCGCGAGCGTTCGCAGCCGGCGCAGATTCGGGATATCGAGGTCGCGGCCGGGCTCTGTGGCATCCACGAGGCGGGTACGACACTGGTCGCCATGATCCAGCTCGCCCCGAACCTCGATCTGCCCACGGTGATCTCGGAACGAAGCCTCTATACCGAAGACACGATGCGGACCGACCTACTGCTACCGATGCTCGATCAATACGGCATCGCCGTGGATATCGATATCGTGACGACCGGTCAGCGCGTCCGCTCGAGCGGTAGTTACAGCATGCTGTACGACCAGCTGATCGGTTCCCATCCGGTGATCGGTGACCGGCTGACCTGGCTGGTGGTCCGACTGGACCAGGAACGCAATCTGACCACGCTGGCCCAGCGCGGTCCGTGCGCGGTGACGGGGCCGAAGGCACTGGCCACCGCGGCACACCGGATCGCGGGGCGGCTGCGCGAACGCGGCATCGAGGCCCAAGCCCTGCCCGCTTCGGCGGTGCGCGATGCGACGCGAATGCTGCACGGCGGAGTCGAGCTCTCGGATCTCAGGGAGACCTGGGGGCACCTGGAATCGTCGGCGCCCGGTCGCTGCGTGACCAGCTTCCTGATCGACTGGACCCGCCTCGACGGTGTCGGACTCGACGATTGCTGGACTTGGAACCGCGGCCGCACCACCCTGGTGGTCAGTCTGACCGACGTGGAGACGGGCCCGCGTGCGCTTGTCCGGTTCGTCGGTCCCGCCGTTACCACGCAACCACCCGAGTACCTGCGGTTGCTGACCGGCAACCAGTCGATCGCACTGATGGCCACGCTACCGACGGCGACCTCGATTCGTGCGGTGCGCGGCGACGAATCCGGATCCGATATCGCGCCCGAGGAACTGGCCGACGAACTCGTGGTCGCCATCGGCCCCAATGGTCAGATCCTCGGATCTCTCACCGGGCAACCGCGGCACACTCTCGCACTTCCGCTGTTCGACCCGGCGCGCTACAACCCGCGCAGGCGCACCGTCGACGTGCACGCCATGTTGCCGGTCGCGCAGCAAATCGTGCTGCGTGCCATGGTCGTCGGAGCGGATGTGGAGATTCACTCGTCCCGGCCGCAGAGTTGGCGACAACTGGTCGCCGCGGTCGGGGATTCCCGGTCGCTGCGGCTCATCCCCGAGCCGGGTCAAGGGGCGGCCGCGGCCGACGACGGGGACGGGGACGCGACTATCGCCGTTTTCGACCACTTACCGGCGCGGGCGTCGAACGCGTCGACGACGGTCACCATCAGCGACCCTGGCGGTCCACGCCGGCGCGTGGTGGACCTCACGATCAGTCAGGTCAGTGCGACCGCTGTAGATGTCAGTATCCCGATGCGCACCGTGCGGGTGGATTTGATCGAGCCGAGAGGCGAAACACGCTATTTCGATTCCGATGACGGCCAAACGGCCACAGGTTCCGCAGTTGCGGTTTCATCGCAGCAGCCCGGCGGCCGTCGCGTTAGCTGAGGGGTGTCGGTAATGTCTATCACCGTGGTAGCGGACTCTCCTTCCGATGGCGGCGACCTGTCTCATCAGGACGGGGGCGACGCACTCTCTCCAAGACAGGCTGCGGCGTCCATTTTTTCCAGCCGATTATCTGGTCTGATCGCGGAATCCGTGGTCTCGACCGAGGATGGTTCAACGCGCTCGTTGACGCTGTATTCGCTTGCGCAGCACCTCGAATTGGCTTATCCGGATGTGCCGGTATCGCAGTCTGGTCTTTACCGGCTCATCCACGGCGACGCGATTCCGCGTTTGGACCTGGTTATCGCGTTGGCTCGGGTATTCGACGTTCCTCCCGAGTATTTCGTGACCGAGGAGAGGAAGCGCTGATTTCCCGTCCGATCAGCTGTTCTCTCCAGCGGGAATAGCGACGATCGGAAGCGGGCCGCCGGTGCGGATACGATCCGGACCATGTCCGACCAGGATCCGGGAGATATTTTTCTCCGACATCGAGGTGCGGTTCTGGCCACCTTGCTCTCGGATCCGGAGCTCGGGTCTGCTGAGATCGGTCTGGGCCCGATGCCGAGCCTCGACCGGCCGGAGTCGAGCGGATCAGCTTCGGGCGCACCGGATTTCAACGAGCCCGAGTTCGAATCGGATCCGTCGGCTCCGGTCCAGCGGCTGCGGTCGGTCGACGGGCCGAAGGCGAGCGAGCGAATCCTGGCGTTGCTTAATGGTCAGTCGACGGACACTCCGTCTTCGATGGACTACGCGCCCGGCTACTCGGAGCCGAACACAGCGACACCGAGCGGAGCCGCCGAGGCAGAAGCTCCGCCGAAGTCATCGGCGGACGAACGATCGAGCTCATCGGCCTCGAGTCGGTTCGGGCCCGTTGACGAATACGCCCGTGGGGCGCTTATCCAGCTTCGGAAGCCGAAGGTGGCCTTGGCCGTCGGCGCTGTCGTCGCCGTGCTGCTCGTGCTGCTGCTGATCACCACCGGCGGGAACGATTCGCAGGAGCAGGATCGTGTTCTCGTCATCACGCCGCCCCCGACCTCGGCCGCGCCGACGACCACGAGTACCGCGGCGGTAGGCCAGACCATCACGGTCAAGTCCGCGCAGTCGAAATGCCCGCCGGGCAGCACTTCGGCGATGGATGCCTTCGGTGGGCAGGCCGGCAAAGCGTGGTCCTGTGTGCGTGCTTTCAAGGTCGACGGCCAAGTCTTGACCATCGAGCTCGGCAAGACCTATCAGATCGATTCGATCGGCATCGTTCCCGGCTGGGATTACATCAGCCCGGACGGCGCGGACCAATGGGCCAAATACCGTACTGCTAGCCGGGTTTCGTATCTTTTCGACGACGGCAAGGCAACCACCTACACGCAGCCGACCCTGGACCAGCGCACCTTGGTGACCACGAAGATCGACCCACCGGTGAGCGCCTCCAAGATCGTGTTGACCGTGCTGGAATCGAAGGGTGAGCCCGCCATCAATACCACCGCGATCTCCTCGGTCGTGGTCACCGGACATTGACCACTATGTCCGAGCTGATCTGTCAGTACTGTTCGCACCGCCATATCGGCGGCGCGATCTCCCGATGCGCCCACTGTGGAGCACCGTTGCGCGCTGCGGCGCACAAGGTGGCCGCTGCTGTTGAATCCACGGCTCACGTGGTGGAAAAGACGGTCGAGACGGCAGAGTCGGCGGTCAAGACTGTCGCGGGGTATCCGCGCTGGCAGTGGCGCGCGCTCGGCATATTTTCCGCCGTCATGGTCGGACTCGTGGTCCTGGTGATCCGCTCGTGTTCGTTCTCGTTGCCTTCTATGCCATTGGCGCCACCGCAAGTTGGTGAAAGCGCGTTGCCGGAGTCGGTGCGGGCCAATGCGTCGTGCGAGCGGTTCGATACCGCACAGATGGTCGACAAATGCGTCATCGGAGCCAGTAGTTCGCTGCTGTCCGGTGGGATCGCAGGCGGTAAAGAGCTGACCTTCTACGCGCAGTCGTCCTCGCCGGAACGGCTGGGCGACATCATCCGTCGATGGCGGGCGGCAGGCGGAACCGTCGTGACGGACGGCCAGATTTTCGCCGCGGTCGGCCCTTCGGCAACCGCGTGGTACGCCGATACGCGGTCGGGCCTGAGCTTGGAAACCGGGACTTTCACCGGTAAGGCAGCCGCTCAGACCTTCCTGACACGGGCCGGTTTAACCCGTTGACGGTGCATTACCACCGGGTCGGCGGGACTCGATCCGAATAAGTGTGCAGTAAACGCGACGTATACCCATGTCGCATCGCCTAATGTGCCGCTATACAACGGTACGTTAATCAGGTAGCGTATGGAAACCGTACGTTACGAGGTCAGTTCTCGGGAAGGCAGCGGTTCGATGGTGGCAACCACTCAGCAGACGATTACTCCGGGGCGGGTCCGCAACGACCCGACCGATCTGGAGGCGGCCTACTTCCGCTGGATCCAACCCGGAGCGTCCACGTCCACGTCGGCGATCACGGATCGGGCCGAGCGGATTCTCCGTCAACACATGGAGTTGGCCGCGGTCCGCACTCCCGGGTCGGCGACGACCAAGGTGTACCGGCCCGACGACAGCAGCGGACTCGGGGCCGCGGTCCAAATCGTCAATGACGATATGCCGCTGCTTGTCGATTCGGTGACCGCCGCGTTGCGCCGACTCGGCGCCACGGTCACCGAGGTCATCCATCCGGTCTTCTACGTCACTCGCGATGGTGACGGCAAGCTGCTGACCATCGTCGCTCGCGACGGTGAGGTGGATCCCGGTCCCGACGCCGTCGCGGAATCGTGGATCCACGTGCAGTTCGGCCACGGACTCGCCGAGGAGCAGGTGGACCGGATCGCGCATGCGCTCGAGCCGCTACTGAGCGATCTGCGCCGCGTCGCGGACGATACCCCGACCATGGTCGGGGCGATGAATACGGTCGCCGACGGGCTCGAGAATGCCGCGCAGTGGGCCGGCGATCCCGAAATCCCCGAGGCCGCAGACCTTTTGCGCTGGATGGCCGACGGCCACTTCACCACACTCGGTTACGGGTACTACCGTTTCCGTCGCTCCGCACCGCGTCCGGATGCGGCCTTCGAGCCGTGGCAGATTCCGGGAACCGGCCTCGGCGTGCTCCACAACGGATCTGTCGCCGATGTCAGCGCCCCCGTACTCGGAGTCAAGCGGCCCGTGCTGCGCCTGGCCAACGGCTCGGTGGATTCGCTGCTGCCCGGCTCCCGCGACCTCTACTACATCAGTGTCGCGGACTACGGAACCGGCGCGGCGACGAGCGCTGGACCCGCCGGAGCGACGGTGGCGATGGTGAAGGGCGAGCATGTCTTCGTCGGCACGTTCACCGTTACGGGCCTGCACGAGAACATCCTCGACATTCCGGTCATCTCCCGGCGGGTACTGCAGGTCATCGAGTGGTCCGGGTTCGCACTGAACTCCTTCTCCGGCCAGGCGATGCTCGAGATGATGCAGTCCTTCCCCAGGGTCGAGCTGTTCTCTACCGACGCACGCAGTCTGTTCGAAACCGTCTCCGGCGTCATGAATTTGGGCGTACGGCGACAGATCCGGCTGTTCCTCCGGCGTGATAACCGCAGCGGTACGGTCTACTGCCTGGTCTACATGCCGCGCGATCGATACTCGACCGAGGTCCGAGTGGAGATGGGCGAGCTGCTGCGACGGGAGTTCGATGCCGAGCAGCTCGCGTACTCCGCGCGCGCCACGGAATCGGAACTGGCCGTCGTGTACTTCACGGTGCACCGCAAGCCGGGCGCGGACCCGGCGGACATCTCCGAAACCAATCGCGAGCGCATTCAGGAGCAGCTGTTCGCGACCACGCGGACCTGGGCCGATCGTCTGGTGGCCGAGGCCGCCGGCGTGCCCGACGTATCGCCCACGGTCGCACAGGATTACGCGTCCGCATTTCCCGCGAGCTATCAGCAGGAGTACTCGGCGACCCGTGCGCTCTCGGACGTGCGACGGCTCGAGCGGCTTGCCGACGGCGCCATCGACACGAATCTGTACCGCAATCCCGAATCACCGTCGGGGGAGTGGCGTTTCACGCTCTATGTCGCCGGTGACGGAGTATCCCTGAGTCGGGTACTTCCGGTCGTGCACAGTCTCGGTGTGGAAGTGGTCGACGAGCAGCCGTACCGCATCACGCTGTGGGACGGCTCGCAGCGCTGGATCTACGACTTCGGCCTCCGTGTCCCCGCCGCGCTGCTGCGCGGTTCGCTCGACGCCGATATCGAAGCCGATCTCGCGGCGTCCGCCGATCTCGACTCACTGCCGGAAACCAGTGTGCGCAAGCGCTTTCCGGAGGCCGTCGCCGCGATGTGGTTCGGCATGGCCGAGGTCGACGGGCTCAACGAACTGGTGCTGCGCGCCGGCCTGCACTGGCGACAGATCGCGCTGCTGCGCGCCTACGCCAAGTACCTGCAGCAGGCGGGTTTCGCCTACACCCTCGGCAACATCACCCGAGTGCTGCTGACCCATCCTGCGACCGCGCGCTCGTGCACCGAATTGTTCGGCGCCTACTTCGATCCCGACGGCACCGGCCATGAGGTCGACATCCTCGCCGAGAGCATCGCGGAGCGGGTGCAGGCCGAGATCGACGCCGTCGTCAGCTTGGACACCGACCGGATTCTGCGTGCGGTCCTCGGTCTGATCAAGGCGACGTTGCGCACCAACTACTACCGTCGTGACGACACAGGCAACCCGATCGGATACCTGTCGTTCAAGCTGGATCCGCACGCCATCGCCGAATTGCCCAAGCCGAGGCCACAATTCGAGATCTTTGTGTACTCGCCGAGGGTCGAGGGCGTGCACCTGCGCTTCGGTGCGGTCGCGCGTGGCGGGCTGCGCTGGTCGGACCGGTTGGAAGATTTCCGCACCGAGATCCTCGGCCTGGTCAAGGCGCAGGCGGTGAAGAACGCCGTCATCGTTCCGGTCGGCGCCAAGGGCGGTTTCGTGGTCAAGCAGCCACCCGCGGCAACCGGTGATCCCGGCATCGACCGCCAGGCGATGCTCGCCGAGGGCATTGCCTGCTACCGCACCTTCATCTCCGGCTTGCTCGACGTCACCGACAATGTCGATCACACCACCGGCGCCGTGGTGCCGCCGGTACGGGTGGTGCGCCGCGACGGCGACGACACCTACCTGGTGGTCGCCGCGGACAAGGGCACCGCGACCTTCTCCGATATCGCCAATGGTGTTGCCACGCAGTACGGTTTCTGGTTGGGTGACGCCTTCGCCTCCGGTGGTTCGGCGGGCTACGACCACAAGGCGATGGGAATCACCGCCAAGGGTGCGTGGGAGAGCGTCAAGCGCCACTTCGCCGAGCTGAACCTCGATACGCAGTCGCAGGAATTCTCTGTGGTCGGCGTGGGTGACATGAGCGGTGACGTATTCGGCAACGGCATGCTGCTCTCTCCGCACATCCGCCTCGTCGCGGCGTTCGACCACCGGCATATCTTCCTCGACCCGAATCCTGTGGTGGCACGGGCGTTCCGGGAAAGGCAGCGGATGTTCGCGCTGCCACGTTCCTCGTGGGCCGACTATGACGCGTCCCTGATCAGTAAGGGCGGCGGGGTCTACGACAGGTCCGCAAAGGCGGTGCCGGTCACCCCCGAGGTGCGCGTGGCGCTCGGCCTCGGCCCGGAGGTGACCAGGCTGTCGCCGCCGGAGATCATCAAGGCCATTCTGCTCGCCCCTGTCGATCTGCTGTGGAACGGCGGTATCGGCACCTATATCAAGTCTGCCGCCGAGTCCGATGCCGCGGTGGGCGACAAGTCCAACGACGCCGTCCGCGTCAATGCGAATGCCTTGCGCGTCAAGGTGATCGGCGAGGGTGGCAATCTGGGCGCGACCGCGCTCGGTCGCATCGAGTACAGCCGCGCAGGCGGCAGGATGAATACCGACGCGATGGACAACTCGGCGGGCGTCGACTGCTCCGACCACGAGGTCAACATCAAGGTCCTGCTCGACGCCCTCGTCTCCAGTGGCGACCTCGCGGTCGCCGAGCGCAATCCGTTGCTCGCCTCCATGACCGACGAGGTCTCCGAACTCGTGCTGCGTGACAACATCTCGCAGAACTTCCGGATGGGCCTCTCCCGCGCCGACGCGGTGGCCATGTCGGGTGTGCACCGCAGGCTGCTCGCCGACCTCGAAGCACGCCGTGGTCTCGACCGCAGGCTCGAAGCGCTGCCGACGGATGCGGAGTTGGAGCAGCGTGCCACGGAAGGTCGCGGGCTCACCTCGCCGGAATTGGCGAATCTCATGGCACACGTGAAGCTTTCGCTCAAGGCCGAAGTACTTGCCGGTGACCTGCCCGACAGCCCGGCCTTCGCGTCGGTACTGCCGAACTACTTCCCGTCACCGCTGCGCGAACGTTTCGCCGCGGCCATCCGTCGCCACCCGCTGCGCAGGGAAATCGTGGCGACCGTGGTGATCAACGACGTGGTCGACTTCGGCGGCATCACCTACGTGTTCCGGCTTGCCGAGGAGGCGGGTGCTACCACCGACGATGCGGTGCGCGCCTTTACCGCCGCGGTCGAGATCTTCGATCTGCACGCGTTGTGGGAGCGGATCCGGACAACGCCGATGTCCACCGCGGTGCGCAACGAGCTCGAACTCGAGACCAAGCGTGCCCTGGACCGGGCGTCGCGGTGGCTGCTCGCCAACCGGCCACAGCCGATCGCGATCGGTGCGGATATAGCTCGCTACCGCGACGGTGTCCGTGCGCTCACGAGCAAGGCTCCCGCCTGGCTGACCGGTTATCTCGCAGACGATCTCATCGCGCGCTCGCACGGTTCGGTCGAACGCGGCGCACCGCAGGATCTGGCCGAGGAGGCATTCGGCCTCATCCATCTGTTCCCGCTGCTCGACGTGATCGACATCGCCGACATCACCGAGCGTGACTCGGTCGAGGTCGGGGTGCTGCACGCCGCGCTGAACGAGCATTTCGAGATCGAACGGCTGCTTGCTGCTGTCGGCAAGCTCGAGCGTGGCGACCGGTGGCGCACGCTGGCCAGGCTCGCGGTCCGCGATGATCTCTACGATTCGCTGCGCTCGCTGACCCTGGATGTGCTCAGTGCCACCGAGCCGGACGAGAGTGCCGCGGAGAAGATCGCGTACTGGGAATCCACCAACCGGTCCCGCCTCGCAAGGGCGAGTACGTCACTCGGGCAGATCTTCGAGGCCGGTAGCTATGACCTCGCGACGCTGTCGGTGGCGGCGCGCCAGGTGCGCAGCATGGTGAGCGGCGGCGAGTCGACCGCGGTAGCGCCGACCGTCATCGGCTGATTTGCCGCCGGCGAGTGTCCGGAGGTTCGACGCGACCGCGTCAGCCTCCGGACACTCGCGTTCCGCAGCTGCCGCAGAACTTCGCCGCGGCTGCGAGTTCCGCGCCGCAGTTGGCGCAGTGCCGTGGTCCCGGCGGCGTCAGGGGTTTGCCGCAGTTCGTGCAGAATTTCGCGCCGACCGGGTTAGTGGTGTGGCAGTGGGCGCAGTCCGGCCCTGCGTCGGCAGCGGGTGGCAGTTGGGCGGGAGCCGCGGCGGATTGCGGCTGGTGCCACGGACTCGGGTGACCGCCCGTCTGCTGCTGGATCGCGCCCAGACCCAATGCGGCGCCGAGAAATCCGCCATCCGCGCCGTGGCCGCCGTGTGCGAATCCCTGGCTGGCGCCGAGTGCGAGTTCACCTGCGGCATAACGCTGGAAGTCGCCGGCAAGCTGAATGTACTTGACGTCCTTGGCGAGTCGCTTGATGCGCTCGGCGTCTTCCGGATCGAGGGAGATGTCGAAATTACCCATCCTCGGGATCCGCAGGCCGTATTCGTACAGCGCGATATTGGTCTGCTTCATGACGGCGGACTCGATCGGTTGCAGCTGCGCCGACAACCCGAGCAGCTGCCAGTTTCCATCTGAAATGCCTTGGGTTACAGCGACTTTCATCGACTTGAGCAGCAGGTCGCCGGTCCAGCTTCGCACGATGTCCGGATCTGCGAGATCTGCGCTGCCGGTCAGTGAGGTGAGCATTTCGCCGGCGTCGCGCACCGAAAGCGAGAACTCGCCGAAGGCGCGCAGGGTCACCACCTGTTCGCTGACCGGATCGAAGATGTCGGCGAGCCGACCGCCGAACCTGATGCCGGGCGCTTCTCTTGTCGAGACGAAATACAGTTCGGCGCGATAGAAGTTCCCGCCGGTGACCTTATCGACGAGCGCGCCGAGTACCGGCAGCTCATCCGCGTCGACGCGGTGGCGGCCGGGCCCCATGGTGGCGACCACCTGTCCGGACTTGACGAACAGGGCCATCTCGTCCGCGTTGACGATCACCCGGCTGTAGCGGCGGATGTTGAGATCCGGCCACTTGAAGACCAACTGGTTCTTGCGGTCCTCGGGGACCGCAATGAACTCCCTTTCGAACCACGCCATGTTCGCTCCTAGCCGGTTTTTCCTACTGAGCGTACCGATATTCAGTGGCTCGCTCAATGATGTCTACGACGATTCTTCCAGGTCAGCGGCCATATGCCTGAAAGTCTTCGGTTACCTTCATATTTCGTCTAGTGTCCACGTATTGAACGTGCCGCTACTTAACGGTACATTGATCGCAGATATGATCGCCGTCACTTGAAAGGCCTTCGCCATGACCACAGTTCGACCTCCCTCGGAGCAGGCGGCTCCGGAGAGCTCGCTCCACGACGAGGACGCGGGATATCACAAGTCGCTGCGCCCACGCCAGCTGCAGATGATCGCGATCGGTGGGGCCATCGGCACCGGTCTTTTCCTCGGCGCGGGCGGCAGGCTGGCCCACGCGGGACCCGGACTGTTTCTGGTGTACGCGATCTGCGGCATCTTCGTATTCTTCATCCTGCGCGCGCTCGGCGAGCTGGTGCTGCATCGCCCCTCCTCGGGCTCGTTCGTCTCCTACGCTCGCGAGTTCTACGGCGAGAAGCTGGCCTTCGCCGTCGGGTGGATGTACTTCTTCCACTGGTGTATGACCGGGATCGTAGACATCACGGCCATCGCAACCTATGTCCACTTCTGGGGAGCCTTCGAGGCGATTCCGCAGTGGCTGATCGCGCTGATCGCGCTGGCGCTGGTGGTCAGCATCAATATGGTGTCGGTCAAGTGGTTCGGTGAGCTGGAGTTCTGGGCCGCGATGATCAAGGTCGTCGCGCTGATCACGTTCCTGATCGTCGGTGTGGTCTTCCTCGGCGGCCGGTTCAAGATCAAGGACCAGTCCACCGGCATCAGCGTGATCTCCGACAACGGCGGACTGTTCCCGAGCGGCATCCTGCCGCTGGTGCTCGTCACCACCGGTGTCGTCTTCGCCTACGCCGCGGTCGAATTGGTCGGCACTGCGGCGGGTGAGGCGGAGAACCCGGAGAAGATCATGCCCCGCGCGATCAACTCCGTGATTGCCCGCATCGCGCTGTTCTATGTCGGATCGCTGGTGCTGCTCGGCCTGCTGCTGCCCTACACGGCCTTCAAGTCCGGCGAGAGCCCGTTCGTCACCTTCTTCTCTCAGATCGGTATCAACGGCGCGGGCGACATCATGAACATGGTGGTGCTCACCGCGGCCTTCTCCAGCCTGAACGCCGGTCTTTACTCGACCGGCCGGATTCTGCGGTCGATGTCGATGAACGGCAGTGCGCCGACCATCGCGTCGCGGATGTCGAAGGGCGGCGTGCCCTACGTCGGCATCTTGGCGACCGGTGCGATCGCATTGCTCGGCGTCGGTCTGAACGCGATTGTGCCCGACAAGGCGTTCGAGATCGTCTTGAACATGTCGGCGCTCGGCACCATCGTCGCGTGGACGGCGATCATCGTCTGCCAGCTCCAGCTGTGGAAGTGGGCGCGCGATGGCAAGGTTGAGCGGCCGAAGTTCCGGCTGATGGGTGCGCCCTACACGAGCTACGCGACGCTGGTGTTCCTCGCGACGGTGGTCGTGCTGATGGCATTCAGCGACGACGAGCTGCAGCGCGGCGCGGTGATCGCCATGGTCGTCATCGTGGTTCCCGCGCTGGTGGGTGGCTGGTTCCTCGCCCGCAAGCAGGTGCTGCGCATCGCGCAGATCCGGGAGGGGTACACCGGTCAGTTCCCGGTTCTCGCCGAGCGGCCCGCCATGCAGTCGGCGACCGAGGCCGAGGCCGACACCCCGGTAGTTCTCGACAAGCCTGACAAAGAGTGAGTCAGTATCCGCCCCGGGCGACACGCCCGGGGCGGATCTATTCCCAATGCTGAGAACAATGCTTACACACGTCGACAGGTGGCGGACCAGAATGAAACCCCGTTTACACGGTGGGTTTGAGAGGTTCGCATGCCGGAGCATCCCAGCGCATCCGACCGTCCGATATCGCACCCATGGGCGAATCGGCGGGTGCGCGGTACCGAGGTGCCAGGGCGAATGCCGCACCCATGGTCATCTCGTCGACCCACCAAAACCGATGTACCTGTCCTGCTGCACCCGTGGTCGAAACCGCGCGATCGTCCACAGCCCGAGCCGATCCCGAATGGCAGCGGACCCGACACGGTGTCGCGGACCGCTCCCTCCCCGCGCACGACCGATTCCGAGCGCGCCCTGCTGGCCGCGCTCGATGAGCCCGCTTCGGGCCGCAGCGCCAGATCGCGCCCTAGTGTGCGACGGCTCGGCGATGGGTTGGTCGCCATGCCGCAGGTGAGCCCGCTCGATCCACGGACCTCGGTGCTCGAGCGTCCGGAAGTGCCGGAGCACAAACGATTCTGCTGGAAGTGCCAGCAGCAGGTCGGCCGAACCACCGAGGATGGACCAGGCGCGGTGGTCGGCGAATGCGACCGCTGCGGCTCACCGTTCAACTTCCGTCCCGCCCTGCAGCCGGGGGAGATGGTGGCAGGCCAGTACGAGGTGCAGGGCAGCCTCGCACATGGTGGACTCGGCTGGATCTACCTCGCCATCGACCGCAATGTGAGCGATCGGTGGGTGGTGCTGAAGGGGCTGCAGAACCCGCTCGACTTCGAAGCGCACGTCGTCGCACTTGCCGAACGCCAATTCCTCTCCGAGGTCGCCTATCCCGGCATCGTCAAGATCCACAACTTCGTCAAGCACCGGTCGACCCGCGACGTCGCCGACGGCTACATCGTCATGGAGTACGTCGGCGGTCGATCGCTGAAGAAGATGCTCGATCTGCGTGCACCGGAACGCATTTCGGTGCCGGATGCCATTGCTTTCATGATGGAGATCCTGCCCGCGCTCGACTACCTGCACTCGTTCGGGCTCGCCTACAACGACCTCAAGCCCGACAACATCATGGTCAGTGAGGACGAGGTCAAACTGATCGACCTCGGCGCGGTCGCCGCGATGGAGTCCTACGGAAGCATCTACGGAACGCCCGGGTACCAAGCACCCGAGATCACCGACACCGGCCCGACGGTCGCCTCCGACATCTACACCGTCGGAAGAACGCTGGCCGCGCTGATACTCGAACTGCCGAAGGATCGCGAAGGCCATTATCTGCCCGGCCTGCCGACTCCCGAGGAGCAGCCGCTGCTGCGGCGCAACCCGGCGCTGTACCGGCTGTTGCAGCGCTCCACCGATCTGGATCCGCAGCGTCGTTTTCCCTCCGCCTATTCGATGTACAGCCAGCTCGCCGGCGTGCTCCGGATGGTGCTCGCGGCCGAAACCGGTCTGGAACATCCGCAGGCATCGATCGAATTCGGCTCGATGCGTGGTGATTTCGGCATCGAGACGCTCATCGGGCAGACCGACGGCATGACCGACGGCCGCCATCGCCTTCCCGCCCTCGACGCGCCGAGTGTGGTCGCGGCGCTGCCCGTTCCGCTGATGGACAACGAGGACCCCAGTGCCGAGCTGCTCTCCACGCTGTTGCACGGCGACCCGAGGCAAGCTCTCGACGCGCTGCGACGCGCCGCGGATCGCATTGTTTCGGGGACGATTCCGGAACCGCAGTCCTTCGAGTTGGAAGGAACGCTGACCGCGATTCGCGCTCACCTCGATCTCGGTGATGTAAGGCTGGCCAACGATCGGCTCGCCGACCTGCGGCCGCAGTACAACGCCGACTGGCGTCTGGACTGGTACTCCGCCGCCGCGGCCCTGCTCGACGGCCAGTACGGTCGCGCCTTCGAGTACTTCGACCTCGTGCACAGCATGCTGCCCGGTGAGCTCGCGCCCGCCCTCGCGCTGGCCGCCACCGCGGAACTCGCACTGCAACATCTCGATACACCCGCCGACGCGCAGCGCTGGCACCGGCTCGCTTCGGACTACTACGGGACGGTGTGGAAGACCAACCATGGTCTTGTCAGCGCGGCATTCGGCATGGCCCGCAGGCTCGCGACCGACGGTGCGTTGCTCGAGGCGGTCGCCGTCCTCGACCAGGTACCCACAGCATCGCGCTACCACAGCATCGCGCGGATGACCGGTTGTCTGTTGCTGGTATCGAGGCCGGTCGCCGACATCACCGAGGCCGATCTCACCGAGGCGGCAACCCGTTTGGACGCGGCGCCGGACGAACCGAGGGCACTGCAACTACAGGTAATCGTCGTAGGGGCGGCACTGGAGTGGCTGCGTGCCGGCGGACAACCAGCGGGTCCTGGATCGACGGTCCTCGGGTTCACGCTCACGGAGCTGGGATTGCAGGGCGGGCTGGAAACGAGCTTGCGCGCACTCGCGCGTATCGCACCGCACCGCTTGCATCGGTACCGGCTCGTCGATCTCGCCAACCACGTCCGGCCGCAGACCCGGTTCTAGGGGCGCAGCACGCCTGTCCGGATGGCGAGTGTGAAAGTCGCGGGGACGCCGATGGCCACGAGCAGCAACCACCAACTACCCAGGACGACGGCGAGCACAAGAGCCAGGACGGCGATCGATCCGGTGGCCACGACGAGATTGCGCAGCGGGTTCGACTCCTTGGCCCGCATTGCGGGCGGTGTACCGCCGGGAAGGTCCGCGAACTGTTCGGCCAGCTGGCTTTTGGTGGTGGCGTTCGACACCGCCGCGCTGCGTTCATCGAATTCGGCCAGGTCCAGCCTGCCGGAGCCGAGGTGGTGTGACAGTTCGAGTAGCGCCCGTTCACGGTCCGCGACACTGACCCGAGAGCCCGCAGAATCGGTCATATCGGAAGGATATGTGCAGGTGGAAATGTTGTGCGGGCGTCGGTTTCCACGAGCGGGAAGGTTATCGGCCGAGATGACGTTTGCTGATCTGTCGCTGGCGGCCCTCGTCGGGGCCACAACGGCCCGTGTGGCGGCGGTCGGCGCCGACTCGATGTGGTTTGCTTGAGCTATGGCTGCCGCTGTTGAATACACGATCGACGAGCTGGCGCGCGAGGCGGGCACGACCGTGCGGAGTCTGCGGGTCTACCACGAGCGTGGTGTACTGCCCCCACCCCAGGTCAAAGGCCGAACCGGGTTCTATGGGCCGGATCACCTCAATCGTGTCCGCACCATCAGCCGGCTGCTGGATCGCGGAATCAAACTCAACGGCATCAGGGAATTGCTCGACGCATGGGGCCGCGGCGACGACCTGGGCGACATCCTCGGCGTCATCGATCCCGACGCGGCGAAGTCGAAGGTTGCCGAAGTGGTTTCGGAGCCCGGCGAGACGATCGCGGCGACGGAACTGGCCGAACGCTATCGCGAGGTGCCCAGCGGTCTCGCACGCGTGGTCGCTGCGGGCCTCTACGAGCCCGTAGACGCCACGAACTACCGGATGGCGGATACTAAGTTGGTCCGGATCGTCGAGAAGCTGGCAGCGGCAGGTGTGCCCGCCGCGGAAGTGCTCGACGAACTCGAGCAGTTGCGCGCCGACACCGACCGGATCGCTCGTCGCTTCGTCGAGTTGTTCCGTCGAACGGCCTTCGCGGCTTTCCAGCAGTCCGAACAGGACTCGGCCGATCGGGTCGAGCTCGCCAACCGTCGCACGGCGACCAAAAATATGTCCGGCGAGGCGACGGCCGAGCTCGTAATGCTCTTCGTCAGCCGGTATCTCGACCAGGACGCCGAGCTCGCCGAGGCGCTTCCGCACGCCTGATCGGGCGAAAATTTCCACCCCCGATCCGCACTCTTCCCACGCGTGAAGATACTGATCTGTAACGTGCCGTTAAACAGCGGTATGTTTGCTGGCATACGGCACCGGCTTCGGAGCCGTATACAGGGTGAGAATTACTGCGCTGGAATCGCTTTCGGCTACCCGAAGCAGTACGGATCTCGATCGTTTCGAGGTTCGATGCCGCTTCCTGACGGACCGTCCGAGGAGGTCGGGCTGCATCGCGGACGATCCGTGATGTGACATCTCACCATATACTTAGGTATGTCGTGCGCACATCTACTGATGCGCGCGGTTGCCGCGTCCCACCACAATCTGACTTCGGCACGAAGGCAGCAGATGGGTTGGGTATGGGTAGCGTGACACTGTGGATGCAGATGTCGCTCGACGGCTTTGCGGAGGGGCCGGATCACGAGATCCACTGGCCGATGGTGGACGAGGAGTTGTGCGAATCGTTTCTTGACGAACTGCGCGCGGCCGATCTGTTCATCTACGGACGCAAGACCTACGAGATGATGGCATCGTTCTGGCCGACGGCCGACGGAGATCCGGCGATATCCGAGTTCTATGTCGATTTCGCGCGCTGTTGGAAGCAGACGCCGAAGCTCGTCCTCTCGCGCAGCCTGCCGAGTGCGGGCTGGAATACGCGAATCGTGCGGACCGGCATAGTCGAGGAGATCACCGCGCTGCGCGAACAGCAAGACTGCGACATGGTTTTGTTCGGTGGTGCCGAGACGGCTTCGGCCTTCATGCGCAACGAACTGATCGACGAGTACCGGCTTTTCGTCCATCCGCTGGTACTCGGCGGTGGGGTGCCGCTGTTCCCGGCGCCTGCCGCGATGGCCGATCTCCAGCTGGTCGACGTGATGACCTTCGAAAGCGCTGTTGTGCAGATGCACTATCAGCAACCACCTCAGACAGCAGCGTGTCGCTCGGCGTAGCGTCCCGGTAACCTGAAATTTCCAGCGCGTTCGCGCGCATTCGGCTAACTTTCGTCCTATGTCCCTGGTACAGGCACCCACCAGTGAATTCGTCGGCCGCCAAGCGGAATTGGACCGACTAGATGGCTTGCTGTCCGCAGGGGCTCGGCTGATCACGCTGGTCGGGCCCGGTGGCATCGGCAAGACCAGGTTGGCCGCCGAGGCCGTGCGGCGCGCGCATCGTGCCAGAAATCGCCTGGTCTACTGGGCGAGCCTGGCTGATATGGAAGGCGACTGCCGAGCCACCGCGCAGGATGTGGTGCAGTCGGCGGTGTGCACATTCGGCGCGGGCACCGACTATTCCTCGGATCGCGCCGTGCTGGTGCTCGACAACTGTGAACACCTGCTCGGCGCCGTCGGCCCGCTGATCGCGGATCTGCTCGCGGCGGCGCCGGGGTTGACGATCCTGGCCACCAGCAGAGAACCGATCGGCTGGGTCGACGAGCACATCCTGACGGTGCCGCCACTATCGCGCGAGCAGTCGCTCGAGCTGTTCAGGCAGCGCGCCGAACTCGTCGGGCGCGCGATCGCGACCGATGCCCAACAACTCGCCGTCGCCGCACGGATCTGCCGACGCGTCGATCACAATCCGCTGTTCATCCGCCTTGCCGCAGCGCGGTTGCGGCATCAGCCACCCGCGATGCTGCTGCGCGAGCTCTCTGGCGGCGCCGATGACAAGCGTCTGCGGTGGACGCACGGCGCCAGATTGGGGACGGAGCTGCGGCACCGCGGCGTATACGACGTCCTGGCCTGGTCCTTTGCGCTATGCGGCGTGCGGGAACAGCTGTTGCTCGAGCGGCTGTCGGTATTCGCCGCCGGCCACGAAACCGACGATGGCGAATCACCGCGCAGGGGAATCGAACTCGATGCCGTGATCGCGGTGTGCGCGGACGAACTCCTGCCCGCGGCCCAGATCGAGCACCTGCTCGAACGTCTGACCGAGCGTTCCCTACTGTCGGTGCACCTCACCGCCACCACGATGAGCTGGTATCTGGTGGAGAGCGTGCAGGTCTTCGCGCGCGACCGGCTACAACACCGCGATCGCGCCGCGGCGGAGCTGCTCGCCGTACGGCACCGCCGCTACTTCCGAGACAGGGCCGCGGCCGCGCAGACCACCTGGCACCTCCCCACCGAGCAGGTGTGGATCGAATCGGTCGGTCAGGAGCTGCGGGCCGTTGTCGAGGCTTCGCGCCCGGTGCCGGCCCGAGTTCCTTCCCTGTGGAGCGAGTTGTCCCAGGCAGAACGAGATGTAGCCGTATTCGCTGCGGCGGGCTGGCCCAATAGCGCGATCGCGACCGTGCGCCGCAGTTCCATCCGGACCGTCGACGCGCAGGTCGCCACCATTCGGCAGAAACTGATGATCGCCTCGCGCAACGAGATCGCCCGCTACGTTCCCGATGAGCTCGCGGAACGGGTTCGGCACGAATCCGAACGCAGGCCGCGTCGTACAAGTAGGGTTGCTCGTTATCGATAAGCTACTGCTACACGTGGCCTCGTAATCGATAGGTGAGCAAGGATGTCTGCAGTGCAGCCCGGCGATGCTGTTTCCGCCGCGCCGAGTGAGTTCGTTGGCAGGCACACCGAATTGCAACGGGTCGCCGGTTTACTCGCCTCATCTACCGCACGGCTGATCACGCTGGCTGGACCGGGTGGAATCGGGAAGACCACGTTGGCATCCGAAGCGCTGCGCAGGTATCGGAAGACACCGGACCACACGGTCTACTGGACGCGGCTGGCCAGGTTGGCGCCGGGTTCCGACACCGGAGTGGTGGCCGAAGAGGTGGTGCAATCGGTCGTGACCTCCGATATCGCCGCAAGGTCGGCTTGGGACGGGCTGCTGGAGACTTTCACCATCCGCGGCATGTCGCCGAGCCATCGAACGATCTTGGTACTCGACAACTGCGAGCATGTGCTCGCCGGTGTCGGTCCGCTGATCATCGGCCTGCTCGAAGCGGTGCCAGGACTGACAATCATCGCGACCAGCAGGGAACCGTTGGGCTGGATCGACGAGCACATCGTGACGGTGCCCCCGATGTCGTCTGCTCACGCGCTCGAGCTGTTGCTGCGTCGCGCGCAGCTCACCGGCAGACCGATCTCCGACGATCCCGCGCAGCTCGCCATCGCCGAGCAGATCTGCTGGCACGTGGACAACAACCCGCTGTTCATCCGGCTCGCGGCGGCACGGCTGCTGCACCGGCCGCCCGCCATCGTGCTGCGCGAACTCACCGGCGATACCGACGACCGACGATTGCAGTGGTCCAACGGCGCCCGGCTCGGCACCGAGGAACGTCACCGCAGCGTTCGCGACGTGATCGCATGGTCGTACGGGCTGTGCACCGCGCGTGAACAACTCCTGCTCGACCGGATGTCGGTGTTCGTGACCGGATGCGACAGCGACGGCGACGATGTCTTCGGCGGCGGCGCGGAATCCGAGGCCATCATCGCGGTATGCGCTGATCGGGCGCTGCCACCCGAGGAGGTCGAGCGGTTGCTCGAGCGGCTGACGGAGCGGTCGCTGGTCTCCGCGCGCATCGCGCCGACCATGATCCGGTACTACCTACTCGAAAGTGTCGGAGTGTTCGTGCGGGACCGGTTGTCCTCGCGCAGCGACGAGTTGGACGAAGCGCGATTGCTGGCCCGTCATCGGCGCTACTACCGGGACAAAGTCGCCGGCGGCCAGGCCGCCTGGTACGGACCTGACGAACAGGACTGGCTCGCCTGGGCACGTTCGGCGTGGTGCAACATTCTGCTCGGCATCGAAACCAGCCTCGACGACCCCGCCGAAGCCGTCGTCGGCCTGGAGACCGCCGCCATTCTCATGGCGCTACGCATTCAGTTCATCACCGGCGCCAACCGTGCCATCGGTGGTCTCACCGAACAGGCGCTGGAGGCCACGAGACATGTCGATCCGCCGGCGACCCAACTCCGGATCACCGCGACCGCGCTGGTCGGATGGGTTTCGATCTGGCAAGGCAGACACGCCTACACCACGCAGCTCCTCGACGAGTGTGCCGCGGAATGTCTGTCCGATCCGGCACTGCACCAGCTCTGGCGCGAGAACCCGAGCGCGGACATCGGCTTACCGGCCCCAGTAGAGTTCACCTGGGGTCTCGAGCTGTTCCTCATGCACCTCGACCTGCGCGCTGCCGACGTATTGGCAAGGGCGAGTAGGAAGTTCGCCGAGGCAGATGACGAAGGCGGGGTCGAACGCAGCGAACTGTTCCTGGCGCTGACCCAGGCGAATCTCGGTGACGCCGAGCAGGCTCTCAGCGCGGCGCGGCGGCATCTCGACCGGTCCATCGCCACCAATTCCCAATGGGCGATCTCTTGGGGCGAGCTGGCGTGGATGATCGCGGTCTCCAGGCACGGCGATCCGCGCGAGGCGATCGACGTCGCCCGTGCCGCGGTGGAACGCCTGCTGATCTCGGGTGACCGGTGGACGGCGGGCTGGATCATCCACTTCAGCACGATGGCGTCGACTTACATTCTCGCCGCCCGGATCGCCGCGCGGGATGGTGGCCTTGTCGAACTCCGTGCGGCGGCGACCGAAATCGCCCACCTCCAAGGAGGTATCGCTACGTTGCACCGGTCGATGGGCATAGTCGCCGAGCGGGTCACGCTGGTGGCTCGTGGCATCGAAAACGCTGTCGCGGTGGCGACATCGATCCTGGGTGCGGAGAACTACGCGGCGGCCGCGCGCCGTGGCGCGCGAATGCGGCCGGAACTCGATGAGTTGCAACGGTTCATGCTCGGAAGGTTCGCCATCGATGAGCTGCCGACCGACGCACCGGTGGTGCGTACGACCGCCTCACGCTGGCGAGAACTCTCACCGGCGGAGCGCGACGTCGCGGTGCTTGCGGCCGCGGGATGGGCGAACAGCGCCATCGCCGCGCGCCGCGGTAGTTCCATTCGAACGGTAGACGCCCAGGTCGTGGCCATTCGCCGGAAATTGATGGCGGCCACTCGCGCGGACATCATGTGGCATGTGCCCGGCGAACTCACCGATCGGATTCGTCTCGAATCCGAGCAACGGCCGTCGAGGTTCCCGGCACGTCCGTGAAGCTCGCCGCGGCGATCAGGTCAGGTTGCCGTCGTTGCAGAGGCTCGCGGATCGCCACGAGCGCTGTGGCCCGGTGCCTCCGTCGAAGGTCCACATGTCGATCGACTCCGCGGCCTTCCAGTACACGGCGCCGTTCCGGTCCGCGACAACCTGGTACACGTCTTCGGCGCCTTCGATCAGTTGACTGCCGACGCAATAGTCGTTGTACGAGGTTCCCGGCTGCCGCGCTCCCGGACTGAACAGTCCGGTCGGGTTCGTGGACGCACCGGGGTTGTGGACGGTGCTGTGCCCGTTCACCGCGTGCCCGCGTACCCAGTTCGGGCCGCCGAAGCGATCGGATCGACAGGTGAAGTTCCAGCCGCCCGCGTTCACCGCCGTGCCCTGTGTGTAGGCGTCCCCGGCCCAGCGGCAGGAGACGGCAGGCTCGGCCGCCGCGGTTCCCGCGCCGACACCGATACCGCCCGCTGTCACCACGGTGATCGCGAGCATGGCCATCGCCTTGGCCTTCGAAGTGCTCCGGTCGGTACCTGTCGGCAGTGCCGTCTCACGTCCGCTCATTGTGAACATCGGCTTCTCTCTTTCGTCGTCTATCCCAACAGCCGATGTCGATCGGGCTTCGGGTACTACACAGTCATGCAATGTGCCGTTGAGTAACGGCATGGTTGAGGGTGAAGAGGGTTTCGGTAATGGCCGCAGAACGGCTTACCTGCACCAGCTCGCCTGTGCCTTGCAGATTTGCCGGCCACCGCCTTGAGGCTGGTAGCTGCGGGGGTTCTGGTTCTGGTTCTGGTTCTGGTGGTAATCGCGCAGGTTCTGTTCCTGCTCGAGGCGTCGCTGGGGATTGTTTTCGTAGTGGTGGTAACCCATGGGGTCGATCTTGTGCGCGCCCGCCGAATCGCCCTGGCTGTAGGAACCGCCGCGGCCGGCCCCGCCGTAGGAATGGTCACCGGGCACTGCGGACGACATCCCCGCACCGGCGGTGATGATGGCGCCGACGATGGCAGTACAGGTAAGCAGGCGGCGGGTGTTGATATTGGTGATCATGGTATTTCTCCGTTCGATTTCGAGCTGTAATCAAGCTTTGCGAGGTCGGGCTAACTGGCGTTTCGCTGGTCAGTTAGTGAAGAGACCGCAGAAGAGCGGACCAGGAATGAATTGCGCTCCGCAGTTCTGGCGACGGTGGTTGTTGTCATTGCGCCTGCGTTCGCGGTTCTCGTCATTGCGCCTGCGTTGGCGCGACGAATCGCTTCCCGATTTGTCACGTCCGTGATGGCTGGGGGATTCGGCCCGCACTGTTGAAGCGGTCGGGCCGGGCTGGGCTAGAACCTGCGCTGGCATCAGCACCGCAGGGGTCACCACCGTTGCGCTCACGATCAGCAGGCCGAGCAGTGTTTTCGTTGCCCGTTGCTGTGGGTTGTGTCCGGTCATCGCTTGCGTCCTTCACGATCTGTAGATCGCCCGGGGATCCCCCGGCTAGCTAGACACTATCTATCGTGCCGCTATATAACGTCACATTAATCGACGGTCCGATAGATGTCCAGAGGTTTTGCCGAGGAATACGCAGTTACGAACAGGTTTCGCAGAGGTTTCGGGAAGGGGTTCGCCGCCTTCGGCTCGGAATCGGGGCAGGCCGGCGGCGTTCGGCGGGTGCGGGTTTCGTGTGCGGCTCGCGGGGGCCGAGGGTGCGGAGGTGATCGGTTCCCGCGGCGCGGGTATCGGAAACTCGTCGCGAAAAGGGGGAACCCGATCGGGTTCGCGCACGTCGAAGACAGCAAAGGGGATTCGAGCTGTTCGATCGTGCGAGGAGGGGTGCGCATGCGGCGTTGTCCGGGATGCCATACGGCGTGGCGGCGGGGGATCAGTGCAAAATCGCGAATATGGCCGGTGCCGCGGGGCGGGGAGGTTTGTGAGCGTTACCCGACGCGGCCGAGGCGGCGGCCTTGGCTCGGGCCCGAATCGGGCTGAGACCATTGATAATTCGGAAGGGCTATTTGTTTCGAGGGCGTCCTTACTCCCTCCGGAAGGCCGGAGGGAGTAAGGATTTCAATGCGAACGCATTATTGCGAACGTGTCACCGATACGCCGTATACATCAGCGGACTGCGGCCGCGGCGGCGACCATATTGCGCAGCGCAGCCTCCACCTCGACCGGTCCCCTTGTCTTCAAGCCACAATCCGGATTGACCCAGAGTCGTTCGGCGGGAACGGCTTTCAGCGCCGCACGCAGCGACGTGGTGATCTCCTCGACGCTCGGCACCCGCGGCGAATGGATGTCGTAGACACCGGGTCCGACGCCGAGGTCGAAGCCCGCGGCATTGAGGTCGTCGAGCACCTCCATGTGCGAGCGGGCCGCCTCGATCGACGTCACGTCGGCGTCGAGGCCCGCGATCGCGTCGATGACCTCACCGAACTCCGAATAGCAGAGGTGGGTGTGGACCTGGGTGGCATCCGAAACGCCCGATGTCGCCAGCCGGAACGCCTGTACCGACCAGTCGAGGTAGGCGGGTTGATCGGCCGCACGCAGCGGCAGCAGTTCTCGCAGCGCGGGTTCGTCGACCTGGACGATCCGAATGCCTGCGGCCTGCAGATCCACCGTCTCGTCCCGGATCGCCAGCGCCACTTGCCGTGCCGAGTCCGCGAGCGATTGGTCGTCGCGCACGAAAGACCAGGCCAGGATCGTCACCGGACCGGTGAGCATGCCCTTGACCGGCTTGTCGGTCAGCGACTGGGCATAGCTGATCCAATCGACGGTCATCGGGGTGCGTCGCGCCACGTCGCCGTAGAGGATCGGCGGCCGCACGCAGCGGGTGCCGTAGGACTGCACCCACCCCGCCTCGGTGGCGGCGAAGCCGTCGAGCTGTTCGGCGAAGTACTGCACCATGTCGTTGCGCTCCGGCTCGCCGTGCACGAGCACGTCCAGCCCCAGCTTCTCTTGCAGCGCTACGACATCGGCAATCTCCGCACGCATCCTACGGACATACTCGGCGTTGTCGATGTCACCCTTGCGCAGCGCGGCCCGTGCCAATCGGATCGCTGAGGTCTGCGGGTAGGAGCCGATCGTCGTGGTCGGCAGCGCGGGCAACCGCAGCCGTTCGGCCTGCAATACCCGACGCTGCTCGGCGGGCGCCCGCCGGAGGGCGTCCGGTCCGAGCGCGGCAAGCCTGGCCCGCACCTTCGGATCGTCGAGCCGTATATCCGCGCGCCTGCTCGCCAAAGCCGCACGGACCGTCCCCAACTCGGTGGTGATGGTTTCGGTGCCCTCGTTCAGCGCGGTAGCGAGCAGCCGCACCTCGGCGACCTTTTCCGCACCGAACGCCAGCCATGACCGCAGCTGCGCGTCCAGGCCGGTTTCGGTGTCGAGGGTGTAGGGCACATGCAACAGCGAGCAGGAGCTCGATACCGCCACCGTCGTAGCGGAACCGAGCAGAGTGCCGAGTGTGGCAAGGGCGCGATCGAGGTCGGCACGCCACACATTGCGGCCATCGACCACACCGGCGACCAGCAGCTTGCCCGCAAGTGCCGGTACCGCAACCACTTCCGAGAGCTCGGTGACCGCGGTGAAATCGAGTGCGATGCCCTCGATCTCGGTGCCTGCCAGTGCGGTGAGCGCGGCGCCCGGCTTGCCGAAGTAGGTTGCCACCAGGATCGCCGGACGATCCTTGGCCGCCGACAGCTCGGCGTAAGTGTTTCCTATCAGCTCGATTTCGTCGTCGGTGAGATCGGTGACCACGACCGGCTCGTCGAGCTGCACCCACTCGGCTCCCGCGGCGGCGAGCAGTCGCAGCAGCTCACCGTAGAGCGGAACGAGCTCGCCGAGGCGATCAAGTGCCGAGCCGCCGCTCGCCTTCGCCAGCTTCAGGAAGGTAATCGGACCGACGACGACCGGCCGTGCTGGCACCTCGGCGGCAAGCGCCTCGCGCAGCTGCTCCAAGAGCTGCTCGGGGTGCAGCGAAAATGCGGTGTCAGGGCAGATTTCCGGCACCAGATAGTGATAGTTGGTGTCGAACCACTTGGTCATCTCCAGCGGCTCGACGGTGTCGGTGCCGCGCGCGGCGGCGAAATAACGGTCCAGCGGATCGGCGATCCCTGCCACCCTCGGCGGCAGCGCGCCGAGCAGCGCGGCGGTGTCGAGCACCTGGTCGTAGTAGGAGAAGGTGCCGACGGGGATCGAATCGAGTCCGGCGGCCTGTAGTTCGGCGAGCTGGGTGCGCCGCAGGTCGCGTGCGACGGCGTGCAGCTGCCCGGCGTCGATGCGCCCGGCCCAATAGGACTCGGTGGCGCGCTTGAGCTCACGCTGCGGCCCCACCCGCGGTAGGCCGAGAACCGTTGCGGTGAACGGTGTGTAGTGCGAAACAGTCACGATGTTTCTCCAGTGCTGAGTTCGAGAGGCCAGACGCCCTACGAGCACGCGGAAACCAAGTGACATGCCGGAGGAACCGACAACAGAGCCCGACACGTCGCACTGGTCCGCGCGCCCAATCCACGAGGCGGTGGCCGCCGGATACGGCGTATCCGGCACGGCTGGCAGGTCTTCGGACTTGCGGGCACGGGCCTTCTGGCCGACCCCGGCCTGCGCCGGGGCTCACCTACTGGCCGTCGCTTCCCGAGCCGCCGGGCTAGGTGCCCATGGAGCTCAGTGCTTATGACGGCGGTCGTTCCTGCATACCGCTGCGGGACAGTCCCGGAATCTCACCGGGTTCCCTCTTCACCCGCACACCTGACATACAGATGAGCGAGCTTCGGCTCCGGCACGCGACGTCGGGGCTCCAACTCGTCTGCGTACCGGCGAACCAGCTGCACATCCAGCATAGGCAGCGCCTGCGGCGCTGCGTGTTCGCGGGGCTGTGTTTTTTTGGCGACGCCTGCGGCGTCGCGTGTTCGCGGCCCCCTTGGTCTCGCGTCCGAGCGTCCGAGACTCGCGCCTGCGGCGCATGCGCTTCGGACGCTCGGACGCGAGACGGGCCGCGAACTCTAGTGCTCGGTCTCGCTTCGCTCGGAATACGGGGTCGTGGCGAGTGGGCGCGTTGGTGGTGATGCTTGCGACGGGGATGCGATAACACCTGGCACGGGCGTGCGAACAACCGGCGCCATGGGTACTGCAATATAAACACTGCATTAACGCAACTTCGCAAGCGTGCTAGGTCGCGTTGTGAAGATTCTTGCGAAGGGACCTTGCGTGCCAGGGGCCGGTTCGGGGGCGGGTACGTTGGATCAATGTTCTCGAAAGTCTTGGTTGCCAACCGCGGCGAAATCGCGATTCGGGCCTTCCGCGCGGCCTATGAGCTCGGCATCGGAACCGTCGCGGTTTTCCCGTACGAGGACCGCAACTCGGTCCATCGGTTGAAGGCGGCCGAGTCCTACCAGATCGGTGAAGAGGGCCATCCCGTCCGGGCGTACCTGTCCATCGACGCCATTATCGAGGCCGCCAAGTCGGCGGGCGCCGACGCGATCTACCCGGGCTATGGCTTCCTGTCCGAGAATCCCGATCTCGCCGCCGCCTGTGCCCGCGAGGGCATCACCTTCATCGGCCCGTCGGCGGAGGTGCTGGAGCTGGCAGGCAACAAGGCCCGCGCGATCGCCGCTGCGAAGGTGGCGGGGCTGCCGGTGCTGCGGTCGAGCGAGCCGTCGGCGGATGTCGAGGAGCTGCTGGCGGCTGCCCAGCAGCTGGACTTCCCGATCTTCGTGAAGGCCGTCGCAGGTGGCGGTGGCCGCGGTATGCGCCGTGTCGCCGCTCCCGAGCAGCTGCGCGAGTCGATCGAGGCCGCGTCCAGGGAGGCCGAGTCGGCCTTCGGTGATCCGACGGTGTTCCTCGAGCAGGCCGTGATCAACCCGCGCCACATCGAGGTGCAGATTCTCGCCGACCAGCACGGCAACGTGATGCACCTGTTCGAGCGGGACTGTTCGTTGCAGCGCAGGCACCAGAAGGTGATCGAGCTCGCGCCTGCGCCGAATCTCGATCCCGTGCTGCGCGAGCGGATTTGCGCGGACGCGGTGGCCTTCGCTCGACAGATCGGCTATAGCTGCGCGGGCACCGTCGAGTTCCTGCTCGACGAGCGCGGCAAGCATGTCTTCATCGAGATGAACCCGCGCATCCAGGTCGAGCACACGGTGACCGAAGAGATCACCGACGTCGACCTGGTGCAGTCGCAGCTGCGCATCGCGGCGGGGGAGACGCTCGAACAGCTCGGCCTGAGCCAGGAGACCGTGCTGATCCGCGGCGCCGCGTTGCAGTGCCGTATCACCACCGAGGACCCGGCCAACGGTTTCCGTCCCGACACCGGCCGCATCACCGCCTACCGCACACCCGGTGGCGCCGGCATCCGCCTCGACGGCGGCGCGAACCTCGGCGCCGAAGTCGGCGCCTACTTCGACTCGATGCTGGTGAAGCTGACCTGCCGTGGCCGCGACTTCGAGACCGCGATCGCGCGGGCGCGGCGTGCGGTGGCGGAGTTCCGAATCCGCGGTGTGGCGACCAATATTCCGTTCTTGCAGGCCGTGCTCGACGACCCCGACTTCCGTGCGGGCCGGGTCACCACCTCGTTCATCGAGGAGCGCCCGCAGCTGCTGACCCTGCGTGGATCGGCCGACCGTGGCACCAAGATTCTCAACTATCTGGCCGATGTCACCGTGAACAAGCCACACGGGGACCGACCGACCACGGTCTACCCCCATGACAAGCTGCCCGCGATCGATCTGACGGTGCCGCCGCCCGCCGGTTCCCGGCAACGGCTGCTGACCCTCGGCCCCGAGGGTTTCGCACGCGCGTTACGCGAACAGAATGCCGTCGCAGTCACCGATACCACCTTCCGCGACGCACATCAGTCGCTGCTCGCCACCAGGGTGCGCACCAACGGCCTGCTCGCCGTGGCCGGACATGTCGCGCGGATGACCCCCGAGCTGTTGTCCATCGAGGCCTGGGGCGGCGCGACTTACGATGTGGCGCTTCGCTTCCTGTACGAGGACCCGTGGGAGCGGCTGGCCGCACTTCGCGAGGCGGTGCCGAACATCTGTTTGCAGATGCTGCTGCGCGGCCGCAACACCGTCGGCTACACGCCGTACCCGGAGCAGGTGACCCGCGCGTTCGTCTCCGAGGCCACCACGACCGGCATCGATATCTTCCGCATCTTCGACGCGCTCAACAATGTCGACCAGATGCGCCCCGCCATTGATGCGGTGCGCGAAACCGGTACCGCCATAGCGGAAGTCGCGATGAGCTACACCGGTGACCTGTCGAACCCGGACGAGTCTCTCTACACCCTCGACTACTACCTGAAGCTCGCCGAGCAGATCGTGGACGCGGGCGCACACGTCCTCGCCATCAAGGACATGGCGGGACTGCTGCGCGCCCCCGCCGCCGCCACGCTGGTGACCGCGCTGCGCAGCAACTTCGACCTGCCGGTGCATGTACACACCCACGACACCCCCGGCGGGCAGCTGGCCACTTATCTGGCCGCATGGCAGGCCGGTGCCGATGCCGTCGACGGCGCGAGCGCCTCCATGGCGGGTACCACCAGCCAGCCCGCGCTCTCGGCGATTGTCGCGGCCGCGGCGCACAGCACCTACGACACCGGCCTGAATCTCCAGAACGTCTGTGATCTCGAGCCGTTCTGGGAGGCGCTGCGAAAGGTGTACGCGCCCTTCGAATCCGGGCTTCCCGCACCGACCGGCCGGGTCTACACCCACGAGATTCCCGGCGGTCAGCTGTCGAACCTGCGTCAGCAGGCCATCGCGCTCGGGCTCGGTGACCGTTTCGAAGAGGTCGAGGCGAAATACGCGGCGGCCGACCGGCTGCTCGGTCGCCTCGTCAAGGTGACCCCTTCGTCCAAGGTGGTCGGCGACCTCGCGCTCGCCCTGGTCGGCACCGATGTCGACGTCGAGGACTTCGCCACCGATCCCGGTCGCTATGACATTCCCGATTCGGTCATCGGTTTCCTGCGTGGGGAACTCGGCACCCCGGCGGGCGGCTGGCCGGAGCCGTTCCGCAGCAGGGCGCTGGCCGGCCGTGGCCCCGCGAAGCCGGAGACCACGTTGAC
This sequence comes from Nocardia arseniciresistens, assembly GCF_046764875.1. NCBI lineage: Bacteria > Bacillati > Actinomycetota > Actinomycetes > Mycobacteriales > Nocardiaceae > Nocardia > Nocardia arseniciresistens. Next base: position 254,331 of record NZ_JBKORD010000008.1, read on the forward strand.
CGTCGAGGACGAGGCCGGGCTCGCGGGTTCCTCGCAGCAACGCCGAGACACATTGAACCGGTTGCTGTTCCCCGCGCCCACCGCCGAATTCCTCGCGCACCGTGAGAAGTACGGCGACACCTCCGGGCTGTCGGCGAATCAGTTCTTCTACGGCTTGCGCCGCGGCGAGGAGCATCGCGTGCAGTTGGAGAAGGGCGTCACCCTGCTCATCGGCCTGGAGGCCATCTCGGAGCCCGACGAGCGCGGCATGCGCACGGTGATGTGCATCCTCAATGGTCAGCTTCGTCCCGTCGCCGTTCGTGACAGGTCTATCGCCAGCGAGATCCCGGCGGCGGAGAAGGCGGACAAGGCCAATTCCGGTCACATCGCGGCGCCCTTCGCAGGCGTGGTGACGTTGGCGGTGTCGGAAGGCGATTCGATCGCCGCGGGCGACCCCATCGGCACCATCGAGGCGATGAAGATGGAGGCCGCGATAACCGCGCCGCGCGGTGGCACCGTCGGCAGGATCGCGATCGGGCGAGTACAGCAGGTCGAGGGCGGCGATCTGCTTGTCGAGCTGACCGTGCGTGAGTCCACAAGTGATCGTGTGCGGGCTGCTCGAAGTGATCTGCCTGAATGACGCGGATCGTCGCGGGGACAGCAGGCGGGCGGCGGCTCCGGGTGCCGCCCGCGGGGACACGGCCCACTTCCGATCGGGTGCGTGAGGCCCTGTTCAGCGCGCTCGACGCTCGGATGGATTTCGGCGGTGTCCGTGTCCTCGACCTCTACGCGGGTTCCGGCGCGCTCGGACTCGAGGCGCTCTCCCGTGGCGCAGGGCAGGCACTGCTGATCGAATCCGACCGCAGGGCCGCCATAGTCGTGCGCGGCAATATCGCCGACCTCGGTCTGCCGGGCGCGGAGCTGCGCGTCGGCGCGGTCGCGGCGGTCTTGGCGCAGGGCGGCGGCGGCGCGTACGACCTGGTGCTCTCGGACCCGCCCTACGACGTGGACACCGCGACGGTGACCGACGACATTCGTGCATTGGCCGAGCGTGGCTGGCTCAACCCCGGTGCGTTGGTCGTCGTGGAGCGTTCCATCCGTTCGCCCGAGATCGACTGGCCCGCAGGGTATGTCCCGGAGAAGACACGCAAGTACGGCGAGACCAGAGTCGAGCTCGCCGAATTCGTAGAGGAGTCGCCTGCTAGCGTTTGAGCTATGGCAGGAGCGTTGTGCCCGGGCTCGTTCGACCCGGTGACCAATGGACACATCGACGTCTTCAACCGGGTCTCGACCCAGTTCGACGAGGTCGTGGTGACCGTCATGATCAACAAGAACAAGCAGGGCATGTTCAGCGTCGAGGAACGCATGGAGATGCTGCGCGAGGCCACGGCGCATCTGCCCAATATTCGGGTGGAGTCGTGGTACGGCCTGCTCGTCGACTTCGCGAAGGAACAAGGCATCACCGCGATCGTCAAGGGCCTTCGCGACGCGGGTGACTTCGGCTACGAGCTGCAGATGGCGCAGATGAACAAGCGGCTCTCCGGCGTGGACACTTTCTTCATCGCCACCAACCCGGCCTTCAGCTTCTTGTCCAGTTCCCTTGTCAAGGAGGTGGCGACCTTCGGCGGCGACATCACCGACATGCTCCCGCCCGCGGTCCACAAGCGCCTCTTGGACCGGCTCGCGGCCCGCCGCACCTGAGTCTCGAGGCCAGACCCAGGTGCTGTGGTCACAACCGAGCAGCTGGGTATCGCCGACCCTACGTGTGCGCTGATGCGAGCTCTTCTTCGCCGTTGGCCTCGAGCAAATTCGGTCAGTACAGGTGCACGCCAGATGCAACGGAATGATTGAGAAAGAGTATTGCGGGATAGGTGGCACAGAATGACCAGAAGAACCCGTTCAACCCCATTGCTCCCGCGCAAACAATATGAAATATGGCCGCAGTCGCGAACAGTGAGATGAGAATCAACTGCGGCATCAGAGGAGCAAAAAGGAAAGCGGATTCAAAAGCAATCGTCATCCAACAGCTCCCGATCGCTACTGCGGGGTATTTCTGCAGTAAACCCACCGAGCTGCCGGGACCATACGTTCGTGTTAATAGTATGGCGGGGATGGCTTCGCCGCTACGCCACATCGGGCTGATCAACTTTGCAACCCCTGACGTCCCGTAGGCAAGGCATGCTTGCAGTCCAATGAAATAGAGGCCCGCCTGAGGTAGCCAGTCGGCAAAGCCCAGCGCTAATGAGATTGCGAACGCGACACTAAGGATGGTTAGCATCTGATGTGAGCCGTCTTCACCGCCGTTCATCAGAAGCCAATCTGAAACCAGGATCGTCCCTGCCACGACGCCCCAGCAGGCCATCATGATCGAATACGTGTCCGAGCTACAGATGAGAGCCACTCCTGCCACAAGCCGAACAATAAGTAAGCCCACATTTAGCCGAGCACTGCTCGCGAGTCGATCATAAACAGGCCTAAGACGAATACTTGTGTCTGCAATTGCAAGACAAACCCTTGGATCGTATGCGCCCCCGAACCTCAGTGCTCGAATCCTGGCCAGGCGCTCGGCGCTACTGATCGCAATCCAAACGCCAGCTATTCGGCTACACAGCATGTACGTTGTCTCGATATCCAGGGTCGTCAAACAAGCACCCCCTCGAACCTGTGAAATTCACTAATGAACGATATATGCCGATCATTCAGCCGTCGACCTCGAGCATTCTCCGCAATGACGAACTGTCGCGCTTCGGCACCACTTGACGGCGGCATGTGCATAACGATGTTCAGCAGTGTCAAATATGAACTCGACAGCAGGATTGCTCTGAGGTCTCGGTCACTCTTCTTAAGTGCATGCAGTTGCTCGAATAGCGAGGCAATGCAGTCTGCCAGAATCTTGTTTTCATACTTGCGCGGATTCCAGATGAAATGAAACCAACGCCTGCCTGGAATTGTTGGAATATACATCACTCCAGTCACCGTTCCGTCTGCAGAACGGTCTCTGTAGAGCAAGTGTATATCGTGCACGCCCGGCCGAGGAGCGAAAAAGGTCCATGCAGGGATCAGTCCGAACACGCTTAACCGTGGGAACATTGCATGGACTCGGTCGGGGATAATCTGCGAAGCCACTGAAAGCGCGAGCCAAATCGAGAACAGTCCGATGACAGTGACTCCGGCAACCACATTCACGATTTCCAACCCCTTCCGGCACGCTCCTTTTCGGCAATCACGACCCCTCTCGGTATTTGCCTCCGCTCAGGTCTCGCCGAAGCTCTATCAACTCCTCGACAGGAATCTCGATGCCGAGCAGCTCTTTGACCGTCAACTCTCCGAGGTCCCTCTTCGCGAGAGAATCTGGAAGTATGGATCGTATGCGGTTGCCCCTTCTGACCCGGTCGTCCCATCTATATATATTCCGTGTCCAGTCTGCGCCTCCCACGAGATCGAACGCATTTATCGAATCGACCCCCTTTTTGTTCAACGCATCCAGTAGGATGTCAAACGCGGCGAGTTCAGATCGCGAAACCTCTTCGTCATCTTTGTTCGACATCCTCGCTCTCCCTCTAGATGAAGCAGGCCGGATTACTGATTGCGCACCGCGGGAGCCGTAATCGTGAAAACACTGCTCGGACTCTGCCTTGGCCGGACTTGAACATCTACTGAAAGCGCGTTCACGATTCTCGCCCCTCTTCGGGAAGGTTACCTTTCGGTAGTCACGGCCCTGTTTTACCTTTGCCTTCACCCAGGTTTCGCCGAAGTTCTAACAACTTCTCAATGGGGATTTCAAGGCCGAGTAGCTCCTTGAGCGTCAGGTCGCCCAGGTCTTTTTTCGCGAGATCATCTGGAAGTATCGATCGGACGCGATGGTGTGGCGTCCAGCTGGCTCTTGCCTCGCGAGCACGCTGTTGCCGTTCGAACGCTCTCCAGTCATCCCTTGCATGCCGCGCAAAGTTTAGGCCTCTCACGAGATCGAACCCATTGATCGAATCGGCCCCCTCTTCCTTCAAAGCGTCCAGAAGGAAGTCGAATTCAGCAAGCTCAGATTGCGACACCTCTTCATCGTCTTTGTCCGACATACTCGCCTCCACTGTGATGGATCAGGCCGGTTTGGCGTCAGTACAGCGAAATCATCTCACACCGTCACCCCGGTTCGGGCTATCTCGCCAATGGTGTTTCCGATGCCTAAACCTACTGAAACAAACCGCTGGAAACACCCTTGGTGAGATAGCCCCCATTGGTGCTGTCGAGCAGAAATGCAGGCTCGCGATCGTGACGACAGGCGAGGAAACTGAAGGCCGCTCAGCGCCGCATCGCCGCGAACTGCCCGTCGACGCCGTCCCGGACGACCCATCCAACGCTGAACTCGACACCGACGAAGCGGCCGGACCAATAGACCGACACACCGGCCTGGGAACGGCCGCCGGTCATCGGCATCCCCACGACCAGACAAAGATGCGGTGCGAGCCGCTCGAGGCTCGCACCGCATCTCGGCAGGTAAGGGCTACTGGCAGCCGCACCCGCTCCCTGCCTTCTCGCCCTGATCGCAGCACGTGGTCTGCCGTTCGGTGCCGCAACACGTCGGCACCGCAGACTGCGCTGGCACATCGGTTCGATCTGCCGCCTCGAACTCATTCGGGTTGGTGCTCATGGTGACCCCAGCCGCCGACAAAGGAACCACCGTCCATAGCCGGGGGTCACAGTGGCCGGGCGTGGTTGCTGGCCAGCCATGTGCTCACGAAATCAGGTGTTAAAAGACCAGGCCGCGTAGTGCCAGGAAGCGCATGCCGCCGACTACCGCGGTGATCGCGAGGATGGCGCTCGCTTCGGCGGCTCCGCCGAGGCCGGGGGTCCACACGTCCATCGCGGCCAGTCCTGCGGTGGTGATGCCGAGGCCGATCAGCGCGAGGCCGCCGCCCTCCCACTGTGCGGTGAACCAGCCGACTCGGCCGGAAGCGTGGAAGGTCAGCTGGCGGTGCAGCTCGTTGGCGATGATGGTGCTCACGACCGACCCGACGACATTGGCGATCAGGGGACCGATGCCGTGCATCGCGAAGAACAGCAGCACGTAGGCGATATTGCTGGACCCGCCGACAAGTGCGAAACGGATCAGCTGGGCGAAGGGCCGATCGCCGCGCAGGTAGCGCATGAGCTGTTCGAACCGGGGACCGACGGACTCTGTCGACCGCAACACCGGGTACGGGCCAACCCACGGGGCGTAGATGCTGGCGGCCGTCGGTCGCGGGATTTCCAGAACAGTCATTGTCTTTCCGATCGAACAGAGCCTCTGGTGGGGACAACAGCGATAGTCATCGCTTTCCTTCCCGTCGACTCGGACAAGTTCTCAAGTACTGCATGTTCAGTATGTACTGAACATTTGAAACCTGTCAATCTATCGACTTCTGGGTGTCCGCCCTTCGGCGTCCTCCGTCCCACTGTCCCGATGGGGGCCTGGGATTCGCTTATGAAGATCTTGTTCTGACCTTCCTGATAAATGTAACACCAAGTGGAGGTAGATCCTCCACTTGATTTTGTGGCGTACGAGACACTGGCACGACACACCGGAGGATGACTCGGCGCTTGCGGTGACGAGGGGCACACTGGGCCTTGGTGAGAAAGTTCGCCGAAGTCCGCAGGAGAGTGGGGTAGTGAGCATGTATCGCGTATTCGAAGCACTCGACGAGCTGGTCGCCATCGTCGAGGAGGCGCGCGGGATCCCGCCGACTCGAAGCTGCATTGTGCCGCGCGGTGACGTGCTCGAGCTGCTCGACGACGTGCGTGACGCGTTGCCGGGCGAGCTCGACGACGCCCAGGACGTGCTCGACCACCGCGATAAGATCGTCACGGACGCGCGCTCGGCCGCCGAAACTACGGTGACCGGCGCCAACGACCAGGCCCGTGAGACCGTCGGATCCGCACGCGAGGAGGCCGATCGGATTCTCTCCGACGCCAAGGCGCACGCCGACCGCATGGTGGCCGAGGCGAGTGCGCACGCCGACCACCTGGTGAGCACCGCACAAGCCGATGCCGACCGCGTCGTCGCCGACGGCAATGCCGAGTTCGAGGCCGTCACCGGCAGGGCCCGCGTCGAATCCGAGCGAATGGCCGAGGCGGGCCAGGCCTCCTACGACCGTTCGGTAGCGGAGGGGCAGGCCGAGCAGGCTCGGCTCATCGCCCAGACCGAGGTGGTGCGCGCCGCGCACGCCGAGTCGGCGCGGGTGATCGACGCGGCGCACGCCGAGGCCGACCGTATGCGCGACGAATGTGACCAGTACGTCGACAGTAAGCTCGCCGAGTTCGAGGAGACTCTCGACAACACCCTGCGGACCGTCGGCCGTGGTCGCCACCAGCTGCGTTCCGGTGCGGGCGCCCCCGACTACGCTGGTGACTACCGCCGCTAGCCGTTTTGGGTATCGGGTAAGCGCTCGCGTATTGTGGATGGTTGCCCATATCCCTTCGAATGTGAGTGAGTTTCGCGATGTCCGCCGGTTCCGGTTCCGCCTCGCGTCCCCGTGCGGCTGCGCGCCGCAATCCGGACGCGTTCTTCGTGCTGGACACCCGCAGCCTGGGGCGTCGCCCGGGAACGATGCAGGAGTTCCATCGCACCGTCACCACGAAGGATCGAATCGGACTGGACCTCATCGCCATCCCCAAGGGTTCCGACGTCGAGCTCGACCTGCGATTGCAGGCGGTGTCCGAGGGTGTGCTGATCACCGGAACGGTGGCCGCGTCCACGGAGGGGGAGTGCACGCGCTGCCTCGAGCCGTTCACCGGTGAGGTGGAGCTCGATCTCACCGAGCTGTTCGCCTACCCCGACAGCGCGACCGAGCAGACCACCGAGGACGACGAGGTCCATCGTCTGGTCGACGACACGATCGACCTGGAACCGGTGATCATCGACGCCATCGGCCTCGAGCTTCCGTTGCAGCCGCTGTGTTCGCCGGACTGCGCCGGACTGTGCGCGGAATGCGGTGTACGGATGGCGATTGCGGGTTCCGATCATGGGCATGAGATACTTGACCCTCGCTGGGCCGGGTTGGCGAAGTTCGCCACCGAGTCGCCCGGCACCGGTGGCCCCGACGCGGGTGCCGCCGACCCCGATCATTAAGACCCGGATCGGCAAAACCGATCTGTGAACTGGCAAGCAATAAGACAATGAGGAGAAGTAGTCGTGGCCGTTCCCAAGCGCCGGATGTCCCGTTCCAACACCAGGTCGCGGCGCAGTCAGTGGAAGGCCACCGCGCCGACCCTGATTACGTGCCCGAACCGCGCCTGTGGGGAGAAGACCCTGCCGCACATCGCGTGCCCCTCCTGCGGCACGTACAAGGGCCGCCAGGTCATCGCCGCTGTCTGATCGTTCGACCTGTCGTATAGACGTGACTGTCAGTAAGGACGAACCGGGCGCTTCCGGTGATCACGACCGGCTGCTCGCCGCGCTCGGCGTCCGCGTGCAGCCGGATTTGTTGCGCCTCGCGCTGACCCACCGTTCCTTCGCCTATGAAAACGGTGGGCTGCCGACCAACGAGCGCCTCGAATTCCTGGGCGACTCGGTTCTCGGCCTGAGCATTACCGAGCGGCTCTACCTCGAGCACCCGGAGAAATCCGAGGGCGAATTGGCGAAGCTGCGGGCGAGCGTGGTGAATATGCACGCACTCGCCGAGGTGGCGCGCAAGCTCGGCGAGGGCGGCCTCGGCGTACACCTGTTGCTGGGTAAGGGCGAAGAGCTCACCGGCGGCCGGGACAAGCCGAGCATCCTCGCCGACGGCATGGAGTCGCTACTGGGTGCGGTGCATCTCGAGCACGGCATCGAAGTGGCGCGCGAGGTCGTGCTGCGGCTTTTCGCCGACCTGCTCGAGCGTGGTCCCAGGATGGGTGCCGGCCTCGACTGGAAGACCAGCCTGCAAGAACTCACCGCTGAACGTGGACTCGGTGTGCCCAGTTACGAGATCACCTCGACGGGTCCCGACCACGACAAGGAATTCACCGCGACCACGGTGATCGGTGGCCGCCCGTTCGGTTCGGGCATCGGCCGGTCCAAGAAGGAAGCGGAACAGAAGGCCGCGGGCGCTGCCTACCAGGCGCTGACCGCCGAATCCTGACGTGCCCGAACTTCCCGAGGTCGAGGTAGTCCGGCGCGGACTCGCCGAGCACGTGGTCGGCCATGTCGTCGATGCGGTGACGGTTACCCATCCCCGCTCGGTGCGCAGGCACCTCGAGGGCGCTGTCGATCTGGCCGCGAGGATGACCGGGCTGCGGGTGTCCGCGGCGCAGCGGCGTGGCAAGTATCTATGGCTCACCTTCGACGATCCTGATACCGCGCTGGTCGTGCATCTGGGGATGAGCGGGCAGATGTTGGTGCAGCCCGCCGGTACTCCGGTGGAGAAGCACGCGCACATCATCGCCACCCTCGACGACGGCACCGAGTTACGTTTCGTAGATCAGCGCACCTTCGGCGGCTGGGCGCTCGCACCGCTCATCATGGTCGAGGGCACGCCGCTGCCCGAGCCCGTCGCACACATCGCCCGCGATCCGCTCGATCCGCTCTTCGACTCGGAGTCGGTGGTGACCGCGCTGCGGGCCAAAAACAGCGAGATCAAACGGATACTGCTCGATCAGTCCGTGGTCTCCGGCATCGGCAACATCTATGCCGACGAATCCCTGTGGCGCGCCCGGATTCACGGCAACAGGGTCGCATCCGGACTGAGCAGGCCCGCCCTGCGTACCCTGCTCGCGGAGGTCGGCGTCGTGATGGGTGAGGCGCTCGCCGCGGGCGGCACCTCGTTCGACGCGCTCTATGTGAACGTGAACGGCGCATCCGGCTATTTCGAGCGCTCGCTGGCCGTCTACGGTCGAGAGGACGAACCGTGCCGACGCTGTGGCGCGGCGATCCGTCGGGAGCGTTTCATGAACCGCTCGTCCTACTCCTGCCCCCGCTGCCAGCCGAAGCCTCGCGCCCAGCCGCACTAGGCGTACCGCCGCCTCGGCCTTTCGTCCGGCCATGCGCGGATTGCGGCCGAGCCTAGCCCCACAGCACCGATTGGGGAGCTACCGTTTCTTCTAGGCGGTCGGGAAGTCACGCCGGTCGTGGAGGAAGGAAATATGCGCAAGCTCACCTACTACGTCGCATCGACCATCGATGGATTCATCGCCTCCGAGGACGGCTCTGTCGATTTTTTCCCGGTGGGGGGTGATCATGGTCCGGCGATCATCGCGCAGTACCCGGAAACGCTGCCGACGAAGGTGCGGGAGGCGCTCGGCATCGACCAGCGCAACCGCTACTTCGACACGGTGCTGATGGGGCGTAAGACCCACGATTTCGGTGTCAGGACCGGGACCTCGAGTCCGTATGCGCACTTGCGCCAGTTCGTGGTGTCGACGACGTTGCCGGAGAGCCCCGACCCCGCGGTGCAGCTCATCGCCGCCGACCCGCTGGCGAAGGTGCGTGAACTCAAGCGCGAAGACGGGCTGGGGATCTGGTTGTGCGGCGGCGGGGAGCTCGCTCAGGTGCTGCTGCCGGAGATCGATCAGATCTTCCTCAAGCTGTATCCGATGGTGCTCGGCCAGGGGCGGCCCCTGTTCGGAGCCGGTCCACGGCTGCCCGAAGCGGCGAAGTTCCGGGTGATCACCAGCCGGGTATTCGAGGACGGGGTTGCCTTCATGAAGTACACCAGGATTCGATAGCCGCTGTGGCGGCACATGATCCGATCGCCGAACCGGATCCGGCGAACGCGCCGGGTCCGGTGGAGGCGCTGCGCGAGATCGGTTTCTGGCTGGAACGTTCTCGGGACCAGACGCACCGGGTGAAGGCCTACCGCAGGGCCGCCGATATCGTCGCGGAACTGCCGGAGGACGAGCTGCTCGCGCACCGGACGGCGCACAGCTGGCGCGAGATCGGCGGTATCGGACCGAAGACCGCGGCCGTGATCGAACAGGCGTATTCCGGCGCGGTACCGCAATATCTGCTCGATCTACGGTCGGCCGCACAGCCCATCGGCGTGCCGGGCAAGTCGTTGCGTTCCCGGCTGCGCGGCGATCTACACACCCACTCCGACTGGTCCGACGGTGGCAGTCCTATCGCGGAAATGATGGGTGTCGCGGCGGCGCTCGGGCACGAATACTGTGCGCTCACCGATCATTCGCCACGGCTGACCGTCGCCAATGGACTCTCCGCCGACCGGCTGCGCCGCCAGCTGGAGGTGATCGCGGAGCTGAACGAGCGGATGGCGCCCTTCCGCATCCTCACCGGCATCGAAGTGGACATCCTCGACGACGGCGCCCTCGACCAGCAGGCCGATCTGCTCGCCGAGCTCGATATCGTTGTCGCCAGCGTGCATTCATACCTGCGCGCCGACAGTGAGACGATGACAAAGCGCATGGTCTATGCCGTGGCCGACCCGAACGTGGACGTGCTCGGCCACTGCACGGGACGGCTGGTCGAGGGTGCGCGTGGTACCAGACCGGAGTCGACGTTCGACGCCGAGGTCGTCTTCGAGGCCTGCCGCCACTACGGCACCGCTGTCGAGATCAACAGCCGCCCCGAACGCCGCGACCCGCCTTCTCGGCTGATCCGATTGGCGGTCGAGATGGGCTGTGATTTCTCCGTCGACACCGATGCGCATGCGCCGGGCCAGCTGGACTGGCAGGGTTACGGCTGCGAGCGTGCGGTGGCCAATGGCGTTGCGGCGGAACGAGTTATCAACACTTGGCCGTTGGATGCGCTGTTGGCTCGGACGAAGTCGTCCTGACGGACGGGCGCTGCCTCGCGGCGGCGGCTCGGCGCGCGGCCCCCGCCGACCCGAGCGTGCATCCTGGATGGCGGCCGGGTTAACTGTTGCCGAATTATGCTGCCGTTCACTGGCCGATCGCCGATCGCACCGGAAAATGGTTGGCACAAGCGTCTCTTGGGGAGTGGATCAACTGGTGGGCGACTTTCCGATCGAGATGGTGCTTGCGGTCGTTGCCATACTGGTGTCCGCGGGCGCGTTCCTGTGGGAGTTCGTCTTCGTCGGACGCCGACAGCTCGGCTATCGCGTGCAGATGGACACGCCGGTCACCGGTGAGATCGAATCGGTTTTCCCAGGGGTGCTTCCGCAGCTGCGCCCGGATCTGGACGGCTCCAGCCCGGATCTGAAGGACCTTTCGGTTGTCTTGGTCCGCGTCGAGAACAGCGGCGCCGTCACCATCGACAGCCATGACTATCAGGCGCCCGACGCGGGCAGAGTCGGTCTGCACCTGCACTTTCCGCAACGCAGGGTCATCGGTATGGCGGTGACCGAGCTGAGTGAACCCGGCCTCGCCGACAGTCTGGACCGCGACTCGGGTATCGCGGTCCGGGAGGACACGATCGGTCATATCGGCGTGATCGACCTGCCGAAGGTGTCGTTGAACCGCGGTGATCACTACAAGATCTTGGCCATCCTGCAACGTTCCGAAGGGACGGGGGAGTACCGCCCGCCGATTGTGCAAGGCGGTATCAAGGGCGGGAAGGTGGCCGAGACCCAGAGTCGCACCGGCGCCTCCCGAGTGATGCTGGCGCTCACCACTTTTCTGGTCATGGTGATTATCGTTCAACTGACTGTCGCAGCGTTCGAGCCGGACCCCGCACCACTGGAATGCGTCGCGGGAAAGCTCACGGTCGTCGGGTCGTCGGCGTTCGCCCCCGTCGTCAAGGACGCCGCCGAGCAGTACCGGAAGCGTTGCGCCGGAGCCGAGTTCGCCTTCGGCTTCGAGGGCACCGAGCGCGGCCTCGACCGACTTGTCGAGGAGGGCAAGGAAAATCACGAACTGCTGGCGATCACCGACGGCCCGAAGGGCGAAGGGTACTCGAATCTGGTGTCCCGAGCCCTCGGTCTTTCGCTGTTCAGCGTGGTCGTGCACAAGGACGTCGGTGTCCGTAGCCTCACCGCGGCGCAGATCGAGGACATCTACCAAGACCGGGTCACCAACTGGCGGGAGGTAGGTGGCCCGGATCTGCCGATCGTTATTGTCAATCGAATCCCCGGTTCCGGCACCAGGAATACCTTCGAGCGGCGAATGCTCTCGCAGCCTCAGGTGAGTCGCTCGCACGTGAGTTGCAAGGCGCTGGAGGACACTCCGCCGGCGGGCGCCGCGCATTGCGACGTTCAGGTCACCAAGGACATGCTGCAAGCCGTCGCCGAACTGCGTGGCGCGATAGGTTACAGCGAGCTCTCCGAAGCGGGGACAGCGGAGGTATCGACCGTCGCGGTCGACGGCATCGCCGCGACCAGTGACGCCGCGATGAACCGCACGTACCCGTTCTGGGGCATCGAATTCGCCTACAGCTATGGGGAGCTACCCGGCGACTCGCTGTCCGCCGCCTTCCGGCGTTATCTGACAGACGAAGCCGGGCGGAACGTGCTCGCCGCACACGGCAATGTGGCCTGTGCCGACCTACCGGATCCGACTCGATGCCAGCCGGATGTGTGAGGTGAGCCCTCCGGCGTCACAGTCGCGACGGCTGTTTCGTCTTCCAGGTGCAGCAGTAAGCACCTAGGAAAGGACGCACACCGTGCCACGGATGAATTTGGCCGAGGTTGCCCCCGAGATGTACCACGCCTGGTTCGCCGCCGAATCGGCGATTCGCCGCAGTGCGCTGGACCCGACGATCCGCGAGCTGGTCAAGATCAGGGCCTCGCAGATCAACGGCTGCGTGTACTGCATCGATATGCACACCACCGATGCCCGCCTTGCCGGTGAAACCGAGAAGCGCATCTTCCAGCTCGGCGCATGGCGCGAATCGACGCTGTACACCGCGCAGGAACGCGCGGCGCTCGCCTACACCGATGCGCTGACGAAACTCGGCCAGGAGGGTGTCAGCGATGAGATCTGGGCGGAGGTCGAGAAGCAATTCGAGCAGGGCGCTCGCGCGGGTCTCGTCGGGGTCGCGGCGATGATCAACCTGTGGAATCGGGTCGCGATACCCCTGCGGATGCAGCCCGAGAAGCTCTGACGCCCGTCGCGCGACCGAGGGCGGGCTCGGTCGAACAGCAAATTCGACCGACTGTCTGGTTTGGATCGGTGGCGAGGAGGTACGTTTCAGTCGGCCCCCCTGATCGCCCCTCGGCGCGACCAGGCCAACCAAGCCCTGATGGACGGCGGTGCAGGCTCCGTCTTCACCTCCGCCGCGGCGGCCACCACGTTCGGCGCCCAGTGCTCCGAGTGCTGGGTCGATGCGAGTGTCAACGGTTGCTTGGAAGGATGGTCATGAGCCAACGATTATCTGCGCCCACTTCGGCGTCGATTGCGTCTTCGGATCTGCTGTCGACCGATCAGAGCAGCGAACGTTTCCGCATTGCAATGGTGGTGCCGCCCTATTTCGACGTGCCGCCCAAGGCATACGGCGGTGTCGAGGCTGTCGTCGCGGATTTGGTCGATTCACTGGTCACCCGAGGTCACGATGTGACATTGTTCGGCGCGGGTGAGCCGGGCACCAAGGCCAAGTTCGTGCCGGTGTGGGACCGAGCGGTGCCAGAGCGACTCGGTGACCCGTTTCCCGAGGTCTTGCACGCACTGAAGGTGCGAAGGGCCATCCAGCACGTCGCGGCGACCGCCGGACTGGATGTGGTGCACGATCACACCTTCGCGGGACCACTCAACATGCCCGCGTACCAAAAGCTCGGACTGCCCACGGTGCTGACGGTGCACGGACCCGTCCAGGACGACTGCTACCACTACTACCGAGAATTGGGTGACGAGATCGCGCTGGTCGCGATCAGCGACCGCCAGCGCGAACTGGCGCCGGACCTGAATTGGGTTGGGCGAGTACACAACGCGCTACATGTGGAGCAGTGGCCCTTCCGTGCGGACAAGGGCGACTACGCATTGTTCCTCGGCCGCTTCAACGAGTGCAAGGCACCCCACCTGGCGTTGGAGGCCGCGCACGCGGCCGGTATTCCTCTAGTGCTCGCAGGCAAGTGCAGTGAGCCCCCCGAGCTGGCGTACTTCGAGAAGGAAGTGCGACCGATGCTGACCGAGCACGATCACGTATTCGGGCTCGCCGACGCGGCGGCCAAGCGTAAACTGCTCGCCGGTGCGCGTTGTCTGTTGTTCCCCATCCGCTGGGAGGAACCGTTCGGCATGGTGATGATCGAATCGATGGTCTGCGGCACCCCGGTGGTCGCGCTGCGCGGTGGTGCGGTCGCCGAGGTCATTGTCGACGGCGTGACCGGCCGGATCTGTGAAGATCCCGCCGAGCTGCCCGCGGCGATCGCCGAGGTGAGCGCGATGGATCCGGCCGCATGCCGGGCCCACGTCGAGGCGAACTTCGGCGCGGAAACGCTCGGATGTGGTTACGAGCAGATCTATCACCGATTACTCGGACGGCAGGGACGTGCGGTTCGAGCCGACAGGTGGCTCGATGAGACCGCGTCGTTCCGAGTCGCGGCGGCCGAACTGGCATGACCGCTGATATCGGCGATACGCCGAACCTCGCGCCGCAGGATCCGGCACCGTTGAACTCCGGTGAGCCCGCCGGACTCGGCGGCTGCGACGGTTCGGTGACGCTGGTCGAGGGCGCTACCTTCTGTCTGTCGAACCGGCTCGGCGATGTCGAGCCGGGTCGGTCGCACGGACTGTTCTTCCGTGACGCGCGCGTCATTTCGCGCTGGGAGCTGCTGGTGGACGGCCAACCCGCCGAACCGCTTTCGGTGCTCAGCCCGGAGGCCTTCGCGGCCAGGTTCGTGCTGCGCAGGCCACCGCAGGCGGGACACCCGGACAGCACGCTGCTCGTGGTGCGCGAGCGCCTCATCGCCGAGGGCATGCACGAGATCCTGACGCTGGAGAACATGGGTCGCGAACCAACGGCGGTCACCTTGGAATTGCATGTCGACGCCGATTTCGTCGATTTATTCGCGGTCAAGGAGGGTAGAGCAGGTCACGGACACGGCAGGGCCGAGGTCGCGGTGGCCGAAGGTGAGCTACTACTGCACGATCGCACCGATCGGACGCGCGGGCTCTCGGTGACCTCGACCGTCGAACCCGCCGTGTTGCCAGGCACTTTGGTCTGGCGGGTGGTGGTCGCGCCGGGTGCGAAGTGGCAGACCGAAGTCATCGCCGAGCCGACCGTCGGTAACCAGCGCGTCCAGGCGCCACTGGTGCCGGGGGAGCATCACGGCCTCAGCGCGCCCAGCCGAAAGATCGCGGCATGGCGCAAAACCGCGACGAAGATCACCGCGCACAACTCGGCGCTCACCCAGGTGCTGCTGCGCTCGGAAAGCGACCTCGGCGCCTTGCAGATTCACGATGAAACCGGCGAGAGCAGGCCGTTCGTCGCCGCGGGCGCGCCATGGTTCATGACGCTGTTCGGCCGCGACAGTCTGCTGACCGCGTGGATGGCGTTGCCGCTGGAGGTCGACCTCGCGGTGGGCACCCTGCACCAGCTGGCCGAATTGCAAGGGCAGAAGATCGATCCGCTCACCGAGGAGGAGCCTGGGCGGATCATGCACGAGATGCGCCGCGGCCCGGCCAGCGGGCAGGCGCTCGGCGGCAATATTTACTACGGAACCGTCGATGCCACACCGCTTTTCGTGATGCTGCTTGCCGAATGTCATCGGTGGGGTGCGGATCCCGAAGCGATCGAGGCACTGCTGCCTGCCGCCGATGCCGCGATCGGCTGGATCACCGAGTACGGCGATCGGGACGGCGACGATTTCGTCGAGTATCGCAGAGCCACCGATCGAGGTCTGATAAACCAGGGTTGGAAGGACAGCTTCGACGGAATCAACGACGCCACAGGGCATCTCGCCGAAGCGCCGATCGCGCTGTGCGAAGTGCAGGGCTATGTGCACGCGGCGCTGCTGGCCAGGGCGGAACTCGCCGACGCTTTCGGCGAACTGCGCGCCGCGGGCCGGTTGCGTGAACGGGCCGCCGAGCTGCGCGGCAAGTTCAGTGAGCAGTTCTGGCTGCCGGACAAAGGCTGGTACGCGGTCGCGCTGGATGGTGGCAAGCGTCGGGTCGACGCGCTGACAAGCAATGCGGCGCACTGTCTCTGGGCCGGAATCGCCAGTGAAGAGCATGCCGCCGAGCTGGTGCTTCGTTTGTCGGGCCCGGAAATGGACACCGGTTTCGGTTTGCGCACACTGGCTTCGTCGATGGGCGCTTACAACCCCATGAGCTACCACTCCGGGTCGGTGTGGCCGCACGATACCGCGATCGCGGTCGCCGGTCTGCTTCGCTACCGACAGGTGCCGGGCGCGCTCGAGTTGGCAATGCGCCTGGCTAACGGATTGCTCGACGCGGCAGCGGCTTTCGGTGGCCGCCTGCCCGAACTGTTCTGTGGATTTCCGCGCGATCAGTTCGCGGTGCCGGTGCCGTACCCGACCTCGTGCTCGCCGCAGGCGTGGGCCAGCGCCGCGCCACTGTTGCTGGTGCGTGCGTTCCTCGGGCTGGAGCCGAATGTGCCCGCGCGTACCCTTACCGTGCGGCCGCAGCTGCCGCCGGAGTGGGGCAGGATAACCGTGACCGACCTGCGTCTGGGTTCGGTGACCGTCGATCTGGAAGCCGAAGGCACGGAGGTGATTTCGGCTCGGGTGCCCGATGACTGGCAAGTGGTTACTCGGTGAGTGATGGTTGCCGCGGGCTACTCGGTAGGCGGCAGGATCGGCCGACTGAAGTAGTCCTCGATGGGCGTCGGCCCGGTATACCGGCGGCAACCGCAGCGAACCCATTCGCGCAGGCCGCCCATGTTTTTCCGGGAGATCTCCGTGTGGCAGACGCCCTGCTCCGGGTCGTGCATGGCGAGGTCGTGCCCGCAGCCGCAGGTGGCGGGTGAGTCGGTCGGCTTGCCGCGTCGGCTGAATCGACCCACCGCCCAGCCGGCACCGACGAGTGCCGCTCCGACGGTCAGGCTAATGGGATCGAACATGTGAGCAGTATATGTATGCGTATATCTATAGTCCAGTTGTGGGTGCGGATTTGTCGGTGGCATCGGCCAGGATGGCGGGATGACCGAACTGTCGCTGCGTGAGCTCAATCGAACCCTGCTGATGCGCCAGATGTTGGTGGAGCGGGTTTCGATGACACCACTCGAGCTCGTGCGCCACCTGGTCGCGGTGCAAGGGCAGGAGCCGAACTGGCCGTATGTCGGGCTCTGGGCCCGGCTGGCGGAGTTCGGGCACGATGAGCTGGCGCGACTGCTGGAGGAACGGAAACTGGTTCGTTCCACCATGATTCGCCGCACCGTGCACCTGGCCGCCGCCGAGGATTTTCGCTGGCTGCGCCCGACCGTGCAACCGGCGGTCACCGCCGCGTTGCAGACGCCGTACTTCCGCCAGGAGATCGACGGCGTCGACAGGGATGCCCTCGCCGCAGCGGGACTGGAGCTGCTGGCAGGCCGGACGCTGACCCGAGGCGAACTCGGATTATTTCTGGCCGAACGCTTTCCGGATCGGCACACCCGCAGACTTGCCGAGGCGGTCGAGGTCATGGTTCCGCTGGCGCACGGCCATGAGACCGGCGCATGGGGCCGCTGGCGCAACCGACATGTCACCGTCGGCCTCGCGGCGGAATGGATCGGTGCGCCGATGGCCGAACAGCCGCAGCGCGAGACCCTGATCCTGCGCTACCTGGCGGGTTTCGGCCCGGCGAGCGTCGCGGATATCCAGGCGTGGGCAGGCATCACCCGCCTGGCCGGAGTGGTCGACGGCATGCGTTCGGACTTGCGGGTCTTCCGTGACGACCGGGGCAAGGAACTGTTCGACCTACCGGACGCACCGCTCGCCGATCCGAATCTGCCTGTCCCGGTGCGCTTCCTACCTGCCTTCGACAACTCCCTGCTCGGTCACAAGGACCGTCGCCGAGTCATCAGCGACGAAGACCGCAGCCGCATCGCCAAAGAGGCATCCGCAGGTGTCCCGATGTACCTCGTCGATGGCTTCGTGCACGGTCGCTGGGCACTCGACGACACGACGGTGCGCATCTCCCCATGGCACCCGCTCTCGCCCGCCGCCGAGGAAGCGGTTCGCGCCGAAGCGGAGCACCTGCTCACCTTCCTTACCCCGGTGGGCGGCGGCAAGGTCGTAATCGACGCTTGACTCGCCTTTCGGCCCGCAGCCGCCGTCGCGGCCGCGGTGCCGTTGGCCTGCGCAAACCGATGCTTCATACGTCCAGGGTCAGCCGCGCAAGGGGTAGAGGGTGTCGAGATCGTGGTTCAGCTCGACGACGTTGACCCGAGGTTCGCCGAGGAATCCGAGGGTACGGCCGTCGGTGTCGGCGTCGACGAGTTCGCGCACTCGATCCGAGGAGATGTTGCGGGCGTGGGCGATTCGTGCCACCTGGATGGCGGCGTACTCGGGGGAGATGTGCGGATCAAGGCCACTGCCACTTGCGGTGACCGCATCGGTGGGCACGGGGGTGTCGGTGGAGGCGTCGCCGTAGATCGGGACGATCCGGCCGACCGAGTAGTCCTTGCCCGGCTCGGCGCATTCGACTCGGACCCCCTTGTAGGTGGACACGAACGGCGTCGTCGGGCATGCCTCGTTGACGCTCACGACCTGCACCGGATGGCTGACATTGCCGTCGGCGTCGCGCGGGCCGATCACCGAGAGCACAGCGCCGATACCGTCTTCGGTGCAGAACGGGCGGCCGCCATCGACCCCCTCGAGGTCTCCGACCGCCTTGCTGCGCGAGCACACCGTGGAGAGCAGGCTGAGCTTCGCCTTCGTCGGATCGGTGTCGAGGGTGTCCACGATGCTCTCGGGACCGAGGTTGCTCGCCGAGGTCGAAGTCGGGTCGTAGCCGTCGCCCGCCGCCGATGGGCGGCTCTGGAAGTACTGCACCAGCGCTTTGCCGTCCGAATCGGTGAACGACTGCCCGATGAGGCTGGAACCGACCACCTTTCCATCGGATTCGATCAGTGAGCCGTTCGACTTGTCATGCAGGCCGGGTATTTGCGCGATCGCGTAAACCGCTAGCGGATAAACGATTCCGGTGATCGCGGTCAGCACGAGCAGCGCACGCAGTGCGGCCAGATGCTGTCGGATCCAAGTTGACATACGCATATCAGGACATCCCGGGGAGGAGTTGGACGACGAGGTCGATGAGCTTGATGCCGATGAACGGTGCGATGATGCCGCCGAGGCCGTAGATCGTCAGGTTGCGGCTCAACAGTTTCGACGCATTGGTCGGCGTGTAGTTCACGCCGCGCAGCGCCAACGGGATCAGCGCGATGATGACGAGCGCGTTGAAGATAACCGCGGAAAGGATCGCCGATTGCGGGCTGGCCAGCCGCATGACGTTGAGTGCGTCGAGGCCGGGGAATAGCGCGATGAACAACGCGGGCAGGATCGCGAAGTACTTGGCGATGTCGTTGGCGATCGAAAACGTGGTCAGCGCCCCGCGGGTGATGAGCAACTGCTTGCCGATCTCCACGATCTCGATGAGCTTGGTCGGATCCGAATCCAGATCGACCATATTGCCTGCCTCTTTGGCCGCCGAGGTGCCGGTGTTCATCGCGACGCCCACGTCGGCCTGTGCCAGCGCCGGAGCGTCGTTGGTGCCGTCACCGGTCATCGCGACCAGCCTGCCACCGTCCTGCTCCTTCTTGATCAGCGCGAGCTTGTCCTCGGGCGTGGCTTCGGCGAGGAAATCGTCGACACCTGCTTCGTCGGCGATCGCCTTGGCGGTCAACGGATTGTCGCCGGTGATCATCACGGTTCGGATGCCCATCCTGCGCATCTCGTCGAACCGTTCCCGCATGCCCTGCTTGACGACGTCCTCGAGGTGGATGACGCCGAGCACTCGCGCCGTGCCGTCCGCCACCTCGCCGACGACCAGCGGCGTGCCACCGGAGGCGGAGATGCCGTCGACGATCACGCCGACATTGTCGGGCACGTTCCCACCTTGTGCGCGAACCCATTCGGTGACAGCGCTGGCCGCACCCTTGCGCAGCTGGTGCCCACCGGAGAGATCGACACCCGACATGCGGGTCTGCGCGGTGAATTCCACCCAGGTCGCGCCGATGAGCTCGCCACGGGTGCGCTCGCGCTTGTTGAACGCCTGCTTGGCCAAGACCACGATGGAACGTCCCTCGGGGGTTTCGTCGGCCAGGCTGGAAAGTTGTGCGGCATCGGCCAATTCGTCATCCTGGACGCCGGGCACCGGGACGAATTCCGAAGCCTGCCGGTTGCCGAGGGTGATGGTGCCGGTCTTGTCGAGCAGCAGGGTGTTGACGTCGCCCGCGGCCTCGACGGCGCGGCCCGACATGGCGAGCACGTTTCGCTGGACCAGGCGGTCCATGCCCGCGATGCCGATGGCGGAGAGCAGTGCGCCGATGGTGGTCGGGATCAGGCAGACCAGCAGCGACACCATGACGATTCCGGTGATGCCGTTGACGTCGAGTGCCAAGTTGTCCGGAACACCTGGGTTGTTCGCCTTGGAGAAGATCGCCAGCGGTTGCAGGGTGACCACCGCGAACACGAAGATGATCGTGAGCGAGGAGAGCAGGATGTTCAGCGCGATCTCGTTCGGCGTCTTCTGCCTGCTCGCACCCTCGACCAGCGCGATCATCTTGTCGATGAAGCTCGCCCCGGGTTCCTGGGTGATCTGCACGACGATTCGGTCCGACAGCACCGTGGTGCCGCCGGTCACCGCGGAGCGGTCGCCGCCGGATTCCCGGATGACGGGGGCGGATTCGCCGGTGATGGCCGACTCGTCCACCGACGCGATGCCTTCCACGACATCGCCGTCACCGGGAATGACCTGACCCGCTTCGACGACGACGTAATCGCCGCGCTGTAGTTCGGGCGCGCCGACCTGCTCTTCGACCACCCGGCCGCCGTGCGACCAGTCGACCAGGCGTCGAGCCATGGTGTCGGTCTTCGCTTTACGCAGCGCGTCGGCCTGCGCCTTGCCGCGCCCTTCGGCGACGGCCTCGGCCAGGTTGGCGAAGATCACAGTGAGCCAGAGCCACATCACGATCGCCCAGGCGAAGAAGGACGGATCGGTGATCGCGAGAATGGTCGACCACACCGCGCCGATCTCGACGATGAACATCACCGGGTTCTTCCACATGAGGCGCGGGTCGAGCTTGCGCGCCGCGTCCGGCAGCGATGTCAGCATCATCTTCGGGTCGAGCGCGCCACGGGCGACCCGCCCGCCTTTGCGCTCGGACTGGTCCTTCGGATTCTCGGGCACGGCTGTGGAACCGGTCAATTCTGTAGTGGGACTGGTCATTTCAGTGGATTCCTTCAGCGAGCGGCCCGAGTGCGAGTGCGGGCAGGAAGGTGAGCGCGACCAGGATCACGGTCACGCCGACGACCATGCCGATGAACTGCGGCCGGTGTGTCGGGAGCGTGCCGATCGACTCGGGGGTGGTGCCCTGTTGAGCAAGCGAACCGGCAAGTGCGAGGGCGAAAATGATCGGAAGGAACCGGCCGAACACCATCGCGAGGCCGAGCGCGGTGTTGTACCACTCGGTGTTGCCGCTGAGCCCGGCGAACGCCGAACCGTTGTTGTTTGCCGCGGAGGTGAAGGCGTAGAGCACCTCCGACAATCCGTGTGGCCCCGAGTTCGCCATGCTGGCTCGCTGGCCGGGCATCGCCATCGCGATCGCTGTGCCTACCAGCACGATCAGCGGACTGACCAGGAAGTACGAAGCGGCGAGTTTGATTTCGCGTGGGGTGATCTTCTTGCCGAGATACTCCGGCGTGCGACCGACCATGAGGCCCGCGACGAAGACGGTGATCACCGCGAGGATGAGCATACCGTACAGACCCGAGCCGGTGCCACCGGGCGCGACCTCACCGAGCTGCATGTTGAACATGGTCATCATGCCGCCGAGGCTGGTGTACGAGTCGTGGAAGGAGTCGACTGCTCCGGTGGACGTCAGCGTTGTCGCGGAGGCGAAAGTCGCGGAATCGGCCACGCCGAAACGGGTTTCGACTCCCTCCATGGAGGCGCCGATCGCGGTCGGCACCGTGCCGTGGTTCGCAAGCTGGAAGACGTTTTGCAGCGTCGTGCTTACCAGCGCGATGGTGCCCATCACCGCGACGATGGCGTAGCCCTGCTTCTTGCTTCCGACCATCCGGCCGAAGGTGCGCGGCAGTGAGAAGCTGATGATCAGGAGCAGGAAGATCTCCACCCAGTTTGTCCAGGTGGTCGGGTTCTCGAATGGATGTGCGGAGTTGGCGTTGTAGAAGCCACCGCCATTGGTACCGAGTTCCTTGATGACCTCCTGGCTGGCCACCGGGCCGCCGGTAAGGGTCTGTTCGGTGCCGTTCAGTGTCTGCGCGACCTGATCGTGCAGGTGGAAGTTCTGGATCACACCACCCGCGACGAGCACGATCGCGAAAACGAAGGCGATCGGCAGCAGGATGCGGATGGTACCCCTCACCAAGTCCACCCAGAAGTTGCCGAGATCGCCGGTGTGCCGACGCGCGAAGCCGCGCACCAGCGCGACCGCCACCGCCATGCCGACGGCCGCCGAGACGAAGTTCTGCACCGCAAGACCGGCCATCTGCACCAGGTGTCCCTGGGTCGACTCGCCGGAGTAGTTCTGCCAGTTCGTGTTGGTCACGAAGCTGATCGCGGTGTTCCAGGCCAGCGCCGGCGTCATCTCGGTGCCGGGATCGTTCAGGTGCAGCGGCAGCTTGCCCTGGAGCAGCTGGAAGAAGAACAGGAACAAAACGCTGACCGCGGAGAATGCCAGCACACTCTTGGCATACACCCCCCAGGTTTGCTCGACCTCGGGCTGGACCCCGATCGCCTTATAGATGACGCGCTCCGCCCGAGAGTGTTTCTTGTTGTCGTAAACCCGGAACATGTAGTCGCCGAGCGGTACATGCACCAAGGCAAGCGCGATGATCAGGGACGCCGCGAAAGCGATTCCCGCGGTAGTCGTGTTCACCTAGAACCTCTCGGGGAAAAGAAGAGCCGCGATCATGTAGACCGCAACAAGGACGGCCAGAATCAGACCGATGACATTGGCGATCACAGTTTTTCCACCCCCCGCTGGATCAGGCCGAGCAGCGCGAAGATCGCCACGGTGACCACCGCGAACACAACGACAGACATTTTTTACAACCTCCATTGGCGCCCCTTCATGAGCGCGACAGGGTGAGTCAACCGGTCATTCGAGCTGGTGCCGAGCGTCCTTACGGGTCCTTAGCGCCGTCTCCTCGAGCATTGACGCTTCGTTTACGGTGTCGCTCCACTACGGGTGAAAGGATGCCGTCAAGGTCGGAGCACAACCTGTCAACACACCGTAAAGATCCAGTTCATCGCGCGATCGCGAGGTAGAGACGGCTCTTGCTACCGTTCCCCGAATTCCGCAACGCGCCTACTGACTCAGCGACGCCGGAATCGCCATCCCTGTCGCACCGGTCACCGGACCTGAGCAGCTAGTCTTCGAGCTCGACATCGTGGAACCAATGTCATGAGACAACACAACTAGTTACTCGTTCGATAACCGATAGGTAACGCGGCTTCACACTCTGTGTCGTGTTGGGCTGTGTCAGTAGGCTTGGAACGTAGGTGATTTCGCCTGGACGAGAGGGTGGAGAGTGCCCAGCACGATTTGGCTTCGGATCAAGAAAAACGACAACGAGGAATCCTGGGTCCGGGGTGACGAGGTCACCCGAGTCAGCCTCATAACTCGACCTGGTTCCTTGCGTAAGACTGAAAGCTACGGCGTGACAGCCACGTGGTCTACGCACGATGTAACGAGTTCAGAACTCGCCAGCGGCATAACATCCCGCGCGGAGGCTCTGTCTGTAATCCGCCGTATCCTCGAGTTGTTGGCCAGCCCTCCTGGGATAGTCGGACTGGTCAGCGTTGACGACACGCAGGTCAGGCTGGAAGCGTTGTCGGATTGAACGGAACTGCGCAGCGCCCCGCTCGCGGCGGGCACATCGGTCGGGGTGATTCGGCTGTCGCGCAGCTCTCGATGCCTGCCTTGACCTTGTCAAAGGCTGGGACGGGTTTCTCCGTATAGATATCGCTAATGGACCACCCTCGTGACTCGGCTATGCGCATACAGTCTTCAAGCTGATGTTCAACCGTCAACCTGTCACCAGAGGTGACCGGACCGACTCGGAGGTAGATCGCTGCACGAACCGGAACGTTGGATACGAGAGGTTTTTCTACGTTGAAACGCGGGCAACTTCGGATCTACCTCGGTGCGGCACCGGGAGTCGGTAAGACCTTCGCGATGCTCGGCGAGGCGCACCGGCGGATCGAACGCGGACGCGATGTGGTGGCCGCGGTTGTCGAAACCCACGGGCGGGCCAAGACCGCCGAACTGTTGGAGGGCATCGAACGGATTCCGACCAAGCTGATCGAGTACCGCGGTGCGAGCTTCCCCGAACTCGATGTGGAGGCGGTGCTGCGCAGGCGGCCGGCCGTCGCGCTTGTCGACGAGCTCGCGCACACCAATGCGCCGGGCAGCGGGCACGACAAGCGCTGGCAGGACGTCGAGGAGTTACTCGCCGCGGGCATCGACGTGATCTCCACGGTCAATGTTCAGCATTTGGAGAGCCTCAACGACGTGGTCGAACAGATCACCGGTATCCAGCAGCGCGAGACGGTTCCGGATGCGGTGGTGCGCAGCGCGGACCAGGTGGAGCTGGTCGACATCACCCCTGAGGCGTTGCGACGCAGGCTCTCACACGGCAACGTGTATGCCGCCGACAAGGTCGACGCGGCATTGCGTAACTACTTCCGCCCGGGCAACCTCACCGCGCTGCGCGAACTCGCTTTGCTGTGGCTGGCCGACCAGGTCGACGCGGCGTTGGCGAAGTACCGGGCCGACCACAAGATCACCGAGTTATGGGAGGCCAGGGAACGAGTCGTCGTCGCGGTGACCGGCGGTCCGGAATCGGAGACCGTGGTGCGTCGGGCCAGCCGTATCGCGACCAAGTCCAGTGCCGAACTCGTCGTCGTTCATGTCGTGCGTGGCGATGGGCTCGCAGGGGTGTCGACCCAGCGTTTGACGCGGTTGCGTGAGCTCGCCGGCAGTCTGGACGCCAGCCTGCACACGGTGACCGGTGACGATGTGCCGACGGCGCTGCTGGAATTCGCGCGCGAGGTGAACGCGACCCAGTTGGTGATCGGTACCTCCAGGCGTTCGCGGTGGGCGCGCATCTTCGATGAGGGCATCGGGTCGGCGGTGGTGCAGCAGTCCGGCCGCATCGACGTGCACATGGTGACGCACGAGGAGGCCGGTCGCGGTCCGCGCTGGCGCTCGTTCTTGCCACGCCAACCCATCCTCGCCTGGCTCGCCGCGGTGCTTGTTCCCATCATCGTGTGCGGGGGCAGCGCCGCGTTCCTCGACGGCTACCTCGAGCTCGGTGGTCTGAGCGCGATGTTCTTCATCGGCGTCGTCGCGGTCGCGTTGCTCGGAGGTGTTATCCCGGCGTCGTTTTCGGCGCTGTTCTCGGGGTTGCTGCTGAATTGGTTCTTCGCCGATCCCCGCTACAGCCTCACCATTTCCGAGCCGGACAGCTTTGTCACGGTGGTGGTGTTGCTCATCGTCGCGGTCGCGGTCGCGGCGCTGGTCGATGTGGCCGCGAAGCGAACCAGGCAGGCGCGCAAGGCATCTCGGCAGGCCCAGCTGCTGACGATGTTCGCGGGCGCCGTTCTGCACGGCGCTGATCTGCCCAACCTGCTCGAGCAGGTTCGCGAGACCTATGGCTTGCGCGCGGTCAGCATGGTCTGCGGCAATCAGGTGGTCGCCGTGGTGGGCATCGACCCGCCGCAGCGGGTCGCCGATGCCGATACCGCCATCGAGGCGGGCGATACCACCAGCTGGTTGCTGCTCGCGGGGCGAACGCTGGATTCGGGTGACCGGCCGGTGCTTCACGCGGTCGCCAACCAGGCAGCCGGACTGGTACGCCAGTCGCGGCTGGCGGAGGAAGCTAGCGCGTCGGCGGCACTACTCGAGGCCGACCGACTGCGGCGAGCACTCCTCTCGGCCGTCAGCCACGACCTGCGCACGCCGCTGGCCGGGGCCAAAGCGGCCGTGTCCAGCCTGCGCAGCGACGACATCGAGTTCTCGGCCGAGGACACCACCGAATTGCTGGAAACCATCGAGGAATCGGTGGACCAGTTGACCGCGCTGGTCGGCAATCTGCTCGACTCGTCGCGACTGGCGGTGGGCGTGATCACCCCGCAGGTGCGGCGGGTGTACATGGACGAGGTGGCCCATCGCGCGCTGGTGAGCGTCGGAATGGGTACGCGCGGCCTGCGGCGCGCGGCGATGGATCGGGTGAAGGTGGAGGTCGGTGAGGTCTCGGTGCTGGCCGACGCAGGGCTGCTCGAACGGGTCCTCGCCAACCTGATCGACAACTCTTTGCGCCACGCGCCACGCGACATCCCCGTCCGAGTGACCGCCGAGCGCACCGGAGATCGCGTATCTATCGCGGTCATCGATACCGGACCCGGTATCCCGCCTGGCACCGAGGAGCAGCTGTTCGAACCGTTCCAACGGCTCGGTGACCGCGACAACACCACCGGCGTCGGCCTCGGCCTTTCGGTGGTACGCGGATTCGTCGAGGCGATGAGTGGCACGGTGCACGCCGAGCCGACGCCCGGCGGGGGGTTGACGATGCTCGTCGATCTGCCCGCAGACACCGATGCGCCGGGACAGGGACCGGGCGCCGATGATGACAATGACCATGGTTGAGGGCGGCGGAGGATCCCGCATGACACAGGAAGTCGCAATGACCGACAAGAAGCACGAAGCGCCGGTGACCAAGGTATTGGTGGTCGACGACGAACCGCAGATCGTGCGCGCCTTGCGGATCAACCTTTCGGTGCGTGGGTACGAGGTGATCACGGCCGGGACCGGCGCCGCGGCGCTGCGTTCGGCCGCCGATAAGCATCCCGACGTGGTGATTCTGGATCTGGGCCTGCCGGATATGGACGGCATCGAGGTGCTGGCGGGTTTGCGCGGCTGGACGCAGACACCGGTGATCGTGCTCTCGGCGCGCACCGATTCGACCGACAAGGTGGAGGCGCTCGACGCGGGTGCCGATGACTACGTCACCAAGCCGTTCGGTATGGACGAACTGCTGGCCCGGCTGCGCGCCGCCGTCCGCCGCGGCGCGACCGATGCCGAGGCCGGCGACCCGGTGGTGGTGACGTCCTCGTTCACGGTCGACCTCGTCGCGAAGAAGGTCAGCAAGAACGGCGAGACCGTGCACCTGACGCCCACCGAATGGGGCATGCTCGAAATGCTGGTCCGCAATCGCGGCAAACTCGTCGGCCGCAAAGAACTGCTGCGAGAGGTCTGGGGGCCGTCCTATGCCACCGAAACCCATTACCTGCGTGTCTATTTGGCGCAGTTACGTCGCAAACTGGAGGTCGACCCCGCACACCCCAAACACCTGCTGACCGAGGCGGGAATGGGCTACCGCTTCCAGGAATAGCGACCTCCACCGCGCGAAGGCATGGGCAGGGCGGACCCGCGTGTGGAATGCGGGCGGCTGCCGGAGCGTTGCCAGGCGTGCTCCGTTTCCGACGAGGATGGCAGGATCGAAACCATGGCTGAGCAGACCGTTGTATCCGCGACCGAGACCACCGCACCGACCGCACCGGGGGAGACCGCCCTGTGGGTCGAGCGCACGGGGACCCGGGCCTACACCGGCCGCAGCTCGCGCGGGGCCGAGGTATTGATCGCCTCACAGGGCGTGCCGGGCGCGTTCACCCCCGGTGAGCTGTTGAAGATCGCGCTGGCCGGTTGCTCCGGGCTGAGCGCGGACTTCCCGCTCTCGCGCAAGCTGGGTGACAGCTTCGACGCGACCATCCGCGTCTCCGGTGACGCGGATCGGGAGAACGAGGTGTACCCGCAGTTGGACGAGGCGTTCGAACTCGACCTCAGCGAACTGGACGAAGAGGCCCGAGAGCGTCTGCTGGTCACCGTGCAGCGTGCCATCGACAAGGTATGCACCGTGGGCAGGACCTTGAAGGCGGGCACCAAAGTCACTCTGTCGTTCGACGTCGACGGGTGAATGCGTGGGCATCGCCGAGTGAACATAGCGTGGTGCTATGAGTGAAACATCGCCCGCCGACACCGACGTCGTCCGGCTCAGCGCCTGGGTGCACGGCTGGGTCCAGGGCGTCGGATTTCGCTGGTGGACCAGGGCCCGCGCGCTGGAACTCGGCTTGGTCGGACAAGCCACCAATGCCAGCGACGGCCGTGTGCACGTGGTGGCCGAGGGCCCGAGGCGCGCCGCCGCGCGGCTGCTCGATTTGCTACGGTCCGGGGATACGCCTGGCCGGGTCGATCTGGTTGTGGAAAGCTGGGACGCCCCGCGGGGCGATTTGACCGGATTCGAGGAGCGTTGATGCGAGCAGCGACCAAGGGGAGTGATCGTTGAGTACGCAGGATCCGGGCAGCGGCGACCGAAACACCTCCGGCAAGCCCGATCCCATTCCCGGCACCCCCGCGCCCACTCGACCCTCGGCACCGGATAACCAACCCGAGGCCGAACCCGGCGCTTCCGACTACACGCCAGGATCGCCGGCGATACCGCCGGACGCGTCCGGACCACTCGATGCGCCGACGCTCGCGGAGTACAACGAACCCGTTCCCGGATCGGAACCGCCGAACTACGACGCGCCCGAACCACAATCGGACGTGCCGACGCTCGCCGAGCATGCGGGACCGACACCGCCGGAATCGGCCGAGCCCCAATGGGATACGCCGACCCTCGCCGAGTATGCGGGGCCCGATCCCACTGCCGCGATACCGCCGGGGCCACCGCGCCCCGGCAGTATCCAGCGCCAGGAAGCGGGCCGCACGCAACCGCGTCCGCCCACCGTGGCCGAGGCGCGAGCGCGGGACAAGGCACGCAAGCGCGCCGAGGACCAGCAGCGTGCCGCCGCGGTCGCCGAGGAGAACAAGAAGCGCACGCGTAAGCGGATTCTGATCGGCGGTGTCGCCATCGTCGGTGTCGCCGGACTGGTCGGCGGCGGGTACCTCGCCTACCGTGCGCTCACCAAGCCCGACAACGTGACCGCGTACTGCACTCAGATCGATCAGAACGGTAAAGAGGTCGTAGTCGACGATGATGTCTGCGGCAAGGCCTCGGCCAGTTCAGGTTCCAGCGGTGGCTACGGCGGTGGCATTTTCATCTACAACGGCAGCCAGTACCGGTATTACTACGGCGGCAGCAACTCCGTCGGCAGGCCGCCGACCGGCGGCACCACCATTGCGCCCAAGGGCGCAGAAATAAAAACCAAGACCGGCACCAGCATTCAGCGCGGCGGCCTCGGAAGCAGCAGTAAGAGCGGGAGCGGATCGTAATGCGGCGGGTTCGCGGTACACCGAGGCAGGGCTGGCAGCAGATCACCGAGGGGCAGGGGCTCGTCTACGGCACGCCCGGTCGCGATGCCAGCGGCGGGCCACGACCCTACTGGGACGAATCGGTGCATTACGAGTTCGAGATGTCGGAAATCCTGGCGCTGGAGGCCGATGTCGAGCTGCTGCATTCGATGTGCCTGAACGCGGTCGAGCACGTCGTGCTCACCGAGCGGTTCAAGGATTTCGGTCTGCCCGAATGGAGTTGGGGCCCGATCGCCGAATCCTGGCGGCGCAACGACCCGCACGTCTACGGCCGCTTCGACCTGCGCTACGACGCGCGTCGCCCGGCAAAACTGTTGGAGTACAACGCCGATACGCCGACCTCGCTACTGGAGGCGGCAATTGTGCAGTGGCACTGGCTGACCACGCTCTACCCGGGCGGTGACCAGTGGAACTCCTTGCACGAGAAGCTCGTCGAGCGCTGGACCGAGCTGCGCGACACCTTGCCCTCATCGCAGCTGCACTTCACCTGGTCGTCCGCGGACGCCACCGGTGAGGACAACGTCACCACCGCTTACATGCAGGAGACCGCGGCCGAGGCCGGATTCGACACCATCGCGCTGCCGATCGAGGAGATCGGCGTCGACACCGACCTCGACCGGTTCGTGGATCTGGCGGAGTCCCCGATCGATGCGATCTTCAAGCTCTACCCGTGGGAGTGGGTGCTCGACGACGACTTCGGCAAGCGGGTCATCGAGAGCCTGCCGCAGACCATGTGGATCGAACCGCTGTGGAAGACACTGCTCAGCAATAAAGCGATCCTCGCCGTGCTGTGGGAGATGTACCCCGGCCACCCGAACCTATTGCCCGCCTACCTCGATCAGCCCAACGAGTTGACCGAATACATTCGGAAACCGAAGCTCGGCCGCGAAGGCGCGAACATGACCATTGTCGGCGCGGGTCTGGAGACCGCCACCGGTGGTGTCTACGGCGAAGAGGGTTTCGTCTACCAATTGCTCGACCCGCTGCCGGAATTCGACGATATGCGGCCGGTGCTCGGCACCTGGATCGTCGGTGACACCGCCGCGGGGCTCGGCATTCGCGAAACCGCCGGTTTGATCACCGACGACGGCTCGGCGTTCATCCCGCATCGCATCATCAGCTGATCACTCAATCCACCTCGGAAGGACCATGATGACCGCAGTCGCCCTCGAATCGGGGTACTGGAACTCGCTCGGCGAGGGCGTAGGGGCGATCATCCTCTACGCGATCGTCGGCCTGGCGCTCATGCTCGTCGGCTTCTACGCCATCGACCTCACCACTCCGGGCAAGCTGCGCGCCCTGGTGGCCGCAGGCAAGCCCAATGCCATCATCGTCACCGCGGCGGGCATTGTCAGCATGGCCCTCATCGTGGTCCTCGCCACCTATGCCTCGGCGGGCAAGCTGTCCGAGGGCCTCATCGCGGCTCTGATCTACGGCCTCGTCGGCATCATCGCTCAGGTGATTTCGGTCCGAGTACTCGAACGCGCCCTCGGCATCGACATCGGCGCAGCCCTCCACTCCGACACCTACACAACAGAAGTCCTCGTGGTAGCCGCCGCCCACTTCGCGCTCGGGCTGGTCGTCGCCTTCGCCATCCTCTAGCGCCGCGACGAGTGGCACACCACGGCCAGGTGCCACTCGTCGGAAGGTCTTATGAGACTTGGCTGCCGGTGGTGTTCCAGTGGCGCTGGCGAAGGTCGCGTTTGAGGATTTTGCCCGCGCCGGACATGGGGAGGGCGTCGGTGAATTCGATGCTGCGTGGGATTTTGTAGTTGGCGATGAGTTCTTTGCAATGGGTGGTGAGTTCGTCGGCGGTTGCCTGCTGGTCGGGTAGCAGGACAATGACGGCGTGGACGCGCTCGCCCCACCGGTCGTCGGGGATGCCGATGACCGCGCAGGTCGCGACGGCGGGATGCTTGGCCAGCGCGTTCTCGACCTCGATGCTGTAGACGTTCTCGCCGCCGGTGATGATCATGTCCTTGAGCCGGTCGACGATGCGGATGTAGCCGTTCTCGTCCATGCGGCCGCCGTCTCCGGTGTGCATCCAGCCGTCGCGGACGGCCTCGGCGGTGGCTTCCGGCTTGTTCCAGTAGCCGAGCATCACGTTGGCGCCCTTGACAATGACCTCGCCGACGGTGCCGCGCGGAACCTCGTTGCCTTCGGCGTCCACGATGCGGACCTCCACATGTGGTGCGGCCCGACCGGTGGTCTTGCCGAGTACCGGATCGTCGTGGTCGGCGGGCGAAAGCAGTGTCGCGATCGGCGACAACTCGGTCATGCCGTAGGCCTGGGTGAACCCGGCGGCCGGAAAGGTCTTGCGTGCCTTGGTGAGTACCGATTCGGAGATCGGGGAAGCGCCGTAGACGAGGTGCTCGACGCTGCTGAGGTCGGCATCGGCGGCCCCCGGATCGTCGACGAGCATCTGGATCATCGTCGGCACCAGCAGCCCGTCGGTGACCTGGTGCTCCGCGATCGCCCGCAGCACACCGGCGGGGGTGAACATCGGGACGATCACATGGGTCGAGCCAGCCAGGTTGCCGCAGCCCCATAGCGCGAAGTCCGCGAGGTGGAACATGGGGGCGGCGTGCAGCAGTCTGCCGCCGATAGAGATCACGTGGTTGGTGGCGAGCGAGCCGAGAGCCGAGGTGACGACGTTGGCGTGACTGAGCATCACGCCCTTGGGGAAGCCGGTCGTCCCACCGGTGTAGAAGATGCCGAGCAATTCGTCGCCGCCGACGCGAAGATCCTCGACGGGATCGCTTTGGGCGAGCAGCGTTTCGTAGTCGAGGGTGCCCGAGGGACGAGCACCGTCGCCGATGAAGATCACCGTGCGCAGTTCGGGGAATTCCGCGAGGATCGGAGCGATGGCCTGCGCGAACGCGTCGTCGACCAGTAGCACCCTGGTGTCCGAATCCCGCAGGGAATACACGACTTCCGCCGGGCTCCAGCGGACATTGACGGGGTTGATCACCGCGCCGAGCCACGGCACCGCGAAGAAGTATTCGTGGTAGCGATCGGAGTTCAAAGCCAGGATGGCGACCCGATCACCGCGCCGCACACCGAGATCGCGCAGCGCACCCGCGAACCGGGCTACGCGGTCGTGGGATTCGGTCACCGTGCGAACCCGATCGCCGAAGATGGTGGCGATCGAATCCGGGCGCTGCTGCATCGCGCGATGCAGCGACTGGGTGAGATACATCGTTTCCTTACTTGCCGATTGCGCGGGCTGCGACCCGACCGTGCCCCGTAGGCTGGCTAATCAATATTCACTTAGGTGCCGGAAAGCCTAACGTGACCTGGGCCACTTACGCAACAGTCGGACCGGCTCGTGCGTGGCGACTGTCTGTCTCGATGGCGGCCCCGCGCGGTGTCGTCTTGACATTCCACATTGGAGGGTGCATCCTGAATCAACCTTCCACTATGGAGCGTAGAACTCGTCGTTAGGACCTGGAAATGGAAATCTCACCCGGAACTCGGGCTTCCGACGCGGAGCGCGACAAGGTAGTGAAGCTGCTCAGCAGGCATATGGCCGACGGGCGGATCGACGTCGTCGAATACGACCAGCGGGTCGCCCGCGTCTATGGCACCGCCACCCGCGACGACCTGCAGCTGGTGCTCTCGGACCTGCCGAAACTGTCGAAAGAGGCGCAAGCGCGAGACAAAGCCCCCGCCCGATTCCCGATCTGGCAGCAGATCGAGGGCACCTCATGGCTCGGTGTCAGCGTCCTGGTCTTGGCCATCTGGGGCGCGATCTCGCTCAGCGTCGGTGAATTCACCTACCCCTGGCCCATCTGGGTGATCGGCCCGTGGGGCGCGGTCCTCGCGTTCCGGATGCTGGCCGGGTTCGAGTCCGGTCGCTTCGGTCACCGAGTGAACTGAGACAACGCAACTCGCTGATCGAACCCCGCGCCGCCGATGGCGGCATGGGTGCGGCCAGCTACGGTGGTGGGCCATGGACACCGCCGAGGCTGCCCTACCGAGGTCTCCTGACGTGGCGCGACCGGTATCGCGGATTCAGCCCAAGATCTGGAAAGCGCGACAGGTTGTTGTCGCGGCCGGATGCCTCATCGTGCTGCAGTTGGCGATCCGCTGGTGGGTAGCCGACAGCGGGTTCTTCTACTGGGACGATCTCATCCTGGTCGGCCGGGCAGCCGAATACCCGCTCTGGTCGACGGATCTGCTGCTGTACAACCATGACGGTCATTTCATGCCACTCGCATTCGCCACCGCGTGGTTGGTAACCGCGGTGGCGCCGCTGGCCTGGGCCGGACCGGTGGTCTCGCTGCTGGTGCTACAGGTCGGGGCATCGCTGGCCGTACTGCGCATGCTGATCGTGCTGGTGGGTGCGCGGTGGGCCATCCTGGTCCCCTTGGTCTGCTATCTGTTCTCCCCGTTGACGCTTCCCGCGTTCGCGTGGTGGGCGGCCGCCCTCAATGCGCTGCCGCTGCAATTCGCGCTCGCGTGGGTGATCGGTGACGCGGTACTGCTGGTTCGCGGCGGTCGGCGTCGGTATGCCATATCCGGGATCGTGGTGCTGGCAGTGGCACTGCTCTTCTTCGAGAAGTCGGTGATTGTCCCGTTCGTCGCGTTCGCCGTGACCGCACTGGCTCGATACGTCGACGGTGACTCGGGCGCGATTCGCGTGGTCGCACGACGTGGTGCGGCACTGTGGACGGGATCAGGTGTGGTGATCGCCTGCTGGTTGGCCGGATATCTCACGGTGGTCGACTTTTCCGGCATGCACAGCAGCCCGGGCGAACTCCTGGGCTTGCTGCCGAGCACAACATCATTCGGCATCGTGCCCGCGCTGCTTGGCGGGCCATGGGTCTGGGAGCGGTGGTTGCCCTCGACACCGTGGGCGGATTCGCCGGGCTGGGCGGTGGTGTCGGCCTGGATCGCACTCGGCGCTCTGGTGGCCCTGTCGATACGTGCGCGGTTGCGGGTATGGCCGGTCTGGCTGATGGCGGCGGCCTACATTCTGCTGGCCCAACTACCGGTGGCACTGGCCCGAAGCGGACCGAATACCGCAGCGGAACTGATGCAGTCCCTGCGGTACTTCGCCGACGTGGCGGTGGTGCTGTCCGCGGTGGGCGCCCTGTTGGTGCGAGCCGGTCCGCGGCCGCCGCGTGGCAGGACTTATCCGCTGCTTCCTGGTCCTCGGGTCGTAGTCGCACTGACTGCGGTTTTTCTGGTGAGCAGCCTGTGGACAACCGGCACCTTCGTGCGATCGTGGCGGGTCGGCCCGACCAGAACCTATGTCGCGAACGTGAAGTCGGCGCTGGAGCAGTGGGATGGCGTGCCACTACTCGACCAGGAGGTGCCGTGGAACGTGCTGAATCCGCTGGCATATCCGCAGAATCTGACCAGCCGGACACTCACCCCCGTCGCGCCGCCGGGCACCTTCGCCGATTCGACGCCACACCTGCGGATGATCACCGACACCGGCGAGATCGTCGAAGCGGCCGTCTGGTGGAACCGAAGCATTCGTCAGGGTCCAGAGCCCGACTGTGGCTACCGAATCCACGGTGGCGAGCCGGTCGAGTTGCGGCTCGACGGCCCGATGCTCGAGCACGAGTGGACCGTACGGCTCAACTATCTCGCGAGCCGGGACGGTCGGATCTTTGTCGCCTTCGAACACGGTGCCGCCGTGACCGCGTCCGTTCGGAAGGGGCTGAATACCGTGTACGTCCGGGCGGTCGGCAGCGGATCGGCGATTCGAATCGCTTCTCACACAACAGGACTCGACATGTGTGTCGGGGTCGGCCCGGTCGGCGTCGCGTCCTACGACAACTGACCTCGAAATACGCCGCGGATGGTCACCGCAGGACCAACGGCCCTGGCATTACCGTCTTCATTTCACCGATGACGCCCACGGGATCGGTCCGACGTGCCCCTGGGTAGTGCCGCGCCGGATTCTTCTGTGCCAGGCGGCAAATTCCTTCGTGATCCCTGCCGTGATTGTGACGGCGGTGCCTCATCGCGGCGGGACATCGGCTGCTCGCGGGGCACCGGCGGGGCTTGCTTGCGGCGGGGCGGTGGCTGATCGAGGTGCGACGGAGGTTGCTCGCTGCTCGGCCGTCGCGGCTGCTCGCGGCGCGGCGGCGCTGTCCGACTGTGGTGCGGTGGTGGTTGGTCGTCGTGCGCCGGTGGCGGTTGGTCGCGGTGCGATGGACGTGCCTGCCTGCGGCGCGATGTCGATGACTTGTCGCGGTGTGGCGGTGACGATTGGTTGCGCCGCGACGAGATGGGTTGGGGCGGGACGGGTTTGATCACCGGTAGTTTGCGGGTGGGGTGGGTCGGGTCGACGCCCTTTTCGCGGTAGCGGGCCGGGATGTCGTGGTGGCGTAGCCAGGCTCCCGGGTCGTGGCGATAGTGCTGGTCGAGGTCGGGGACAGCGTCTTCGAGTAGGGCGATGAGATCGCCGTCGCCACCGCCGAGGGCGGCCCGTATGGCGGAGAACGAGGTGGGCCGGAAGGTCCAGGTCCATTCGTATTCGGGATGGGGATCGCCGAGATCGCGTCCGTGGAAGACCAGGTTTCCGGTGGTGACGATTCGGGCGCTGACGGTCCGTCCGTCGGAAGTGATCAAGAATTCGTGCTCTCCGATGCGGTGCGCCAGTGTGATCTGGAACCATCCGGCAATCAGGCCCGCGATCCCGAATCCGGCCGCGATCCCGATTTCGACCCACCAACCCGTCGATCCGGAGTTATCGCTGAACTCGCACACGTAGAGGAACAGCAGACTCCCGACCACCAGCGCGGCGATCCGGGCAAGCCGCAGCGCAACGATGGTTGCGGCCGATGCGGCTGGCATCCTCTGTGCTCCTGAACAAACTTTCCGGCGGGCGATCAGAGTGGATCGTATGCGTCGACCGGGCGTCGTGGCGGGTGATGCGGGAACACCGGATTCCTCCGCGTCCGCGTCGTGCCCGCCCGCTTACGTGGTAGCCGGTCAGCGACGGATACCATGACTGGTCGCTCCGTTCCCGCCACCGCACGGAAAGGTCGTCGAACTTGCATCTGAAGAGCCTGACGTTGAAGGGCTTCAAGTCCTTCGCGTCCGCGACGACGCTGCGCTTCGAGCCGGGTATCACCTGTGTGGTCGGCCCCAACGGTTCCGGCAAGTCCAACGTCGTCGACGCGCTCTCCTGGGTGATGGGGGAGCAGGGTGCGAAGGCGCTGCGCGGCGGCAAGATGCAGGACGTCATCTTCGCGGGCACCACCGGTCGCGCGCCGCTCGGCCGCGCCGAGGTCACGCTTACTATCGACAACTCCGACGGTGCGCTGCCCATCGACTACGCCGAGGTATCCATCACCAGGCGCATGTTCCGCGACGGTGCGGGCGAATACGAGATCAACGGCAGCTCCTGCCGATTGATGGACGTGCAGGAACTGCTCAGTGACTCCGGCATCGGGCGGGAAATGCACGTCATCGTCGGACAGGGCCAACTCGCGGCCATCCTGGAATCGCGGCCGGAGGACCGTCGCGCCTTCATCGAAGAGGCCGCCGGCGTCCTCAAGCACCGCAAGCGCAAGGAGAAGGCGGTCCGCAAGCTGGAGGCGATGCAGGCCAACCTCGCCAGGCTCACCGACCTCACCACCGAATTGCGCCGCCAGCTCAAGCCACTCGGCAGACAAGCCGAGGTGGCGCGCCGCGCACAGACCGTGCAGGCCGACCTACGTGACGCGCGACTGCGCCTTGCCGCCGACGACCTGGTCACCCGGCGCGGTGAACTGGAAAGCCAGCAGAGCAAGGAGGCGTACGCGCGCGAGCAGCACATCACGGTGCAGACCGAGCTCGACGCCGCCAATGCCGCGTTGGCGCAGCAGGAATTCCAGCTCTCCCGGCTCACCCCCAGTGCGGAGGCCGCAGGACAGATCTGGTTCCAGCTCTCCGCACTCGCCGAGCGGGTCAACGCCACCATCCGCATCGCCAGCGATCGGGCCCGCCACCTGGACACCGAGACTCCGGTCGGCACCGGCCGCGATCCCGATCAGCTCGAGGCCGAGGCGCAGCGGGTGGAGGCCGAAGAGGCCGAACTGCGGGAATCGGTCGAGATCGCGACCGAGACGCTGGAGGCCGCGCGTGACCAGCTCGGCGAGCGCGAACAGGCAGCCAAGGCCGCCGAGCAGGCGCATCTGGCCGCGGTCAGGGCCATCGCCGATCGCCGTGAGGGGCTGGCCCGGCTGTCGGGTCAGGTCGACAACCTGCGCACCAGGACACAGTCGGTGGACGCGGAGATCGCCAGGCTCTCGGTCGCGATCACCGAAGCCAGGTATCGCGGTGATGCCGCGCAGTCCGAATACGACACAGTGCAGAGCGAGCTCAGCGAACTCGACTCGGGCGAGGCAGGTCTCGACGCGCAGCACGAGCACGCTGTGCAGGCGTTGACACTGGCCGATCAGCGCGTCACCGAGCTGCGCGAACAGGATCGCGACGCGGGCAAGCGGGTTGCCTCGCTGAGCGCACGCATCGAAGCGCTCGGCATGGGGCTTGCCCGCCGCGACGGCGCCGCCTGGCTGGTCGAGCATCGCGCCGAAGGGCTGCTCGGTCCGCTGTCCGGGCTGATCAGGGTGCACGGTGGATTCGAGGCCGCGGTCGCCGCCACGCTCGGCCCGCTTGCCGATGCGGTCGCGGCCGATACCGGTGCCAGCGCGCACGCCGCGGTGCGTGCACTCAAAGACGCCGACGGTGGTCGCGTCGCGCTGGTATTCGGCGCGACCAACGGCGCGCCCGCGCAGTTCGCCACGCTGCCCGGCGGCGCGCGCTGGCTGGCGGATGTCGTGGACGGCCCGGATACCGTGCGCGGTGCCATCGCCGCGTTGACCGCGGGTGTCGCGGTGGTCGAAAATCTGGACGCCGCTGTCGAGCTGGTCGCGGCGCGGCCGGAGCTGCGGGTGGTCACCCGCGACGGTGACCTCACCGGAACCGGTTGGGTGCTCGGCGGATCCGATCGTGCACCGAGCCAGCTGGAGATCCAGGCCGACATCGACACCGCCAAGTCCGACCTCGTCGCCTCGCAGCGTCGCGCGGAGGAACTGGAGGCCGCGCTCTCCGGCGCACTTGCCGAACAAGCCGATCGCAAGGACGCCGTCGACCAGTCGCTGCTCGCATTACACGAATCCGACCAGGCACTGGTGGCGATCTACGACCGGCTCGGCAGGCTCGGCCAGGTCGCGCGCACCGCGCTGACCGACGTCGAAAAGCTGACCGGTCAGCGCGCCGATACCGAGGCGAGCCGCGAGGAGTCGCTGACCTCGCTCGTCGACCTCGAGACCAGGCTGCGCAATGCCGAGCTCGAGCACGCCGACATCGACGACGACGGCATCGGCATGGCGGGTACCGAATCCGCGGGCCGCGACCGCGAGGAGGCCGCGGGTGCGCTTGCCGAGGCGCGCTCGATGGAGGTCGAGGCAAGGCTTGCCGTCCGCACCGCCGAGGAACGTGCGGAATCGGTTCGCGGCAAAGCGGATTCGCTGCGCAGGGCGGCCCATGCCGAACGCGAGGCGCGCGAACGGGCCGAACGCGCGCACGCCGCACGGCGCAAGGCCGCCGAGTTGGCGGCCGCCGTCGCCGAATCCGGTGCCCGCATCGCCGCCGAGCTGGAGATCGTGGTCGCCGAGGCCGCTACCCGCCGTGACGATCTGGTGCGCCGCCGCACCGAGTCCGCCGCGCAGGTCGATCAGGTCAAGGAACGCTCCCGTGCCCTCGCCACCCAATTGGCCCAGCTCACCGACGCCGTGCATCGCGACGAAGTGGCAAAAGCCCAGGCGGCCTTGCGCATCGAACAGATCGAGGCGACGATCTCCGAACAGTTCGGTATCGCCCTCAACGACCTGATCGCCGAGTACGGTCCCGACACCCCGACGCCGCCTTCGGATTTGGAATGGCTGGAGTACGAGCAGGCCAAGGAGCGCGGCGATCAGGTCATCGCGCCCTCGCCCATGCCGTACGACCGTCAGACCCAGGAGCGTCGCGCCAAACGGGCCGAGAAGGACCTCACCACCCTCGGCAAGGTGAATCCCCTTGCGCTGGAAGAGTTCGCGGCGCTCGAGGAGCGCTACAACTTCCTGGCCACGCAGCTCGAAGACGTCAAGAACGCGCGCAAGGACCTCCTGGATGTGGTCTCCGAGGTGGATGCCCGGATCCTCCAGGTCTTCACCGAGGCGTGGGAAGACGTCGAGCGGGAGTTCGTCGGCGTGTTCGCGAAACTGTTCCCCGGCGGCGAGGGTAGGTTGCTGCTCACCGACCCCTCGGACATGCTCACCACCGGCATCGAGGTGGAGGCCCGCCCACCGGGCAAGAAGGTCAAGCGCCTCTCGCTGCTGTCCGGCGGCGAGAAGTCGCTG
Organism: Nocardia arseniciresistens; assembly: GCF_046764875.1. Taxonomy (NCBI): domain Bacteria; kingdom Bacillati; phylum Actinomycetota; class Actinomycetes; order Mycobacteriales; family Nocardiaceae; genus Nocardia; species Nocardia arseniciresistens. Next base: position 293,952 of record NZ_JBKORD010000008.1, read on the forward strand.
ACCGCGGTCGCCTTGCTGGTGGCCATCTTCCGAGCCCGCCCCTCACCCTTCTACGTGATGGACGAGGTCGAAGCGGCCCTGGACGACACCAACCTGCGCCGCCTGATCGGGCTGTTCGAGCAACTGCGCGAGAAGAGTCAGCTGATCGTCATCACCCACCAGAAGCCGACCATGGAAATCGCGGACGCTCTCTATGGCGTCAGCATGCGCGGTGATGGCATCACCCAGGTGATCAGTCAGCGGTTGACCAGGGAGAACCTGGCACCCGCGGGTTGATCCGGGAGAACCTGGTACCGCACGGACCAGCGGTTGCCGCTTCGCTGTCCAGGCCGAAAGCGGCTGTCTCGGATGATTTGTGGTTATCGTCATGCTCATGATCAAGAGCCGAGGGCGGGAAATAGGTGGCGTTGTCGCCATCGTCACGTGCGCCTTGTTGACCAGCTGTAGCGCCGACGACCAGCATTCGGGCCACTCGGCGACGGACTCGCATCAGCAGGGAACGGTGATATCCGCACTGCCACAACCGAGTTCGACGACGAGTGCTGCCACTGCGGCCCCGGGGGCGACCGTGCCGATCGGCGAGGTGCCCGGCAACGCGAACGCCGCGACGGCACTGCGACCGTGGGCTAGCGATCTGGTCGCCGATGATATCGACCAACTGGTACGCAAGTGCTGGACCATCGACCCGAAGAACGTCAGGGGTATGTACGCCGACAGGGACGGCATTCTCGCCGCGATCGCGCAACCCGGCGTCGATGGTCAGTTCGCGATTATCTGGAAGGGACCGGCCGAGACGGTCAGCGTGAAGCGCAGCGAGATCGCCTCCGGCTACGCGTGTCCGAGGGTGTCACCGACCGGATCCGATGCCTCCCTCAACGAAGGCGACGCCCGCTACACCGTCCGGCGCTACCTGTGGCGATCGGTCGGGAAGCCGGTAAATCCGGACGATACCGAGGGCAAGTACCCGCTCACCTGCCCGGGTTCGGTGCTGGCAGCCAACCCGGGCCGGCTCGCGGGCACTTCCGCATTCGACGACAACCAACTGACCTCGAAATCGACGGGTATCGCCGACGTCGAGGTATCGGTGCCGGTGACGAATTCCTCCGGTGTCACTCAGACCACGATCTTCGAGCTGAACGTCGGACCGGAGGGCTACTGCCTCAACGACATCGGCTGAGCTGTCGGCTGCCGGTAATGTGGACGCGTCGTGTCAGCGCGCCGAGCTGACCTGGTCGCTGTCGAGTAGGGCCTTGATCTGCGTCGCTCCGGTAGCGGCGAGCCAGGATTCGAAGGTCGTGAGTGCGGGGTAGATGTGTCGCAGCTTCGCGATGTCGGCGCGCCAGCCGCCGGTCTCGCGCAGCAGCCGCCACGTGTCGCCGATCTGTTGGCCCAAGGCGTCCGCGTCGGGCTCGGTGAGCTCGCGATAGCTGATCTGATGTCCGGTGGTTTCGCTGATCAGCGCGACCGCCTTCGACGGCGGGACCGCGTCGCTGGCCAGTTCGATGGTGTGGCCGTGGAATCGGTCCGCGTCGGCGAAGGCGAGTGCGGCGAAGGCGGCGATATCGTCGAGCGCCACCACCTGTAGCGGCTGATCGGCGGGGAACAGGTGCTTGTGCACGCCGTCGATGATCCCGTCCACCGGCGAGGTGCGCATCAGGTAGTTCTCCATGAACCGGACGGGCCGCAACACGGTGTAGCGCAGACCGCTGGCCGCGATCGCGTCTTCGATGCGTTGCTTTCCGCCCGCGCCCCAGGACGAGTCGTCGCTCATCGAGGCGATGCTGGTGAAAACGATCTGTTCGACATTCGCGCGCTTCGCGGCGTCGACCACCGCGATGCCACGGGCTGCCTCCAGATCGACATCCCAGCCGTTCGGGCCGAAAGCGGCAGGGGGAACCAGGAATATGCCGCGGGTGCCCGCCACGGCCGCATCCAACGTGCTCGGAGTGTCGAAGTCGGCGACCACCAGTTCGGCACCGGCGAGCGCCAGGGAGCGCGCCGCGGACGCTTCGGGATCGCGCACCAGCGTGCGCACCGGGATACCGTCGGCCAGCAGTCGGCGCGCGGTGGCGCCGCCCTGCTTACCGGTGCCGCCGGTGACGAGGATGGGGTACTGCTGAGGGGACATTCGTGCCTTCTCTGCTCGATCGAACTGTGCTCGATAGAATCGGGTCGGGCGACCCGTATTCGGACCATACGGGTGTGTCGACCCGCTTGGCCAGGTCAGGAATGGAAGGCCGTAACGAATGTCTGCTCCAACACCGCCGCTCGGCAATGCGGCGCGGTCCGACGCCCGCCGCAATCGCGCACTGGTGCTCGCCGCCGCGCAACGGGCCTTCGCCGAGCAGGGCACCTCGGTATCCCTTGCCGAGGTCGCGCGCAAGGCCGGTGTCGGCGCCGGCACCGTGTACCGGCATTTCCCCACCAAAACCGATCTGCTGGAAGCGGTCATGCAGCAGCGCGTCGACCGGCTCGCCAAGCTGGCGGCCGATCACCTCGACGCGCGGGACCCCGGTGCCGCCTTTTTCGCGGTCTGCACCGACGTGGTCTCCTCTGCCCCGGGCAGCCAAGCATTGTGCGACGTGGTCCAGTCCGACGACGGCTGGCCGAAAGCCTTGTTGCGCAGCGCGGGAGTGCGGTTTCACCAGTCGCTCGGTGCGCTGTTGGACGCCGCGCAGCGCCAAGGCGCGGTCCGCGCCGACATCACCCTCGCCGATGTCCTCGACATCTTCACCGGATGCGTTGCGATCCAACGCCATCAGCGCCCCGGCGAGAGCCTGGTACGCGCCGTGACGATCGTGCTCGACGCGATGCGTTCGAACCCGGGGCAGACCACCGTAACGAAACTCGGTATCGAGGCGGGAAGCCGTAACGGAACTACGTCACGTAACGAAATCGCCGACGATTCGCACTGCCCGATCTGTGGCGGATCGGTGCGACACACCGGCACCGGCCGTCCGGCCCGCTACTGCTCCCCGGCGTGTCGCCAGAAGGCACATCGCCAACGTAGTACCCGTGCGTCTGTGAGCGCGCCCGCCGTGAGCTGACGGGTGTCGGGGTGACGAGGTGGCACCGCGGTAGCCGACCCGAGTCGCCTTACTCGGGTCTTCGCGCTATCGGGCCGGGCTCAGAGCAGGTCGCTGACATCGTCGGGCACGTCGACGGCGTATTTGCGCAGGATGTCCATGGAGATCACTTCCAGAGCGTTCTCGTGGGTGGCCGCAAGCACGATGGGTGCGGCGACACCGTCCTCATGAGCGTGCAGCCAGCGCACGGCCACCACACACCATCGGTCTCCTGGTTGCAGGCCCGGGAAGTTGTTTTCCGGGCGCGGCGTACTCAGATCGTTGCCGATGGATGCCTGGTGTTCGAGGAACTCGGCCGTGACGACAGTGCACACCGTGTGGCTACCAAGATCCTCCGGCCCGGTACTGCAGCAGCCATCCCGGTAAAAGCCGGTGAGAGGATCGGCGCCGCACTCTTCCAGCGGCCCCCCAAGCACGTTTCGATCAGTCACGTCGACGATCCTATTGTCAGTTCGCGAGAAGTTCCGCAGGACAAGAAATCTCGGGGGTTGTGTGTCGGCGCGGTGGCGGCGTGGTAATGCGGTCTCGGTGGTTCTGCAAGGATGGGCCGCGTGAGTTCCGAAGCCTGGATCCTGATCGCCGCGGTTGCCGCCCTGCTGCTGGTGGTGTTTGTCGCCGGATTCGTCCTGTACAAACGCCGTCGCATCACGTTGACGCCGCCCGCCCCCGAGAAAGAACTGACCGATCGGTCCGGGGGTTATTCGGCGTCGGGAGGCTTCAGCTTCAGCAAGGGCGACACGGCCACCGCGACACGCCCCGAACCGGCCCCGATCGAGCGCACCGACACCGACGGACAGCCACACGTCGGTGACGACGCGGCGATTCCGCGCGACGCGCCGAGGCGGGGCATCACCAACATCCCGCTGCCCGAGGGCGATGTGCTGGAGGCCGAGCAGACCGCCGGTGTCGGGTCGGCGCCCGCCGAGGTCGGTACATCGACGGGCGAATCGGACACGACTGTCGTCGAACCGGCCGACACCGCATCTCTCGACACCGCATCTCTCGACACCGCATCTCTCGACACCGCATCTCTCGACACCGCATCTCTCGACACCGCTGCGACCGACACCGCTGCGACCGACACCGCGGCGACCGACACCGCGGCGACCGACACCGCGGCGACCGACACCGCGGCGACCGACACCGCGGCGACCGACACCGCGGCGACCGGGACTGCCACTCGGGCCGACACCGCGCCCGCCGACAGCACGGCTGAGCTCGACGCTGCGGCCGCCGCCGCGTCCACTCCAACCCTTGACGAGATCGACCCCACCGAAGGCCGCCTGGTCCGTCTGCGTGGTCGCCTGTCCCGGTCGCAGAATGCCGTCGGCAAGAGCCTGCTCGGCCTGCTCGGTGGCGGCGACCTCGACGACGACTCCTGGGAAGAGATCGAGGACACCCTGGTGCTCGCCGATCTCGGCACCGCGAGCACCGCGGCGATCGTCGCGCGCCTGCGCGAGGAGATGGCCGTGCGCAGCGTCCGCACCACCGACGATGCCCGAGCTGTGCTGCGTGAGGTGCTCGTCGAGGCCCTGCGTCCGGAACTGGACCGCTCGATCCGCGCGCTGCCGCACGAGAATCATCCGTCGATCCTGCTTGTCGTCGGGGTCAACGGCACCGGAAAGACCACAACGACGGGCAAACTCGCGCGCGTGCTCGTCGCCGACGGCCGCCGGGTATTGCTCGGTGCCGCCGACACCTTTCGCGCCGCCGCCGCCGACCAGTTGCAGACCTGGGGCGAACGGGTCGGCGCCGACACTGTGCGCGGCAGGGAGGGCGCCGATCCCGCGGCTGTCGCGTTCGACGCGGTCACCGCGGGCATCGAGCGCGGGGTCGATGTGGTGATGATCGACACCGCAGGACGACTGCACACCAAGACCGGCTTGATGGACGAGCTCGGCAAGGTCAAGCGAGTGGTGGAGAAGAAGGCGTCGGTCGACGAGGTGCTGCTTGTGCTCGACTCCACCGTCGGGCAGAACGGTCTGACGCAGGCACGGGTCTTCGCCGAGGTGGTCGACATCAGTGGTGTCGTGCTCACCAAGTTGGACGGTACGGCCAAGGGCGGCATCGTCTTCCAGGTGCAGCACGAACTCGGCGTGCCGGTGAAGCTGGTCGGACTCGGTGAGGGCGCCGACGACTTGGCCCCCTTCGAACCCGGCGCCTTCGTGGACGCGTTGCTCGGCTGAGCTCGGAATTAGCTCGACCGAGCGAAAGATTCACCCGACCTACCCGTCGGTAACCGAATGTCCGAATCCGCCGACACGCACCTCGCGGCCGGGGCAAAACGTGCGGTTTGCACCACGAAACGTGTTAGCAACACAACTGCGTCATGCGTTCACCTCGGCGAAACACGACAGCGTCGTGGACGAAACACCAAATGAGGACCCTTTCGTTCAGGTCCATTTGCCGGAGTCGGCTGGGCCCGAGATGAGGAGGACATTAAGGTGGCATTTCCCCTTACCGGTGCACCGGACACCGGTGACACCGCATGGATGCTGGCGAGCTCAGCACTCGTGTTGTTGATGACGCCGGGTCTGGCATTTTTCTACGGCGGCATGGTGCGTTCCAAGAACGTGCTGAACATGATCATGATGAGCGTCAGCGCGATGGGACTTGTCGGAGTCCTGTGGTCGCTGTACGGATACTCGGCGGCCTTCGGCGACGACAAGTTCGGCGTAGTCGGTGATCCCTCGCAGTTCTTCGGACTGAAGGGCCTGATCGGCGGCAACTCGGTTGCCGAGGTCAAGGACGCCAGCGGCGCGGTCACCACGGCTGCCACGAACATTCCGCTCTTCGGCACTATCCCGATGACGGTGTTCGTGGCGTTCCAGCTGATGTTCGCGATCATCACGGTTGCCCTCATCTCGGGCGCGGTCGCCGACCGCTTGAAGTTCGGCTCCTGGCTGCTGTTCGCCGGCATCTGGGTCACCGTCGTCTACTTCCCGGTGGCGCACTGGGTCTTCGACTTCGATGCCAAGGACGCCGACGGCAACATCATTCACGAAGGCGGCTGGATCGCGAACAAGCTGCTCGCGGTCGACTTCGCCGGTGGTACCGCCGTCCATATCAACGCCGGTGCGGCCGCGCTGGCTCTTGTCCTCGTGCTCGGCAAGCGCAAGGGCTGGCCGACCACCCCGTTCCGTCCGCACAACCTGCCGTTCGTGATGCTCGGCGCCGGTCTGCTGTGGTTCGGCTGGTTCGGCTTCAACGCGGGCTCCGCGGTCTCCTCGGGTGGCCTGGCAGGTTCGACCTTCATCACCACCACCATCGCCACCTGCGCCGCGATGCTGGCCTGGTTGCTTGTGGAGAAGTTCCGCGACGGCAAGCCGACGTCGCTCGGCGCGGCATCGGGTGTCGTGGCGGGTCTGGTCGCCATCACGCCCTCCTGCTCCTCGGTCAACGTCCTCGGTGCGCTTGCCATCGGTCTCGTCGCCGGTGCGCTGTGCGCGCTCGCGGTGGGCCTGAAGTTCAAGTTCGGCTTCGACGACTCGCTCGATGTGGTCGGTGTGCACCTCGTCGGCGGCATCGTCGGCACCCTGATGGTCGGCCTTGTCGCCGCGCCGGAGGCGGGCGCGGCGAAGACCGGTCTGTTCTACGGCGGTGGCGTCGACCAGCTGTGGCGGCAGGCGGTCGGTGCGGGCGCGGTGTTGGCGTTCTCCTTCATCGCATCGCTGATCATTGCCTATATCGTGAAGTTCACCATTGGGCTGCGCGCTAGCGAGGAAGCCGAGGCGGCGGGCATGGACGAGTCCGAGCACGCTGAAACGGCATACGATTTCGCTGCTGTGGGTGGCATGGCACGTACGGCCGTCAAGGAGGCATGACGACAATGAAACTGATCACCGCAATCGTCAAACCGTTCACTCTCGAAGACGTGAAGACCGGGCTCGAGCAGGCGGGCGTGCTCGGCATGACCGTCAGCGAGGTGCAGGGTTACGGCCGCCAGAAGGGCCACACCGAGGTCTACCGCGGTGCGGAGTACTCCGTGGATTTCGTTCCGAAGGTTCGGGTCGAGGTCGTCGTGGACGACGCCTCGGTCGACAAGGTAGTCGAGGTGATCGTCGAGGCCTCCCGCACCGGAAAGATCGGTGACGGCAAGGTCTGGGTCACCCCGGTGGAATCGATCATCCGGGTACGGACCGGGGAACGCGGTACCGACGCTCTGTAAAACGGAAAATCGAATCGAGCGGCGGCCCCGCTCCCACCGGATTGCCCGGTCGGGGCGGGGCCGCACGTATTGAATGGCGGTGGGTTTGTGGCTAGTCAGGACGCCGATGACAGAAAAGTCTCCAATGGCGCGGCAGATCTGGTCCGCGCTCGGACCCAATTGCTCGATGGCGGGCTGCCCCGTAATCCCCGGCTCGACGCCGAATCGCTGCGGATGGCATTGGTCGATCTGTACGAACTCTGGCTGACGAGCAAAGGCGCCGAACTCGGAATCACCGCGGACAGCGGACTTGCCGTCGTCGCCGTCGGCGGGCTCGGCCGCAAGGAAATGCTGCCGTATTCGGATCTGGATCTGGTGCTGTTGCACGACGACATCGACCCGGCCAAGGTCGCGGAGGTCGCCGATCAACTCTGGTATCCCCTGTGGGACGCCCACATCAAGCTCGATCACAGTGTGCGAACCGTCCCGCAGGCACTGCGCGTGGCCTCCGAGGACCTGATCGCCGTACTCGGCATGCTCGAGGCAAGACACATCGTCGGCGACGGGGAACTGAGCAACTTGCTGATCGGCGGGGTGCGCCGCGAATGGCGAACGGGGATCCGTACCCGGTTCGACGAATTGATTACCCAGGCCGAGGCCAGGTGGCAGCGCAGCGGTGAGATCGCGCATCGCGCCGAGCCCGATCTGAAGAACGGCCGTGGTGGCCTTCGTGACATCCAGCTCCTCGACGCGCTGGCTATCGCCCAGCTGACCGATGCCATGCCGGGGCTCGGTCCGGATGTGCCAGGAGGCGGATTCGAGCTGGCCCACCGTCGTTTGCTGGATGTTCGTACGGAGCTGCACAGGGTCGCCGGACGCGCTCGCGACCAGCTGCGCGCGCAGGACGCCGACGAGATCGGTGGCGCGCTGCGGATCGGCGATCGCTTCGATCTCGCTCGCACCCTGAGCGATTCGGCGCGGACGGTGAGCTACTCCGTCGATGTCGGACTGCGGACCGCCGCGAACGCACTGCCACGGCGCGGCCTTGCCCGGTTGCGTCGGATGCCGGTGCGTCGACCACTCGATGAGGGGGTGGTCGAGCACGCGGGCGAGGTGGTGCTGGCCCGGGACGCGCGTCCGCAGCGCGATCCCGGGCTCATTCTTCGGGTGGCGGCGGCCTCGTCGCAGACGGGGCTACCGATGTCGGCGACGACGCTCAACCGGCTGTCGGACGACGCGCCGGAGCTGCGCGAGCCGTGGCCGAAGGACGCGCTCAATGATCTGCTCGTGCTGCTCGGCACTGGCCGAGGTGTCATCGACGCGATCGAGGCTCTGGACCGAACGGGCCTGTGGGGCAGGCTACTTCCCGAATGGGGCGCGGTGCGCGACCTGCCGCCGCGCGATGCCATGCACACCTGGACCGTTGATCGTCACCTGATGGAGACAGTCGCCTACGCGAGCGCGCTCAGCACCAGGGTCGCCCGCCCCGACATGCTCCTGCTCGGCGCGCTGCTGCACGATATCGGCAAGGGTCGCGCGGGCGACCACAGTGTCGTAGGCGCCGAACTGGCCACCCATATCGGCCGTCGCCTCGGGCTGTGGCCGTCGGATGTGCGGATACTCAGCGCCATCGTGCGCAACCACCTGCTGTTGCCCGATACCGCGACCCGCCGCGACCTCGCCGATCCCGACACGGTGCAGTTCGTCGTCGACGCGCTCGGCGGCGACGTACAACTGCTGGAACTGCTGCACACCCTCGCCGAGGCCGACTCGCTGGCCACCGGGCCCGGCGTGTGGGGCGACTGGAAGGCCTCGTTGATCGGCGAACTGGTCCGTCGCTGCCGTCTTGTCATGGCGGGTGGACAGTTGCCGACACCGGAGCCGATCGCGTCGGAGCTGCTCGCCAGGGCCGCGGCCGGTGGGGTGCACGTCGATCTGCGGCCCGGTGAGGGCAAGTTCACCTACACCGTCACCGTTATCGCGCCGGATGCCCCCGGCCTGCTCTCGGATGCCGCGGGCGTGCTCGCCCTGCACTCGCTGCGGGTGCTCTCGGCCGAGCTCGGCGGCGAAGGCGCGTCGGCTGTCAATACGTTCATGGTGTCGCCCAAGTTCGGTAACCCGCCGGATGCTGGATTGTTGCGGCAGGAGCTGATCCGCGCCATCGCCGGCGATCTGGACCTGCCCGCGCTGCTGGCCAAGCGGGAACGCGACGCCGCGGGGGTAAGGCCGAGCCTGTACGCGCAGGCGCAACCGCGGCTGATCTGGTCGGGTACTTCGGTGCCCGGCCAGGTGATCCTCGAGCTGCGCGCCGAGGACCGGATCGGCCTGCTGAGCCGTCTTGCCGCGGCACTGTCCGCCTCCGGGGCCGAGGTGCGCTGGGCAAAGGTGGTCACCATGGGTTCCGCGGTTGTCGACTCCTTCTGTCTGGATCTCGGCTCCGACGATGACCCCGCCCGGCGCGAAGCTATCGGAAAGGCGATTATGGGCGTGGTTCCCCGGCCGGCGCCGAAGCCGCCGGAGGGGGTGGGTCCGCCCGGCTCCGGGACGGCCTCTTGACTGCGTCGGGCGAATAACCAATCTGTTGCGAAAGATTTGCTGGATGTCATATGCGGAGGAGGTGGCGAGCCCTACTATCAGAGCGTCTGGCTGTCGCGAGCACGAGGGGAGCAGGTCGGTGGCAATTGAAGTCATTACGGCGTCGATGATGACGAGTGACGAAACCACACATATCGCGCGGTGTGTCGGCGGAGATCGGTGGGTCGTCTCATGGCTACCCGGCCGGACCCTCACCGGCCAGCAGGCCGTGACCGCGATGACGATTGCCACCACGGTCACCGCGCGCGAAGAGCCGACCGCGGCCGAGTGGGCCTCGCTCGACGGTATGGCCCTCGACCTGGGCCTGACCGCCCGCGAGGCGGTCTATATGGTGGCCATCGAGAACCACGACTATCGTCGCAAGACGGCCAAGCCGCACCGCCGCCCCCACGAAGAGCCGTCGCTCGAATAGCAGAGCCCTGCTACCTCGAAGGACACACCGCCTGCGCGAACATGTCGGCGGCCCCATTACCCTGGGATACCAAAGTGACGTCCCTCGAGATCAGGAGCGCGATCGGTGTTCGAATCCCTGTCCGACCGGCTTACCGGTGCCCTCAAGGATCTTCGCGGTAAGGGGCGTCTGTCACCGGCCGACATCGACGCCACCTGTCGTGAGATCCGTCTTGCTTTGCTCGAGGCGGACGTCGCGCTGCCCGTCGTTCGCGACTTCATCGCGAAGATCAAGGAACGAGCCAAAGGTTCCGAGGTCGCCGCGGCGCTCAATCCCGCGCAGCAGGTCGTCAAAATCGTCAACGATGAACTCGTCACCATTCTCGGCGGCGAAACCCGCAGGCTGACACTGGCCAAGAACCCGCCGACGGTGATCATGCTCGCTGGTCTACAGGGTGCCGGTAAGACGACCCTGGCGGGCAAGCTCGCGAAATGGCTGAAGGGCCAAGGCCATCAGCCGTTGCTGGTGGCCTGCGACCTCCAACGTCCCGGCGCTGTCACTCAGCTTCAGGTGGTCGGTGAGCGTGCCGGAGTGCCCGTGTACGCGCCGCACCCCGGCGTCTCCATCGGCGGCGGCGAGCACGCGCTCGGTGTCTCGGCGGCCGATCCTGTCGCGGTGGCCGAGTCCGGTATCGAGGAGGCGCGGGGCAAGCAATACGACGTCGTCATCGTCGACACCGCGGGCCGCCTCGGCATCGACGCCGAGCTGATGGCCCAGGCCGCAGGCATTCGTGACGCGGTGCAGCCGGATGAGACCCTGTTCGTCCTCGACGCCATGATCGGCCAGGACGCCGTCAACACCGCGGAAGCCTTCCGCGATGGGGTCGGCTTCACCGGCGTCGTGCTCACCAAGCTCGACGGCGATGCCCGCGGTGGCGCCGCGTTGTCGGTCCGCGAGGTGACCGGCGCGCCGATCATGTTCGCCTCCACCGGTGAGAAGCTCGAAGACTTCGACGTCTTCCACCCCGACCGGATGGCAAGCCGCATCCTCGGCATGGGCGATGTGCTCACGCTGATCGAACAGGCCGAGCAGGTCTACGACGCGCAGCAGGCCGAAGACGCCGCCCGCAAGATGGGCAGCGGCGAGCTGACCCTCGAGGACTTCCTCGACCAGATGCTCGCCATCCGCAAGATGGGCCCCATCGGCAACCTGCTCGGCATGCTGCCGGGCGCGGGGCAGATGAAGGACGCGCTCGCCCAGATCGACGACAAGCAGCTCGACCGGGTCCAAGCGATCATCCGCGGCATGACCGCGGCCGAGCGGGACAACCCGAAGATCATCAACGCCTCCCGCAGGCTGCGCATCGCCAACGGCTCCGGCGTCCAGGTCTCCGAGGTCAATCAGCTCGTCGACCGCTTCTTCGAGGCCAGGAAGATGATGGCCGCGATGGGTCGTCAGATGGGCATGCCCGGCGCGCGGCGTGGGAACGCCAAGAAGGGCAAGAAGGGCAAGAAGGGCGGTCGCGGGCCGACGCCGCCTAAGGTGCGCGGCGGTTTCCCCGGTATGCCCGCCGGAATGCCGGGCATGCCCGGCCTGCCCCCCGGTATGCCGGACCTGTCGGGTATGCCCGCCGGACTCGACCAGCTGCCTCCCGGCCTGGAGGGTATCGACCTCTCCCAGCTCAAGTTTCCCAAGAAGTAGCGCCGTCACCCCCAGTTCCGGTGCGCCGCATGCGTTTTCGCGTGCGGCGCACCGCTGTATTCCGAGCCTGATCGCCACCACCGAGCGGATCCACCGTGCCGGGTCGATTTCGGCGTGACCGTCATAGGGACGGACAGTAGGTTGGAGACAGCCGACGCCGTCCAGGAGGTTGCTGTGCATCTACGAGGTGTGGTCCTCCCCGATGACGAGGTACGCGACCTGTGGCTGCATGACGGGCTGGTGTCGTTCGAACCGGTGTCCGACGCCGAAACGCTGTGCGGCTCAGGATGGATTGTGCCCGGCCTTGTCGACGCGCACTGTCACGTCGGTATCAGGTACGGCGGGGGAAATGAGGACCGTGATGGCGCGATCGCGCAGGCCGAGACCGACCGCGATGCCGGTGCGTTGCTGCTGCGCGATGCCGGGTCGCCGATCGACACCCGTTTCATCGATGACCGCGAGGACTTGCCGAGGATCATTCGCGCGGGCCGCCACATCGCCCGCCCGCGCCGCTACATCCGCGAACTCGGTATCGAACTCGACGACGAGCGCGACCTGCCGGAGATCATCGCCGAGCAGGCCCGGTTCGGCGACGGCTGGGTGAAGATCGTCGGCGACTGGATCGACCGTTCCGTCGGCGACCTGCGCCCACTGTGGAGCGACGCCATCCTGAAGGAAGCCATCGACGCAGCGCACGCCAACGGCGCTCGCGTCACGGCGCACGTCTTCGGCGAGGACGCCCTGCCCGGCCTGATCAACGCGGGCATCGACTGCCTCGAACACGGCACCGGCCTCACCGACGACACCATCGAACTGATGGTCGAACACGGCACCGCGCTCGTCCCCACCCTCGTCAATATCGACACCTTCCCCGAAATCGCCGACAGCGCAGCCAAATTCCCTACCTACGCCGCCCACATGCGTGACCTGCACCGCCGCGTCCGCGTCACCGTCGCCAACGCGAACGACGCGGGCGTCCCCCTCTTCGCGGGCACCGACGCGGGCGGTTCCATCCGCCACGGCCGCATCGCGGACGAAATCACCGCCCTATCCGGTGCCGGGCTCACCGCGCACGATGCCCTCGGCGCGGCCTCGTGGAATGCCCGCGCATGGCTCGGCCGCCCCGGCATCGAGCACGGTGCCTCCGCGGATTTCGTCGTCTACCGCGAGGACCCGCGCACCAACCCCGCCATGCTCGGCGATCCCGAGTGGGTCGTATTACGCGGCCGTGTCATGAAGACCCCGAATCCCGTCACCGGCCACCGCTGAGGCGTCTCACGCGATGGCACGGCGACATGCACCGAGCTGACCCAGCGATGAATTCCAGCGGCGGCGCGCGCTTCGAAGCCCGCCCCTTCCGCTCCGGCATCACCATGCTCCGCTACCGTCCGTGAGCGGCATCCAGCTGCGGTGAAGATAGAAACCCGGTCTCCGGTGTCGCTCACCGCGAGGTCGCCCTGGAGGCGATTTCAGGGGAGGTGGGGGTGTCTGGCAGAATGGGTCATCGTCCTTCCTGGACAGTGTCAGCCCGTCTCCGGTTACGTACCGCGCGGCGGTCACACACCCCAAGCGCAAAACCGGGCTCGCAGACCATGCGGGTCGCTGAATTGCGCCGTGACCGAACTAAGAAAGGCAGATCAGCATATGGCTGTTCGCATCAAGCTCACCCGTCTCGGCAAGATCCGCAACCCGCAGTACCGCGTGGTCATCGCCGACGCCCGCACCCGTCGTGACGGCCGGGCCATCGAGGCGGTCGGCAAGTACCACCCGAAGGAAGAGCCGTCGCTGATCGAGATCAACTCCGATCGCGTGCAGTACTGGCTCGGTGTCGGCGCGCAGCCGACCGAGGCCGTGCAGCGTCTGCTGGAGATCACCGGCGACTGGCAGAAGTTCAAGGGCTTGCCGGGCACCGAGGGCACCCTGAAGGTCAAGGCTCCGAAGACCTCCAAGCTCGACCTGTTCAACGCCGCGCTCGCCGCCGCCGACAGTGAGCCGTCCGCGGCCGCTGTCACCCCGAAGAAGAAGGCCGCGAAGAAGGACGAGGCCGCCGCTGAGGCGCCCGCCGCTGAGGCTGCTGAGTAACTGTGAGTGAGCGCAGCGAGCGAACCATAGACGCAGCCGCATCGGCGGTCATGATGGAGCCGAGCGCTAGCGAGGCGCAGTCATGAGCGCAGTCGTCGCCGATGCTGTCGAACATCTTGTTCGCGGCATCGTCGCCAATCCCGATGACGTCCGCGTCGAGCTGATCACCGGCCGTCGCGGGCGCACCGTCGAGGTGCATGTCCATCCCGAGGATCTCGGCAAGGTGATCGGGCGCGGCGGTCGTACCGCGACCGCGCTGCGCACCCTCGTCGCCGGTATCGGCGGCCGGGGCATCCGGGTCGACGTGGTCGATACCGACACCTAGATGGAACTCGTCGTTGGGCGGGTCGCCAAGTCGCACGGTGTGCGCGGCGAACTCGTCGTCGAGGTCCGCACCGACGAACCCGAGGCACGTTTCGCGCCGGGCATCACATTGCGTGGTCGCCTGGCGCGTTCCAAGGAAGTCCGTGACTTCGAAGTGGAGTCGGCCCGAGAGCATTCGGGCCGACTTCTCGTGCATATCGTCGGGGTTGCCGACCGCACCGCGGCCGACGCGCTGCGCGGCACGCTGTTCTTCGTCGACAGCGCAGACCTACCGCCGTCGGAGAATTCGGACGAGTACTACGACCACGAGCTGGAGGGGCTGGACGTCCAGCTGACCGACGGCACGGTCGTCGGCAAAGTCACCGAGGTGCTGCATTCCGCTGCGGGAGAACTGCTTTCGGTGCGCGCTGCCGAAGACGGCCGGGAGATCCTGATCCCGTTCGTCAACGCCATCGTTCCGACGGTGTCTTTGGCCGATGGTCTCGTCGTCATCGATCCGCCCGAAGGTCTCCTCGATCCGGAATGACGGCGGGATGAGAAACGCTTACACAGCGCTTATGCCGCCGCCGGGGTGCTCGAACTCCGGTGCGGGACAGGGGGCGGCATGAAACTCGATGTCATCACCATCTTTCCGGAGTATTTGGAGCCGCTGCGAACCGCCTTGCTCGGCAAGGCCATCGACAAGGGCCTGATCTCTCTCGACGTGCACGATCTGCGCGGCTGGACGCATGACGTGCACAAATCCGTTGATGATTCGCCCTATGGTGGCGGGCCGGGCATGGTCATGAAGCCGACCATCTGGGGCGAGGCCCTGGACGAGGTCTGCCCCGACGACGCTCTGCTCGTCGTGCCGACCCCCGCCGGAGTCCCCTTCACACAGGCGACCGCGCAGCGCTGGGCGACCGAGAAGCACCTCGTATTCGCTTGCGGCCGTTACGAAGGCATCGACCAGCGCGTCTTCGATGACGCGGCCCGGCGCGTGCGCGTCGAAGAGGTCAGCATCGGCGACTACGTCCTGATCGGTGGCGAGGCCGCTGTCCTCGTCATGGCCGAGGCCGTCGTCCGTCTGCTACCGGGAGTCCTCGGCAATCAGCAATCCCACCAAGAGGATTCGTTCTCCGACGGCCTGCTGGAAGGGCCCAGCTACACCCGGCCGGTGACCTGGCGTGATCTGGACGTCCCGTCGATTCTGCTATCGGGCGACCACTCCAAGGTTGCCGCATGGCGTCACGAGCAGTCACTCGAACGAACCCGAGCGCGTCGCCCGGATCTGTTGCCGCCGAACTGACTTCACGCTGCTGCCGCGTAGTGTCGGTGCCCGTTTCAACGTTGAGCGCCGCCCGCCGATCCTGGTGGGGCGAAGGTTCGTGATCGCGTCGGCTTGACCTAGGGCAGTAATCCATGGCGGCGGGCGATCACGACCGCCTCGTGCCGCGAATGGGTATCGAGCTTGCTCATCGCGTTGCGCAGGTAGCTCTTCACGGTTTCGGTGCTGAGCGAAAGGCGTTGTGCGGCTTCCTGGTTGGTGCAGCCGAGCGCGATCTGGGACAATACGTCGAGTTCACGGCGAGATAGGCGAGGTGCGTCAGACCCGGGAGCGCCGGTCAGCACGCGGGTCAGTCGTTCGCACACATCGTGCAGGCGGGTGCGTAGCCGCTCGTCCTCGGCCGAGCGCGCCAGGCCACGAAGTTCGGCGTGGATGTCGCGCAATTCCTCGGTGACCGCGGGCGCGGTGTCGGGAGTCGGTGTCGCCAGTTCGAGCAGGCGGATGCGCCGATCCACCTCGTCCCGAATGGTGATTTCCGAAGCAAGCCGACGCCCGGCCTCCACCATCAAGTCGGCGGTGCGGTCGCCGAGCGGTGAGCCGCCGCGATTGGCGGCATAGAGGACCGCGCGGGAGTGATCGTCCACGACCACGGGGACCGCGACAACAGAGCGAATGCGCTCGCCGGAGACCGGCCCGTCGTAGTGGTGGGTGATCGAAGACGCGTTGCGGTAGTCGGCGACCGACGCCGGCCGCCGCATATCCATGACCCGGCCACCGAGTCCGGAGGTGCGCAGCACGCTGAGGCCGCGCAGCCCGTTGGTCATAGTGCCGACGAACTCGGTCAACAGCAGTGCGTCGTTGTGTACCTCGCCGCCGAATACCACCGGCACCCCGGCCTTGTTCGCCACCCAGCGGATCTCCGCGCGCAGCGCGTCAGCGTCGCGCGGGCGCAGCAAGGAGGTGGTGTGGGTCAAACGACTCACCCCTTTTCGGGGGTAGTGGCGAACATGATGTGACCCACATCCTATTCGAAGGGGGTGTGGCGAATCACAAATGAGGAGTGGCGACATGAGCACGGACCTGAATGCACGGGTGCGCGAGCTACTGGAGCGCTACGACGGGCCCGGCGCGTGCGCTGCCGAGTTGTTGTGCGACCGGCATTCGGAGGCCGAGGTCGCGTTCACCGTCGTCGATGCCGACCTCAGTTCGACAGACCTCACCTACGGTGAGCTCCGCGAGCGATCGGCGCGGTTCGCCGCGGCGCTGGCCGAGCAGGGAGTCGGGCCGGGGGATCGGGTCGCGACCCTGATGGCCAAGTCGGTAGATCTGGTGGTGGCGCTGCTCGGGATCTGGCGTCGCGGCGCGGTCCATGTCCCGCTGTTCACCGCTTTCGCGCCACCCGCCATCGCGTTCCGGTTGTCCGCGAGCGGCGCGGTGCTCGTCATCGTCGATGCCGACCAAGCGGGAAAATTGGCACCGGGTGCGGACATTCCCGGGGATGCGCCGTGGCGGGTCGTGGTTGCCGGTGACGATGCGTCAACGCAGCTGCGCTTCGCCGATCTGCTCGCCGCGCACTCCGCCGATGATCCACGGGCGGCGGCGGTCACCGTAGGCGGCGACGGACTGCTTGTGCAGCTGTTCACCAGCGGCACCACCGGCACGCCGAAGGGCGTGCCCATTCCGGTCCGTGCGCTCGCGTCCTTCCATGCGTACCAGGAGTTCGCGCTGGACGTCCGTGCGGAGGACGTGTTCTGGAATGCCGCGGATCCGGGCTGGGCCTATGGGCTCTACTACGCGATCCTCGGCCCACTTGCCGCGGGATCTCGCAGTCTGATGTTGCACGCGGGGTTCTCGCCCGCGCTGACCTGGCAGGTACTCGCACGCTTCGGCGTCACCAACTTCGCAGCCGCCCCGACCGTGTATCGGGCGCTGCGGGCCGACGACACCCCGGTGCCGGCCGGAGTGTCGCTTCGGCGGGCGTCCTCGGCCGGTGAGCCGCTCACCCCGGAGGTAGTCGCGTGGTCCGCCGAGCATCTCGGGGTGGCCGTGCGCGACCACTACGGACAGACCGAGCACGGCATGGTCATCTGCAACGCCTGGCACGACGAGCTGAACGCCGCGGCGCCGATCGGCTCGATGGGCAGGCAGTTGCCCGGCTGGAGCTGTGCGGTGCTCGCCGACGATGCCGACGTCGAGGCGGAGCCTGGGCAGACCGGCCGGGTCGCGATCGACACCGAGCGCAGCCCGTTGCTGTGGTTCCTCGGCTACCTCGACACCCCCGAACGTACCGCGCAGCGCTACACCCCGGACGGTCGCTGGTATCTCACCGGCGATACCGGATCGAGGGACGCCGACGGGTTCTTCCGCTTCTCCTCCCGCGACGACGACGTCATCATCATGGCCGGCTATCGCATCGGCCCGTTCGAGGTGGAGAGCGTGCTGGTGCTGCACGAGCAGGTCGCCGAGGCGGCGGTCGTCGGGATGCCCGACGAGCTGCGCGGGGAGGTGCTCGAGGCGTTCGTGGTGTTGCGCAACGGCTCCGAGGGTGACAAGGAGCTTG
The DNA here is from genome assembly GCF_046764875.1 of Nocardia arseniciresistens. Classification (NCBI taxonomy): domain Bacteria; kingdom Bacillati; phylum Actinomycetota; class Actinomycetes; order Mycobacteriales; family Nocardiaceae; genus Nocardia; species Nocardia arseniciresistens. The sequence goes on from NZ_JBKORD010000008.1 coordinate 312,105, forward strand.
CCGCCGAGCTACAGATACTGGTCAAGGAGAAGTTCGCCGCGCACGCGTACCCGCGCAAGGTGCATTTCGTCGACGCGTTGCCCAAGACGCCGAGCGGCAAGGTGCAGCGGTTCGTGTTGCGTCAGCAGGGGAGCAAATGATGGCACCGATACCCCAGCCCAGCTACGCGTCCGGTATTTCCGACACCCCATTGCTCGGTGACACCATCGGCGCCGACTTCGACCGCACGGTCGCCGCTCATCCGGACCGAGAAGCGTTGGTGGACTGCCTATCCGGTCGACGCTGGACCTATCGACTACTGGCCGACGCGATCGACACCCTGGCCACCGGCCTCGCGGCGCACGGCATCGAGAAGGGCGACCGAGTCGGTATCTGGGCGCCCAACTGCCCGGAATGGTTCATGGCCCAGTACGCGACGGCGAAGCTCGGCGCGATCCTGGTGAACATCAACCCGGCCTATCGCACCAGCGAACTGGCGTATGTGCTGCGCCGAGCCGGGGTGCGGATGCTGATCGCGGCGCGTGCCTTCAAATCGTCGAACTACGTCGCGATGATCGAGCAGGTGCGGCCCGAATGCCCGGATCTGGAGCAGGTGCTCGTGCTCGGCACACCGGAATGGGATGCGCTGGCGCAGGGTGAAATCGACGTCGACGGACTCGCACGGATCGCGGCGACACTGTCCACCGATGACCCGATAAACATTCAATACACCTCCGGCACAACGGGATTCCCGAAGGGGGCCACGCTCAGTCATCACAATATCCTGAACAACGGCTACTTCGTCGGCGAGCTCTGCGGCTACACCGAGCAGGACCGGATCTGTGTTCCGGTCCCGTTCTACCACTGTTTCGGCATGGTCATGGGTAACCTCGCCAGCACGAGCCACGGTGCGGCAGTGGTGATTCCCGCGCCATCGTTCGATCCGGTGGCGACCTTGGCTGCCGTCGAGTCCGAACGCTGCACGTCGCTCTACGGTGTGCCGACCATGTTCATCGCGCTGCTCACCGAATTGGATTCCGCCACAACGGATCTGTCGAGCTTGCGCACCGGCATCATGGCGGGCTCGCCATGTCCGGTCGAGGTGATGAAGCGGGTGATCGACCGGATGGGCATGCGCGAGGTGTGCATCTGCTACGGCATGACCGAGACCTCGCCAGTGTCCACCCAGACCCGCCGCGACGACGGCCTCGACCGGCGCACCGCCACCGTCGGCCGGGTCGGCCCGCACCTCGAGGTCAAAATCGTCGACCCCGCAACGGGTCTCACCGTCCCGCGTGGCGAACCCGGCGAACTGTGCACCCGCGGCTACTCGGTAATGCTCGGCTATTGGTCCGACGCGGCCGAGACCGCCGAGGTCATCGACGCGGCCCGCTGGATGCACACCGGCGACATCGGCGTGATGGACGACGACGGCTATCTGGCGGTCACCGGCAGGATCAAGGACATGGTCATCCGTGGCGGCGAGAATGTCTACCCGCGCGAGATCGAGGAGTTCCTCTATACCCATCCCGACATCCTGGACGCCCAGGTGATCGGCGTGCCCGACCCGAGGTACGGCGAGGAACTGATGGCGTGGATCCGGATGTGCGACGGTGCAAAACCTTTGGACGCCGACGCCGTCCGCGACTTCTGCATCGGGAAGCTCGCGCACTTCAAGATCCCGCGCTACGTGCACGTCGTCGAGGAGTTTCCGATGACGATCACCGGAAAGGTTCGCAAGTCCGAGATGCGCGAACTGTCGCGCGCTCTGCTCGGGTTGTCGTAGCGAGTGCCCCGATTACTGCGGTCGCGTGGCCCGCGGGTGGCACACATAGTGTGTGACAAGATCATTCGTCGGAAACCTGATGCATCTGATATCGAAAGGTCTTACATGCCCATCGGTTCGCTATCACGTGTTCTGTCTTGCGTTTTTGCCAGTGCAGCGCCACTGCTCTTGATCGCACCGGCTGCTGTCGCCGCCCCGGATAGCCCCTACAGCTGCTCGGGGATATTTTTGTCGAACGATGGTTCCGCAGAAGTGGAGTCATGCATATACGCCGAGAACGGGGTGCCAAGGGCATTCGGCGGTCTCACGATCAAAGGTGGGGCCATCACGCCCGAAACTGATTGCACCATGGTTGTGACCGTGGTGGATTTCAACGCGTATGAGACCGGCGCGAACGAACAGGTCGCGACCAGTGGCCCATTTCGTTGCATGGACGGTAGGTATCCCTCTCCGCCGTTGACCGTGGACAGTGCGCTGGCGAAGCCGGGGCATCGCTATCGCAATTTCACCGAAGTCACCAAAGACGGTCAGGGGATCGCTCGTATCTACAGCCCAGACCTGATTTTGCAGTAGCGACCCTGCTCGGTTTCAGCACAGGATTCGAAGTGGTGCTCGGGTATGTCGCGCCGAGCACCTTCTTCGGTGGCATGGCGTTGTTGGCGCACTTCGGGTTCCACGGTACGTGCACGTCGTCGACGAGTTCCCGATGACCGTCACGGGAAGGCGCGCGAGGCGGAAATGCGCGAACTCGCGAAGACCATGCCGTACTGATCGACGCCGCGTACACGGCGGTTCACCCGGGTGCCAGCCCGTTGTCGGAGGACGACGGTAGTGTCTGCGGACGTGACGACAGCGCCCGAGACCGCCAGTGCAGAGCCCCGTCCCAGTTCCGACATCGCGAGCCAAGCCAGCGTCAACCGTCGCATCGCCGACGAGCTGCGGGTACGCGAGAGTCAGGTGCGCGCGGCCGTCGAGCTGATCGACGCAGGCTCGACCGTGCCCTTCATCGCGCGTTACCGCAAGGAGGTGACCGAAGGTCTCGACGACGCGCAGCTGCGTCAGCTCGACGAACGCCTGCACTACCTGCGCGAACTCGACGAGCGCAGGGCCGCGATCCTCGAGTCGATACGCAGCCAGGACAAACTCGAGCCCGCACTGCACCAGCAGATCATGCTCGCCGAGACCAAGGCCCGCCTCGAGGACATCTACCTGCCGTTCAAGCCCAAGCGGCGCACCAAGGCCCAGATCGCGCGCGAGGCGGGCCACGAGCCGGTCGCCGACGCGCTGATCTCCGATCCCAGCACCGACCCGGCGCAGTACAACGCCGAGCAGCTCGACGGCGCCCGCGCCATCCTGGTCGAACGATTCGCCGAAGACGCCGACCTGGTCGGGGAACTGCGCGAGCTGATGTGGAACCGCGGCCAGGTCAGTTCCTCGGTGCGTGCGGGCAAGGAGGAGGCGGGCGCCAAGTTCGCCGACTATTTCGAGTTCAGTGAGCCGTTCACCAAACTGCCTTCGCACCGGATTCTCGCGCTGCTGCGCGGGGAGAAGGAGGATGTGCTTTCGCTCCAACTCGAACCGGACACCCAGGAACTCGAGCCGGGTGAGCGCAGCATCTTCGAGGGCAGGATCGCCCTGAAATTCGATATCGCCGAGCGTGGCCGTGCCGCCGACAGCTGGCTGCTGGACACCGTGCGCTGGGCGTGGCGAACCAAACTGCAAGTGAGCCTTGGCATCGACACCCGGATGCGGTTGCGCCAGGCGGCCGAAAAGGATGCCGTCGACGTGTTCGCCGCGAATCTGCGTGACCTGCTGCTCGCCGCACCCGCGGGCACCAGGACCACCATGGGCCTGGACCCGGGGTACCGCACCGGCGTGAAGGTCGCCGTCGTCGACGGCACCGGCAAGGCCGTCGCCACCGAGGTCATCTACCCGCACAAGCCGCAGGACCAGACCGAAAGGTCCCTCGCTGTGCTCGGCGCGCTGGTCGCCCGGTTCGGTGTCGAGCTCATCGCGATCGGCAACGGCACCGCCTCCCGCGAGACGGATGCGCTTGCCGTCGAACTCATTTCGCGCATTCCGGAGAACAAGCCGACCAAAATCGTGGTGTCGGAGGCGGGCGCGTCGGTGTACTCCGCGTCGGCCTACGCGACGCAGGAACTGCCCGACATGGACGTGTCACTGCGCGGTGCGGTGTCGATCGCGCGCCGTCTGCAAGATCCGCTCGCGGAGTTGGTGAAGATCGACCCGAAGTCCATCGGCGTCGGCCAGTACCAGCACGACGTGTCCGAGACCCTGCTGGCCCGTTCGCTGGGCGCGGTGGTCGAGGACGCGGTGAACGCGGTGGGTGTCGACGTCAACACCGCGTCGGTGCCGCTGCTCTCGCGCGTTTCCGGTATTGCGGGGTCGGTCGCGGAAAGCATTGTGGCGCACCGAGATCAGAACGGCCCGTTCCGCAGCCGTACCGCGCTGCTCGACGTGCCGAGGCTCGGACCCAAGGCCTTCGAGCAGTGCGCGGGCTTCCTGCGGATCCGCGGCGGCGCCGACCCGCTCGACACCTCCGCGGTGCACCCCGAGGCGTATCCGGTGGTGCGGCGGATCCTGGAATCGACCGGCCACGGCGTGACCGAACTGATCGGCAATACAACAGCGTTGCGTGCGCTGCGGCCCGCCGAGTTCACCGACGAGAAATTCGGTGTGCCGACTGTCACCGACATCATCTCCGAGCTCGAGAAGCCGGGCCTCGACCCACGCCCCGAATTCAAGACCGCCGAATTCGCGGCGGGTGTGGAGAAGGTCGGAGATCTGGAGCCGGGCATGGTGCTGGAGGGGGTGGTCACCAACGTGGCCGCGTTCGGCGCGTTCGTCGATGTGGGCGTGCACCAGGACGGCCTTGTGCACGTGTCGGCGATGTCGCACAACTTCGTCAAGGATCCGCGCGAGGTGGTCAAGTCGGGCGACGTGGTCAAAGTGAAGGTGCTGGAAGTCGACGTCGCACGTCAGCGCATCGGGCTGTCGTTGCGCCTGGACGACGAGCCCGGCACCACCGGAAAGGGTGAACGCGGCGACGGTCGCGGGCGTGGACAGGGCGATCGCCCGAGTAATCCCGCTCGTGGCGGGTCCGCCGGTGGCGGGCAGCGGCAGAATGGGCAAGGCAAGCCGCAAGGACAAGGTAAGCCGCAAGGACAAGGCAAGTCGCAGGGACAGGGCAAGTCGCAGGGACAGGGCAAGTCGCAGGGACAAGGCCGTAGCCAGGGTGGCAACCAGCGCCGAAACACGCCCGCGCCGACCGGCTCGATGGCCGACGCTCTGCGCAAGGCAGGTTTCGGACAGTAGGACGACAAGCGGAGGTATGTAGGCGGCCATGCGACGGTGGCTCGAAGACGATGTGATCGCGCAGGGCAGGCTTCCGCTGCTGTGCTTCTTACTAGGGTTCATCGTCGGATTCCTGTTGATCAGACTCAGCGTTCGGCTGATCCGTAAACAGGTGCGTTGGTGGCCGGGCAACGTGCGCTCCGGTGGGGTGCACATCCATCACATGGTGTTCGGGGTCATCCTGGTGCTGCTGTCGGGCATCGGGATGGTCACCATGTACCAGGACGCCAGCACCCTGACCGCGAGCCTGCTCGCGGCCGCCTTCGGAGTCGGGGCGGCCCTGACCCTCGACGAGTTCGCGCTGATCTTCTATCTACGCGACGTGTACTGGGAGAAACAGGGTCGCACCTCGGTGGACGCGGTGTTCGTCGCGCTGGCTGTGACCGGGTTGCTACTGCTCGGCTTCCATCCGCTGTGGTTGTTGGATATCAACGACTTTCGCCGCGACCCCAGCGTCGAGATGCGTATTTTCATCGTCGCGTTCTCGGCGGTGAACCTGGCCCTCGCGGCCATCGTGATCGCCAAGGGCAAGATCTGGACCGGCCTGTTCGGCATGTTCTTTCTGCCACTGCTCTTCGTCGGCGCGTTGCGACTGAGCAGGCCGGGTGCGCCGTGGGCCCGCTGGCGATACAGCGACCGGCGGCGCTTGATGTACCGCTCGATCGTGCGTGAGCGGCGCTACCGGCGGCCGATGATCAGGGCCAAGATCTTCGTCCAGGACCTGATAGCCGGCAAACCCGACGTCGAGCACGTCCGCACAGCCGCCGAGGCCGAACTGGCAAGAACGGTCATCCCCGCCCCGCCGTCCCCCCACCCCCACCGGCACCTCCCCTGGTCATCGGAGCACGAGACCCCTCGCTGAGCTGATGCCGCCGGGACGAGTGGCACATCGGTCGCCGGGGCGCCGAACGGCCGCCGACAGGGGGCGATTTTCTTCGCGACCCGCTGATCTGGCACAATGCGTGGGTTGCCCTGGGTGGTTGTTGACCCGGCGCACCCCCTTATTCGGAGCATGAACCGGTCGAGCACGTCCAGTGCCGCCAGGGTCCTCTGTTCGCGCAAACATCAGAAGGATGGACATGAACACCCTTGACTTCGTAGACGAGAAGTCGCTGCGCAGCGACGTCCCCGACTTCCGGCCGGGTGACACCCTCAACGTGCACGTAAAGGTCATCGAAGGTTCGAAGGAGCGCATCCAGGTCTTCAAGGGCGTCGTCATTCGACGCCAGGGCGGTGGCATCCGTGAGACCTTCACCGTCCGCAAGGTGTCGTTCGGCGTCGGCGTGGAGCGCACCTTCCCGGTGCACACCCCGAACATCGACCACATCGAGGTCGTGACCCGCGGTGACGTTCGCCGGGCCAAGCTGTACTACCTGCGCGATCTGCGCGGCAAGGCCGCCAAGATCAAGGAAAAGCGCTGAATCTTTAGCCGCGCCTTCGGCACGGCGGATTCGCGGTCCCTTATAGTCGCGAATCGAATCGAAAACTCGGTTAGCCCGGCACTACGCGGTTCGTCGCGGTGCCGGGCTAATCTGTTCGGCGTGGCAGACGAAAGTGGGTCGATGGCGGTGTCCGAGTCGGACGACGAAGGATCGGATCGCGCTCGCGGTAAGTGGCGAGCCAAGAAGAAGCAGCGCCCTTTCTGGCAGGAGTTGCCGATCCTCATCGTGATCGCGGCGGTCATCGCGGCGTTGACGGTCAGTTTCGTCGGGCGTCCGTATGTGATTCCTTCCGAATCAATGGAGCCCACCCTGCACGGCTGCTCCGGTTGCACCGGCGACCGCATCTACGTGCAGAAGCTGAGCTACTACTGGGGCGATCCGGTGCCGGGTGACGTTGTGGTGTTCGTCGGTCCGCCGTCCTGGAACACCAGGTATCAGTCGATTCGGTCAGACAATGCCGTGGTGCGCGGCGTGCAGAACTTCTTCTCCTTCTTCGGGCTCGTGCCGCCGGATGAGAACGATCTGGTGAAGCGGGTGATCGCCACGGGCGGTCAGACCGTGCAGTGCTGTGACGACCAAGGCCGAATCCTGGTAAACGGCAAGCCATTGGACGAGCCGTACGTCAAGAGCGATTTCGCGTGGGTGTCCGGCCAACAGAACGCCACCTACCCCTCCGGCCGCGTGTTCGGCCCGGTGAAGGTGCCGGACGGCAATGTGTGGGTGATGGGCGACAACCGCAACCACTCCGCCGACTCTCGTGCCCACGTCTCGGACGAACTGCAAGGAACGGTCCCCTTGGACAACATCCGCGGCAAGGCGGTGTTCAAGATCTGGCCGCCCGGCCGGATCGGCCCGGTGCGCGCTCAGGACCCCCAGCAGAATTGACCGGCCCCGGCGAGGTGATCCACCCAGGCGCAGGATAATTGAACGGTGGGGCAAGGTCGAGTGGCACAGGCTTACGGCGGGACGCCGAGCAATAGTTGGCCGCCGCGTGTGGTGATGCGCCGGGCGGGCGGCTTACGCACGCTGGAGGCGGCGCTGATCCGCAGCGGGCTCGGCCCGGTCGCGGGGGTCGACGAGGCGGGCCGTGGACCGTGTGCGGGACCCCTGGTGGTCGCAGCGTGCTTGCTCGCCCCCAAGGCCTACGACAAGCTGGCGGGCCTCGATGATTCCAAGAAGCTCACCGAGTCGGTGCGCGAGGAGCTCTATCCGGTGATCACCCGGTTGGCGCTGGCATGGAAGGTCGTTGTCATCCCAGCCTGGGAGATCGACTCGATCGGCATCCACGTGGCCAATATCGAGGGCATGCGCCGGGCCGTCGCAGGCCTCGGGCAGACGCCCGGATACGTGCTCACCGACGGATTCAGGGTGCCAGGCATTCCGGTGCCGTCGCTGCCGGTCATCGGTGGCGACGCGGCCGCGGCCTGCATCGCGGCGGCGAGCATCCTGGCGAAGGTCACCAGGGACCGAATGATGGTCGAGCTGGACGAGCGCTTCCCCGGCTACGGTTTCGCCGCGCACAAGGGCTACAACACGCCCGAACACACCGCAGCACTCGAGCGGCTCGGGCCCTGTGACGAGCACCGGCGATCGTGGCGAAACGTGCGGGAGGCCGGGGGCCTCCGCCCCGGCGTCAGCACGGCCGGCGACGCCGGTGCGGTGCTCGCGGCAGGCACCGATGACATGACTTCCGAAGATCCCCAGGCCTTGGGTGGGGATAGCCGAGTGGCTACCGACGCTGCCCATGCGCGATGATGTCAGCACACGCAGTGCGGCGAGAAGGAGGACGTCCCACCCGATGAGTGCCGAGGACCTCGAGAAGTACGAAACCGAGATGGAGCTCTCGCTATATCGCGAGTACAAAGACATCGTCGGTCAGTTCTCGTACGTGGTGGAGACCGAGCGCCGCTTCTACCTTGCCAATTCCGTAGAGCTGCGCCCGCAGAACGCCGATGGCGAGGTGTATTTCGAGGTGCGCATGAGTGACGCGTGGGTCTGGGACATGTACCGCCCCGCCCGCTTCGTGAAGCACGTTCGAGTGATCACCTTCAAGGACGTCAATATCGAAGAGCTGGAGAAGCCGGACCTGCGCCTGCCGGAATAGGCGCGCGGTCGCGGCCCGCACCCGCCGGCACGGGGCCAAGCCCTACTTCCGGCCAGCGAGGGCGGTGTCGCGCGATATCTGCGCTTAGCACGGTGCACCGACAGGCTGGGGTCGATCAGTTGGCCTACCCGGTGGTTGTCCACAGCTGAGCTGCTATCAACAGGGACGCTGTCCGGGCAGGTCGGCGTCGTCGAGCCCGGCACGGCTCGGCGCACGCTGACCTGGTGACGGACAAACAGGCGCTCGGTGCGCACGGGGAAGAATTGGCGGCGCGGTTCCTGCGGGCCGCCGGGATGGAAATCGTCGGAAGGAACTGGCGGTGTAGGTACGGCGAGCTCGATCTGATCGCCCAGGACACCCGCATCACCGCTTTCGTGGAGGTGAAGACCCGGTCCGGTCTGGGATTCGGCACACCCGCGGAAGCGGTCACCTTCACCAAACGGCAACGGATCCGACGGTTGGCCCTGATGTGGCTTGCCGAACAGGACGGTCCATGGCGGCCCATTCGGTTCGACGTCGTCTCGATCCTGATGACGCGCGAGCAGGGCCCGGTCATCGATCATCTGAAGGCGGTTTTCTGATGGCGCTCGGGCGAGCGCATTCCGTCGCCGTGACCGGGGTGGACGGCCTGTTGGTCGAGATCGAGGCGGATATCGGTCAGGGCTTGCCCTCGGTGCACCTGGTCGGGTTGCCGGACACCGCGTTGCAGGAATCCCGTGACCGGGTGCGTTCCGCGGTGGCCAACTCGGGGGAGAAGTGGCCCGATGGCCGAGTCATCCTCGCGTTGTCGCCCGCGACGCTGCCCAAGATCGGCAGCGTCTACGACATCGCCTTGGCCACAGCCGTTCTGGATGCGTCGGGCGCGATCCCCTCGGATCGGCTCGCCAAGACCGTGTTACTCGGTGAACTCGCGCTCGACGGCCGCATTCGGCGGGTTCGCGGCATCCTGCCCGCGGTGATCACCGCACGAAACGCCGGCTGGCAGACGGTGATCGTGCCCGAATCCGCCATGGCCGAGGCAGGATTGGTGGATGGGATAACGGTGTACGGAGCGGCGAGCCTGCGCACCCTGGTCGCGTGGCTACGCGGTGAAGGCGTGCTTGCGGAGCCGGACGGCGCACTGCCCGACGTTGTTCGCTCGGGCGGCGACCTGAGCGAGGTCGTCGGCCAGGAAGAGGCCAGATGGGCATTGGAGGTGGCCGCGGCAGGCGGCCATCACCTGCTCTTGACCGGCCCACCGGGCATCGGGAAAACAATGCTGGCGCAACGCCTGCCGAGCCTGCTGCCACCACTGTCGGAAACCGAGGCCCTCGAGGTGACAGCCATCCACTCGGTGGCGGGCGCACTGTCGTGCGATCAGCCGCTGATCACCATGCCGCCCTTCGTCGCACCGCACCACTCCACCTCGGCCGCCGCGATGGTCGGCGGCGGCTCGGGCTCCGCCAGGCCCGGCGCGGTGAGCCGAGCCCATCGCGGCGTCCTGTTCCTCGACGAATGTGCCGAGATCGGCACGAAAGTACTCGAAGCAATGCGAACCCCGCTGGAGGAAGGCGAGGTACGAATCGCCCGCCGCGACGGCGTAGCCCGCTATCCCGCCCGCTTCCAACTCATCCTCGCGGCAAACCCGTGCCCCTGCGCACCCGCCCGGGACATCGATTGCATCTGCGCACCCTTGGCCCGCCGCAGATACCTGGGCAAACTCTCCGGCCCGCTGATGGACCGCATCGACATCTGGGTCCAGATGCACGGCCACATCGGCGCGGGGTTCGGCACCGAAGCGGCCGAAAGCAGCGCCACTGTCCGCGACAGAGTCGCCGCAGCCAGGCGATTGGCCCTGCAACGCTGGCACGAATACGGCTGGCTCACCAATGCCGAAGTCCCCGGACACGTACTCCGCCAACATTTTCGACTGCCCCGAGAATCCGTGGCTCCCGTCGAAGCCGCCCTACGCCTCGGCCGCCTATCGGCTCGAGGCGCCGACCGCGCCATCCGAGTCGCCTGGACCATCAGCGACCTGCGCGGCGCGGACCTCCCCAGCGCCCAGGACGTCATGTCCGCATTGAACTTCCGCCAACGAGGCGCCCAGTGAGCGCGGCCATCGATCCACTCGGGTCACCTGATGGCCGAGACAAAGAGCATCCAACCGTGCCGTCGGCTGTGGGTAGCGATGGGGCTGTGGGGCAGGGTTCGGAAACCGTTCCGGGGGCAGCGTGTCCGGCAGCTGGCTGTGAAGGGCGGCTGGAGCTACCCATAGTGGCGTCGACCACCGGGTCGTTGACGTCGGGCCGCGATGGGGCTGCGGGGACGGCTGTCGAAGTCGACTCCGGGGCTGCCTATTCGGCGGGGAGTGAGGCCGACGAGCGGAGTGCGGTGTCCGGCGCGCGGGTGTCGGAGCTGGGGGAAGTGCGCGTGGCGCGGCGTTCGGCAGGTGGCTATCCGATGGACGGAGCAGGCAGGCGGAGCGTGGTGGATGTCATCGGGCGGGCGGGGGTCGGTGGTGACGGGGCTGCTGTGCAGGGCGCGGACAGCTGCCCCCGAGTTCGCGAAATCGGCGTTGAGGGCGAAGCTGGAGTGCCGAGTGCGGTCCCGGGTGTGGGGGCGGGCGTTGGTGTGGGTGGGTTGCCGGGTGCCTTCGGAGGGAGTGCGAATGCTGGGAGCGGTGACGTAGGGGCGCGGAGATCGGCTTGGGCTTATTTGTCTCGGGTTGTCCAAGGGCCTTGTGCGGCGTTGTCTTCATTGATCGAGGCGGTGGGGGTGGTCGAGGCCGCGCATGCTGTGCGGGAATGTGTGCTGCCGGAGTCGTTGCGGGGGCCGACCGAGCAGCGACGCGGGATTGACAGCGCGGCAAGGGATTTGGAGTTGATGGCGCGAATCGGCGGGCGGTTGGTTACGCCCGATGATGCGGAGTGGCCTGCCTGGCGGATGTTGGGGTTGAGTCAGCTCGACCCGGGGCGTGATCGGGATGGGGCGGTGCCGCTGGCGTTGTGGGTGCGGGGACCGAGGTCGCTGCTCGAGTCGAGTGAGCGGGCGCTCGCGGTGGTCGGTGCACGATGCAGTAGCGGTTACGGCGATCGTGTCACGGGGGAGATCGTCGGTGATCTTGCGGCACAAGGGTGGACGATCGTCTCGGGGGCGGCATTCGGGATCGACGGTATGGCGCATCGGGCGGCGCTGGCGGTCGATGGACGGACTATCGCGGTACTCGCCTGCGGTGTGGACCGTCCCTACCCCGCACAGCACGCTCGGCTTCTCGCCGAGATCGCCGATCGTGGGCTGGTCGTGAGTGAATACCCGCCCGGCACGGTCGCGCACAAGCATCAGTTCTTGGCGCGCAACCGCCTGATCGCGGCCTTGGCCGACGGGGTTCTCGTGGTGGAAGCGGGGCTGCGCAGTGGTTCTCGCAATACCGCCAAGTGGGCGCGCCGCCTCGGCCGCCCCGCCATGGCCGTCCCTGGACCGATCACCTCCGCATCGTCGGTCGGTTGCCACCGAATGATCCGCGAAGGAGAAGCCTTGCTCGTAACTCGCGCAGAGGAGGTCATCGATGAAGCGGGCCCATTACGCCTTTCGCTCCCGGACCATCAAAAGCCTGACCCAGGAGACGGACTGTCCGGCGACGAATCTGCGGTCTTCGCCGTACTGCCGAAGATCGGCTCTCGCCTGCCGAGAACCCTCGCCGAACAATCCGGACTACCGCTAGCGATAGTCCGAGCCGTCCTCCCGGCACTCGAGTTGTCCGGGCTGGTCGGCACAGACGAAAACGGTTGGTACCGAATCGAACGGCCGCCCACGCCAGGCCCCTTGGCATGATGCGCGACCGCTGTGGTGTGTGGCGTCGGCGACGGATGGACCTCGGCGCCGAATCGGTCGCGGGACGGCTTCGACTTGGAATGGCGATCGGTGTGGCACTTCGGCGCGCTGGCTTGCCAAGCGCGCGAACGCAGGCGACGGTGGGTGGATGGAGTTGCCGGAGGATCTAGAGGCATTACTGGGGGAGTATGGGCGCCATCTGCGGCTCGGTCGGAACCGGTCGGCGCACACTGTTCGCGCGTACCTGGGCGATGCGCGGTCGCTGCTGACGCATCTGTATGCGCGTTCGGCGGATTCGGCGGTCAGGGAACTCGATCTGGCATTGCTGCGGTCTTGGCTCGCGCAGCAAGCGGGCGCGGGTGTCGCGCGCACGACGATGGCCCGACGGGCGTCCTCGGCTCGGACCTTCACCGCGTGGCTGACCGGTGCCGGTCGTTTGGAAATCGATCCCGGACTGCGGCTCGGGTCACCGAAGGCGCATCGGGTGCTGCCTGCTGTGCTCGGCACCCAGCAAGCCGTTGCCGCCATGGACGCGGCCGAATCCGGTGCGCTGCAACGTGATCCGATGGCGTTGCGCGACCGTTTGATCGTGGAGCTGTTGTACTCGACCGGCATTCGTGTGAGCGAGCTGTGCGGGCTCGACATCGACGACGTCGATAGGGAGCGGCATCTGGTCCGAGTGCTCGGCAAGGGAAACAAGGAACGTTCGGCGCCGTTCGGCGTGCCTGCCGACGAGGCCATCGGGAACTGGCTGCAGTACGGCCGACCCGCGCTGGTCGCCACGGAGTCCGGACGTGCGCTGCTGCTGGGACGTCGCGGCAAACGCATCGATCAGCGCCAGGCCAGAACTGTTGTGCACGAAGTGATTTCGGCGATTCCGGGGGCGCCGGACATGGGTCCGCACGGACTCCGCCATTCGGCGGCGACGCATCTGCTGGAGGGTGGCGCCGATCTCCGTGTAGTACAGGAACTACTCGGCCACGCCAGCATGGCCACGACCCAGCTGTACACGCACGTCTCCATCGAACGACTGAAGAAGGTGCACGACCAGGCGCACCCACGCGCATGAGTTTGCCGGGCCCGGCGCACCTAGGCGCGTGAGTAGATTCTGAAACGTGTTCTTGCGGCTTGAAGCCATGTTGCGACTACGAAGAAGCCGCTATTCTGACACGAGTTCTAGTTTTGGAGGATTTGTGGACGCCGCACCATCGGGTGATCAGCAGTTGGTCCCCCTACCTCGGGGGGTCCGTACCGCCGCGGGTAGGCAGGCACGTCGATGACCACGCACACCATCCTCGGCAAGGACATCCACATGCCGGTGCGGATCCGGCTCGCACGCACCTTCATGGCGACCTACCTGGTGCCCGCCGACGCGGCACAGCGGCTCATCGAATACTCGGGCCTGGGCATCGCGCGCCTGCCCGGCGGCCGCGCCGTATGCACGCTGGTCTTTGTCGACTACGTCGACGGAGACCTCGGCCCATACAACGAATTCGGCGTTTCCTTCATGGTCCGCCACCACCGCGGTACCGCCGCCGCCAAGTTCGGCGACCTGCGTGCCCTACTGACCGGAAGCGCCGGTGTCTTCATTCACCGGCTGCCTGTTGATGGCGAGTTCACCCTCGCGGCGGGTCGCGGCATTTGGGGATTTCCTAAGGAGCTCGCCGACTTCACCGTGCATCGCGACGGCGGTGCGCGCCGTGGTGTCCTGCACCAGGACGGCAACCTCGTCGTCGATCTAGCGGTCTCGTCGGGCGTCGCGCTGCCCTCGCGCCGCGACACCTCGTCGTCGTTCGACGCCTACTCGCACATCGACGGCGTCACTCGCTGCACGCAGTGGCAGATGGAACCGTTGGACGTGCGTTTCCGCGTTGGCGGCGCCGACCTCAGCCTCGGTGACCATGCGTGGGCGGCCGAGTTGGGCTCGCTGGGTTTGCCCAAGCGCGCGCTGATGACCTCCGTGGTCGACCATCTGTCGATGACGTTCCAGGACGCCGCCCTGGTATGAGGCGATGAACTCCGTCGAGGGCTCGCTGTCGCACAGCTAGGTTCGTGGACGGTCGTCCTGGTGACGGCTACGCTGATGTTGCGGATTGTTTGCTAACGGCACGAAACCCGACCAGAGATGGAGTGGCGCCCGTGAACCCCGACCATCGGCATCGAACCGCGGAGAAGGCCCCTGAACTGGAGGATCACCGCGGTACGGTCGCCGATATGTGGGGCAAGTTCCGCGCCATGCGCGGTCCGCGGCACATCCTCGACGGTGCGACACCCGCGGTCGGGTTCCTTATCGGCTATTCCATAGCCGGTGCCGAGCTCGGGGTCTTCGTCGCCATTCTGATCGCCGTCGTACTCGCCGCCGTCCGCCTGGTGCAAGGCGATTCGGTGCGCATCGTCGCGTTGTCGGTGCTTGTCGTCCTGGTGTTCTCGTTGTTCGTCGAGATCACCGGGGAAGGGCGCGCCTTCTACCTCCCGGAAGTTGCGCTGTGCATCGTGATGGCGGTGCTGTTCGGTGCGACCTTGCTCACCGGAAAGCCCTTGAGCTACACGGTGTCTCGCCGAATCCGGCTCGAACCGGCCGAGCCCGCCGATCCGGCTGCTCGGTTGAAGCTGCATCGGCGAATCACGTTGGCCTGGTTCGTATTCTGGGCGGTGCACGTGGTCGTGATGCTGCCGCTGTATATCGCCGACAAGGTCGTGATCCTCGGCACGGTGGCACTCATCCTCGGCAAACCCGCGCTGGTCGTCATGCTGGCCGCGACCTGGCTGTGGGTCCGTAGCAAATCCGGGATGTCGACCAGCCGAGCCGCGGCGTGACGCTCCCGAGCCCCGCCGAGGAGTCCGACGACGACGAGGAACTCGACTACCGCTTCACCCTCGCCAACGAGCGCACCTTTCTGGCCTGGATACGTACCTCGCTCGGTCTGCTCGCGGGCGGTGTCGCCGTGCACACTCTGGTCCAGCCGTTTCGCATGTCCGGCTTTCGGCGGGCGCTCGCCCTGAGCTGCATCGTGCTCGCGGTGATCGTTGCGATCGGCGCCTACACGCACTGGCGGCGCGTCGGCGCGGCGATGCGCCTCGGTGAACCGCTGCCCGTCACGATCATGGTGCCGATTCTTTCGGCGGGCATCGCGCTGGTGTCGGTGCTGGCGTGTGTGGCGGTGCTGCTGCGATGAGTCGGGCCGGTCTTGCCGCGGAACGAACCGCGCTGGCGTGGCGACGCACCGCGATCGCCGCGATGGTCGTTGCCGCGCTGTTCCTCGATCGCGCCGCGATCCATGGCTGGCGGGCGGCAGCGATCGGCCCGATCGGTGCCGCCATCACCTTGGCCGTGGTGGCGGGCATCTGCTACTCGCGCAATCGCAGTCTGCACGAAGGCCGCTTCGATCACGGCCCGCGCGTTATCGCCGTCACAGTGGTGGCCGTCGTTGCCGTCGCCTGTGTCGCGGCCGTTATCGGCTTGACCGATCCGCAACCCTAATACGTTCCGGCCCAGGTAATTCGGCCACCACACAGGAGGATGAACATGAGCACAGCCACCGAGCCGAGCGACTTCATCATCGCCGAGCAGCGGCGAGCGGGCGCGGCGCTACCGCTCGCGGACGCCGCCGACATCGCGGATGTCGATCGCGGGTTCATCGCGGCGCTGGAGCCGGGTGTGGTCACCAGCTCGGATGGAACTGTGGTGTGGGACAACGATTCCTATGAATTTCTGCGTGAGCCGTGTCCCGCATCGGTCAATCCGAGCCTGTGGCGGCAGTCCGGGCTGGTCATCAGGCAGGGCCTGTACGAAGTCACCGAAGGGATCTATCAGATCCGTGGCCTCGACCTTTCGAACATGACGCTGATCGAAGGTAGCGCCGGTGTGGTCGTCATCGATCCACTGATCTCCGCGGAAACCGCGGCCGCCGGGCTGGCGCTGTACCGCGAGCACCGTGGCGAGCGCCCGGTGACCGGTCTCATCTACACCCACTCGCATGTCGACCATTTCGGTGGCGCGATGGGCGTGACGACCATGGAAGATGTTGCGGCAGGACGCTGTCCGGTGCTTGCTCCGGCCGGGCTCCTCGAGCATGCGGTGGCCGAAAATGTCTACGCCGGTACCGCCATGGCGCGCCGGGCTGCCTATATGTACGGCGCCGCGCTGCCACGCGGCCCGCTCGGACAGGTGGGTGCCGGTCTCGGTCAGACCACCTCGCTCGGCACAGTGACCTTGATTCCGCCGACCATCGACATTACCGCCACCGGCCAGGAGGAGACGGTCGATGGGGTCCGGATCGTCTTCCAGATCACTCCCGGCACCGAGGCGCCCGCCGAAATGAACTTCTACTTCCCCGACCATCGAGCGCTGTGCATGGCCGAAAACGCCACGCACACACTGCATAATCTGCTCACTCTGCGCGGTGCGCTGGTACGTGACCCGCATGTGTGGGCGAAGTACCTGACCGAGGCGATCAATCTGTTCGCCCGCGATTCCGACGTGGTGTTCGCCTCGCACCACTGGCCGACCTGGGACACCGAGCGTCTCGTGGAATTCCTCGCCCTGCAACGTGATCTGTACGGATACCTGCACGACCAGACGTTGCGTCTGCTCAACCAAGGCTATGTCGGCAACGAGATCGCCGAGATGATCTCGCTGCCACCGGCTGTCGAGAACGCTTGGCACACACACGGGTACTACGGCTCGGTCAGCCACAACATCAAAGCCATCTACCAGCGGTACATGGGTTGGTTCGATGGCAATCCGGCCCACCTGTGGGAGCATCCACCGGTCGAATCCGCCACGCGCCATGTGGAATTCATGGGCGGCGCCGACGAGATACTGCGCAAAGCCCAGGTCTCCTACGATGCGGGCGACTACCGCTGGGTGGCCCAGGTGGTCAACTACGTCATCTTCGCCGACCCTGCCAACGAAGCGGCAAAAGCATTGCAGGCCAGTACCTTCGAGCAACTTGGCTACGGCGCGGAGAACGCCACCTGGCGTAACTTCTACCTCAGCGGCGCCTACGAGCTGCGCAACGGCTCCTTCGGCACCCCCACCAAGACCAACTCCCCGACCATGCTCGCCGCATTGACCGTCGAGCAGATCTTCGACGCCATGGCGCTGCGCGTCGACGGCCCCAAAGCCTGGGACCAGCGGGTAACAACCGACTGGAACATCAGCGACGAGAACCGCATCCACCGTCTGGAACTGCGCAATGGCCTACTCACCCACTACGACCTGCCCTCCGGCGCGACCCTCCCCGACCCCGACGCCTCCTTCACCCTCTCCCGCCCAACCCTCATCCGAGTCCTACTGGCAGGCGAAGACTTGGGCGCCGCGGTCGCCGCAGGCCACGTCACCCTCACCGGCGACCCCACCAAGCTCGCCGAGATCATCGGCGTATTCGACGCCCCCGACCCAGACTTCGCCATCGTGACGCCGTGATGTGCGCCATCGTGACGCGTGACTTTGCGCCATCGTGACGCCCTGACAGTGCGGCGTGGTGGCCCGAATGATGTTGTGGCGTGGTGGCCCGAATGGTGTTGTGGCGTGGTGCTCCGAATGGTGCTGCGTCGTAATGTTCCGATACTGCAGTGCCGGGAGGCGACCGGTGGCCTGCGGCTCCTGTCCGTTGACCGTCCGGACCAACCGACCATGACCATGACCATGAGCTGGTGGCCTCGCGTATCACGCGAGTAAATCTCGTGCCTCGCGAGTCTCTGGCGCGTACCGTCGGCGGCCATGCCCACCGGAACCGCCGAAAAGTCCGAGCCGTTGCGCGAGCGACTGCGCGCTGCTCTGCCCGTCGCGTTGAAGGCGCGAGACCGCAACGCCATTTCCGCGTTACGGTCCGCGCTCGCCGCGATCGACAATGCCGAGGCCATCGATACCGTCGACCTCCGAGCCGGTGCCATCGAGACCAGCGCTATCGGCCTCGGTGCGGCCGAGGCCCGCCGCCGAGATCTCAGCGAAGCCGACATCGAGCACATTGTCCGTACGGAAATCACTGAGCGCATCACAGCCGCAACCGAATACGACACCTTAGGGCGTGCTGCCCGCCGCGATTCCCTGCACGCCGAGGCCGCCGCCCTGGATGCCCTCCTGTAGCCAGGAGCTTGTGGGCCAAAGGAAGTCGGCCACCCGTTGTGCGCCGCTGTTGCAGGTCGAGGCGGCCGACCTGGTCGCGTGCAACAGCCCGAGGCCATGATCCTTGGTGTCCTCCGGGAGGGGCGATGCTCCCCCCGTTGTAAACCCACCACCCTGGATGTCTCGCAGGTAAACCGACGCCGTCAGCCGTCAGCCGTCAGCCGTCAGCCGTCAGCCGGGACACTCCGCCGGTCACGGTGACTTGGCCCCGGCGAGATCGGTCGTCGGCAGCACGCGCCTGTACTCGGTTGCGATGAAACCTCGATGGACCGAACGGGCGGCCCGTGGGCACCGTTCTTGTGCGTCCGGCCGTAGGCAGGTGAGTCGGGGTCAGCGGTGCGCTTGAAGGGTTGTTGGTAGCGCCCCGATGTACTTGCTCGCGATGAAACGCTGGACCAGCCGGACCACCGGCCCGCCGAGGCGCGCGTACCAGGTCGCGTTGCGGGAGAACGCGGTCACCGAGCCGTGCACGGATTCGTCGGCGGGGTCGTACTCGACCGCGAAGAGTTCCTCGCCGATCTCCGGGTGACCAGGCAACGTGCCGTAGGCGAAGCCGCGCCGATCGGGCTCGTCGAGCACGTACACCACTCGGCATGGCGCGATAATTGCCAAGGGGCCGAAGCCGAGTCGCACGGTCAGCCGGGTGCCCAGCTCGGCGGTCGGCGTGCTCGCCTCGTGAAAGATGCCGGTGCTCTTCTGCATTCGATACGCCAGAATCTCCGTGCCGGCCTGGTCGAACAATGCCCGCCCATAACCGATCCGCCGCCGGAGCCGGAACCGGTGGTACCCCTCCGGCATCGGCCCCTTCGTGGCACCGACCTCGGAATAGGTGAACGGAGGGTCGCCGAGCGCGTTGTCCATTAGTCGATCCTTGTCCTCTGAACGGGGGTTCGGAAGGGATCGTCGACAAACTCACCGGTTTCGGCCATCGCTGGAGACAGGCTCGAGCCGCAGGGGAGTGGTATGCAACAACCCCAGCGGATCCACATACTCACGCCGATTTCGCCCACCCGCTTCTCGCCGCGCACCCCAATGCAAACACGCTGCCGCCGCGCAGCCTTCGTGACCGGCCTCCAGCTTCCCGATCAGGGTCCCGCGCGAGACTCGACTTCCCACCGAGACCGCCGCCTCGACCGGCTCATAGGTCGTCCGCAGCCCACCGGGATGGTCGATCGACACCGCCTGCTTGCCCGCCACCTTCCCGGCGAACGCGACGATCCCGTCTCCGGCCGCCAACACCGCCTGACCGGCCGATCCGGCCAGGTCGACGCCGCGATGCCCTGGCAGCCAGTCGTGCTCCAACTTGTCGAATCTCCGCTCGACCGGCGGCCGCGGCTGCAACGGCCACGCGAACCGACCGGTCGGAGCAGCCGCCACCGGCTGCTCCGACACCGCGCCGAGCAGGACGGCGATACCGACGACAACCGACAGGCTCCGCCGCCTGCCCGCCCTACTGGTGCGGTTCATCCGAGATTCAGTGTGCAGGCAACGGAAGCGGGACCTGCCGAACGAGTTCCAGCAGTCGGAGCAAATCGCCGACGATGCGCGGCACGTCTCCCGCGGAACCCGCCCCACTCCCACTCACGGCCCCGGAGAACGACGGGTTGAGACGCAGCAGCCCCGGCAATGATCCGATGTCAGGGACCGACAGCAAACCCGCACCGGCCGAGCCGGTCGACGGCAATCCCGGAGCGGACGAGCCGGTCACCGACGGCAGCCCGGCACCGTCGGACGCGGGGACCGACCGCACCAACGCGCCCACAGACCCGGTGCCCACAGCGAGCACTCCCTCCCAACCGTTCGGTGCGGGACGGGGCGGCAAGGACGCGTGGATCTCCGACGGCAAAAGTGCAACAGGTTCGTAGGTCTCCCGCGGCGCGGCCGTAGCACTGTGCGCCAGCACCAGGGACCCCGCGAACACAAGTGGAATGAACATTGTCGTGAAAATGCTGATGCGATTCATTCATCAACCCTCATCCCGCCGAACGCTCCGCAGCAGCCCGATCCGCCGATTGTGCACAACATCGTCGACTGTGGACATCACGTATTTCACCTGCAAAACAGCCCTTCACACCGGCTCCGTCGAGGCCGATTTAGCCGTAGCCCCTTCGAGCCGTAGACTGATCGAGCGGTCTGTGCATGCATGGGCCGACTTCGCGCGCCACCCCGTGCTTGTTCGCAACGGCGCTGTTCGAACCGAAGCTCGTTTTCGAGATCTTTCGAGGCAGCGTATGTGCAGAGCAGGGAGTCGTCGGCTGGTCCCGGTCTTGATTGGTCGGGTCCGATGATTCGGAGGCGCTAGGGCAGTAGGTCACCGACCTGCTGCGTCAACCGGCAAACGAAAGAAGGATACGAGGGCTATGCCTGTCGTAACAATGAAGGAGCTGCTCGACAGCGGCGCACACTTCGGACACCAGACACGGCGCTGGAACCCGAAGATGAAGCGGTTCATCTTCACCGACCGCAACGGCATCTACATCATCGACCTGCAGCAGACGCTGACCTTTATCGACAAGGCCTACGAGTTCGTCAAGGAGACTGTCGCCCACGGTGGCACCGTCCTCTTCGTCGGCACCAAGAAGCAGGCCCAGGAGTCGATCGCGGCTCAGGCGACTCGCGTCGGTATGCCCTATGTCAACCAGCGCTGGCTGGGTGGCATGCTCACCAACTTCTCCACCGTGCACAAGCGCCTCCAGCGCCTCAAGGAGCTCGAGGCAATGGAGCAGACCGGTGGCTTCGAGGGTCGCACCAAGAAGGAAATCCTCATGCTCACGCGTGAGATGACCAAGCTCGAGCGCACCCTCGGTGGTATCCGTGACATGGCCAAGGTGCCTTCGGCCATCTGGGTTGTCGACACGAACAAAGAGCACATCGCCGTCGGCGAGGCGCGCAAGTTGAACATCCCGGTCATCGCGATCCTGGATACCAACTGCGATCCCGACCTGGTCGACTACCCGATCCCGGGTAACGACGACGCGATCCGTTCCGCCGCACTGCTGACCAAGGTCGTCGCCTCCGCGGTGGCCGAGGGCGTCAAGGCGCGTGCGGGCGCGTCCTCCGGTGACGACAAGCCGGAAGCCGGCGCGGGCGAGCCCCTCGCCGAGTGGGAGCAGGAGCTGCTCGGCGAGGCAGCTCCCGCCACGGCCGAGGCCCCCGCGGCTGAGGCCCCCGCCGCTGCGGCTGAGGCCCCGGCCGAGGTCGAGACCGCTGCTGAGGCCGCAGTCGCCGAGGTTCCGCCGGCCGCCACTCCGGCCGACTTCTGAGCCTCTCGACGGCTTTTGTTCACCTTGCCGGCCTCTTCCCGTACGGGAGGGGTCGGCAAGGTGGTGTTACCACCCATTGACAACACACAGGAGGATCGCCCCCGATGGCGAACTACACCGCCGCTGACGTGAAGCGGCTGCGGGAGCTCACCGGCTCCGGAATGATGGATTGCAAGAACGCGCTGGTCGAGACCGAGGGTGATTTCGACAAGGCCGTCGAGCTGCTGCGTATCAAGGGCGCCAAGGATGTCGGTAAGCGCGCCGAGCGCTCCACCGCCGAGGGCCTGGTCGCCGCAAAGGGAGGCGTGCTCGTCGAGATCAACTCCGAGACCGACTTCGTTGCCAAGAACGCCGAGTTCCAGAACCTGGCCGACCGGGTCGTGACCGCTGCCGCGGCCGCCAAGCCTGCCGACCTGGATTCCCTCAAGGCGCTGAAGCTGGACGGTGGGACGGTCGACGAAGCCGTACAGGGCCTCGCGGCCAAGATCGGCGAGAAGCTCGAGCTGCGTCGCGTTGCGGCCTTCGACGGCCAGACCGCCACCTACCTGCACAAGCGCGCCACCGACCTGCCCCCGGCCGTCGGTGTGCTGGTCGAGTACACCGGCGAGGGTGACGCTGCCCTCGAGGCCGCGCGTGCCGTCGGCATGCAGGTCGCCGCGCTCAAGGCGAAGTACCTGACCCGCGACGACGTCCCGGCCGACGTGGTGGAGAACGAGCGCCGCATCGCCGAGCAGACCGCGAAGGAAGAGGGCAAGCCGGAAGCGGCGCTGCCCAAGATCACCGAAGGCCGCGTCAACGGCTTCTTCAAGGATGTCGTGCTGCTCGAGCAGTCCTCGGTCACCGACTCGAAGAAGACCGTCAAGGCCCTGCTGGACGCTGCCGGTGTCACCGTGACCCGCTTCGCCCGCTTCGAGGTCGGCCAGAACTGATAGCCCCGCAAACCCCTCGCACCCCGGATGGTGTGCGAGGGGTTTCGGCTGTCCGGGCGGGCCGTGACCGGCTTTGCTCCGGGCTTCGGAGGGGGCTTCCTGCTCCCGTCGAATCCGAATAAGGCAGGATATGGGGCGCTCTGCCTATGTCTGCCGAGAAAATCGAATCCACCGCCGAAGGAGACGAACACCCATGACGGACCCCGGGACCGACCGCCCAGGATATCGCCGGGTGCTCCTGAAATTGGGTGGAGAAATGTTCGGCGGCGGCAAGGTCGGGCTCGATCCCGATGTGGTGCAGACGGTCGCCGCGCAGATCGCCGAGGTGGTTTCCTCCGGCGTGCAGGTGGCGGTGGTGATCGGCGGCGGAAACTTCTTCCGTGGCGCCGAACTCGAGGAGCGCGGTATGGACCGCGCCCGTTCGGACTACATGGGCATGCTCGGCACCGTAATGAACAGCCTTGCGCTGCAAGACTTTCTGCAGCAGCAGGGCATCGACACCCGCGTGCAGACAGCGATTACCATGGGTCAGGTCGCCGAGCCGTATCTGCCACTGCGTGCCAAGCGGCATCTCGAAAAGGGTCGCGTAGTCATCTTCGGAGCCGGTATGGGCATGCCTTACTTCTCCACCGACACCACCGCCGCCCAGCGTGCGCTGGAGATCGGTGCCGAAGTGGTGCTGATGGCCAAGGCCGTCGACGGGGTTTTCACCGCCGATCCGCAGCTGGACCGGACTGCGACCATGTATACCGAAATCACTCATAAAGAGGTCATCGAGCAAGATCTGAAGGTTGCCGACGCGACGGCTTTCAGCTTGTGTATGGACAACCAGATGCCGATGCTGGTGTTCAATTTGTTGACGAAGGGCAATATTGCCCGGGCGGTCGCCGGTGAGAAGATCGGCACATTGGTTCGGTCTTGACCCCGCGACCCTGCGGATCATGACGTGACGACGCTGTGGAGGAAACGGTCGTGATTGATGAAACGCTCTTCGATGCCGAGGAGAAGATGGAGAAAGCCGTCTCTGTCGCGAAGGACGATCTAGGGTCCATCCGCACCGGTCGCGCGAACCCGGGCATGTTCTCCCGAATCGTCGTCGACTACTACGGCTCGTTGACCCCGATCACCCAGATGTCGAGCATCTCCGTGCCGGAACCGCGCATGGTGGTGATCAAGCCTTATGAACAGGCGCAGATGGGCCCGATCGAGACCGCGATCCGCAATTCCGATCTCGGGGTGAATCCGACCAACAACGGTGACATCATTCGGATCTCGATCCCGCAGCTCACCGAGGAGCGCCGCCGAGAATTGGCCAAGCAGGCCAAGGGTAAGGGTGAAGACGCCAAGGTCTCGATTCGAAGTGTGCGCCGCAAGGCCATGGAAGAATTGGGCCGTATCCAGAAGGATGGCGAAGCGGGTGAGGACGAGGTCGGGCGCGCCGAAAAGGAGCTCGACAAGGCCACCGCGCGGTATGTCGGCCAGATCGATGAGCTGGTCAAGCACAAAGAAACTGAACTGCTCGAGGTTTGACGCCCCACCGGCGTGAGCACAGCCTGAGGCCCGCCCGGGCGGGGGACGAACGGAACGACGAGTTGAGCGACGGGACATTCGTGGCCGAGAACGCCGCCGCGACCGGTGCGGCCAAGGAGCCGTTGCCGGACAACGGCACACCTGATGCGATGAGCGGGCCCGCGGTGGCGGACACCGGGCGGGCGAGTGAACCCGTGCCCGCGGCTGGTGATGCGGTGGTCGCGGATCCGGGCGGTGCTGTGAGGGGTGCCTCGGAACCTGTTGCGGCAGAAACTTTTTCGCCAGAGTTCGCAGCGGTGGAAGCTACGGTTGCGGAACCGGCGCCGGAGGTGCCCGCACCGAGCTCGCGCGCGGGCCGGAATCTGCCCGCCGCGCTTGCCGTCGGATTCGGCCTCGGTCTTTCGCTGATCGCGATTCTGCTGTTCGTTCCGAAGGTGTTCATCGGGGTGGCGGCCGCAGGCGTCGGCGTCGCCACCTGGGAGGTCGCCAAGCGGCTGCGCGAGGCGGATGTCCTCGTACCGAGGATTCCGCTCATCATCGGCGGTCAGGCCGTGTTCTGGCTGGGCTGGCCGTGGGGTGCGAGCGGGGTGGCCGGTGCGTTCGCGGCCACGACGCTGATTTGCATGGTTTGGCGATTGTTCGACCACGGCTTGCAAACCGCACCGCGAAACTTCTTGCGCGACACTGCGATCACCATCTTTACCCTGGCCTGGATTCCGCTGCTGGCATCCTTCGCGACGTTGCTGCTGCTGGAACCGGACGGCAACCTGCGGGTGCTGACCTTCATGATCCTGGTGGTCTGCTCCGACGTCGGCGGCTATGTGGCGGGCGTGCTGTTCGGCCGCCACCCGATGGTGCCCTCGATCAGTCCGAAGAAGTCCTGGGAAGGCTTCGGCGGTTCGTTGGTCTTCTGCGTCATCGGCGGGCTGCTGACGGTCACCCTGCTGTTGGACGCCAACTCGATGATCGGCGTGGTGCTCGGCGTCGGCCTGGTCCTGGTCGCGACGGTCGGCGACCTCATCGAATCCCAGATCAAACGGGAACTCGGTATCAAGGACATGGGCACCCTGCTACCCGGCCATGGCGGCATCATGGACCGCCTCGATTCGATGCTGCCCTCGGCGTTCGTTTCCTGGCTGGTGCTTTCCGCTTTCCTCTGACACCGGGAACGGCGACCAGCGGTCATGCGCGTTTGGCGACCCGCCTGAGCTGCACGATGCGCACTCCGCCTACGAGGGCCATCACCAGGGCGCCCGTGATCACCGAAAGCAGCACCAGGATGCCGACCGGCAACGAGAATTCCCAGAACAACAATTCCACCCGTTGCTGTTCGAGGTTCTGCAAGATGAAGATCAGCACCAGGATCCCGATCAATGCCGCGACGATGAGACCGATCCAGGTGTATCCGGTTCTCGACTTCGCCAACGACCTGGCGACGGGCGTCGGCGGCGTGGCGGGGACATAAGGTTCTTTCGGCTGACCGAGCGGCGGCTCGGACGACTCGTCAGCGTGGCTCGTCATGGTCCGATCATTCCCGATCGCTATGGTCGGCGCACGCATTTTCGGCGCTGGTGATCCGCATGTCGCCGTACTGGAACACCGCAGCCGTTTTGCGTGGTCATCCCGGCTCCTGACAGTGACCTTCGTCGCGTCGGACGTCGCGATGGTCACCTTCGGTCGGCATCGCGCCCAAGGGATGGGACACTGGAGAAACTATGACCGTCTCCCTGCCGCTCGTCTTCGATGCTCCGCGCCGTGGTATGCCCCCTCGGCACCTCGCCGACCTGGATGCCGACGGACGCCGCGCGGCCATCGAGGAGCTCGGTCTGCCCAAGTTCCGTGCCGACCAGGTCGCCCGGCAGTACTACGGACGGCTACAGGCGGACCCCGAGCAGATGACGGATCTACCGGCCCCGGTCCGCGAAAAGATCGGCGCTGCCCTGTTCCCGCCA
Source organism: Nocardia arseniciresistens (assembly GCF_046764875.1). Taxonomy (NCBI): domain Bacteria; kingdom Bacillati; phylum Actinomycetota; class Actinomycetes; order Mycobacteriales; family Nocardiaceae; genus Nocardia; species Nocardia arseniciresistens. Next base: position 338,405 of record NZ_JBKORD010000008.1, read on the forward strand.
CTCATGTCGGTCGTCAAGCATGTGGCATGCGACGCGGGCGAGACGCGAAAGACGTTGTGGCGAGCGGGCGACGGCACCCTGCTGGAGAGCGTGCTCATGCGCTACCCCGACCGCGCCACCCTCTGCATCTCCAGCCAAGCAGGCTGCGGCATGGCCTGCCCCTTCTGCGCGACCGGCCAAGGCGGCCTGAACCGCAACCTGTCTACCGCAGAGATCGTCGACCAGGTCCGAGCGGCGGCCGCCGCCATGCGTGACGGCGAAGTCGCAGGCGGGCCGGGCCGCCTGTCCAACATCGTCTTCATGGGCATGGGCGAGCCACTGGCCAACTACAAACGCGTAGTCGCGGCGGTCCGCCGCATTACCTCACCCGCGCCGGACGGCTTCGGCATCTCCCAGCGCAACGTGGTTGTCTCCACCGTCGGCCTTGCCCCCGCCATCCGCAAACTGGCCGATGAGGACCTCTCGGTCACCCTGGCCGTCTCCCTGCACACTCCCGACGACGAACTCCGCGACACCCTGGTTCCGGTGAACAGTCGCTGGCCGATCTCCGAAGTCCTCGAGGCCGCCCGCTACTACGCCGACAAGAGCGGCCGCCGAGTCTCCATCGAGTACGCGCTTATTCGCGATATCAACGATCAACCGTGGCGTGCGGACATGCTCGGCAAGAAGCTGCACAAGGCTCTCGGCTCGCGTGTACACGTCAATGTCATCCCGCTGAACCCGACCCCGGGCAGCAAGTGGGACGCCAGCCCGAAACCTGTTGAGGCCGAGTTCGTTCGGCGCGTCAATGCCCAGGGCGTTCCCTGCACCGTCCGCGACACCCGCGGCCAGGAAATCGCCGCGGCCTGCGGGCAGTTGGCAGCCGAGGGCTAGGGCCTCCGGGCAGCACGCCGGTGTATCAGCGCTGTAGCCGCTGTACCGCGTCGTTCATGTGCTCGACAAGCAGGGCCCGGGCACGGGTTACCGGTCCGGCCCCGATTGCCTCCCGCAGCTCGACGTGTTCCCGGGCTTGCTCACGCAGGTCCGGATAGGCCGTCTGTAAGGCGCCCAGGCACATTCGGGTTTCGATCAGCAGCGTGCGGGCCGCACGCACAAGTCGCGGGCTGCCCGCGCTGTCGACCAGCGTCTCGTGGAAGGCTTGGTCAGCGTCGGATACCCCTGCGGCGTCGCCGTTTTCGGCGCTCACGCTCATGTCGGTCACGCTGGGACCGAGGGCGGCGTAGGCGATGTCGCGGCGGCCGTCGAGGATGAGCGCGAGCGCGCCACCCTCGATCGCGGTCCTGGCCCGATAGATATCGATGACGTCGCCGAGGGTCAGTTCGATGACGAAGATGCCGCGATTGCGGACGGCGAACAGCAAACCCTCGGAGAGCAGTCGCTGCATCGCTTCGCGCACCGGGCCACGTGAAACTCCGAACCGCGCCGCGAGGTCGGCCTCCCCGAGCTGAGCGCCCGGCGCGAGATTGCCGTGCATGATCGCGTCCCGCAGTCGGTCGGCGATCATCTCCGCGGTCGATTGCTGGTTGACCGGCTCGAAATCAACGATCGACATGGGTGCGCCTTTCGGAGAAAAGACTGCCCAGAGCGGTAGCCGCCGCAGTGTTGTCACCTGCCAGTCGCAGGCCCTCCCAGATGGTGACCTGGTTGGCGGTCAGCACGGTCTTGCCGAGAGCGGCCTCCAATTCCGGGAGCACCGCAAGGGTGTGCATGGCGGTGTCGGGAATCAGCAAAGCCTGCGCGTCGGGGTGATCGTTATCCGCCGCCAAAGCGCGGACCTGCGCGGGAGTCAGGGTGCCGACCTCGGCGGCGGTGTCGATGCCCGCGCTCGACATCGAAACCACCTCGATTCCGGCGTCGGCAAGGAACTCGACGAACAGTCGCGCGACCTCGTCGGGGTAGCTGGCGGCGATGGCGACTCGGCGCACGTCGAGCGCGTTGGCTGCCGCGACGAAGGCGAGGCTGGTGCTCGACGCCGGCACACCCGCGGTCTCCGACAGTGCGCGCACCTGTTCACGGGCGCCCTGCGGTCCGTACACGAAACTGCCCGAGGTGCAGGCCCAGATGATCGCGTCGGGACGGTGCGGCGCCAGCAATTCGGCGCCGTGGCGCAGCTTGTCCGGGCTGCCGAGATCGAGCAGTTCGGGGATGGCGTGCAGATCGGTGCCGTAGATATGGGCCACCGGCAGCCGAGCGCCGAGAACTGCCGCGGCAAGCGGGTAGTCGTCCTCGGCCGCGTGATCGGGGTAGATGAAACCGACGGTGGGTATCTGCATGGGTTGTCCAATCAGAAAACGTTGAGTAGCCACTTTCCAGGACCCATCATCGGCAGCTTCATCCGGCCGAGGCATGCCCACATGGTGAGCTGATTCGCGGTGATCACGGGCTTACCGAGGGCCTGTTCGAGTGGCTCGATGACGTCGTAGGTGGGCAGGTTGGTACAGCTGACGAAGATGGCCTGCGAGCGCGGGTCGTCGGCGCCGATGATGCGTTCGGCGATGGTGCGGTAGTTGACCTTCCAGATGCCGCCGCCCAATCCGAGATGGTCGGAACGGATCACCTCGCAGCCTGCCTCGCCGAGGAAGTCGTGCAGTTTGTGCGTGAGGATTTCGTCGTACGGGGTGAGCACCGAAAGCCTGCTGATGTCCAGATGTCGAATCGCCTCTACGAGCGCACCGGAGGTGGTGACGGCATCCTGCGCCCCTGCGAGACAGATCGTGTCGCGCAGTGACTTCTCGTATGACAAGCCCTTGATGAAACTGCCCGAGGTACATAGGTAGGCAACCACTTCGGGCTCCACGTGCAGCACGTCGCGGGTCGCCGCGGTCAGGTGCGTGGGGTTGGACACCAGCTCGGCCATCTCCAGCGAAACCGGGACCGGTTCGTAGGGTGTCCTGGCTAGGTGCAAGCTGACGTCCAGGGGTGCCCAGCGCCATAGTTCGCGTTCGAGCGCGAGGTCGAACGGTGCGATGATCCCGATACCCCGTTGGGCGACAGGGCCCTCGATATCGGGAAAGCTGAATTCCACAACGGCCCCTCTTGTGCTCAGCGGGAAAGACCTCCGAACACGATCGGATTGTTGACAATCATACGATGTGATTTTAGTGTGTCAATGTGGAACAGGGCCCAATTGTCACCGTCCTGCACAGTGGCAGTGTGCCGGGCGCGGATCTCATGGCCCCGGTGGCCAGTCGCGCAGAAGTGCGCTACACCGAAGCGTCCGGGCTTGCCGATGCGGTGCGCGGTGCCGAGGTGCTGTTCGTCTACGACTTCCTGACTCGCGCGATTCCCGATGCCTGGCACGCCGCCGATCGGCTGCGTTGGCTGCACATGGGGTCGACCGGAGTCGATCCGGTGATGTTCCCCGAACTGCGAGCGAGCGAGGTGGTGGTCACCAATACGCGCGGTGTGTTCGACGCTCCCATCGCGGAGTACGTCCTGGGTCAGATCCTGGGCTTCGCCAAGGACCTGACGGGATCGGTGCGCTTGCAGCAACAGCACGAATGGCGCCATCGCGAATCCGAGCGGATCGCGGGCTCGAGCGCCCTGATCGTCGGAACCGGCTCGATCGGCCGCGCCATCGCACGACTACTGCGCGCCGCGGGGATGACCGTGCGGGCGGTGGGCAGGCAGGCGCGCGCGACCGATCCGGATTTCGGCACCGTCGCTACCGATCTCTACGCCGAGCTGCCGACGGCCGACTATGTCATCGCTGTCGCGCCGTTGACCCCGCAGACCAGGGAAATGTTCGATGCCAAGGCATTCGCCGCGATGAAGCCGCATGCCAGGTTTGTCAACGTCGGTCGTGGGGAACTCGTTGTAACCGACGACCTTGTCGCCGCGCTCAGCACGGGATCGATCGCGGCAGCGGCACTCGATGTGGTGGATCCAGAGCCGCTACCAGCGCAGCATCCGTTATGGGACCTACCGAATGTCCGTATCACTCCGCACAATTCGGGTGACTTCATCGGCTGGCGAACCGAGATCGTCACGACGTTCACCGAGAACTTCGACAACTGGATCGCTGGCCGGCCATTGGACAGCGTGGTCGACAAGGAACTGGGGTACGTGCCCAGCTGAAGGAGTCCATGCCATGAGCGAACGAAGTGAGCGAATCATGTGCCATCGCGCCGTGCGCATGCCAGGACCGAGCGTCAGCGAGGCACAGGCATGAGCTATCCCGACATCAACAGTGCCACGCAGCCGGCTGCGATGACCGCCGTCGAGCTGGTCACCGCCTACGCGGCCGGAGTCCTCTCTCCGGTCGAGGCGACCGAAGCGGTCCTCGAGGCCATCGCGGCCCGTGACGGCGAGGTGAACGCTTTCTGTCTGGTAGATCCCGATCGTGCGCTGGTGCAGGCGAAGGATTCGGAGGCGCGTTGGCACTCCGGCTATGCCCGCGGGCTGCTCGACGGTGTGCCGATCTCGATCAAAGACATCTTCCTTACCGAGGGCTGGCCGACCAGGCGCGGCTCGACCTCGGTCGATCCGAGCGGACCATGGGCGGTGGACAGCCCGGTCGCGGCCCGGCTGCGCGAGGACGGCATGGTGTTCGTCGGGAAGACGACGACACCCGAGATCGCCTGGAAGGCGGTCACCGACAGCACGCTCACCGGTATCACCCGCAACCCGGCCGATCCATCGACGACGGCAGGCGGCTCCTCCGGCGGTAGCGCCGCCGCGGTGGCGGCGGGGATGGGCCCGGTGTCGGTCGGAACCGACGGCGGCGGCAGCATCCGCATCCCGGCCTCGTTCTGCGGCATCGTCGGCTTCAAACCGACGCACGGCAGGATCCCGCTGTATCCGGCCAGTCCGTTCGGTCCGCTGGCGCACGCGGGACCGATGACCAGGACCGTCGAGGATGCCGCATTGCTGATGGACATCCTGTCGCTACCCGATCCGCGCGACCCGACCGCGCTTCCGCCCACGCAGACGACCTTCCGTGGCCAGCTGACGCGCGATGTGCGCGGGCTGACCGTCGCGTACTCGCCGACCCTCGGTTATGCCGAGGTCGACCCGGAGGTCGCCGCGATCGTGGATGCGGCGATGCGGCGACTGGCAGAGGCCGAGCTTCGGGTGGTCGAGGCCGACCCGGACTTCGGCGATCCGCTCGAAGCGTTCGAAGTGTTGTGGGCCGCCGGTGCGGCGACCATGCTGGCGAAGTTCCCGGACGGCGCGCGCGAGCAGGTGGACCCTGGCCTGGGCGCGGTATGGGGACGTGGCGAATCCGTCGGGGCTGTCGATTACCTCAACGCACGCGACGTGGCCGCCCAACTCGGTATCAAGATGGGTGCTTTCCACGCCACCTACGACGTGCTGATCACCCCGACGATGCCGATCACCGCATTCGAGGCAGGCCACGATGTCCCGCCGGGCAGCGGCCTGGACGGCTGGCCGCAATGGACACCGTTCACCTATCCGTTCAACCTCACCCAGCAACCCGCGATCAGCATTCCGGCGGGCACCACCCGTGCTGGTCTGCCGGTGGGCCTGCAAATTATCGGGCCCCGTCACTCAGATGATCTGATCCTCGCCGTCGCCCGCTACGCCGAGCAGGTGCTGGCCGCCTGATCCTCGGCGGGATCGGATCATCTGAGTGCTGTGCGATTTGCGGGGCGCTCGCGTGACTTGCGCGGGCGCTGGTGCGATTTGCGCGGGCGCTGGTGCGATTTGCGCGGGCGCTGAGGTGATTACGCGCGTGCGAATGCCAGAGTTTCGCCCTGGACACCTTGCAGCCAGAGGGTGTTGCAGGCAGTCGCGAGGTCGGTCAGGCCGTCTTCGATAGTGGCGAAGACATTGCCGGGAACCCAGCCCATGTCGCCGTTGATGAGCAGGTTGTTGCGGCCGTAGAAGAGCGCGAGATCGGTGGCGCCCTGGTCGTGATGCGCCGTCGAGCCCGGCTCGTAGCCATAGGCTGGGTTGCCGATCTCCCACGGTTCGAAATCGAACAGGCACACGTCACCGGGGATAGGGGTGACGGTCGGGTTCTCCCGGTGCGGGGCGGCGCCGATCCGTGGCACGAGGGTGTACACCTCGTTGCGGGCGTATTTGGCGTGGAACGCGTCGCCCTCCTGCGGCAGCGCGTCCCACACCGCCTCGCATGTTCGGGGTGCCTCCGCGTCGAGCAGTCGGGCGCGGCAGGTCACGCCTGCCTTCGTCAGCGTGATGGTGATATAGCGGGCCATCGGTCCTGCTTTCCTGGTCATCGCCCCGAGGCGACCTCGTTGGGTGTGGGGAGGGCAGCGAGTCCGCTAGCGACCTGCAAGCAGTCGCAAGCGGACCGTTTCGAGCGACCTGCAAGCAGTCGCAAGCAGACCATTTCGAGCGACCTGCAAGCAGTCGCAAGCAGACCATTTCGAGCGACCTGCAAGCAGTCGCAAGCAGCGGACGCGCACGTTTACAACTCGGCGAGAACCGCCGACCAGATCGCGAGCGCGTCGTCGATCTGCGTATCGGTCACGATCAGCGGTGGGATCATCCGCACCACATTCATGTGCGCACCACAGGTGAGCAGCATCAGCCCCTTCTCGACCGCGAGCCGCTGGGCGGCGACGGCCGTTGCGGCATCGGGTTCGCCTGTCGCGGTGGTGAATTCGGTGCCGGCCAGCAGTCCGAGGCCACGCACATCGCCGATCGCCTTTGTAGCGCTGTTACGCAGCCCGGCCAGTAGCTGTGCGCCGCGCGCGGCGGCGTTGCCGACCAGCCCCTCCGATTCGATCACATCGAGCGTGGCGACAGCCGCCGCGCAGGACACCGCGTTGCCGCCATAGGTTCCGCCCTGCGAACCCGGCCACGCCTTGGACATCAGTTCGTGGGACGCGGCGATCCCCGACAGCGGGAACCCGCTTGCCAGTCCCTTCGCGATGGCGATGACATCTGGGCGCACCTCGAAGTGCTGATGTCCGAAGAACTTTCCGGTCCGTCCGAAACCGGTCTGGATCTCGTCGAAGATAAGCAGAATGCCGTGCCGATCCGCGCGCTCGCGCAACCCGTGGAAGAACGCGGTATTGCCGGGAACATATCCGCCCTCGCCCAGCATCGGCTCGACCACGAACGCGGCGGTCTCGGCGGGAGAGGTGACGGTGGCGAAAATGTAGTCGAGCTCGCGCAGCGCGAAGGCGGTGGCCTCCTCTTCGGTCCAGCCGTAGCGGAACGCGGTGGGGAATGGCGCAACGTGCACACCGGACATGAGCGGACTGAACCCGGCGGAGAAGCGGGTGCCCGAGGTGGTCATGGTCGCGGTTGCGACGGTGCGGCCGTGGAATCCGCCATGGAAGACGACGACGTTCGGTCGTCCGGTCGCCTGGCGGGCCAAACGCAGTGCGGCCTCGATGGCCTCGCTACCGGAGTTGGCGAAGAACAGTGATTCGAGGCCCTCGGGCAGCACCGTGCCGAGCCGTTCGATCAGCTCGAGCAGTGGCCGATGCATCACGGTGGTGTATTGGCCGTGGATCAGGCTGGCGACCTGCGCCTGGGCCGCCGCCACCACATGTGGGTGGCAATGTCCGGTACTGGTCACGCCGATGCCCGCGGTGAAGTCGAGATAGCGGCGGCCGTCGGTGTCGAACAGGTAGCAGCCCTCGCCGTGATCGACGGTTATCGGGGTGGCCTGCTTCAGAACGGGGGATAGCTCGGTCATGGTGATCCGCCTCCCGGGGCGTTGTGGAGCGCGCGTCCGCAGATTGTCTATTGTCGGATTGTCGACAATATGCATAACATGAGCGCGGGGTCCGCAGCAATGGGGCGCCTGTGCTCGGCCCGACATGAAAGGAGCCCGCGCCATGCTCATCGAGACCACCCTGACCGCGGCGGAACGTGCTGCGATCGACACCGTGCCCACCGGACTGTTCATCGGCGGGCGGTGGCGGGACACCTCCGACACACTGCCGGTCACCGATCCGGCCACCGGACAGCTGTTGTGCGAGGTGTCCGACGCCGATCCGGCCGCAGGGCTCGACGCCCTTACCGCGGCCGATCGAGCGCAAACGGAGTGGGCGCGCACGCCGCCTAGACAACGCAGCGACATCTTGATGCGCGCCTACCAGGCGCTGCTCGCCGATACCGAACGACTCGCGCTGATCATGACCCTGGAAATGGGCAAGCCGCTGGCCGAGGCCCGCGGCGAGATCGCCTACGCGGCAGAGTTCTTCCGCTGGTTCGCCGAGGAAGCCGTCCGCCTCGACGGCGGGTATATGCCCGCCCCCGCGGGCGGTTCGCGCTTCATGGTGACCAAGCAGCCGGTCGGACCGAGCGTGCTCATCACGCCGTGGAACTTCCCGCTGGCCATGGGCACCCGCAAGATCGGTCCCGCGCTGGCCGCCGGGTGCACCTGCGTGGTGAAACCCGCTGAGCAGACGCCACTGTCGATGCTGGCGCTCGCCGACATCCTGGACCGGGTCGGCGTCCCGCCCGGTGTCGTGAATGTGATCACCACCTCCGATCCGAGTGCGGTGATGACCCCGCTCATTCTGGACAGCCGCTCGCGCAAACTGTCGTTCACCGGTTCGACCGCGGTCGGCAAACTGCTGCTCGAGCAGTGCGCGCGGACGGTAATGCGCACCTCGATGGAGCTCGGTGGCAACGCGCCGCTCATCGTGTTCGACGACGCCGATCTCGACGAGGCCGTCGAGGGCGCTGTCCAGGCGAAGATGCGCAATATCGGGCAGGCATGCACCGCGGCGAATCGAATCTTCGTGCAGCGCGGCATCGCCGATGAATTCTCCGCTCGGCTTGCCGCCCGGCTGGAGGCACTGCCGATGGGGCGGGGCACCGAGCCAGGAGTCGTCGTAGGTCCGCTCATCGACGCCGACGCGGTGGCGAAGGTGCAGACCCTGGTCGCCGACGCCGTCCGCAGGGGCGCGACTGTGCGCACCGGCGGCACGGCACTGGACGGGCCGGGGAACTTCTACCCCGCGACCGTGCTGACCGGAGTGCCGGACGACGCCGAGATGTGCCACACCGAGATCTTCGGACCGGTCGCGGCGATCGGCACATTCGACACCGAGGACGAGGTCGTCGCGCGCGCCAACGACACGCCTTACGGCTTGGTGAGTTACGTCTTCACCGAAAATCTGCGGCGCGGATTACGGGTATGCGAGGCGTTGGAAGCTGGCATGGTGGGGCTGAACCAGGGCGTCGTATCGAATCCCGCCGCACCATTCGGCGGTGTGAAGGAATCGGGATTGGGCCGAGAAGGCGGCCTCACCGGCATAGACGAGTTCCTGGAGACCAAGTACATCGGAGTACGGCTGTGAGCGAGCTCAGCGAACAAACCGACAGCCCGGCGACCTATCGCATCGCGACCATTCCCGGCGACGGTATCGGTGTCGATGTGACCGTCGAGGCCGTCGCGGTGCTCGATGCGGTGCTGCCCGGAATCGAATGGACCGAATTCGACTGGTCTTGCGAGAACTATCTGCGCACCGGAGCGATGATGCCCGCCGATGCGCCCGAACTCCTGGCCGGATTTGATGCGATCCTGCTCGGCGCAGTCGGATTCCCCGGTGTCCCCGACCATGTGTCGTTGTGGGGGTTGCTCATCCCGCTGCGCCGCGCCTTCAGCCAGTACGTGAATCTGCGTCCCGTTCGGCTGCTGCCTGGCACCGAATCGGCATTGCGCGACCGCACGGCCGAGGACCTGGACATCCTGATCGTGCGGGAGAACTCCGAGGGGGAATACTCCTCGATCGGCGGCACGCACAACCCCGGCCGCCCGGACGAATTCGTCCTCCAGGAATCGGTATTCACCCGAGTCGGCTGCGAACGGATCATCCGCTATGCCTTCGAGCGAGCCACCGAACGCGACGGCCGATTGTGCTCGGCCACCAAATCGAATGGTCTCATCCACTCGATGCCCTACTGGGACAGTGTGTTCGAGCGCATCGCCGCCGAGTACCCGCAGGTCACGACCCGGCAACTGCATGTCGATGCGCTCGCCGCCGAAATCGTGCTGCACCCCGATCGGCTGGACGTGATCGTCGGGTCGAATCTGTTCGGCGACATCCTGTCCGACCTCGCCGCCGCCGTGACCGGTGGGCTCGGCCTCGCCCCTTCGGGCAATATCAACCCCGACCGCTCGACGCCGTCGATGTTCGAGTCGGTTCACGGCAGCGCGCCCGATATCGCCGGACAGGGCATCGCTAATCCTGTCGCGCAGATCCTGGCCGGAGCCATGTTGCTCGACCACCTCGGCGAGCACACCGCTGCGGCCGCGGTCGATCGCGCGGTCTGCGACGTACTGCGCGAAGGACGTGTCCGCACCCCTGATCTCGGCGGCGCCGCGACGACCAGTGACCTCGGTAGCGCCATCGCGCACCGTGCGGCCGAATTGGCAGCATCCGAAAGGGTTGCCATGCGCGCGTAGCGAAGACGACCGGACCGCGGCAAGTCCACATTCGCCACCACAAGGCGATGCGCGCGCGGTGCGGGATAGAAAGGAATACTCGATGAGGATCGAAATCGGGGGGTCACGCGGGCGTTTGCGCCGCGCCATGGCCGCCACGGTGGCCGCGGCCACCCTTGTAGTGGTGTCGGGCTGCGGATTGGGCGGTGACGACGCTGCGGCGGTGACCTATGAGGACGCCAAATCGTCCGGCAAGATCAAGGTCGGTTTCGCCAACGAGGCGCCGTGGGCGTTCCTCGGCGCGGACGGTCAGCTGACCGGGTATGCGCCGACCGTGGCGCGCGCGGTCTTGAAACGACTCGGCATCAACGAGGTCGAGGGCGTGGTCACCGATTTCGACGGACTCATCGATGGAGTCAGGGCGAAGAATTACGCGTTCGTCGCGGCTGGCATGTCCATCAAACCTAAGCGGTGCGAGAGTTCGGCGTTCGCCGTCCCCGATTTCCAGGTGGGTTCGACGTTCCTGGTGCCGGAAGGCAACCCACGCAACATCACCCGTTTCGAGGACGTCACGCGGGAGAACGTCCGGATAGCCACCCTGGGTGGTGCGGTCGAGAACGGCTTCGCGGAGTCTGCCGGGGTGCCGTCCCAGCTTGTCGAGCCGATGGCCAAGCAGGACGACATCCTGCGAGCGGTGCGCAATAAGGACGTTTACGGCGCCGCGCTTCTCGATGTCACCGCCGCGTGGCTGGTGAAGAACAACCCGGACGCCAAGCTGGAAGTGGGTCAGTCCGCCCAGTTCGGCAGCCGTCCGGAGGTCGGCACCTTCAATTTCCGCATCGGTGACGACCAGTTCCGCGAGGACTTCAACCGCGAGCTGCGTGCACTGCACGAAAGCGGCGAATGGTTGAAGCTGGTCGAGCCGTTCGGCCTGACCAAGTCGAACGAACCACCCCCAGCGGCCACGACCGAGCAGTACTGCACGGCTTGATCTCGTGTCGTCGAACTTTTCGATCTACCTCGAGCGAGTGCTCGAGGGGCTTCCCTTCACGCTCTGGGCGGCGGTCGGCGGCATAGCGCTTACCGTCGTACTCTCCTTCGCCGCCGGGATCGCGATGCTGTCGCGCTCACTACCGGTACGTTTCGTGACCCGCGTCTATGTCGAGGGGTTCCGTGGCAGCTCGGAGGTTGTGCAGCTGTTCTTCTTCGCGGTGGCGATCCCGATCTTCTTCGGGGTATCACTCGGCGCGACAGCGAAGGGGCTGCTGGTTATCGGCATCGTTGTGCTCGGCCTCAATCATGGTGCGTACGGCGCCGAGATCGTCAGGGGCGCCATCCGATCCGTGCCCAAGGCTCAGATCGAGGCAGCGGTCGCGCTGAATCTGTCCCCGGCACAACGCATGTGGCGGGTGGTGCTGCCGCAGGCCGTGGTGGAGATGCTGCCCTCGTTCAACAATCTATTCATCCAGCTCGTGAAAGCGACTGCGCTGCTGAGCTTTATCGCGGTGCCGGAGGTGTTCAAGAAGGCCGATGAGTTGAGGGCGGTGCCCGCGTTCTCCCGCGAGCTCGGTCTCATCTATGCGATCCAACTCGTCGTGTACCTACTCATCGCCGTGGCTGTCACGCTGATCATGCGGGTGCTGGAGCGGCTGGCGGCACGGCGGCTCGGTCGGCGGCCGAAGCGCTCGAGTATCCGCCTGTCGGCGCAGGTGGGGGTCTGATGGAGAAATGGCGGTGGGACCGCTTCTTCGACGCCTTTCCCTTCATCTGGGACGGGTTGATCGTCACGATCCAGTACACCCTCCTCGGTGCCCTTGTCGCGTACGTGCTCGGTCTGGTTTTCGCCATAATCCGGCGACTGCGGATCCCGGTCGTCGACCAGATACTGTGGGCCTTCATCGAATTCGTCCGCAGCACACCACTATTGGTGCAGATCTTCGTGCTCTACTGGGTGGTGCGCCCGGAATTGCTCGGCGGGCTTTCCGTCGACACCCAACGCCTGATAGTGGGTGTGACCGCGCTCGGTGTGCATTACGCCTGTTACACCTCGGAGGTATTCCGTGCGGGCATCGATGCGGTGCCCGCGGCGCAATGGGAGGCGGCCACGGCGTTGAACCTGCCGCGAACGCGTACCTGGACCGATGTGATCCTGCCGCAAGCGGTTCCGCGGGTGTTGCCCGCACTGGGCAACTACACCATCGCCATGTTCAAAGAAGTGCCGCTGCTGTCCTCGATCGTCATTCTCGACATGGTCTATCAGGTCAAAACCGAGTACGCGGCGGACACCGGTGGTGCGGGGCCCGAGGCATGGTTCGCGGCGGGCCTGGTCTTCCTCGCACTGAGCTATCCGTGCTCGATCCTGGTACGAAAGTTGGAACGACGTGTCGAAAAAATCTGAATCGATGGTCGTGAGCTCGACCGACGAACCCACCGTTACTCCGATGATCCGGTTCACCGGCGTTGAGAAGCGCTTCGGCACCACGGTGTGCCTCGACAAACTCGATTTCTCGGTTGCGCCAGGGGAATTCGTCACATTGATCGGGCCGTCCGGCTCCGGAAAGACCACAATTCTGCGATCGGTGATGACACTCGAGCAGATAGACGCGGGCACCATCGAGGTCGCCGGAGAATATCTCACCCATCGGCAGCGGGGCGACAAGCTGGTGCCCGCCGACGAGGCGCATCTGCGCCGGATGCGACGCAAGATCGGCATGGTCTTCCAGCAGTTCAACCTGTTTCCGAACATGACCGTGCTGCGCAATGTCACCGAGGGCCAGGTCCGTGGTCTCGGAAAGTCGAAGGGTGAGGCCGAAGAACGCGCACGGGAATTGCTCGAGCTCGTAGGTCTCACCGACAAGATCGACGCCCGTCCCGCGCACCTGTCCGGTGGTCAGCAGCAGCGCGTCGCCATCGCAAGGGCACTGGCCATGGACCCCGACGTGCTTTTGCTGGACGAGGTGACCTCGGCACTCGACCCCGAGTTGGTGACCGGTGTTCTGCACCTCTTGGCGGACATAGCGGCAGGCACCGAGATCACATTCCTCTGCGTCACGCACGAAATGCGCTTCGCCAAGAGGGTTTCGGATCGGGTCATGATGTTCGATGCCGGTCGGGTGCTCGAGGACGGAGATCCGGAACAGATTTTCACCGATCCCGTGCACGAGCGGACCCGGGATTTCTTGCGTGCGGTGTTGGACGAACAGTGAGGGGCGGCCCTGCCCAGTGTCCGCAGCTTTCCGAGAAACGGAGGCCTCGTCACCGTCCATACTGCGCATCGTGATCCACGACGTATCTCACGAAGTCTTCTTGAGTCATCGTATTCGCGCGCAGGTCGATATCGTGTGGAAAATTTGGCACCCGACCCATGCGGTGTTCGGCCGCGCCGACGATATAGGATCTGATCACTGCATCGGATCCATTTTTCGTCTGTGGTGACTCATAAAGCTTGAAGGAAACTTCCGCCCATTTTTCGGTAGCGAAATCACCGGGTTCGGCGAGTTGTTTTAAAGCGTCCTTGAATATCTTTTGTCGGTCAGCCTCGGTCGCCGTGATCGTCATAGCTTCCTCGGACGTCGGTACCGGCCATTGACTGACGTCGCGGCCATTCGCGGCGCTCCATTGCCGCAAGTACTCGAAATGCTGTTCGGCGCTTTCGCCCCGAAGAGTCAGGTTCCCGTTGACATCTGTTCCGTCGGTCAGGTGAACTACGGTTTGGAGTTTGTCCCCGGTTACGCCTTCGGCAGGAAATCTCGCCAAAGCTCGCTCAGCGGCCTCCATGTAGGTTATATTGCGGCGCGTCGCCTCACCCCTGACCCATTCCTCATCAATGCGGTTCCATGTGTGTTTTCTGGTGAATTCGTTCCCGAACCAGGTAAGGTTCGGATAATTGTCGGTGATCCGGGTTTCCAAATCAGCGGTGGAGAATAGGCCGCTTCTCTTAGACCGCTCTTCGGTCAGGTGCCAATACTCTGCCTCCCAGTCTTCCGGTGTCGGTTCTCTACCCAAGGCACGAAGGCGGCTGGCCATGGTGTTCGCGGCGTCGGCCTGCCACTTGGTGAACTCTTGCAGTTTGGCTACTTTCACCGAAGCTTCTTCGGTGAAGGGCCTCGCAAAGGTTTCCAGGCGACCTGGAAACGGAAAGTCGGTCTCCTTGATGCCACCGGTCCCGGCCAATCGCCTTACCGCTGTGCCCATGTCGGATTCCGAGCGCGCGGTGACGTTCGCACGATTCGGGTGCAGACGCGACCCGGCCTTGTCGATTTCGTGTCCGAGGCGGGTGTCGTCGTGCTCGATGTGTTGGAGACCATCCCGCATAGTGCGCGGGAATTTATGGACCTCTTCGGCGAGGGCGGGGGCCGCGCGTCGCGCGAGCTGTATGTCGAGTTTGTCGACGGCCTCCAGCAGGGCTCGTATCACGGGTGTTGTCAGCACCGGTGCTCGCATTCGATCATGGTTGGGCTCAGCGCAGAGGAAATGCCGTCGCTTGGTGGGACTGTACTCCTAACCTTTGGGGTTCGAGGCCCTCTTTTCGAGCGGATGCGCACGGCAAATACTGCAAGGCGACGTGGTCGACCTCGGCGAGTGTGAGTGGCGACAGCACGACCAGGGGAGTGTGGCCGACGCCGAAATGGGGTTTCGCGAAGCGGACTATGGCTACTCGGGGGAGAACGCCGGTCGTGGTTGCCGACGCCGATGATGATCGTGTTGGCGACTGACCTGCGGAAATAGAGTCAGCCAATCGACTGGCCGACTATTACGACAGCGGGAAGGAAACAGACATATGCTCATGCTCACCCCCACTGCCATCGAGGTTGTTCGCAATATCACGTCCGCGGAAGGGACACCCGACAACGCCGGGCTGCGAATCTTCACCGACGACGAGGCCGACACGCTCCAGCTCACAGTCGCCGCTATCCCGGCCGAGCAAGACCAGGTTCTGAGCGCCGAAGGATCACGAATCTTCCTGGATCAGCAGGCCGCGGCGTTCCTGGACGACAAGATCCTCGACGCCGGACTGGACCCCAACGGACAGAGCACTTTCGTGCTCGCCCAGCAGGAGCAGGACACTTCGGGCAACGGAGACGGCTCGCACGGGTAGTTCGAGCCCGAAAGCCTTATCAGCGGTAGGTCGTCGTGGTCATCGCCGTCATGGCCGGGACCTGTCGGCGTTGACCGCGAGGCATGGCACCGCGTAGAAGAATGCGGCTGCGGCGTTCGCCCCGAACTACGGCAGGACCCACGCAGAGTTGTCCCCGACTCAGAACCATGCGATGCGGAAGCTGGAAGGTCATTGCCAGAGGCTTATCGACCGCACCGATCGTCAAGGTGAAGCGTCGGGGACAACTGTTGCTCTGCAATAGTATTCGCCGTATATGCGGTGCCGGGGACGGCATCGCCGACCGGCGGATCGTGCGCGCCGAGAACGTAGCCGGCACCGATACGATCAGGTCATTTCCATAGGCTCATGAAGATGATCTTCGCGTCGATCAGTGATTGCGCTCCGGCTCCTCCGATACCTTGGTGCGCCTCGGCGAAAACCCATGCACCGACATTGAGTTCGTAGTTGGTGTTGGCCTCCATTGTCCAGAACACCTCGATCGTTGCGCCCGGGCCGAAACCGCCGTTGTCATAGTTGTAGTTCTCGGTGGGATGGCCGATCGATCCGCTGACCCGACCACGGAATCGCTTGTCGACGGCAATGGTGACCAGACGACCGTTTTGCATGACCGTCATCTCACATCCGGCTTCGACGGTCGCGTCGCCGTTGAACCCCGCGGCGGCCGCGCCGACATCGCGAGTGGACCGCAGCGAGCGGGCCATGCAGGCGACCCGGTGATCCGAACGCAGGCTCACACCGTAGCCGGCGTGCGCGTTGACGAACGTGCCGGTCGCGCCCGGGGCGTTGCCCACCCGAGCATCGAGTGCGGCACGGCCACTAGCTGGTGTCATGATCTGCTTGAACGGCGGGCTTCCATTCAGATCGTGCCATGACCAGGAGAAGTTGTAAGGAATCGGGAAGATCTGCGTCGCCGGTCCTTGGAAGTCACGGGTCGTGGTAAACGGGTAATCGAGCGCTCCCGCGGACACATACCGTGACGGATTCTCCTCGCTTGCCACCCCTAGTTCGCTCACGTCGAGGGGCCTGGTCCGCCCACGGTCGGCAGCCAGCTGCAGTGCGTCGGCGCCGCGCGCACTATTGCGCAACTGTTCGAGGAACGGCTCGGCAAAGGCGTCGGCCAAGGCGCGGTCCTCGGCGGCGAGTTCACGACGGTGCGTGTTCTCGTCGATGCGCCGTGCGACCATGTTATTGATCGAGTTCCGGATTTCTTGTCGGCGGTCCTCCGGGATCCGCTCGTCGAACTGGGTTTCGGTTGTCAACGCAATTGTGTTGGGGTAGGTCGCCATCGTTGCTCCTTTCACGGCGCGGCACAACTCCGTGGGAATGTGGAGCGTGGCCACGCACCTGAGCACCGGTCATCTGGTGCGCCGTGCAGCGCCCGACCGGCGTTGATACGGAACTACTCGACTTCCATTCAGATGCACCTAAACGGTAGCCGGACCCTACGAAAGATCCGGGCTGAATGGAGAAAAGTGCCCCAGTAGGTCGAGGGATTCGATGCGATTGCCTGCGGTGGCGAAGACGTGCTGTTCGGCGATTTGTCTTCGCCGCCGAACCAATGCTCGAACCGACTTGATGGCGGCCTCTGTGCCGGTGATGCCGAACGGCGGCACGGTATGCCGTCACATCGGGTGTTTACCCGGGGTGGTCCCCAACCCGTGACCATTCATGGCGCCTACTTATGGCGGGAGACGCAACTACGGGCGGCTGTAGTTTAGTTTTGGGACCCGAACTCAAATAAGAGTGGACTCGGCAGTCCGGTCAGCTGGCCGACGCACTAGCGGTAGTTCTTCGCGGGCCGGTTCGACGCTGCACGCCGCTCGGCCTGCTGCTCCTTGATGCGCTCGTTGTCCTTCAGCACCGCCGCGTAGCTTTCGCGCTCGCGGATCAACCACTCGGGCGGGTCGGCAAGCAGGGTCGCGATTTCCTCGGTGGTGAGGGAGTCGGAGACGTCGGCGCGGGCCAGGCCGGTGTTGGAGACACCAAGCTTGCGGGCTACTACGTCGCGGGGGAAGGGGCCGGTGCGGCGGAGTTCGGTCAGCCATTCCGGGGGGTTGGTGCGGAGGTCTTCGAGGTCGGCACGTGAGATCGGCGTGTTCCGGAAATCTTCGGGCGCCGCCGGGAGGTAGATGCCGAGCTTGTTTGCCGCGGTCAGCGGCTTCATGGTCTGCGGTTTCTTGTCCGGGCTCACCGATACAGACTATCTGGCCCGCCTGTGGGTCCTGACCACCACGCCCACCCAGCACCCGTGAAGCTGCGTAATCGAGGGGGCAATACCCTTTCTTGAATGAACCCCGAGTCCATCGATGTGACGCGGCTGCGCTGGTTTGCCGCGGTTGCCGAGGAGCTGCACTTCGCGCGCGCGGCGAAAGCGCTGCATATTTCGCGCCAGAAGCTGAGTCACACAGTCATCGAGCTCGAGGGCGAACTCGGGGTCAAGCTGTTCGTGCCGGGGGCGCAGCCGACTCAGTTGACCGAGGCGGGACAGGAGTTGCTGCGGGACGCTCGCGAACTCGTCGCGGCTGCTGATGCGCAGGGTGACCAGGCGCCTGCGGCGGACGTCGCGCTGCGGGTCGGGTTCGTGCCGGGCGTCACGGTGTCCAAGTGGACGCGGATTTGGGGCGAGCGGTTTCCTGACGCTGTTCTCGAGGTAGTTCCGATTCCGATGTCGGAACAGGATGTCGCGCTGCGTGACGGGCGCGTCGATGCCTGTTTCGTTCGCTTGCCGATCGACCGTGACGGGATGAGTGCGATACCGCTCTATCGCGAGGTTCCTGTCGTCGTGGTGCCCAAGGATCATCCGCTCTCGGTGTTCGAACAGGTCGGTATGGCGGAGCTGGCGGACGAGCAGATTCAGAACTCCGACGATATCGATGCGATCGAGGGGACAATCGAACTCGTCGCGGCGGGGGTCGGTGTCGCCATCGTGCCGCATTCGATCGCCAGGTTGCATGCGCGCAAAGACCTCGTCTACCGGACCTTGATGGGTGTCAGGGATACCGAGGTTGCGCTGGCCTGGCCGACCGCGCAGACGACCGAACTGGTCGAAGAGTTCGTGGGGGTCGTCCGTGGTCGCTCGGAACGAAGCTCGCGGTCACCGGCGGCGCGTAGCAAGCCCGCGCAGCAGACCAAGAAGACCCCGCCCAAAAGGACAACCGGTGGGCGTCCGACTCCTTCCAAGAAGAAGCCTGCCAAGCGCCGGGGGCGTTGACGACACTCGATGAGAATCCTTTCGAAGGGTTCGTGCCTCTCATACCTGTGTCGGCAACACCGTCGGCGCGAGATCGGGAGGTTGTCGTGATTATTGCCGCGATTGTTATTGGTGTGCTTGCGGTCTGTGCGTGCAGCGTTGCTGTGCTGCGTAGGCGGGGGCGCTCCCGTGGCTGAGGTGCGTTGGCCCGACGAGCAGCTCGTCGCCGCCGCCCAATCGGGGGACACCGAGTCGATCGCCACTTTGGTGTCGGGGGCTCATCCTCATGTCCGGCGCTTCGCCTACTCGCTGTGCGCGACGCCCGAGGACGCCGAGGATGCCGCGCAGGAGGCGCTGATCGTTCTGTATCGCAAGATCGGAACGCTGCGTGCGTCAGGGGCGTTGGCGTCGTGGATGTTTCGGATCGTTCGGAACGAGTGTCTGCGTCAGCTGCGGTCGATGTCTCGTCGCTCCGAACCGGTCGTCGAGGAGTGTGTTGTCTCCGCCGAGGATGCGGCGATGCGTCATCTGGAGGCTGAGCGGGTCGCTGCGGCCATTGCGGGGCTGCCCGATGATCAGCGGCGAGTGCTGATCATGCGGGACGTTCAGGGCTACAGCGGCCGCATGGTCGCCGATCTGCTCGGGCTCAGCACCGCGGCGATGAAGTCGCGGCTGCACCGTGCCAGGTCTGCCGTGCACGACACCTTGGGGATTCGATGCCGGGAGGCCGCGGATGAGTGGTGAGCGGATCTTTGCCGGCATACCGGTTCGTCGCCGATTGGTGCGTGGCGCAGTGGGATTCGACGCCCGTAGGCAGGGCAGGAGCGCCGAGCGGAGCTTTGCCAACACGTCGATTCCTCGCCACTTGGTGCGTGGCGCAATGGGATTTGGTGCCTTGATCGGTTCGGTGGTGTTGCTGCCGTTGACCGGACCGGTGAGTTTACTTCTGGCACCGTTAGGCCTGGTTGTGTTGCGGGGTTGCCCGACCTGCTGGGCGATCGGACTGGCCCAAACCATGTCGAGGGGCCGTCTGGAGCGGTCGTGTGTAGACGGCCGCTGTGAGCTGAAAGGCCGTCGACGCCCCGCATCATGACATCGAGGACGATGGCGTCGAAATCAGCGGGGCCGACGCGGCGAGAGCGGCCGCACCGTCACCGACCGGCGTGATCTCGGCGAACTAGCGCGGCTTGCGACGCAGAACCGTGTCGCGGATCAGAATGCCGACGATGGCGAGGGCGAAGCCGACGAGGAAAACGTCTTCGACCCGGCCCTTGTGGTTACCGACGGTCATGGCCACCAGGATTACGGCGACGACCCAGCCTGCCGCGCGGAAGGTCCTGCGGGACTCACCGCTCCAACCCCACGCGGCGGAGGGAACCTCTGCGGTGTCCACATGGGTGAGGACGCCGCTGTCACTGTGGGTGGTTTCGAGTTCCGTGGCGGCCACGATCGCTCCTCGGCTGGTGGGTCGATTACTTATCGATATCGTGGCATACGACCGGTCGTCGTAGCCAGCAGGCCCTGCCACAATGGGGCCGTGTCCGACATTGTGAGAGTCCTACTGCTCGGCAGCACTGGTTCCATCGGAACCCAAGCGCTCGAGGTGATCGCGGCCAATCCCGACAAGTTCGAGGTGGTCGGCCTGGCGGCTCGCGGCGGCAACACCGCGTTGCTTGCCGCGCAGATGGCCGCTACCGGTACTCGCAATGTCGCCGTCGCCGATCCCGCCGCCGCCCAGCGGTTGGACCTCACCCTCGGCGGGCCGGGTGCGGTCACCGAACTTGTCCGCCGCACCGAGGCCGATGTGGTACTCAACGCGCTGGTCGGCTCGCTCGGCCTGGAGCCGACCCTCGCCACCTTGGAATCGGGCACCAGGCTCGCGCTCGCGAACAAGGAGTCGCTGGTCGCGGGCGGCTCACTGGTGACACGCGCCGCCGCCCCAGGCCAGATCGTGCCGGTCGATTCGGAGCATTCGGCGCTCGCGCAGTGCCTGCGCGGCGGTCGGGCCGAGGAGGTCGACCGCCTGGTGCTGACCGCATCGGGCGGCCCGTTCCGCGGCTGGACCGCCGAAATGCTGGAATCGGTGAACCCTGCCGAGGCCAAGGCCCATCCGACCTGGTCGATGGGTTTGATGAACACGCTGAATTCGGCGTCGCTGGTCAACAAGGGGCTCGAACTGATCGAAACCCACCTACTGTTCGGCATTGCCTACGACCGCATCGACGTCACCGTGCACCCGCAGTCGATCGTGCACTCCATGGTCACCTTCACCGACGGCTCTACCCTGGCCCAAGCCAGCCCGCCGGACATGAAACTGCCCATCGCGCTGGCGCTCGGCTGGCCGGACCGAGTGCCGGGAGCCGCCGCTGCCTGCGATTTCAGCACCGCATCGACATGGGAATTCGAGCCGCTCGACAACGCGGTGTTCCCCGCGGTGGAGCTGGCACGGCAGGCGGGAATGGCGGGAGGCAGCATCACCGCGGTCTACAACGCGGCCAATGAGATTGCGGTGCAAGCTTTCCTGGACAGTGCGATTCGCTTCCCCGACATCGTGCGTACCGTCGCGCGCGCGGTCGAGGCAGCCGAGCAATGGCGCGCCGAACCCGAATCATTGCGAGAGGTTCTGGCGGCCGACACCTGGGCGCGGGAGTACGCAAGGGCGCTTGTCCACGGCTGACCGCGCAGCGGTCGGCGCATCCGCGATAGACCCAGGTTCGAAGGGATCGGGCGCGCCGTGCGACGGTGGCCTGGCAGACTGAACCGAGAGGGTCGGTCGGTGTCCGGTTACTGTGGTCGCAGTGCTCGCGGCCAAGACCGGACGTGCGTGCGGATACTCGCGGCTGTAGCCGCATTTCATCGAGGCGAGCTGCGCAATGCAGGAGGGCTGTAAACCACATGGTGTTCGCGTTGGGGTTCGTGCTGTTCGCGCTCTGCATCACGATATCGGTCGCGCTGCACGAATGCGGGCACATGTGGGCCGCGCAGGCGACCGGCATGAAGGTGCGTCGCTACTTCGTCGGCTTCGGACCGAAGATTTTCTCTTTTCAGCGTGGTGAGACCGAGTACGGCCTCAAGGCGCTTCCACTCGGTGGCTTCTGCGATATCGCCGGCATGACCGCGCTGGACGAACTGGCGCCCGAAGACCTCGACCGGGCGATGTACCGGCAGGCCACCTGGAAACGTCTGGTGGTGATGTCGGGTGGCATCGCGATGAACTTCCTGCTCGGCTTCATCCTGGTGGTCATTCTCGCGATCGGTTGGGGTCTGCCGCGCTTCGATCAGCCGCCTGCCACCGCGCTGGGAAACATGAGCTGTGTCGCGCAGCAGAACGTCGACGGGACGCTGCAAGCGTGCAGCGGCACCGGCCCGGCACAACAGGCCGGTCTTCAGACCGGCGACGTGGTGACCGCGGTCAACGGGGTGAAGGTGAAGACCTGGCCCGAATTCCAAGCCGAGACCCAGAAGCAGAGCGGACCGTTCACCTACACCGTCGAGCGGGACGGACAGAGCCTCACCATTCCGGTGAACCCGGAGCGCGTGATGCGCTATCCGTCCGACGGAGGGCCCGGCCGCGAGGTCAGCGCCGTCGGCGTCGGCTCCGAGTACTACGAACCCGTGAAATACAACGCGCTGGCCGCGATTCCGGCCGCGGGCGCGTTCACCGGCGGTATGTTCGTGCGCACTTTCGAGTCGCTGGCGCAGATGCCGCAGAAGGTGACAGCGCTGTGGACCGCGGTGACCGGCGGCGAGCGTGACCCCGAAACCCCCGTCAGCGTCTATGGCGCGAGCAAGATCGGCGGCGAGACGGCGGAGCGTGGGCTCTGGGGCGTGTTCATCCTCGTGCTCGCCAGCCTGAACTTCTTCCTCGGCGCGTTCAATATCCTGCCGTTGCTGCCGCTGGACGGCGGCCATATAGCGGTCGTGCTGTACGAGAAGATCCGCAACTCGATCCGTGCCTTGAAGGGCCTCGCGCCCGGCGCGCCTGTCGACTACATGAAGCTACTGCCAATGACTTACGTCATGGTGGTGATCGGTGGCGCGTACATGGTGCTCACCCTGGTCGCTGACGTCGTCAACCCCATCAAGCTGTTCCCCTGACGCTCGACATACCGACCACTTCAGCTGTTCGCGCCGACGAGGTACCCTGTCGCGGGCACTGGGTGATAACGCCATGTCATCGTCATCACAGGGTGAGTGGCTGCCACGCGGCTAAGCTCGGTAAGCGAACGGCTCACCAGAACGCACGAAAGTAGGCAGCCGGAAGTGACCAGCACAATCGGATTGGGGATGCCGACCGCACCCGCGGCCGTTCTCGCGCCACGTCGTAAGACCCGCCAACTGAAGGTTGGTGGCGTCGGCGTCGGTAGCGATCATCCGATCTCGGTGCAGTCGATGACCACCACCAGAACCCACGACATCAACGCGACCTTGCAGCAGATCGCGGAACTCACCGCCTCGGGCTGTGACATCGTGCGCGTGGCGTGTCCACGCCAGGAGGACGCCGACGCGCTGGCCACCATCGCGCGTAAGAGCCAGATCCCGGTCATCGCCGATATTCATTTCCAGCCCCGCTACATCTTCGCCGCGATCGATGCGGGTTGTGCGGCGGTGCGGGTGAATCCCGGCAATATCAAGGAGTTCGACGGCCGCGTCGGCGAGGTCGCGAAAGCTGCTGGTGCCGCGGGTATTCCGATCCGCATCGGCGTGAACGCCGGTTCGCTGGACAAGCGGATGCTGGAGAAGTACGGCAAAGCGACCCCGGAGGCGTTGGTCGAGTCGGCGCTGTGGGAAGCCGGTCTGTTCGAGGAGCACGGTTTCGGCGATATCAAGATCTCGGTCAAGCACAACGACCCGGTGATCATGGTCGAGGCCTACCGGCAGTTGGCCGCGCAGTCGGACTATCCGCTGCACCTCGGTGTGACCGAGGCCGGCCCGGCCTTCCAGGGCACCATCAAGTCGGCTGTGGCCTTCGGTGCACTGTTGTCGAGTGGTATCGGTGACACGATCCGGGTGTCGTTGTCCGCACCGCCCGCCGAGGAGATCAAGGTCGGCGACCAGATCCTGCAGTCGCTCAACCTGCGCCCACGCAAGCTGGAGATCGTGTCCTGTCCGTCGTGTGGCCGCGCCCAGGTGGATGTATACAAGCTGGCCAACGAGGTGAGCGCGGGCCTGGAGGGCATGGAGGTTCCGTTGCGGGTAGCGGTCATGGGGTGTGTGGTGAACGGTCCCGGTGAGGCCCGTGAGGCCGACCTGGGCGTCGCCTCGGGTAACGGCAAGGGCCAGATTTTCGTCAAGGGTGAGGTCATCAAGACGGTGCCCGAAGCGCTGATCGTGGAGACGCTGATCGAGGAGGCCATGCGATTGGCCGAGCAGATGGGCGAGGTGTCGGGTGCGGGGGAACCGGTCATCACCGTCGGCTGACCAGCACCTGCGGCATCGCTACGGCATTGCTATTCGGCATCGGCGTACCACATCTGCGTGATTCGTGGCAGGCTGTCATTCGTGCGGAGTCTGCTGGAGCCGACGCGACGGGCTAAATATGCCCCCGCGCGTCAGCTCGCGAACCGAGATCTGGCACAGGTCCTGAAGGTGCTCGACACCGATCCGGTCGCCTCGTGCATGGTCGCGGCGCGGTTGCAGGAGTTCGGGCTCGAGACCGGCAGCGGGACCGGTGAGCTCTGGAGCCGCGGTGGCCCGTCTGAGTCGCTGTGCTTCTCCGGCGCGAATATGGTGCCGCTGCGCGGCGGACAGGACGCGTTGCGCGCCTTCGCCGACCGAGCGGTGCGCTGGCCGCGTGTCTGTTCCTCGGTCGTCGGGCGTCAGGAGTTGACGCTGCCGCTGTGGGAAATGCTCGCGTCGCATTGGGGACCGGAGCGAGAACTGCGTGGCGAACAGCCGCTGCTCGCTCTCGGCCAGCCCGCGCTCGCCGCAGCGGACGCCGGGGTTCGCCGGGTCCGTCCCGACGAATTGGACCGCTACCTCCACGCGGCGATCGCCATGTTCATCGAGGAGGTCGGCGTCGACCCGCGCGCCGGTGACGGCGGCCGCGGCTATCGGCGCAGGATCGCGAGCCTGATCGGATCGGGGCGGGCCTGGGCGCGGTTCGAGGACGGCGAGGTCGTGTTCAAGGCCGAGATCGGCTCGCTGTCCCGGCGCACCGGCCAGATCCAGGGCGTATGGGTGCATCCGGAACGCCGCGGCGTGGGCATCGGCACCGGCGGTACGGCGGCGGTCGCGAATGCGGTGGTCGCGTCGGGGCGGACCGCCAGCCTGTATGTGAACGACTACAACAGCGTCGCCCGCCGCGCCTACGGCCGGGTCGGCTTCCGCCAGATCGCCACCTTCGCGACGGTCTTGCTCGATTGAAAATCGACCGAACATCGGTGTGCCACAGGCGTTTGCTCGCAATTGGCTATTAGCATCGGTGCCGATGTCGACTCGCATGCTCATCCCGCTGGCCGTTGCGGTACTTGCTGTCGCGGGAAGCGGCTGTTCGGCGAGTTCGCAGGGACCGGTCCCCGCGGCCGATGCCTTCGTCTCGGCTTTCGCGAGCCGTGATCTGGATGCCGCGGCCCGGCTCACCAGTCAACCCCAGAAGGCAACAGCCACACTTGGTTCCGCGTGGCAGCAGTTACAGGCCGAGCAGTTGACCGCGCACACCGGCGCGGCGAGGGTCACCGGAGACACCGCGACCGTCGACTACACCTACGAGTGGCGACTGCCCAAGAATCGGATGTGGCGCTACACCGGCCAGTTGCAGATGGGCCGCAGCGACGGCCGCTGGATGGTGCGCTGGGCCTCCTCCGATATCCATCCGAAGCTCGGCAACACCCAGACCATGGCGCTGCGCGCCAACCCGGCGCCGCGTGCGCGAGTCAACGAGCAGTCCGGTAGTGACGTGCTGGTACCCGGCAAGGTCTCCCGGGTCGCGTTCACCGCGGCCGCGGCCGCCGACCCGGGTTCCGTGGCGACCGCCCTGGCCGCTGCGCTCCATCGGTTCGACGAGCGGCTGACGCCAGAAACGATTCTGAGTTCGGCGAAATCCGCCGACGGCGCCTATACCGTCGCGCTGCTGAGTGAGAACGAATTCGACGAGGTGAGCGCGGATCTCATCGGGCTGCCGGGAGTGGCCCTCACCTCGCAGTGGGACCTGGTCGCCACCGACCGCAATTTCGCGCCCGATCTGCTCGCACAGGTGCGCAAAACGGTGATCGCCGAGGTGGACGGCAAAGCGGGCTGGAGCGTTGTCACGCTGAACGCCAATGGCGCCGATACCGACGTGCTCACCGAGGTCGCATCGCAGCCGGCACCGTCGTTCTCGCTGAGTGTGGATCGCTTCGTGCAGAATGCCGCGCAGCGCGCTGTCGACGCGCGCACCGAGCAGACCATGATGGTGGTGCTGCGCCCATCCACCGGCGCGATCCTCGCGGTCGCGCAGAACAAGGCCGCCGACCGGGATGGTCCGGTGGCGACCATCGGGCAGTATCCGCCGGGCTCGGTGTTCAAAACCGTCACCGCGGCCGCGGCGATGTCAGCTGGGGCCACTCCGGACACGCTGCTGCCCTGCCCGAGCCGAATTGTGATCGGGGATCGAACGATTCCCAATTACGATCTCTTCACCCTCGGCGAGGTCTCGATGACCACCGCCTACGAACGCTCCTGCAATACCTCGTTCGCGAAACTCGCCAGCGAACTGCCCGGCGACGCGCTGCACGCGACCGCGGCGAAGTTGGGTATCGGACCCGGCTATGCGATCGCCGGGCTACCGGCCACCTCGGGTTCGGTGCCGCCCTCGGACGAGTTGATCCAGCGCACCGAGGACGGGATCGGCCAGGGCAAGGTGGTGGTGAGTCCGTTCGGGATGGCGGTGATGGCATCGACGATCGCGCACGGTTCGGCGCCGGTGCCGTATCTGATCGCCGGTCGCACCACCGAGATCGACGGTGAGCGGGCTGCCGTCGCGCCCGCGGTGATCGACGGGTTGCGCGCGATGATGCGCACGGTGGTAACCGGAGGCACCGCCGAACGGATCGCCGACCAGGGCGAGGTGTATGGCAAGACGGGGGAGGCCGAGGTCGAAGGTGGGTCGCACTCGTGGTTCGTGGGCTACCGGGGCGATATCGCGTTCGCGACGCTGCTGGTCAGGGGCGGAAGTTCCGACCATGCGGTCGCGGTCACCCGCGATATGTTCGAGGCGTTGCCCGCGGGGTACTGACACTCGAGGGTCGACACCGACAGCTGAACCGGTTCGCTGCGTTCCTCCACGATCGGTGCCGCGCGCCCCGCGTCGCCGCTGTCGAGTGCCTGGATAGTTGCCGCGCCGCCGAAAATCAGACCGGCGGTGGCGAGAATGGTGGTGGATCGCTTCATGTTCGGCTCCCTCGGGTCAGGGGTATCGACAGGGGAAGGGTTCGACCGGGTCCGCGATGTGGGTGTTCCGCGACTAGTTATCTGAATGTTTGCTGGCCTGCGAACCGTAGAACGAATCGTTCGATCGGGCAAGATGAAGTGATCGGCCGCACATCAGATCGTGATATATCGCGTAGATCACATTTTACGGAGGTGGCTTTTCGGTTCTGCGCCCGGGCACCTCGTAGCGCATCGTGGTGGATCCGATCCTGATCACGTCGCCGTCCGAGAGGGTCGTATCCGCGCCGATCGGGGACCCGTTCACGTAGACGCCGTTGGCCGAATCCCGATCCCGGATGAAGATGCC
The DNA here is from genome assembly GCF_046764875.1 of Nocardia arseniciresistens. NCBI lineage: Bacteria > Bacillati > Actinomycetota > Actinomycetes > Mycobacteriales > Nocardiaceae > Nocardia > Nocardia arseniciresistens. The sequence continues at coordinate 365,769 of NZ_JBKORD010000008.1, forward strand.
GTCGGGACGGGTCAGGATGCGAGCATGTTTGCGGCTGACCCACGAATCGTCGAGCACGATGTCGTTGTCCGCATCGCGGCCGATGCGCAGGCCCGCGGCCGGGATGACGATCGGCTCGTCGTCGTCGACCCGTAACCAGGCCTGGCGTCGGATGTCGGGGATGTCCCTGGTGGTGGCGCCCGGTGGCGAGGCGATCGTCGGCAGGGCCTGCTGGCTGCGGACCGCCGCTTCCAGTGCGACGGTTTTGGGGTCGGGGTCGATGCCCTGCTGGTCGGCGAGATTGCGGCGGATGCGCAGACAGGCGGCCAAGGCGTCCGCCTGGCGACCGCCGCGGTAGAGCGCGGTGATCAATAGCCGCCACAGTCGTTCGTTCACGGTGTGTTCGGCGGTCAGTGCGGTGAGTTCGCCGAGGATCACGCTCTCCCGTCCGCAGGCGATGTCCGCGTCGAGGCGGTCGGCCGTCGCGTTCAGCCTGCGTTCGTCCATGTCGGTGGCGAAGTTGTCGGTGAAGCGCAGCCCGCGCAGTCCGGCGACGGCTTCGCCACTCCATTCCGACAGCGCCATGGCGAAGCATTGCGCGGCCGTTTCCGGATCGCCGGTACTGAAGGCGAGCGTCCCTTGATTTCGAGCGCGTTCGAATCGGCCGACGTCGCATTGCTCGTCGCTGATATCCAGCAGATACCCGTCGCCGACCGTGCGCAGCGTCGTCCGGTCGTCTACTCCGGCCCCGCGCAGCACCGTGCGCAGATTCGACACGTAGGCATATAGACCGTCGACCGACCGGCTCGGCGGGCCCTCGTCCCAAATACCTTTGGCGAGAGTTGTTTTCGCTACCGCGCTGCGTCGATTGATGACCAGCATCGCCACCAGGGCGCGCAGCTTGGCCCCCCGCAGCGGAATTGCCTTACCTGTGACAAGCAGGCGCACCGGCCCGAGCACTCGTAGATCGAGTGCCACTTGTCCGATACCCGCAGCCGCCAAGACATTGCCTCCGAATCACCCAGTGCGCGGAGCTGATTCGCAGGCATCGAGCCCTGCGATCGGTCTCAGCATACGCAAGTGCGGTAAGGGCGCGGTAAGACGGGTGAAATCTGTTCTGCGCCAGCCGAATCAGGTGGATCGATCGAGAGTGCGGAACCGGTCTCCCCGATCCCGCTCGGGCCGGACCCGCGTCAGGCCCGATGCAGGGTTGCGGCGAGATGGTGTTGGAGGTCTTGGCCGACGGCCGCCATCCGCAGGGTGTAGTCGATGGTGTTGCCGGACAGTCGGATCGAGCGCCCGAGTGCGGTCACCAGCTTCGCGGTGCTGGAGCGGCCGATGCTGGTCGAGTCCAGCTCCATCCGTACCTCGCCGTCGGTGATCGACAGTGAGCCTTCGCAGATTTCGGTGATACCGGTCGGGTGGGCGAGGATCAGCTCTACACGATCCGGTTGCGGGCAGCGCAGATAGCCGGTTTCGGCGTGCATCGGCCTGCTGCCGTCGGCGGCGCGGGTGCGTTGCCGATAAGTGAGGAATGGTCGGCCGAGATGGCCGAATTTGATTTCCTCCAAATAGTCGAACGACTCGATGGTCGGATACTCACCGTGCCCAGGGCCGCGCCAAGTGCCGAGCAACGGCGCAAGCGGCGCGATATCGGGATGAGGGGCGACGGGGGGTTGGGGTTCGACCACGGCGCACATCCTAATCGACGCAGCTGGGGTAAGGCCGGCCTTGGACCAGCGCATGGTCGGAGCGGCGGCCGAGGTACGTAAGAGCGCATGGCCGGAGCGGAGGCGGAGGTGCGCCTGAACCCGTGAATTACGGGTGTTCGGATACTTCCGATTTCTGCCCGCGCTAAGGTTAGCGTCGCCTAATCGCCAAGAGGGTGGTGTGTGGCCGAAAGGACGAAAAAATTGAACGGATGCTGGAGTGAATTGCGCCGAAATGGTGCGTGGCGGTCGCGGACCCGTGGTGGTCTGGTGCGCGTATCCGTACTCGGTGCGGCGTTGGTCGTCGCTGCCGCATGCTCGGATTCGTCGTCGGACGAGGACGTGCCTGCTCTCGACGGCAATCACTACGCGCAGACGAATCTCGCCGCGAACAAGGACGAGTACAAGGCCCAGTTCACCTTCCCCGACATGGTGAATGCGTGGGGACTTGCCGATCGTCCCAAGGGCGCGGGCGGCCACTTCTGGGTCGGTGGCGGCGGCTCGTCGTTCCAGTTCGTCGGCGACGTCACCGCCTCCTCGGACGCCAACGTCCAGAAGCTGTTCCAGGATCCGCTGAAGATCGTCACCATTCCCGGCGCCGACTCCGATACCTCGGACAACAGCATCGGCAAGACCACCGGCGTGGTCTTCAACGGTGCCCCGATCACCTCCGATGTGTTCGTTGTGCGCGACCAGCCCGTCGAGGTGGACGGAGCCCAGCAGCTGCTGACCGGTTCGTCGCGATTCATCTTCGCCACCGACTCCGGCAAGATCGCGGCCTGGACCGAGCTCGGCGCCGAGGGGCAGATCGTTCGGCAAGACGGTCCCGCCAACCTGATGTTCGATGGCCAGCCGGAGGGTATGCAGTTCTTCGGTATCGCGCTCGCGCCGTCGGGTGACAAGCTGCTCGCCGCCGATTTCGGTGTCGACCCGCAGGTCCGCACATTCGACCAGAACTGGCAGCCGATCCCGACCTCGGGTTTCGCCAATCCGTTCGCCACCGGCGACCAGATCGATCCTGCCGCCCCCGACAGGGGCAAGAAGGCCAAGCCGGGCGATCCGGCCCCGTTCAACGTGTCGACCGTCGGTAAGCGAGTGTTCGTCTCCTACGCGGCAACCAAGCCCGACGAGCAGGACGCGACGAAGTTCGATGCGGGTGAAGAGGACTCGCTCGACAAAGATCAGGAGAAGGACGCCAAGGGCAAGCCTGCCAAGGGGAAGGTCGCCGAGTTCGACGAGACCGGCAAGCTGATCCGCATCCTCGACGACGGCAGCCGCCTCAACGCCCCGTGGGCGGTCACGGTGGCTCCCGCCGACTTCGGCCCGCTCAGCGGCAAGCTCCTGGTCGGCAACTTCGGCGGCGCGGGCCACGTCCTGGCCTACGACGACACCACCGGCAAGTTCGTCGACTACCTGCGTGACGCCGACGGCAAGCCCGCCGAGATCGAAGGCCTGTGGGCCCTGATGTTCGGTAACGGCGAAAGCCTCGGCGACGCCAACTCCCTGTACTTCACCGCGGGCCCCGACGACGAAAAAGGCGGCCTCTTCGGCAAGCTTCGCTTGAAGTAGTCCGTCAACGACGAGGCGGCTCCCGGACACGCGCCCGGAGCCGCCTTTGTCGTATCGGCACGGCCGGTCGGCCGAATCGGGTTATGACAGTGGGTGACCGGCTGCTATTCGGAGTCGTCGATCGCGGGCGTCACGAGCTCTGTCCACCGCTGCGACCAGTCCCACACCGATTGCAGTGCGTCGCCGAGTTCGTGTCCCGCGGTGGTCAGCTCGTAGGACTTGTCGGACTTCTTCACGATCAGCCCGGCATTCTGCAACTGCTGCAATCGCGTCGACAACATGCTCGATGAACAATTGCCCATTCGGCGCCGCAGCTCTAGGAAGCCGAGGCAGCCGGGTTCCAGCTCCCACAGCACGCGCAGGATCCACCGCTGGCCGATGAGCTCCATCGTGGCCAGCATCGGCTCATTGGCCGCATCGGCCTGGCCTCGCGACGGTTTCGCTCCGCTTGCACTTCTCATTTCGAACTACCATAGTGGTTCTAAATTAGAAGCAATGCTGCGGGCCGGTCGGCGAACGAGAGGGAGACGGTGGACGAAGCTGGTAACTCGACAGAACAGCGGATCGTGCTGATCACCGGTGCGTCACGCGGGATCGGCGCGCAGACCGCGCGGGCGATGGCGGCCGCGGGTGATCACGTGATCGTCAACTACCGGGAGAAGCTCAAGCGGGCCGAGGTCATCGCCGACGAGATCATCGCGGCGGGGGGCAGCGCGTCGACGGCGGGTGCCGATATCGCCGATGCCGACTCAACGGATGCGCTCATCGAGAGCATTGTGGACCGGTTCGGCAGGTTGGACGTCCTGGTGCTCAACGCATCGGGCGGACTCGAGCGCGATGCTGGACCGGACTACGCGATGACGCTCAATCGGGACGCGCAGGTGCGCTTGGTGCGACTGGCGCTGCCGCACATTCCCTCCGGTGGCCGGATCGTTTTCGTCACCAGCCATCAGGCCCATTTCCACGGTCGCAAACCGGTTCCCGCCGACTACGAGCCCATCGCGGCGAGTAAACGCGCGGGCGAAGACGCACTGCGCGCGATGGAGCCGGAACTCACCGATCACGGCATCGGACTGAACGTGGTGTCCGGCGACATGATCGACGGCACCATCATCGTGCGCCTGCTGGAACGCCGCGACCCCGATGCGGTGACCGTCCGGCGCGAGCACGGCGCGCTCCCGACCATCGAGGAGTTCGCCGCCGCCGTCGCCGAAGCGGGCAGCCGCACCACCGCCGCGGGCGGCACCACCTACGTGGGTGGGCAGGACTACCTCCACGCACCCGTCCAATAGGCGCAGTCGGACGTAGTCCGTCCCGAGAGGCGCAGGGATAGGGGGATAACCGCTGGGTGTGGCGATGGGGGAGAATGATTGGGGGTGCGGTCGGGCGGTGCGGGTTCGGCGTCGGCAGGAGGCCGTTGATGGGATTTCCCGACAATGATCGGATGGTCCCTGGTCGGGATCTGCTGATCGCGGCGTGCCGCGGGCTACCGCACGACGATCATCCGATGCTGGACGCTGCGGGAGAGTTGGCTCAGTTACACGAGATTCGTGAGCGAACGCCGGTGTGCGAGATGGACAAGCTGGATCGGCGGCGGGCGAAGTTGGTGCGGTCGATCAATCTGTGGGTGATGTTGGCGATGCCGCTGCCCTTCGGCGCCGCGGCCGTGCGCAACGAGACGGTCGGTGAGATCGTCGATCGTCTGGCCGCGATAACCACCCAGGCCTTCGTGCCTTTGGCGCAGGCCCCCGATGCGGTGTTTTACGACGCGTGGGTGCGGGTGAACGAATTGGCCGACCACTACCAGGATTTGGTCGATGAACTGCGCGCAGGAACACGGCGGCTACCGGACGGGACCTGTTGATCGACTGACCTTCGCGAGGTCACCGCTCAGCGTTTGCGTCTGCGGCCGAACAAGCGGAAGGACCGGTCCCTGCGCTGCGGTAGCGTCGCGTACACCATGGTCATGTCGGCGAACACCTCCGCCTCTTGCTCGCGTTCGGTGCCGAAGTCGCTGCGGCCGAGGATGTGTCGGATCGTGACCGGCGAGAGCGATGGCAGCAATGCGGTCAGCGTCAGTGTCATCGGCGTCGCGGGTTCGGCTTCGTCCTTGCCGTGGCTGAACAGCATGTGCCCCACCTCGTGCAGGATGATGTGGTCGGCATCGCGCTCGCTGGCGTCGGCGTCGTAAACGATGATGTCGTCGTGCTTGCGTGCGACCCACAGTCCGCTGCCTCGGCAGCCGGTCTCCGCGAGTACCCCGGCCGGAACCGGGTGTAGCGAGATCGAACGGCCGCGATGTGCGGCAACGCTCGCCAGATAGGCAGACAGGTTCCATGGGTTGGGGCGTGGCACGGTCCGGGCAGCGTCACGGAATCGGGCTTCCATGCTGGTCATCGGGGCACACACTACCGACACCAGGCCCGGCCGTCACCTTTGGAATCCGGGCATACTGCCGTGATCGACTCGGGTGTCCCGCAATTGGACCGGCGTCGGACGCCGACACCGCTGGCGACCGCTCATAGGCCACTCGAAACAGTCGCCGGGGTCGCTTGTAGATGGCTCGAATCAGCAGCCGACGCCAACTTCTCAGGTCGCTCGAAGCGCAATCACCCCGGGCGTCCGAAAGCCATCGCTCAGGCGTCGGGCGTCTGCGACTCCTCGGCTGCCGTTTCGGCGTGCTGGCCCCGGATCGCGAAGTGGTTGAGTACCCATAGTCCGACGCCGATCGCGAGCAGCACGCCGGCGATCGTGTATTGCTGCGGGTTGCGATCCGTCCACGGGGTGACCATGAATCCGCAGGCCAGGGCGCCGATGATGGGCAGCACGGTGGGTGTGCGGAAATGCTTGTGCGGCACGGGATCTCTGCGCAACACCAGTACCGCCACATTGACGACGGTGAAGACGGCGAGCAGCAACAACGCCGTCGTTCCGCCGAGCTCGGGCACCTCGCCGACGAACGCGATCAGCCCGAGGGCGAGCACGGTGGTGAATGCGATGGCGATGTAGGGCGTTCGTCGCCCCTGGTGCACCCGCCCGAGCTGTCGGGGCAGCACGCCCTGGCGTGCCATCCCGTAGAGCAGGCGGCTGGCCATCAACATATTGATCAGCGCCGAATTAGCGACGGCGAACATCGTGATGAACGCGAAGATATGGGTGGGGAAGCCCGGCGCCCCCGCCTCGACGACCTTCAGCAAGGGGGTATCGCCCGCGCCGAGCTGGTCGGCGGGGACCAGCGCGACCGCGGTGATCGACACGAGAACGTAGATCGTTCCGGTAATGATCAGTCCGCTGAGCAGGACCTTCGGGAAAATACGGCTCGGTTCCTTGCATTCTTCGGCCATATTGACCGAATCCTCGAAGCCGACCATCGCGAAGAAGGCCAGCGTGGTTGCGACGATGACGCCGCCGAGCGCACTGCGGTCGCCGGTCTCGAACTCGGTGACCCGCCCGAAGTCGCCGTTGCCGAACCCGAGCGCCCACAGCCCGACACCGATGACGATCAGCAGTCCGGTCAGCTCGACGCAGGTGAGCAGTACGTTGAGTTTCACGCTCTCGCTCACCCCGCGCAGGTTGATGGCGGCGACCACAACCATGAAGGCCAGCGCGATCAGCGTGATGCCGATACCCGCACTCAGGCTGAGTTCGAATGCCTCTGCGAAGTTCGCGGCGAAGGCGCGCGAAGCGGTCGCCGCCGAGGTGATGCCGGAGCTCATCACGGTGAACGCGACCATGAAGGTGAGGAACTGGATGCCGAAGGCTTTATGGGTATAAAGGGCGGCCCCCGCGGCGTGGGGATACTTGGTGACCAACTCCAGGTAGCTGAAGCCGGTCACGAGTGCGATCAGGAAGGCGACGAGGAACGGCACCCACACCGCTCCGCCGACCTCGTTCGCGACTTTGCCTGTGAGGGCGTAGATCCCGGTGCCGAGAATGTCTCCGACAACGAACAACAGTAGTAATCCCGGTCCCATAACCCGGTTCAGGCTGGGTTCTTGCGTTGTCCCGGACGTGCGACCGGCATCGGTGTTCGTCATACCTGATAAGTACCCGATCGGCCCGCAAGATAGTCGCCGACTATATGCCGTGTCGGCCGACGGCGGGCCCGGGTGTCGCGGAGGATGGGGGTGTGCAGATGAGCAGCGATCGGCTGGCCGCCGAGCCGCGGCCGCATACGGCACCCGTGACGCAGTGGTGGGTGTTGACCCGGCGGCTGATCCGGCCCTCGTGGCGCAACGGTGAACTGATCACAGCTGTGCTGGCTCCGACCGTGTTCACCGTCGGTTTCTACGTGCCACTGAATCTGGTGATGACCGTTTACGGCCACGGACTGAGCAGCTACGCCCAGTTCCTGATGCCGATGATCGTGATGCAGGCGGCCGCCTTCTGCGGGATCTCGGCCGCCTTCCGCGCGGCCGGTGATGCCCAAGACGGGCTCGATCAGCGGTTCGGGTCGATGCCGATGCCCTCGGCGACGCCGCTGGCCGCGCGCGTCACCGCTGCGCTCTACCGTGGGCTGGTCGCCTTGTCTGCGGCACTGGTGAATGGGCATGTCATCGGATTCAGATTCTATGGAAGCTGGTGGCAGACACTGGGTTTCCTCGGCTACGCGTTGTCGATCTCCTTGGTGCTGTGCCTCGGTGCCGACCTGCTCGGCAGTCTCGTCAAGAGCCCGGAGGCGGCCACCCAGGCGCTGATCCTGCCGCAGCTGATCCTCGGCATGGTCTCGACCGGGTTCGCACCTGCGAGTCAATTCCCATCCTGGATACAGGGTTTCGCGCGTAACCAGCCAGTGTCGCAATTCGTGAACGGGTTGCGGGTGCTGGCGGGCGACTCGACACCCAACGCGGGCGTTGTGGGCTGGTCGACGCTCGGTCCGCCGCTGGCATGGACGCTCGGTCTCGCCGCGGTGTTCGGTGGCGCCTCGACGTTCGTCGCCATGCGGAGGTCCGCATGACATCCGCGCCGACCCCTGCGGTGTCCATGACGAGGGTAACCCGCGATACCGAGATCTGGCGACTGATGTTGCCGCAGACGATGATTCAGACCAAGCGGCTGCTGATGCGCTGGTGGCGCGATCCGTTGACCGTCATCCAGTCGCTGGTCTTCCCCGCGCTGCTGCTCGTTATGTTCAATGCTGTTCTAGGCCGCCAGATTTCGTCGTTCGCGGGCGCGAGTGCGCTCTATGGCTCGGTGCCGATGGTGTCACTGGTCGGTGTGATGTCGGGATCGGTGGCCGGGGCTGTCACCCTCGGCAGGGAGCGCGATCAGGGACTTCTTGCCCGATTCTGGGTACTGCCGGTGCATCGCGCCTCCGGGCTTGCCGCTCGGATCGTGGCCGAGGGGGTCCGAATCCTGTTGTGCACGCTGGTGATTTTCGCGGTCGGGGTCGCGCTCGGCTTCCGGTTCGAGCGGGGAGCGGCGGCCGGTGTCGCGCTGTTCGGTGTGCCGATGCTGTTCGGGCTCGCGTTCTCCACGATGGTCACCGCCGTCGCGGTGTTCGGCGCGAAAGCCGCTCTGGTCGAGGCGGTTTCGCTGGGTTCATCGCTGATGATGTTCTTCTGTACCGGTTTCGTGCCGCTGATCGCCTACCCGGGCTGGGCCCGTCCGATTGTGGAGCACCAGCCGATGACGTACGCCATCGACGCGATGCGCGGCCTGTCGCTCGGCGGCCCGGTGCGCGCGCCGCTGCTCGCGACCACGGCCTGGTCGGTCGGTGCCATCGTCGTCTTCGCGATCCCCGCCGCGCTCGGTTACCGACGGGCCAGCCGCGCCTGACGGTACGCCTAGCGCATGTGGGCTGCGGCGTCGTTGATGAGGGCGACGGAGTCGCGTGGACTCAGTGCCATGGCGCGCAGTTGGTCGAAAATCACTCCGAAGCGGCGGATTTCGGTGTGTCCCTCGATCAGTTCGTCGCCCGCGATGCCTTCCACGTACACCAGTTCGGGGTCTGCGGGGTTGGGGAAGTCCAGCAGCGTGAAAGCTCCTGCCATACCGGGGTGCGCGCCCGCTTCGAACGGCAGGATTTGCAGGATCACATTCTTCTTCTTGATCTCCTCCAGCAGCCGCATCAACTGGCCGTTCATGACCTCTGGCCCGCCGACCATCCTGCGGATCGCCGCTTCGTCGAGCACAACCCACAGTTCGAGGGGATCGGTTTTGGTCAATACCGCTGCCCGGTCGAGACGTGCCCTTGCGCGACGTTCCAGTGCCGCTGCTTCCAGCTTCGGCATGGAGGTGTCGATGACCGCGATGGCGTATTGCTCGGTCTGCAACAGCCCTGGGATGTGCGAGGTTTGGTAGTGCCTCGCCGAGAGCGCCTCGGATTCGAAGTTGATGTACGCGGCGTACACATCGGTCAGGCTGGCCTCGTACGGCCGGGACATACCGGGCTTGAGCGCATCCGAGAGCAACTCCAGCGCATCGGTGCGCTGTTGGTCGGTGACGCCGTACAGATCGAGCATCGCCGTCAGGGTGCGTCGCTGCGGACGGGCCTGTGCGGTCTCGATGCGATACAGCGTGGTGATGTTGATACCGGTCTTGCCGCTGACATCTTCCTTCGACAGCCCGGCCTGTTCGCGCATGTCGTTGAGCAGCACCGAGAGTCTGCGCAACCCTGCGGTCAGGACCGTCCGCTTGCCTGCCATGAAAACAACCCTTTCGCCAGCGCACGACTTGGGACGCACTATTGCGTCTTGTACCCGTACTAGCACTGTTCCACGCCAAATCTACGGGTTATACGTCGCGAATCTTCGCCGAACCGGCTGTGATCGCGCCGCACGGCCCCCAGGCCTGCACCGGCGCACGGGTGCCTTGCGGATGTGGTGGACGTCGACATCGCTGCTCGGATGAGGATCGACGATATTCATCCCGCACAATCGTGCGGGAATGTAACGGCTCCGTCGTCAGCTGGCGAAGGTTCCGCCGAACACAGGCGATGACGTTCGTGTGGGAACTGGTCGAGCCATGTCACTCGATGTGTGGCGCAGGATTGTGTCTTGCGTCAACCCAGTGGCAGGCGTCGGAGGCGAGTTCGGTTGTCGCACCGGGGACTTGCGAAAGCGCGGTGGCTGCCGAGTTCACGCGGAGCATGGACAATGCGCGGGCAGGGGTCAGATCAGCAGGTTGCCCGCTGTTAGTCCCAGTGTGTGCGCATGTCGAGAGGCTGGTCCTGCCTTGCCTGGCCGACACCTGAGGCGTGCTCGCGAGCGGCCATACCCCCACACCGAGCATCGGAGTGATCGACCGCAGCCAACTCGCCTTCGAACAGAACGGGGGCCGACGGCAGCGTGGATCGATGAGTTCTTACGCGATCTCAGGAAAGGCCTGGCGAAGACGGCGGAGACCGCAGGAGAGGCCGTGGCGCAACCTATGCGGCACATCAGCGGGGTTGTCGACGATGGCACAACCCGTTTTGCCGCCGACGACGAGCGCGGTGCCGACGCGACGCGGTGGCTGCTCGATGCCGACCGCGCCACGGCCCATACGACGTACTTCGGAAACACTCCGCATACCGACGCCGGTGTCTGGGATTGGATGGAGGAAAAACTGCCGGATTGGCCTGCCGAGCGTATCGATGATGCAGGTCTCACGCTTTCCGAAACCGTCTCCCACGCGTTGCAGACTTCCGAGGGCAAGGTGCAGGTCGAACTGCGCAGCACAGGCGAGCGCGGCAATCGAGAATTGCAGGCAGTGGTCAGAGACACCGGCACCACGCCTCCACCGGAGGGCGTGCTCGAAGACGCAGTCCACGGCCGCCTCGACTACCAGCTGCACGACCCCGACAGCGACGGATGGACCAGGCAAGTGTCGATGTCGGTCCGAGAGAGCCGGCCCCTAGCGCCGTGGCTCGATGAGATCCTCGACCGCTCGCGCTATCCGCGGGTGAGTGTGGACGGCGAGACCGGGATCGCGGTCCGTTCGCGCGACTACACGAAATTGGCACGTGAGTTGTCGCCGTACCACCCCTCGTCCTCGCCCGAAGTGGCGCGAAATGACAACGACCGAGAGATCCGACACAAGGGCCGGGTCAACGACGCGCGCCTGTGGGCGGGCAATTCCAACTTGGAACCAGCGATCTTCACCCTCCAATCCGGTGTGGAGACCACCGATCTGCCGGTTTATCCCGTTCGGAACAAGAACTTCGACGAAGGCTGGAACCAACTCGGCATCGCAGAGCCTAGCGAGCACACCACCGTGCTCGGCGATTTCGCCAAGGCGGCTGCCGACGGACTGCAGCAGGGTCGGCCAACTCCCCTTCCCGAGGAATGAATGGTCGCGCCCGACCCGGACGATCGAGATGACGAGGTAGGCGCCTCGGGTGGAGGCGGCGACGGCTTGTGCCAAGCAGTGACCGAAGAGGCGGCAACACCGATATCGAGAACGAGACATTGGCCTGTGATCGCTGCCACGTGCTCATCCACGACGGTCGCGGCGGATGGAAAACCCTTGTCCTCGACAAGGACTCGCAATACCCGGGACGCACCGCCTGGATTGCGCCACCACATATCGACCCCGCCCGAACACCCCGGATCAACCACCGCCACCATCCCGCCGAACTCCTCGCCCAGACACTCGCACGCATCCACCACCACCACCACGAGCTACACCCCCGTCAACACCAACACCAACCTCGATCTCACGATCAGTAGATAGCTTGACCGTGGAAGAGGAAGCGGCATAACCAGGATGGGGGACGAGGCAGTGGGTAGGTTCGGCGGTAGTTCACGAGCGGACCATGTTGTCGCACAAGCATTTTCACAGGAGTCGAAACGCCGGAGCCGCGGATGGCGAGCCAAGGGGGCCACGCCCTTTCAACTGGGCTGTGGCCACCCTGCCCGCAGCGGCCTCATCTCACTGAATCCGACGTCTTCTGGACACCTGATCACCACTGCCGAGACCCTCGAACAGATCTGGCACTGGTCGATCGTGCCCCGACACCGCCGGTATCAGGCCGAACAAGCCCACTACCGGCGAAGACGCTTCTTATATGACTAAGTGCTGCTGGAGTATCAGGAGCCGACGGGGATGTCGAGGTAGGCCGGACCGTGTTCATTCGAGAGTGTCACGGTGCCGCCGGTGTCCGGTTGATCGGGGTAGAAGTAGAGGTGGTCGCGGGCGTCGATGATCAGGACCAGATTGTGGCCGATGGGGATCTGGTAGTCGGTAGCCTGCAGGCGGATTCGTACATCGGTCGGGTGGCCGGGTTGCTGGTTGTCCACGGTGGTGGCGGCGTGGGTGATGATGCGCATGGAGCCGGTGAAGGGATTGAGGTCGAACAGGTAGGTGATGAGGGTGACCGTGGTGCCGGACGGGGTGAGGGTGAGCCCGACTTCTGGGACACCTGAGAGGTGTTGGGGTCGCAGGAAGACAGGTCTGGTGGTCCAGACAGCGGCGGCTTTGCGGTCGACGCCGGCGAGCTGTTGGCGTCGGGGCATCAGCAGGCGCTCCAGTAAGCCGTCCACGACGAGCGCCGTTGCCGCTTGGACCTGTTGACCGCCTGCCTGGAAGCTCTGACTGAAGGCGGACGGTGTTTGCCTGGTCAGTGTGCCGTCGGAGGATTCGGCGCCGGGCGCGGTGAGGTAGTAGCGGCGCGCGGGCTTGGACCAAGCAGGCAGGTCCGCGGTGGCGGTGACGTTGAAGGTATGCATAGTCTCGGTGTGCACACCGCCGTCGCGGTCGATGCCGTTGTCGACTCCGAGCAGGTAATGGTCGAACCAGTCGTAGGCAGCTTCGGTGGTGCGGGTGTACACGCCGAGCAGCAGACCCGGGATCTCCACCGCGCCATGGTCGCCCACTGCCAAGTCCAGGCGTTTGGGGCCGGGGTAGCGGCCGAAATAGTCGAGCAGTTGGTTCTGCGGAAAGATCGTCTCGTGCCAGAAGCTGGTGAAGAAAGTTGGCACGGGCCGTATGTCACCGGGAAGGTGAGCGGGCGAGCGCCGTCGCGCGTAGTCCAGGACTTGGTCGATATTGGTGTTCGCCCTGAAGTCGGCGAGCACGCTCAGCAGCTCGGCGCTCGGGCGGTCACTGATCGCGGCGAGGGCTTCCGCCGCAGCCGTGTGCCGTGTTCCGTTGTCATAGAGCGCTTGGCTCAGGTCTGCCCAGGTGCTCAGCGCGACAACCGCTTTGACGCGGGTATCGGTCTGGGCGACCAACTGGCTGATACCGGAGCCGTAGGAGATGCCGGCCATGCCGATCTTCTCCGCGTCGGCGTTGAGCTGGGTGTGTTCCAATGCCCAGGTGATGACGGCTTTGCCGTCCTCGACGTCTTCGCGCCCGGCGACGGTCAGTTCTCCCTCGGAGCCCGGCAGCCCGCGTTCGGTGTAGGCGACGACGGCATAGCCGCGCATCAATAGCCGAATAATGGCTCCGGAGTACATCTTCCATCCAGCTGGGTCCAGTCCGGCGGGCAGCACGATCAGTGGATGGGGTCCGTCGGTGAGCGGCCACGCGGCAATGCCGTCGAGCAGCACGCCCCCCTCGCCCGGAATCTGTACCTTCCCGAGCGTGCTCTGTGCCCGCACGGCGGCGATATCGTCGACGAGATACTCCGGGACGCCGGTGGGGGTGCCGGTGAGTAGACTGTTCACCACGGCATCGACATCGGTTTCCTGGTCGGGGGCCAGCAATCGCAATTGATTCGAACGCGCGTTTGACATGTTCTTATCCTTTCGATCATGTTCCGTCCGGTGAATCTCGTGAGATCGCGCTTTCTCCTTGGGGGAAATGGAATATGGCCCGCACACGTCGATGTGGCGTAAGGAATTCCGCAGCTACGGCAAAATGGAACAGCGCCGCCGAAGGCGGTCGCATTGTTCGACGATCTGTCTAAAACTATTCGAAGACAGGAGCTTTGGTGAAAATGCTACCGCGTCTTTCCTGCTTTCGGGTGAGATCGGAATCCATACCTGGAGTTGGGTTTTCGCGGTCCGCAACGGACGTGGATCCCATGGCGGGACCGGTGCTCACGCCGCTTCGGTGGTGAAGATCGAGTTCATGGGGTGATGACCGATGAGGTACCTGCGCAGGTCTCATTCGATGAGGAGGTGCTCTCGCCTACTCGCCCGTCAGGTCGGTTTCGGGACTGCGGCCATCCCGCGCAATCCACCGCAGCACTGGTTCAGGAGTTCCACTACGCCGCCCCGGATAGGGCGCCCCGTCGGGGCGCCCTATCCGGACTTGGCGTGGCTGGATCAGTGACGGGGTAGGTCGTTGCAGCGGGAGTCCCAGGCGGCAGGCAGATCCTCGGATAGTGCTGGTGCGCCGAGAATTTCGTCGTCGAAGTCGAAGGCGTCCAGCAGTGCGGGCAGGTTGTCGGCGAGGTTGTCGATGGCGTGGCGGAGCTGCTGCTTCGTCGTCTGGACAGCGGCGATGTCGAGTAGGCCATGGGTGAGGTACCATGCGGCATGCTGGTCGAGATAGTGCAGAGCGAAAACATCACGCACGGCAGCGATCTCGGCATGATCGACATCTTCGTTGAGCAACCGCAAGGCTTCTTCGGCGCAATAGGCTTCCGCGAGGTCGAGCGCCTCCGGAATGACCGCCAGCCGATCTGCGAGCGCTGGAGTCGCCAGGTATTGTTGTGCCTCTTGTGCGATCGTCAGAGCGCGGGCGGTGAACAAGCGGGCGCGATCGTGGGGGTCGGTGGGGTCGTGTAGGCCGGGTTCGGGTGGCGGGGTGACGGAAAGTTGTTTGGCCACTATGCGGCCGGCTACGGAACCCAGGACGTCGCAGTCGCCCTCGCCTGTGATCGCGCCATGACAGACGCCGAGGTAGTCGGCGACCCGGTTCGCGCTGAACATGCCTTGTGCACCCATTTTTATTCGACAGTGCGTGATGGTGTCCAGTGCATGCAGCTGAATGAAGCGCTTGGCCAACATCACCGACACGACGGTGTCGCGATCGGTGAGATCGCTGCTCGCCAGGGAGGTCTTGATCGCGTTGCCGTAGGTGGTGCGAGCCACAGTTGCCGCTAGGTCGGTGAGCAGGGTGTCTCGCACATGCGGAATGTCGAGCATGAGCGGTCTGTCGACATATGTCATCGGCACTACCCTGTTGGCGGCATAGCGCAAGGCGATATAGAGCGCGGCGCGGGCCGCGGCGTTCAGGCATGACGACAGCGCCATTCGCCCGATGGTCAACTGGCTGGTGACCGATGGGAATGCCCGTTGCCGACTGATCTCGTCGCGCCAGCTCAGCACACCGTTGTCATCAATGGTGGCCAGGTCGTTGCTCAGCCAGGCGCTGCGCTCGACCCGGAGGTGGTCGAAGCTGATGATCGCGTTGTCCATGACGACCAGAGGCTGACGGCCGAGCTGGGTGATCGTAACGCCGGGGCACTCATCACCGTTGGCATCGCGCAGCCGCGCCGTGAACAGGTGCACGCCATGACCGGTGCCCGCCTTGTCGATGAGTTGCGCGGCGATGACGCAGACCCGTGCAACCGGGATGCCGACGCTCGGCATGAATTTCCGGGCCCGCGGATGCGGGGTGTTGAGCACGAACCCGTCACCGTCCCAGGTCGCGGTGGTCTCCATGAATCCGATATTGGAACCGCACCCGTACTCGGTCAGCAGCATGTTCCCGATGCTGGAACCGTCATCGAGGTCCTGCAGATACGGCGCCGCAGAGTAGGGATCGGTCAGGCTGGCAAGACTGCCCGCGGCCAAATTGTAGTGTCCGGAGATCAGCGGGATCAGGTCCGTCGCCAGCACTGCGCAACCGTCGAACACCGCGAACAGCTTGGGCAGATCGGTCGCGACATCGCGAGTACTGCCCATCTCTTTGACGAGATACCGCAACTGGCTGTACGCGTTCTCCCGGCGCTGCTCCTGGCTCTGCGTGTCAGTGACGGCGTAGTCCGGGTTGCTCAGAACATGCTGCAGCTGCTGGTGGAACTCTATGTCGCCGTGCCGAAGAACCTCGGCCAGCGATGTGCGTTCCCTGGACTCGTGTGTAACCATAACCGACTCCCTACTCATTGCCGATCCCAGCGGTTACTCGTCCACCGTTGGGCATACCTGGGGCTATCGCTGCCCAACTTCGACGCACCGGAGCGGCGGTTACCGCACGTTCACGCGGATACCGCTGAGGACCGGTACAGGGGAGCCGGACGATCGCCCGTCAAAAGCTCGATGCACCACCTTCACATGAGGTTTCGTTCCGCAACTCAGCCTCCGATTTTGCCCACCGCGCCGCAGAGTCGGCGCGCGGCCGAGCTGAGTCCGCCTGTCTTCGAGTGTAGCGATCGTCCGTGAGTTCGCAACTAGGAGAACACATTTCGGCATTCTTGACGAGCCTGGCGGAGGGTCGCCGAACTGCCCGCATCTCCGCTCGTGCGGCGAACGGCCGTCATCCGAAAATGTGGGAGGTCAATGGGTATGGTCAACGCCGGCGCAGAACATGGTGCAGGGGAGACTATTCAGCCATCCTGGGCGGCCACAGCGATGGAAGCGGGCCCCGCCGGGGTGCGAGCAGTGGTCGTCGGTGTCGTCTGTTCATCACCAACCTCTCCCAGCAAATCCAGAGTACGGCGACTCGGCAGGCCGAATGATGGGTTCAGGTCGAATCCGCACGGCTGTCAGACATTTCGCAGGTACCGGGCCTTTGCTGAATAGACTGTCTCACGTGTGCCCGGCACTGTCGCGGTATGCGCCGGACCGCCGATAGCGCGGAACGGGTGATAGCTGGATGTCAGCGATCCGGCAATCGGAGGCGCGCCGGCTGTCGCGATCTCCCGGCGCCCGTCCGGCGCGTCCAGCAGGTCGCAGTCGCGACCTGCCCACGGTCGTCGAGGGGTGTGGACGCCGGAGGTGGACCTCGGTTCACGTTTCAGACCGGTCGGTTTCCGTGGCGGGATCAGCCGTGAAGGACAAGCTGGTGCAGGGCAATTCAGAGCTACCGGCCGTCGGACCAGGGGTTTTATCGCGCTTGGGCGCACCGGCCACCCGCCGGGCCGAAGGGGTGAAGTCGTTGTCTCGCTGCGGAAGTGCACCGTACAGATGTAAGCACACTCGCTTTGCAGCAGTGAGGACGCACTCTTGCGTTCTTGCATCTGTAAGAGCAGAATCCAGCTAGCCTAGTTTTAAACAACCAATCCGATGACCGGGATAACCGAATCGAGAGCCAATTATGTTGGTACAAAGCGCGTTGGTGACGGGTGAATTCGGGGTATGGGGATGAGCGCGCCGACGGTGGGAGTGCTGCCGACCGCTCCTCAAATATTGTGCGCTTTCCAGGGGCGTCGTTTCCAGGATCGCGAATTGCTGCGGTCCGCGCATGCGCTCGCCGAGCTGCACGCGCGGCGTGGGCAAATCGGCGCCGCGCACCTGGTATCCGAGATCGATTGTCGTCGAAGCGAACTCGTCGACGACATCAATGAATGGATCGCGCAGGAGGTCCCGCAGCATCGCAATGGCGCGTCGCTGCATACCGAAAGCCTGGGTGCGGTCGTCGACCGGATGGCTCGCAGCTGGGTGGATGCGAACCAGGCGATCGATGTCGACGGCGCGCGTAGCGATAACACCCACAAGCACTGGTACCACCTGGCCGAACTAGTCGACGGGTACACAGATCTCGTGACCGACGTGGTCGGGGGCCGTCGCCGTTTGCCCGAGCAGTGAACTGCGCGACCGACGGGTTCGTCCTGGTTTTGCGCTCCGCCCGGCGTGCCGCGTGGTCGACCGACGCGGCACGCCCGCCGCTGTACCGCCGAGTTTCAACGCAGTGCGGCGCGGCCGTTCACACGTCCGAGGGCGACAAGAGCTACCAGCGTCACCGATAGCAGCAGGCAGGTGCTCGCGGCCGCGTCGAATACCTCGCCCCGGTCGGTGAGCCCGAAGATGGTGACCGGCAAGGTCTTCCATGTCGCGGGATAGACCATGACGGTCGCGCCGAGTTCGCCCATGGACAGCGCGAGGGCAAGACCGGCCGCGGCGCCGAGCGCGGGAAGCAGCAGCGGCAGCGTCACCAGGAGCAACACCCGGACGGGTCCAGCACCGAGCGACTCGGCGGCCTGCCGGTAGGCGGGGTCGAGCCGGTCGAGCGCGGCGGTGACGGCGCTGAAGGCGTAGGCGAGCACCAGCACGGAATGCGCCACGATGACAATCCATTTGGTGCCACCGAGCAGCAGCGGCCGTCCGTTGAACGCGATCAGCACCCCGAGACCGATGGCCACCGACGGCACCGCGACCGGCAGATGGAAGACCGCGTCGGTGACTTTTCGCCACCAGCCGGGCGCCGCACTCGCGGCCAACGCCGCCCAGGTGCCGAGCACGAGGGCGAACCCGCCTGCCAGCAGCGCGGTCTGCAAGCTGACCGACAGACTGGCCGCGTCCTGCCCCGTCAGTGCCTGCCGGAAGTTCGACAGGCCGAGATCCGACGGCAGCGGGCCGGTCCAGCTGCCGGCCAGCGCGGCAGCGAGCACGGTGACGATCGGTGCGACGAACACCACGAGCACGATCAATGCGAAGACCGTGAGCACCGCGGCTCGGCCGCGTCGCGTCCACACCAGCATGGTCAGCTCTCCTTCCCGGTTCGATCGGTGAACCGGGCGAAGACCAACCGGTATCCGATGTACAGACTCAGTGACAGCAGCACCTGCACCGAGGCGAGCACCGCCGCGCCCGGCAGGTCGAAGGTCACGATGCCGTGGGTGTAGATCAGTGCGGGCAGAGTTGTCACGCCTTTCGCGCCGGTGAACAGCACGATGCCGAACTCGTTGAGCGTCAACAGAAGTACGAGGCTGCCGCCCGCGGCCAGCGCGGGCCACGCCTCGGGCAGGACCACCTGACGCAACACCCGCCATGGCGACGCGCCCAGGCTCGCGGCCACGTCCAGTTGTTCGCGCGGCAGTTGCGCGAAACCGGCGAGTAGCGGCCGCACCACGAACGGTGTGAAGAAGGTGATCTCGGCGAGGATCACCCCGAGCGGGGTGCTCAGGAAATCCAGCAGCGGTGTCCGGTGTCCGGTGATGTCGGTGACGAGTGCGTTCAACGCGCCCGCCGTGCCGTACAGGAAGGTAAAGGCCAGCGTGATGAGGAATGACGGCATGGTCAGGATCGTGTCGATCAGCCGACCGACCAGCGCGGAGCCGGGAAACGGGACGAACGCCAGCACGATCGCAAGAAAGGTGCCGAGCACCAGGCACCCGGCTGTCGAGAAGACCGCGATGGAAATCGTGCGCCACAACGCAGCACGGAACGACTCCGAGCTCAGCGTCTGTGACCAGACCGCCGTGCCGCGCCCGTCTGATGTCACCGTGGATTCGGCGAGCACCCGCACGATCGGGTAGACCGCGATGACCAGCACCACCAGCAGCGGCGGCATACTCCAGAGCACCGGCCGCCAGTTGTGCCGCGCGTAGGCACCGGCCGGGCCGGACACTCGCGTGCCGCCCGGCCGGTCCAGGACCGCATGGCCCCTCACGCCTTCGCTCCTGGCCCATTCGCAACGGAACTCGTTGCGGAAGTCGACGATTCCAACCTGAGCTGCGATGGAATCAGCACACCGGCGGGATCGGCGAAGAGCACGCCGACCACAGCGCCGACCTCGGCGTCGAATCGGCCCGATACGTCGACGCTGACCTGGTCGGTGATCCTGTCGACCGTCAAATACAGTCGAGTCGACGCGCCTCGCCACACGCTGGAGACGATGGTGCCGCGCACGGCGTCGCGCTCCGAGGTGGCGCCGATCCGCACCGTGTGCGGTCGGATGCACAGCAGCCCTGCCGAATCCACTGTCCATTCGGCGTGGCCGAAGGCGGGCTGTGGCGCGTCGGCGCGCAGCGTGTGCGTGCCGACGGTGACCAGCGCGGAGGTCCCCGAGACGCGATTGACGGTACACGGTAATAGGTTTGCGCCGCCGAGGAAGGAGGCGGTGAATTCGGTGGGCGGGCGCTGCCACAGGTTTTCGGCAGTGTCGATATCGACGAGCCTCGCTTCACGCATCACCGCGATCCGATCGGCGAGCGCCAGCGCTTCGGACTGATCGTGGGTGACATACAGCATCGCGGTGTCCGACAACGCCTTGCGCAGCTCTTGGAGCTCGCCGAGCATGGACTGCCGTAGCTGGGCGTCGAGCGCGGCCAACGGCTCGTCCAACAGCAGCACCTTCGGCCGGATCGCGAGTGCGCGGGCGATCGCGACCCGTTGCTGCTGGCCGCCGGACAATTCGCGGGGCAGCCGCTTGGCATATGCGGCCATGCCGACCATGGCCAGCGCCTCGGCTACTCGGCCATCGATCTCCTTGCGCGGCACACGATGTGACTTCAACCCGAATGCGACATTGCCGTGCACGCTCATGTGCGGGAAGAGCGCGTAGGACTGTACGACCACGCCGATCCCGCGCTTGGCGGGGGACAGGTCGGTGACGTCGCGGCCGGACAGTCGCAGCGCACCCGAGGTGGGCCGGACGAATCCGGCCAGCGCCCGGAGTGCGGTCGACTTGCCCGAGCCGCTCGGTCCGAGCAGCGCCACTGTCTCGCCGACGGCGACGCGCAGGTTGAAATCGGTCAACGCGACGGTGGTTTTGCGGCCGCGGCCATAGCTGACCCCGACCCGGTCGAACACGATGGCGGGTTCGATGTCGGTGGACAGGGTGGTCGGTGCGGTCGCGGTGGACGATTTCGGGGGCGCGTCACCGTCGGACATGTTGCGGCTCCTCACTTCTGGTGAACTAGCTACCGGTGGCCTTCTGATAGGCGGCTACGTCGCCTTCCAGTTCCTGGAGCACCTTGTTCCAATCGACGTTCACGATCTCGACACCCTTCAGCGCGGCGGCGGCCGAGGGCCCCGCGGCTGCGGCCGGAGCGTCGCGCAGGTCGGTGCGGGCAGGCACCGCGAAGGCGTCGGGCAGTGTCTGCTGTGCCTCGGCCGAGAGCAGGAACTCCATCAGCTTCTTGGCCTCCGGCTGGTGCGGAGCGCCTTTGGCCATGCCCATCACGTAGGGGACGGCCACGGTGGCGCGCTTGCCGTCGGCGGCGGGGAAGAACAAGGTGAACTTGGAGCCCTTGTCCTTGATGTTGGCCAGGTTCATCTGGACATCGCCGTTGGCGATCAGCAGCTCACCCTTGTCGACTTTGGCCTGGAGCTTGCCGGTGGAGGACGACGGGCCGACGTTGTTGGCCTGGAGCTCGGCGAGGTAGTCCAGCGCGCCCTGCTTTCCGAGCAGGTTTTGCAGCAGGATCAGCACCGCGGTGCCGTCGCCCGCCTGGCCGGGGGTCGAGTACTGAAACTTGCCCTTGTACTCCGGCTTCAGCAGGTCGTCCCAGGTGATGTTGGTGGTGTCGACCGAAGGGTTCGCGATGAAGTTCAGGTAGTTGCCCGCCAGCGTGACGTACTTGCCTTCGGCGTCCTTGTCCGCGGCCGCCACAGCGGCGGTGTCCACTCCGCTGTCCTGGAGCAGCCCAGTGCTTTTCGCCTTCTGGATGAACGGCGGCAGCGTGACGAGCACATCGGCCTGCGGGTTGGACTGCTCCTTGTCCACCCGGTTGACGACCTCGCCGGAACCCGCCTCGACCAGGTTGACCGAAATGCCGGTCTGTTTCTTGAATTCGGCGAACTGGGTGGTGTACCAGCTGCCGACGCCGTCGGCGGAGTACACGGTGATGGTCTTGCCGTCGCCGCTATCGGTGCCGGTGCCACCGCATGCGGCGGTGAGTGTGATGGCGCAGATGTACGCGATGATCAGCGTGGAGCGGGAGATGGTGCGTGCCAGGCGGGTCTGCGTGTTCGAAGTACGCACGATTGCTGCAACTTTCGGTTCGTGTCGAGTGTGGTGTCGAAGGGACGGGGTTTCCGGTGTTCCGGCGAGTGCCGGGATCTGGTCTGTTGGCCCCTGGCGTTCGCCGGGGGCGGCTGGTCAGGTTCGATTGGCGAGGATCAGTTCCGCGAACTCGGCGACCGAGGCAACAACGTGGGTGGCGCCTGCCGCGTGTAACTGTTCCTCGTTGTGCGCACCGGTAAGAGTTCCCGCGACGATGCGGGCTCCCGCGGCGAGGCCGGTGCCGATATCGCTGGTGGTATCGCCGAGTACCGCAACCTGATCGACGGCGTCGATGCCGAGACGCAGCAGTGCGGTGAGGACCAGGTCGGGGTAGGGGCGACCGCGCCCGGCCTCCGACGGCGCCAGGGTCAAGTCGGCGATGTCGTTCCAGCCCAACGCATTCAGCAGTCTGTCCTGGGTGCCGCGGCTGAAGCCGGTGGTGAGTGCGACCTTGACGCCCGCGTCCCGCAGTGCGGCGATCGCCTCGGCCGCACCGGGAATCGGCGTGATGTCGATCTCGTCGATCAGCGCGTCGTAGGCGGCCTCGAAGGCGCGGTTGCCCAGCTGGGCGCGGTCCTCGTCGCCGAGCAGCGCGCGAAACACCGCGATCTTCGACTGGCCCATGGTGTCGATCACGTACTGGCGTGCCCTATCGCGTTCGGAGCCTTCGATTTCGATGCCCGCGGCGGTGGCGGCGACATCGAAGGCGCGCAGCACGAGTCCGCCGTCGGCGACCGTGGTTCCGGCCATATCGAGTACGGCGAGTTGAATGTTCTTGTTCGACAAGACAAACCTCACAGGTTGAGTAGGTCGGCGGTTTCCTCGCCGAGGATGGGGCCGAGGGTCATGCCGCGGCCGCCGGGGCCGGTGATAACCCAGACGTGCTCGTCGGCCTTCGCGCGGGTAACGAGGGCGGCCGGGTCGGTGCTCTGGCTGTAGACCCCGGCCCAGCGCCGAACCACCTGCGGCAGTTTGCGACCGAGCAATTCCTCGGTGACGGCGGTGAGGTGCTCGTAGGGTGCTTCGTCGACATCGAAGGCGAACGGCTCTTGGTATTCGTGGGTGTCGCCGATGGTGAGGCCGCCGTGTAGGCGCTGCACGCACAGCAGTTGCATCTTGTGCTCGGCGGCGATCGCGGTCTGGGACTGCTCCCGGTTCAGCGCGTCGGTTTCGGCGCCCGCGAATCCTGGGTAGTACCTGAAGCTGTCGCCGTCGGCGAGGGCGGTGGTGAGTGGCTCGTCCAGTGGTGCGGTCTGCATCATCTGTAGCCGCACTCTGCGGACCGGGATGGTCCCGACCAGCTCGCGGGTCAGGCCGGTGTGCGCCGCCCCAGGACAGTCCAGTACCAGGTCGGCGTCGTGTCGGCGGCCCTGGTCGTCGATGACGGTGGCGCTGGTACCGGTATCGGTGATCGACCTCGCCTCGGTGCTCGCATGGAAGGTGTAGCGGCCCGACGCCGCCATGTGGGCGCGCAGCGCGGGCAGGGCCTGGCGCGATTCCACCGCGGCGTCGGTCGAACAATGCAGTCCGGCAAGGAATTTGCCGCGCAGCGCGGGATTGACCGCACGCACCCGCTCCGGCTCCAGCAATTCGAAGCCGCGGACCTGTGCGCTCGGACCCGCCGCGGCGGCCGCCGCGACGGCGAGCTCGGCGGGAGTGCGCACCAGGGTGATCGATCCGGCGGGGCGGAACCCGACGCCGGGCACGCGCCCACCGATCTCCTCCCACAGCTGACGAGAACGCAGGGTGATATCGAGCTCGGTCGCCGAGCGTCCGGAGACCCACACCAGGCCGAAGTTGCGTACCGTCGCGCCGCGAGCCTCCGGCTCTCGCTCCAACTGCACGACCTCATGCCCTCGGCCGACCGCGGCAAGGGCGTGTGCGGTGCCGAGGATTCCTCCTCCGATGATGACCAATCGCATGCACACATACTGAGCAATGGTCTAGACCGATGGGTGTTTCCTGCGCAAACGCTAGGTTAACAATTGGTATAGACCAATCGCGGGTACGCTGTCGGCATGAACGGAGCGGACGTGGCGGGGGTCGGCGACCAGGTGGCGGTTGCGCAGGGAAGCGATGAAAGGCGCGGTGGGCGTATCGATTCTGCGCAGCCGAGCCGATTGCCGAAGTCGTATCTGGTGCGCACGGAACTCGAAGAGATCCTCAGCGACATGTCCGAGGGTGATCCCGTTCCTTCCGAACGAGACCTGGCCCTACGGTTCGAAGTCGCGCGTGAAACCGTTCGGCAAGCGCTTCGAGAACTGTTGGTGGAGGGCAGGATTCGGCGGCAGGGTCGTGGCACGGTGGTCTCCCGGCCCAAGATGGTGCAGCCGTTGTCGTTGCGGTCCTATACCGAAGGTGCGATCAGTCACGGCCGGGTGCCCGGCCGACTGGTTGTCAATTGGGAGGATGTGCCCGCCGATGCCGATGTCGCCGACGCGCTCGGCCTCACGCTCGGCGCCGCGGTGATGCATCTCGAGCGGGTACTGCTCGCCGATGGGGAGCGCATCGGACTGGAAAGCACCTTTCTTCCGCTCGCTCGATTTCGCGACCTGTACGACACCTACGACCCGACCACCTCGTTGTACGCCGCGGTGCGTGCGGCCGGAGTCGAGATGGGGAAGGCGACCGAGCGCATAGAGACCGTCCTTGCTTCCCCGCGCGAGGCCGCCTT
This sequence comes from Nocardia arseniciresistens, assembly GCF_046764875.1. Classification (NCBI taxonomy): domain Bacteria; kingdom Bacillati; phylum Actinomycetota; class Actinomycetes; order Mycobacteriales; family Nocardiaceae; genus Nocardia; species Nocardia arseniciresistens. The sequence goes on from NZ_JBKORD010000008.1 coordinate 390,462, forward strand.
GCTCGAATGCACAACGGCCCTACCGCTTTTGCTGCTGCACCGGCGCAGTGTGGACGGGAAGGGTGAGCCGATCGAGCGGGTTCGGTCGTTGTATCGCGGCGACAGGATCGCTTTCGAGGCCCAGCTATCCAGGTAGGAAGAATTATCCCGCCCCGTGAGTCCCCCGCCTGCGGGCAAGGGCCTGGCCTGCGGGAGATCCGTTCGCCAGCGCACGCAGCAGGCGCAGGGTTTGCTCGACCGGTTGCCCGGAAGTCAATTGATCCAGCCCCTCGTACATCCGGCTCTCGACGGCGATGATTTGTTGCGCGACCTTGCGTCCGTCCGGCGTGAGCGCGAGGGTGACGAACCTCCGGTCGTCGGGGCCCGTCTCGCGCTGCACGAGGCCCTGAATCGCAAGTCGGTCAACGAGTCTGCTCGGGCTCGAGTTCGTTTCGCACACGAGTAGCTCTCCAAGGCCCACCAGCGTCAGTGGTCCGAAATCGCTGAGGACACGCAGGACCTCGGCTTGAGAGGGGGTCACGCCCAGCGGGCGCAAGTCTGCGGCGAGCTGCCTGTTGCCTTCTCGCTGGATCGCCAGGATGAGGTATCGCAGTTCTTCCGCTGGCCTCATATCGCTCGCGCTATGCCCACCGTTGCTCCCGCCTGCGTGTACAGCCATACGGGAAGGTTACACGACATCTATCTCGGGTTAGGGTGGTGGCAGAGATAGATGTCGTGTAACCTATGTCGTGTAATCTATTGACACGGCATATACATCGGAGGAAGTCAATGAACGCTACGGTGGACCCCATTTCCGGCGTGTCGGTGATCAGTACCGGCACGGTCATCATTCGTCCCGAGCATGTCGGGCCGACGTGGAAGAACACCTACGTGTGGTTGTTCTCCTCGCGCCGGTGGACCGCGCCGCGACCGATCAACGTCTACGTCATCGAGCATCGGGACGGCCTTGTTCTGTTCGACACCGGCCAGGATCGGGCCTCGGTCACCGATCCGAACTACTTCCCAGGTGGGCTCAACGGGTTCGTGTACTCCCGGCTTGCCAAGTTCGAGATCGAGCCTGCGCAAACACTTTCGGAGGGGATGCGCAAACTCGGCTACGCACCCGGGGACGTCGATACCGCGGTCATCTCGCACCTGCATCAGGATCACATCGGGGGCCTTCCCGAACTCGGTCGCTCCGAAATCGTCATCGATCGGGCCGAATGGAACACGCTGGGTAAACCCTTCCCTGAGGCTCGGGGCCTGATGCCGAGGCACATCGACATTCCAGGGCTGCGGTGGAAGCAAGTGGAGCCGGAGGGGTTGGCGGACACGACTCTCTTGCCGTTCGATCAGGGGCACGATCTGTTCGGCGACGGGAGCCTCGTGCTTCTTCGGACCCCGGGTCATACTCCGGGATCGTTGTCGATGCTGGTGCGTCGGCCGGGCCAGCATCCGCTGCTGCTGGTCGGCGATCTCACGTATGACGACGAACTACTCGCCGGTGGCAGCATCCCGGGAGTCGGTGACAAGCGGCAGATGCGAACGTCGGCGCAGATGGTGAACGAGCTTCGTGAAACGCTGCCAGGACTCGTCATCCTTCCCGCCCACGACCCGGGTGCGAGTGCCCGACTGGCGCGGGCGTTGGAAAACCCTCCGGTACACATTGGGACGCAGGCGTAGTCGTGATCAGCCAGCAATCCGCACACCTGGTCATCGACGCGAGGCCGGACCAGGTCCGGGCCGTGCTCTTGGATCCCTTGGCGCTGCCCACGTGGAATCCGGCATTCCTCGGACTCACCGGCTCGCCCGAAGTCGCGGTCGGTGAGACGTATCGAATAACCGTCCCAATGGGGCTGTCCGGAACGTTCACCTACACGGGCATCGAAGCCGACCGAATTGACACTCGTTGGAGCGTACCGGGATTCACCGAGCTCGGCAGCTGGCATGTCCGTCCGTACGGAGCGCGTACGGAAGTCGTCCACAACTTCGGCCACAGAGGAGCGCTCGCCGCCATTCTTGTCCCCGCCTACCGCAATATTGCGGAGCTGCGTCTCGACCGGCTCCGTGCACAGGTCGCGGCCTCGATAGGTAGTTCGTCCGCCAGAATGAAAACGGCCGCCACGGAGTAGGTCCGTGGCGGCCCGTACCGCAGGTGCCTGGTGTGACGTTCGACTTGTGGTTTGACGATCAGCGAACTTGCGGTGCCACCTTCTCGCCCAGGAGTTGGATGTTGTGCAGCACCTTCTCGTGCGGCAACGTGCCGACGCTGGTGTGCAGCATGAACCGATCGAGGCCGAGGGTGTCGCGAACATCGGCGACCTTTTCCGCCACATAGTCCGGTGTGCCGACGAACAGTGAGCCGCTCTGTGAGCGCAGCCCGTCGAACTGGGCCTTTGTCATCGGGCCCCAACCGCGTTCGCGACCGATGGTGCTCATCGCGAGCGCGTATGGCTCGTAGAAGTCCGCGATGGCCTGCTCGTCGGTGTCGGCGATGTAGCCGTGTGCGTGTACCGCCACCGGCTGCTTGTCGTGGCCGCCTTCCTCGAGGGCGCGGTGATAGAGATCCACAAGCGGCTTGAAGCGCGCGGGCTCGCCACCGATGATCGCGATCGCCAAAGGCAGCCCGAGCAGTCCGGCCCTGACCACGGACTCCGGGCTGCCGCCGACCGCGATCCACACCGGTAACGGCCGGCTGTCGGTGCGCGGGTAAACGATGGTGTCGGTCAGCGGAGCACGGAATTTCCCGGTCCAGGTCACCGGGTTGTCCTCGCGCAGGTGCAGCAGCAACGCGAGCTTCTCTTCGAAGAGCTCGTCGTAGTCACCGAGGCTCAAACCGAATAACGGAAAGCTCTCCGTGAAGCTGCCTCGCCCGGCCATCAGTTCGGCGCGCCCGTTGGACAGGCCGTCCAGGGTGGCGAACTCCTGGTAGACGCGTACCGGGTCGGCGGAGCTGAGCACGGTCACCGCGCTGGTCAGTTGGATTCGCTGTGTCTGTCCGGCGATGGCGCCCAGCACGACTGCGGGGGCCGAGGCGGCGAAGTCCTTGCGGTGGTGTTCTCCGACGCCGTAGACATCGAGTCCGGCCTGCTCGGCGGCGACGGCCTCGTCGAGGACCTCGCGTAGCCGCTGTCCGGCGGTCGGCGCCGGTTGGTCACCGACGGGGTAGAGCTCGGCGAATGTCGTCAGTCCCAGTTCCATAGCGTCCTATCCCTCTCGAGAGGTTTCTACGTCAACTATTGGGCTAAACGGACCGAGGTCCGGAGTTATTCCGGGATGCAACGGCATGCGAGTCGCGATGGGCCTCGACCGCGAGGTCGGTTTGTCCCTGCGCCTGATTTTTGTCGAACGATGAATTTCGCGGTTCGTTCCAGTCTGTAACTACATGTCCGATCAAACGCACCCGAGGAGAGCATCATGACCGCTACCTATACCTTCGACGTGTTCTCCAGCATCGACGGCTTCGGCGGCGTCAGCGGCGGCGACTGGGGCGGCTACTGGGGCAAGCAAGGTCCCGAGCTGCTCGACCGCCGCCTCGCCCTGTACGACACGGAGCAGCGAATGGTCTTCGGGGCCAACACCTATCGGGCGTTCGCGCAGATGCTGAGCTCGGGCACCGAGGAGTCGGTGCGTGACCCCTGGGTCACCCGGATGAGGAGCCTGTCTGCGACGGTGGTGTCGACCACCCTGGATGGACCTCTCGACTGGCCGGACGCGACCGTCGTGAGCGGTGACGCCGTCGACGTCGTCGCCCGGCTCAAACAGGACTCCGAGGTGCCGTTGCGCTCGCATGGCAGCCTGTCGATGAACCGGGCGCTGATGGCCGCCGGCCTGGTCGACCGCGTTCAGGTGACGCTCTTCCCTGTCATCACCGGTGAGACCGGTGCTGACCCGATCTTCCGGGGTGCGGCCGACTTCGACCTCGAGCTGATCGAGAGCCGGACGCTCGACGGCAACATCCAAGAGCTCATCTACCGGCCCATCCTGCATGGCTGAGTCCGTTCCATACACCCCATCCGCCTAGCAGCCGAACTAAACGGACCATGGTCCGATCGTATCGAGCGCGGTGGGCGTCGGAGGGTGCGGAGTCGGCGGTGCAGATAGTCTTGTGCCATGTCAGTGCGCACTCGCCAACCGCTTGTTCCCGGAACCCTCTCACCGACTCGGGAAGTTCCGCGCTCGATCGAGCGTCCGGAGTACGCGTGGAAGAAGACCGTCAACGAGGGCAGTGAGCCCTGGGTGCAGACGGCTGAAACCATCGAGAAGATGCGGATCGCGGGAAAGATCGCGGCACAGGCGTTGGAGGCGGCGGGCAAGGCCGTCGCCCCCGGCGTCACGACCGACGAATTGGATCGGATCGCACACGAATACATGTGTGATCACGGGGCGTACCCCTCGACCCTCGGCTACAAGGGCTTCCCGAAGTCGTGCTGCACCTCGCTCAACGAGGTGATCTGCCACGGGATTCCGGACTCGACCGTGATCGAGGACGGCGACATCGTGAACATCGACGTCACCGCCTACATCAACGGCGTGCACGGCGACACCAACAAGACCTTTCTCGCGGGCAATGTGGCCGAGGAGGTCCGGCTGCTCGTCGAGCGGACCGAGGAGGCCACCGCGCGTGCCATCAAGGCCGTTCGTCCCGGTCGCGCGCTCAATGTCATCGGCAGGGTGATCGAGTCCTACGCCAACCGCTTCGGCTACGGCGTGGTCAGGGACTTCACCGGCCACGGCGTCGGCCCCACCTTCCACAGCGGCCTTGTCATCCTGCACTACGACCAGCCCGCCATCGACTCCATCATCGAGCCGGGCATGACCTTCACCATCGAGCCGATGATCAACCTCGGCGGCATCGACTACGACATTTGGGACGACCACTGGACCGTGGTCACCAAGGACCGTAAGTGGACCGCGCAGTTCGAACACACCCTGGTGGTAACGGACACCGGCGCCGAAGTCCTGACCTTGCCGTGACGGGTGGACCGCGCGGTTCGAAGCGGGTGTGCGGATACGCGGCGGCGTCGTGAAGGGTGCGTTGCTCATCGCGGGAACCACCTCCGACGCGGGCAAAAGCGTTGTGGTGGCTGGGCTTTGCCGGATGCTGACGCGCCGCGGCGTGCGGGTCGCGCCGTTCAAGGCGCAGAATATGTCCAACAATTCTGTTGTCACGCTCGACGGCGGGGAGATCGGGCGGGCGCAGGCGCTACAGGCGCAGGCGTGCGGGTTGGCGCCGAGCGTGCGGTTCAATCCGGTGCTGCTCAAGCCCGGCAGTGACCGCCGCTCCCAGTTGGTGGTTCGTGGACGGGCGGTCGGCACCGTCGGTGCGCGCGACTATTTCCGGCACCGACAGCAATTGCGAGAGGTTGTCGCGGCCGAACTCGCCTCTCTGCGTGCGGAATTCGACGTGGTGATCTGCGAGGGCGCTGGTTCGCCTGCCGAGATCAACCTGCGCGCTACCGATCTGGCGAACATGGGACTCGCGCGGGCGGCTCGAATGCCGGTACTCGTGGTCGGCGATATCGATCGCGGCGGTGTGCTCGCACACCTGTTCGGCACCGTCGCTGTGCTCGATCCCGAGGACCAGCAACTGATTTCGGGCTTCGTGATCAACAAGTTCCGTGGTGATGTGGAGCTGCTCCGCCCTGGACTCGACCGACTCACCGAACTCACCGGCCGACCGACGCTGGGTGTGATTCCCTTCGCCGAAGACCTCTGGATCGACGCCGAGGACTCGCTGAGCACAGTCGCGGACGCGCCGGTCGGGCGGCCGCTTCCACCCGTCGGCACCGAATGGCTGACCGTCGCCGCCATCAGGCTGCCACGCATCTCCAACTCCACCGACGTCGAAGCATTGGCCTGTGAGCCGGGAGTCTCGGTGCGCTGGGTGAGTGAACCGTCTCGACTGTTCGACGCCGATCTGGTGGTGCTGCCAGGCAGCAAGGCGACGGTCGACGACCTGGCCTGGCTGCGCCGCACCGGGCTTGCCGCCGCGTTGACGGCCCGCGCTGCCGCCGGCAAACCGATTCTCGGTATCTGCGGCGGTTACCAGATGCTCGGCCGCCGGATCTCCGACACCGTCGAATCCGACGCGGGTGTCGTCGAGGGCCTCGGATTGCTCGACCTCGATATCGAATTCGCCGACCCGAAGGTGTTGCGGCGTGTCTCCGGTCGTAGCCTGCTGGAGGGAATCCCGCTGCATGGCTATGAGATTCACCACGGGCGGGTACGCCGCAGCACCGACAACGCCTGGCTGGAGCTCGCCGGCGCACCGGAGGGCAGCGTCAGCGGCGCGGTCTGGGGCACCCACCTGCACGGCCTGCTGGAATCGGACGAGTTCCGTCGAATGTGGTTGCGGCGGATCGCCGTTGCCGCAGGACGCTCGGGATTCGTTGTCGCCGATGATGTTTCGGTCGCCGCGATTCGCTCCGACCAATTGGATCTGCTCGCCGATCTGGTCGAGGACCACCTCGACCTCCCGCAGCTGGAACGCCTGATCGACGAGGGTGCCCCAGTCGATCTCCCCACCCTCACCGCCGTGGCAGCTTCAGCAAGCCGCTGAGCTGGTCGAACAGCGGTGCATCGCATCGGTGAGATAGTGGCGAACCCCACGTCTGACTCGCACGTGAGGTTCGACACGCGGTTCTGTTCAACCGGGCCGTGTAGCGTGCTCCGGCATGAAATCTCGGCGGATCACGGTCGGTGACCGGGCTTGGACCGTGCGGGTCGGCGGGCCCGAATCTCGGCACAGCGTGCTGCTGCTGCCGGACGCGGGTGATCCGGTCGACGTGTACGACCAGGTCTGTGCTCGACTGCACAACTCGGACCTGCGCACGATCGCAGTGGAATCGACCGCGGACCTGGATCCGGCAGGTGTGCACGGCATTCTCGACGAACTCGGCGTGCCATGGGTGAACGTCGCGGGGCGTGGGTCGGGCGCGGAGCTGGCCTGGCAGCTGTGCGGGGGCGGTTTCGGCCGCTTCATCAGCCTCGTGGTCGCCGATCGCGGTCATCCCGCGGCACCGGCCGCGGACGGCACCGTGCGTGACCCGTCCGCGCGTCCTGTCGAGCTTGCGGTCACGGTGCTGGTCACCAAGAACCTGCCGCGCGTGGTCGCGGATACCTCGGGCCGCTACGTCTACGGCGAATTCCGGGTGGTGGAGATCGACGTCGACAATGTGGCGACCGAAGCCGACCACGAGCTGGCGACCGAGATCGTGTTACGCACCAGCCTTTGGTGAGGTGTAACTGCGTCGGTAGATCGCCAGCCAGTCCAGCCAGTTGTCGAGCTCGGTGAAAGCCTGCGCGAGGGGCTCGGCCGAGGACAGGAAAACATCGTGGCGTGCGCCGTCGATCGGGACGATATTCGTGCGATCACCGAGGCAGCCCGACCAGCGCTGGATCTGCCGGACATCGAGCACCGCGTCCGCCACGTCGACGGCGGGTCCGTACTTGCGCGCGAACTTGGTGATTCTGGAGCGCAGGATCAGCGCGGGCACCCCGATATCGAGACCGGCATGTAGCTGGGCATGACCATTGCGGATCGCCCGCAACCAGCCGAAGCGGACCGGGAAGCCGCTGAGCGGCTTCCAATCGAGGTTGTAATCCCATTCGCCCGCGACGCTGTGGTGCAGGCTGTCGCCGTAGGAGCTGATGCCTCCGCCGGGTAGCTCGATCATCGACCGGAACTTCCCGAGGGCCTTGATCACGGGAGTTCCGATGGTCCGGTAGTACGACGGGCCCTGCAGGTCGAACCAGGGGCTGTTGAGCACCATGCCGGTGATGCCGGAGGCGACGGTGCCCTTCGCTCGATTGAGCCGGTCCAGCCACAGTGGCACGATCAGTCCGCCGGTGGAGTGCGCGACGAGCAGCACCTCGCCGCCGGTCTCCTCACGCACGATCCGCAGCGACTCGTTCAGCTCGGCGTCGTAGAGCGCCAAGTCGGTCACGTAGTGCGGTGTCTGCCCGTCGCGCAGCGAGCGCCCGCACTTGCGCAGATCCAGCGCGTAGAACCGGTGCCCGCGCCCGGCGAAATGCTCGGCGAGGTGCTGCTGGAAGAAATAGTCGGTGAAGCCGTGCACATACAGCACCGCCTGCTCGGTGGCCGCGGCGCCGGATTCCGGGGTGTACCTGACCAGCGTGGCCACCGCGTCACCCTCGCCGTCGGGATCGGGGCCGAAGGTCAAGGTCCGCTGTTCGTAACCCGCGCCGAGAACGTCCGGTTGCCACTGTGCGCCGGTCGTGATGTCCGACACGTCTAGCGAGGATTCGTTCGTCACGACAACCAATCTAGGCGAGGTTCGCTTCGGATTGAAGTTCCACCGTCGCTGAGGCCGAGGGAGGAATTTACGTCACATTCGACAGGTTCGTTGCCGGTTGTCGAACCGGTGAGGTGCACAATTGGCAATAGGTGAACGGCGGGTAACCTTCTCACCGCCGAGTCACGCCAGGCTCGTAAAAAACCAAATAGCGCCCGTGCCAGGCAGGCCACCGTGCCGGTGAACTGCCGCAGAGAGTGACAAGGAAGTCGATCTACCCGTGCCGAACGCTGCCATGACTGAAAAGACCGATGTGGTACTCATCGGTGCCGGCATCATGAGTGCCACCCTCGGCGCGCTGCTTCGGCAGCTGCAGCCGGACTGGTCGATCTCGCTGTTCGAGCGGCTCGACGCCGTTGCGGCGGAGAGCAGCGACCCGTGGAACAACGCGGGCACCGGCCACTCGGCACTGTGTGAGTTGAACTACAGCCCGCAGAGACCGGACGGCTCCGTCGATGTCTCCAAAGCGATCGATATCAACGAGCGGTTCCAGGTCTCGCGGCAGTTCTGGGCCTACGGCGTGGAGAACGGACTACTCAACGATCCGTCTGGCTTCATCAATCCCATCCCACACGTCAGTTTCGTGCACGGTGCCGACGATGTCGATTACCTGCGCAAGCGGTACGAGGCGCTCGCGCGCCACCCGCTGTTCGAGGGCATGGAGTACATCGACAGCGCGGACGAATTCGCGCGGCGACTGCCGCTGATGGCCAAGGGCCGCGATTTCTCCGATCCGGTCGCGCTGAACTGGAGCGATCTCGGCACCGACATCGACTTCGGTTCGCTCACCAAGGAACTGCTCGCATACCTCGGCAAGTCCGGCGCGGATCTGGCCTTCGGCCATGAGGTGCGCAACCTCACCAAGCAGTCCGACGGAACCTGGCTGGTGCAGGTCCGCAACCTGCGTACCCGCCAAACCCGCACCGTCATCAGCAAATTCGTCTTCGTCGGCGCGGGCGGTGGCGCGCTGCCACTGCTGCAGAAGTCGGGCATCAAGGAAATCGCCGGTTTCGGTGGCTTCCCGGTCAGCGGTCAGTTCTTCCGCAGCACCAATCCGGAACTGGTCAAGCTGCACGAAGCCAAGGTGTACGGCAAGGCAGCCGTCGGCGCGCCGCCGATGTCGGTGCCGCACTTGGATACTCGCGTCATCAATGGCAAGCCCGGCCTGCTGTTCGGTCCGTACGCGGGCTGGACGCCGAAGTTCCTCAAGGACGGCAAGCTGACCGACCTGTTCAAGTCGGTGCGTGCCGGCAACCTGTTCTCCATGCTCGGCGTCGGCGTCACCGAGTTGGGTTTGGTCAAGTACCTGGTCAGCGAGCTGCTGAAGTCTGAGGCCGGCAAGGTGCACACACTGCAGGAGTTCGTACCGAAGGCCGAAGGCCCCGACTGGGAGCTGATCACCGCGGGTCAGCGCGTGCAGATCATCCGGCGCAAGGGTGTGGGCGGTGTGCTCGAGCTCGGCACCGCCGTGATCGCGGCCGAGGACGGCTCCATCGCCGGTCTGCTCGGTGCTTCGCCCGGCGCGTCGACCTGTGTGAGCGCCATGGTCGATGTGCTCGAGCGTTGCTTCCCTGGCCAGTACGCCGACTGGACGCCGAAGCTGAAGGAAATGGTCCCCTCGCTGGGCGTGAAGCTCTCGGAGAACCAGGCCCTGTACCGCGAAATGTGGGATTGGACGTCGAAGACGCTGAACCTGACGGGCGTGTCGGACAACACGCCCAAGCGCAAGGGGGTCGCGCCGACCGCGTAGGCGTGGTATCAAAACGCGATGATGTCAACGGTTGCACTCAAACGGTCATGGGCGCAGGATCTCGACACCGCCACCCTTTATCAGCTGTTGAAACTTCGCGTAGAAGTCTTCGTCGTCGAGCAGAAGTGCGCCTATCCAGAACTGGACGGGCTCGATCTGGTGCCGGAAACCCGACACTTCTGGCTCGATGACGAGGGCGAGGTCATCTCGACGTTGCGACTGATCGAAGAGTACGACGACGGCGTGAAATCCTTCCGCATCGGCCGGCTGTGCACCGCGGTCCCCGCCCGCGGCCACGGCTACACCACCAGGCTGGTGCAAGCCGCGCTTGCCGAAGCCGGTTCGGCCACCGTGCGCCTGAGCGCCCAGACCTACCTGATCGACATGTACACCAAGTTCGGTTTCAAGCCCGACGGCGACGAATTCGAAGAGGACGGCATCATGCACGTCCCCATGCGCAAGGGGTGAAGCTGTGTTTTCGGCCGCGCGGGCGCGGCGTGTTCGCGGCCCCCTTGGTCTCGCTTCCGAGCAGTCGAGACTCGCGCCTTCGGCGCATGCGCTTCGACTGCTCGGAAGCGAGACGGGCCGCGAACTCTAGTGCTCGGTCTCGCTTCGCTCGG
>NZ_JBKORD010000009.1:0-338503 GCF_046764875.1 Nocardia arseniciresistens
GCAACAACGAATACGCCACATCCCCCACACTCACATCCCCATGCGCCACCAACCACTCACCCAAACGCCCCGCCTGCGCACGCAAACCCTCCTCCGACTTCGCCGACACCACCCACGGCACACTGTCGCGATGACCCATCGCCACAGGTGATTCACCGCGATGAGTCGTCGCGGCGACCGCGGGCGCCTCCTCGAGAATCAGGTGCGCGTTCGTGCCGCTGATGCCGAACGACGAGACGCCCGCACGCCGCACCCGCACGCCCGCAGACCACGCGTGCGCCTCGGTCAACAACTCGACATCGCCCGCCGACCAATCCACATGCGGGCTCGGCTCGGCCACATGCAATGTCTTCGGCAAGGTTTCATGCCGCAACGCCTGCACCATTTTGATCACACCACCGATGCCCGCAGCGGCGACCGCGTGGCCGATATTGGACTTCACGGACCCGATCCGCAGCGGCTCTTCGCGGTCCCTACCGTAGGCGGCGATCAACGCCTGGGCCTCGATCGGATCACCCAATGCCGTTCCGGTGCCGTGTGCCTCGACCGCATCTACATCCGACGGCCCCAGGCCGGCATTGGCCAACGCCTGCGCGATGACACGCTCCTGTGACGGCCCGTTCGGCGCGGCCAGGCCATTGCTCGCACCGTCCTGATTGATCGCGCTGCCGCGCACCACCGCAAGAACGTTGTGGCCCAACCGCTGCGCGTCCGACAGGCGCTCGACCACCAGCACGCCGACGCCCTCGGCCCACGTCACACCATCTGCGGCCGCGGAGAATGCCTTGCACCGTCCATCGGCGGCCAGTCCCCGTTGGCGGGCAAAGTCGACGTACAGCGCAGGGCTCGCCGCGATACTCACACCGCCCGCGAGGACGAGCGATGTCTCGCCCTGACGCAGCGCCTGGCACGCGAGGTGCAGCGCGACCAGCGACGACGAGCACGCGGTGTCCACCGTGACCGCGGGCCCTTCCAGGCCGAAAACGTAAGAGACGCGGCCGGATATCACGCTGTGCGACGTCCCGGTCAACCGGAAGGCTTCGTATTCGCCGGTCACGCCGCGCGAATAATCCGACGAGCAGGCGCCGACGTACACGCCGGTGTCGGTGCCGCGCAGCGAGGCCGGGTCGATCCCGGCCTGCTCCAAGGCTTCCCAGGAGACCTCCAACATCAGCCGCTGCTGCGGATCCATCGCGGCCGCCTCGCGCGGACCGATGCCGAAGAATCCCGCATCGAAACCACTCACGTCGGACAGGAATCCACCTTCTCGGGTGTATACAGTGCCCGGCTTGTCCGGGTCCGGGTCGAACAGCCGCTCCAGGTCCCAACCCCGGTCGGACGGGAACGGCGTGATCGCATCCCGACCCGCCGCAACGAGATCCCACAGATCCTCGGCCGAGGCGACGCCACCGGGGAAACGGCAGCCGATGCCGATGATCGCGACCGGCTCGTCGGAGTGCGCGCGACGCACCACCCGCCGCACGTCGAGATCCACACCTTCGAGCCGCGAACGCACCAGGCGCGCCACTCCGGTCGGTGTCGGGTGGTCGAATATCAGCGTTGTCGGCAACTCCACACCGGTGGCCGCCACCAGCCGGTGTCGCAGTTGTTGTCCGCTCACCGAATCGAACCCGATCGCGGTAAACGGCAGCTCGGGATGGACGGCCTCGGGCGAATCGTGGCCGAGTACCACCGCGGCCTGCTCGCACACCACCGCAAGCACCAGCGTGTCCCGCTCGCGCTCGGGAACCGCGAACAATCGCGGCGCCAACGGACCCGCTACCACAGCACGCCGCTGTCCAGCCGGAGCAGCAGTGCGCGACGCCTGCCCCGAAATGCTTTCATCCGGGGGCGACGGGAGCGAATCCACGCCCTCCAGCGTCCAGCACTGCCGCCGTTGGAACGCATAGGTCGGCAGGTCCACCCGCGCGGCCCGCCCGGACAACACCTCCGGCGGCACGTCGATACCCACGCAGTAGGCACGAGCCAACGCGGCGGCGAACTCTTCCGGACCGCCATGGCCGCGCCGCAATGTGCCGATAACGGCCACCTGATCGACTTTGCCGATCGAGTCCGCGGTCGATTCGATCGCCGTGGACACCACCGGGTGCGGGCTGGTCTCGACGAATGCGGTCATATCCGAACGCAACAACGCCTCGATCGCCTCGGCGAACCGAACCGGTTCCCGCAGCCCTCGATACCAATATCCGGCATCCAACTCCGCGGTGTCCATGAATTCCGCGGTCACCGTCGAAAAGAACGGAACCGAACCGGATCTCGGCCGAATCGACGCCCACTCGGCCAACAACCGATCCCGAATCCGCTCCACCGCAGGCGAATGCGACGGGTAATTTATCGGAACCTGCTTCGCCCACACACCATCAACCGCACACCCGGCAAGGAACTCGGCCAACGCGGCCGACTCGCCCGTCACCACCGTCTGTCCCGGTGCGTTCACCGCCCCGATCGACAACCGATCGCCGAACACCGCCAAGCGATCGGTCACCGCATCCACCGCCGAACCGACCACCGCCATGCCCCCCGATCCCGCCAACGCCTCCGTGAGAACACGCGACCGCACCGCCACCACCCGCGCCCCATCCGCCAACGACAGACCGCCCGCCACCACCGCCGCCGCGATCTCCCCCTGTGAATGCCCCACCACCGCGGCAGGCTCCACCCCACCAGCCCGCCACAACCACGCCAGCGACACCGAGACCGCGAATATCGCCGGTTGTAGGACATCTTCCCGCTCCAGTGCCGGAGCCCCTGGCGTCCCGCGCAACACCTCCGTCAACGACCAGTCCACGAACGGCGCCAACGCCGCCTCGCAGTCTGCGATCGACTCCGCGAACACCCCACCCCCAGCCAACAACTCCGCGCCCATCCCCACCCACTGACTCCCGTGCCCCGGAAACACGAAAACCGCTCGCCGGGACGCGGCTCGACCCGAGACCGCAAGGGCCGCACCCGCAACCGGTTCCGACACCGGATCGACCAACGCGGCCAACCCCGCGCTCATCGCATCGACATCACGCCCGACCACCGCACCCCGCCACTCCAACGGCGTACGCGAACGCAACAGTGAATAGGCCACATCGGCGACACCGGCATCCGGATGACCCGCCAACCACTCGTGCAGCCGAACAGCTTGCCCCCGCAATGCCTCCGGACTCTGCCCGGACAACACCCACGCCAACGGCAGCGCGGTGTCCGCCGGCGTGGTCGCCTCGCCGACAGGCGCTTGCTCCAGAATCACATGCGCGTTCGTGCCACCCATGCCGAACGACGACACCCCCGCCCGACCGACAGGTGCGGCGGACCAGGTCTCCGCCGCGGTCTGCACCCGCAATCCCAGCTCATCGAGTGGGATCCGCGGATTCGGGGTGCGGAAGTTCAGACTCGGGACCACTTCCCGATACCACAGGCACAACGCGGTCTTGATCAGCCCCGCGATCCCCGCGGCGCCCTCGAGATGTCCGATGTTGGTCTTGACCGAACCGACGGCCAACGGCGCACCCTCGGGGCGGCCCACGCCATAGGTCTCGCCGAGGGCCGTCGCCTCCACCGGATCGCCCGCGGGTGTGCCGGTGCCGTGCAGCTCCACATAGTGCACCGATTCCGGTTCCACGTCCGCGGCCGCGAGCGCGGCCCGGATAACCGCCGTCTGTGCAGCCACGCTGGGCGCGCTCAACACCTGACGCTCATTGCCGTTGTTGACCGCACTACCACGAATTACCGCATAGACCCGGTCGCCGTCAGCGACCGCTCGTGCCAGCGGTTTGAGCACGACAATGCCGCCGCCCTCACCACGGACCGTCCCGTCCGCACTTTCATCGAAGGTATGGCACTTTCCCGATGGCGAGTGCGCGCCGAACTGTTCGTAGCGTTCGCCACCCAACGGCGACAGAATCAGATTCAGCCCACCCACCAGCGCCACATCGCATTCACCGCGGCGCAGCGATTCACACGCCAGATGCACCGCGACCAGCGACGAGGACTGGCCGCTGTCGACGACAAGGCTCGGGCCGGTGAACCCGTAGTAATTGGAGATCCGGTTGGCAGCGACTCCCCTACCCACGGCCGACAACGAATGCCTGCCGACACTGGTTTTGCCTTGCGACGCAAGCATTTCGGCGAAATCGGTTCCGCTGCTGCCCAGGAACACCCCGACCCGGGCGCCGTGTCGGTCGCGGTGCCCCGCGTCTTCCAACGCCTCCCAGCTCAGCTCGAGACCGAGCAGCTGCTGCGGATCGATCGAACGCGCCTCATTCGGCGGCACGCCGAAGAAATCGGCGTCGAATTCCGACGCCGAATCCAGGAACCCGGCCGTCTCGTCGATTCCCGGACGGTCGGCGGGCGCAGAGCCGATGGCGTCACGACCGTCGCGCAACAACCGCCAGAAGCTCTCCAGGTCGGCAGCCCCCGGCATCCGGCACGACATTCCGACAATTGCGATCTCATTCGCCGAATCGACCATGGGGTTCCTCTATCTCGCCTTATCGGATACCAAGCATTTGCTATTTCGCGCTCGTGTGCTTCAGCACCGACATCAGCGACCGCCACACCGGGGCGGGCTTGCCGAGCTGGTCATAAAGAATCGCCATCGGTCCTCACCTCTGCCGCGAGCCAGCGCCGTATCTCGTTCGCCGCAACGGCGCTGGCAGCTCCGATGATCGAGAAATGGTCGGCGTCGATCTCGACCGTCTCGCCGGTGTGCAGCCATGCGGGCGCCCGCTCGACCAGATCCATCCCGGGCAACGGCGCCGAGGCCTGCAAGCTCAACATCGGCGCGGCGATGGACGCGGGCTGTCGTTCATCGAATATCTGCATGTACTTCCCCATGGCGACCAAGCCGTGATCATCGATCTCGGTCATTTCGTGTCCGAGGTCGAGCAGCGAGCCCATCGCACTCACGAACACGCGCCTGCGTTGCTCTGCATCGTCGGGCGAATACGGGTCGAGCAAAATCACCGCTGCGGGACTCCGTCCGCCCTTCTCGAGGCGATGCGCCAACGCTTGCGCGACCGCGCAACCTGCCGAATAGCCGACAAGAACGATCGGCTGTCGGCTGTCGGTGCCCTCCACAGTCGTCGCCAGGCAATCCAGCAACACATCCCACGACCTGGGCAGGAGTTCCCCGGGCCGGGTTCCCGGCAAGCGCAGCGCAGTGATCGGGTAGTCGGCGCCGAGCTCGCGCGCCAGCCGACCGAACATGTGCGGTCCGGTACCGACCATGAAGGTCGGTACGCAGATCAGCGCGGGGCCGGCTAGCGCACGGTCGCTGCGCTCCGTGCCCCTGCTCAGCGGTATCGGCGTCGGCGTGACCAGCTCGGTGCTGGTGGCGAAGGTCTCGGCAATCTTGGCGATCTCCACCAACATCGGTATCGCGGTGTCGACCTGGCCCCGCCGGTGCGCGGCCAGGAACAGATCGGTGAGCGGGCCCCGAATCCCGGTTTCCACCATGGTGTGCGCGGTTTCCGTCGCAATCGGCTCGTCGGTACGGATCCGACGAGCCGGCCGGATGGCGGCAGCTTCGCCACTGCCCAGGACACCGACCCGAGACAGCACGAACGCCGCCAATGCGGCCGCAGTCGGGTAGTCGAACACCAGCGTCGACGGCAGTTGCACGCCACTGGCTTTGGCAAGCCGATTGCGAAACTCCACCCCGGCCAAGGAATCGAAGCCGAGCTCGGTGAATGGCGCGACGGGATCGATGGCGTCACCGGAGGTGTGCCCCAGCACTACGGCGACATGCTCGCGAACTACCTCGAGCACCAGAGCCTCGTGTTCCTGCGCCGGGGCGGCGATCAGCCGCCGCACCAGCGTCTCGCTGGTATCCGCGGCACGGCGCACGGGCGTCGTGACGATCGAATGCAGCATCCGTGGCAGGGTTCCGCCGCGCGCCTGAACCGACAGTGCCCCGGTGTCGAACTCGGTCCCGACCACCATCGGCGCCGTCGCGACGATCGCACGATCGAACAACGCCAAGCCATCCGCCGTCTCCAACAGACGCACTCCCAGCCGGCCCATCCGCGCCATCGCCCCGCTCCCCAGACCGCTGGTCATGCCGCTGGCCTGGTTCCACGATCCCCACGCGATCGACACCGCGGGCAGCCCCGCCGCACGGCGACTCGCCGCCAGCGCGTCCAGGAACGCATTCGCCGCGGCATAGTTGCCCTGTCCCGGCGAGCCCATCACCCCCGCGACCGATGAAAACAGCACGAACGCCGAGAGATCCCGATCGCCGGTCAACTCGTGCAGATGCCAAGCGGCAGCCGCCTTCGCAGCCAACACCCGGTCAACTTGCTCGGCGGTCAATGTTTCGATGGTGCCGTCGTCGAGCACACCGGCCGAATGGATCACCGCGCTCGGCGCGAACTCGTCGGGCAACCCCGCCAGCAAGGCCGATAATGCCGCACGATCGCTCACGTCACAGGCCGCTACCCGCACCTGCGCACCCGAGGCCGTCAACCCGCCCACCAATTCGGCCACGCCGTCTGCACGCTCTCCCCGCCGTGACACCAGCACCAACCGTCGCACGCCGTGTGCATCGACGAGGTGCCGAGCCACCAGAGCTCCCAAACCGGCGGTGGCGCCGGTGATCAACACCGCACCCGCACCGAACGCCGAACCGTCCGCCACTGCCGAACCGGCCTGCCGCCGCAACCGCGGCGCAAGGAACCCACCATCGCGCACGGCCAGCTGCGGCTCGTCCGAATCCAATGCCGCGGCAATCACATCGACCGGCACGTTCTCCGCTACGCCCGCGTCGAGGAGAACGAACCGACCCGGATGCTCGAATTGCGCACTGCGCACCAGGCCCCACACCGCCGCACCCGCCGGATCCGGCGCCCGGCCCGACACGCTCACAGCGCCCCGCGTCAGCACCACCAGCCGCGAGCCGCTCAACCGCTCCGCGGCCTGCCACGTCTGCAACAGTTCCAACGTCGACTGCACCCAGGTGCGCGTCCGCGCCACCACATCACCCTCGGCTGTGCCGTCAGGTGACCACACCACGACCTCTGCGAGCGCCTCGTCCTCGAGCAACTCGGCGAGTCCGGTGCCGAGTACCGCCATCGAACCGTGGTTCCTCTCCGAGGGGGCCGGCGTCGACACCCATTCGAGAGCCAACAGCGACGCGCGACGACCGGGCGCAGTGTTCAACGCCTGTGCATCAACGGGCCGGGCGGCGAGCGAATCGAGGCTCAGCACCGGCGCCCCAGCGGCATCGACGGCGACCACCCGCATCTGCCCGACGCCCGACCGAACCAATCGAACCCGGACGGCGTTCGCTCCGGCACGGTACAACCGCACCCCGGTGAAGGAGAACGGCAACGGCAGCCGACCCGACGGCATGTCGTGCGCCTGTTCGGCGACCGCCGCGTGGAAGGCGGCGTCCAACAGCGCGGGATGAATCCCGAACGCCGCTGCCTGATCACCGTATTCGTCCGCGAGAGACACTTCGGCGAGCAGATCGTCGCCGTCGCGCAAGACCGACGTGACCCCCTGGAAGGCGGGGCCGTAGCCGAATCCCAGGTCTGCCAACTGGTCGTACAGCCCGTCGTTCGACACCGGCTCGGCCCCGGCGGGTGGCCAATCCCCGGATAAGGCTTGTCTCAGAGTGTTTTTATCCGGGAGCGCCCCAAGGCAGGCTCCGGTCGCCTGTCCCGACTCGACCCACCAGGCAACGGTGTCACCGATCGGAGCCAACACACCATTTGCATGCGAAATCCACTCGCCCACATCAGAATTCCCGGTGACAATGGCACGAGAGTGGATCATGAATCGGCGTCGACCCACACTGTCGGCAGGTTCTACACCGAGCTGAATATCGACCGCGGTGTCTGCCTCGAGCAACAGCGGTACTTCGAACAGCAACTCCTCGACGAGCTCGGCTTCCGTCCGTGCGCCCGCGGTCAGCGCCAGTTCCAGAAAACCGGTCCCGGGAAACAACACCGAGCCGAAAACCGCGTGATCGGCGAGCCACGGATGAGTACGCAACGACACCCGTCCGGTGAACAGCCATTCATCCTTGTCTGCCAACGGCACGACGCCGGTCAGAATCGGATGATCCGATGACCCCGTCGAAGAATTACTGCCGGACTGCTCCAACCAGTATCGTTGACGCTGGAACGCATAGGTGGGCAAGGACACCCGGCGCAGCGACCGGCCCGTAAACAATGGCCGCCAGTCCACCTCGATACCGGCGGTGTGTGCGTGCGCCAGCATCGTCACACACTGCGTCACCTCGTCAACCGAGCGTCGAGACGCGGAGGCCACCATGGAGCCCGCCTCGATGTCCGGGCTTTCGGCCAGGCACTGGCGAGTCATCGACGATAGCACCGCATCCGGCCCCACCTCCACGAATCGCCGTATTCCGGCTGTCACGAGAGCGTCCACACCTGGCGCGAATCGCACACATTTGCGCACCTGCTCAACCCAATAGCCAGGCTCACACACCTCATCGCCTGCCTGCGCACCTGACACGTTCGAGAAGAACGGAACAGTCGGCGCTCGATAGGTCAACCTTTCGGCCACAGCACGGAATTCGGTCAGCATGGGGTCCATCTGCGCCGAATGGAACGCGTGGCTCACCCGCAATCGTGACGTCTTGACACCCTCGTCGGACAACCGGTGCTCCGCCTCATCGACGGCGTCCGTGTCACCGGACAGCACCACCGACGACGGACCGTTCACCGCCGCGACCGATAGTCGATCCCCGTTGGCCGCCACGATCTCGACGGCCCGCTCCTCTGTCATGGCGACCGCCAGCATCGCGCCGCTCGCGGGCAGTGCCCCCATCAACCGACCACGCGCCGCCACCAACACACACGCATCTGCAAGCGACCACACCCCCGACACATATGCGGCCGCCAACTCCCCGATCGAATGCCCCGCAACCACATCAGGCGTCACACCGAACGACTCCACCAACCGGAACAACGCCACCTCGAACGCGAACAACGCCGGCTGGGTCCACTCCGTCCGATCCAACACCCCCTCCGGATCCGCGAACATCACCTCCTTCAACACCCCACCGAGCAACGGATCGAAACCCGCACACACCTCGTCCAACGCAGCCGCAAACACCGGAAACGCTTCGTACAACTCCGCCCCCATCCCCACCCGCTGCGCACCCTGACCCGTGAACAGAAACGCCGTCCGACCCTCGACCACCGATCCCGACGCCACATCCGCCAACCCCGCCAGCAACTGCGCACGATCGCGGCCCACCACCACCGCTCGCCGATGCCACTGCGTCCTGGTGTCGATCAACGACGACGCCACGCTCCACACATCCGCATCCGGATGGTCGACCAGCCACTGCCGCATCCGATTCGCCTGGGCGCGCAGCGCAGCACCGGACTTCGCCGACACCAGCAACGGCACCGCGTCCACCATGGCTGTGGGAACCGCGGCACCCTCAACCGAGGAGACAACGGACGCGGGTGCTTCCTCGAGAATGAGGTGCGCGTTGGTACCACTGATCCCGAACGACGACACCCCCGCCCGACGCACCCGCTCACCCGCAGGCCACGCCTGGGCCTCCGTCAACAACCTCACCGACCCCGCCGACCAATCCACATGCGGCGACGGCGCATCCACGTGCAACGTCCGCGGCAACGTCTCATGCCGCAACGCCTGCACCATCTTGATCACCCCACCCACACCCGAAGCCGCCTGCGAATGCCCGATATTCGACTTCAACGACCCCACCCGCAACGGCTCGACACGGCCCTGCCCATACGCCGCGAGCAACGCCTGCGCCTCGATCGGATCCCCCAACGGCGTACCGGTCCCATGCGCCTCCACCACATCCACATCAGCGGGCTCCAACCCCGCAGCCGCCAACGCCGCCGCGATCACCCGCTCCTGCGACGGACCATTCGGCGCAGTCAAACCATTCGACGCACCATCTTGATTCACCGCCGAACCCCGAACCACGGCAAGAATGTCGTGCCCCAACCGCTGTGCGTCCGACAATCGCTCCAACACCAACACACCGACACCCTCACCCCACCCCACCCCATCCGCCGATGCCGAAAACGCCTTGCACCGCCCATCGGTCGCTAAACCCCGCTGCCGCGAAAACTCCACAAACAAAAACGGCGTCGACATCACTGTCACACCACCCGCCAACACCATTGACGCCTCGCCGCGCCGTAGTGCCTGACAGCCCAGATGGATCGCCACCAGCGACGACGAACACGCCGTGTCCACCGTCAGCGCCGGGCCCTCCAAGCCCAACGTGTACGCCACTCGCCCCGACACAACGCTGCCCGCCGACCCGGTGAGCGCATACCCCTCCGCTGCCCTTGCCGTGTTCTCGTAGCCTGTGTACGCCAACCCGGTGATCACGCCCGTATCGCTGCCCCGCAACGACGACGGATCAACACCCGCATCCTCCAACGCCTCCCACGACACTTCCAACAACAACCGCTGCTGCGGATCCATCGCCGCAGCCTCACGCGGACCGATCCCGAAAAACCCCGCATCGAAATCACCGACACCGCGCAGAAAGCCGCCCTTCCGCGTGTACACCTTCCCGAACCGGTCCGGATCGGGATCGTACAACCCATCCACATCCCAACCCCGATCCACCGGGAACTCGCTCACGGCATCCGAACCGGACGCAACCAGATCCCACAACTGTTCCGGCGACTCGACACCACCCGGATACCGACAACTCATACCGACGATCGCGATCGGCTCGTTGATCCGTTCCCGCAGCTGGGTCAGCTCGTCGCGAGTCTCCATGAGCTCGACCGTGAACTTT
Organism: Nocardia arseniciresistens; assembly: GCF_046764875.1. Lineage (NCBI taxonomy): Bacteria > Bacillati > Actinomycetota > Actinomycetes > Mycobacteriales > Nocardiaceae > Nocardia > Nocardia arseniciresistens. The sequence goes on from NZ_JBKORD010000009.1 coordinate 10,781, forward strand.
TTCAGGTACTCAAACATCCGTTTGGACGAATCATCAGTGCTTGTGTCCACGTGTCACATCCAGGTCCAGCGCATTTCAGGGTCGTCGAAGAAGCCCGATGGCGCGAGCGGGGCCATCGGGCTACCGATATCGTTCGTTAGGTGTCGATTACGAGGCGACGCCTCTACGTGTCAGCCATCGATCGCCATTCGACCGATAACGTCCTTGGTGAACAGCTACTCGCCCGCGCACTTCGACAGGAACGGGTGGCTCGACAGCTACCCAGATGTACTCCATGCGGACGTTCAGTTCACTGCGGTGAAAGGTGCCGGAAGCGTCCTAGCTTTTACGCGACGTGACACCCGCGACCGGTGTCCTTCTTCCCGGAAGACGAAATCAGCGCTCATTGGATCTCTCTCTTCGCCAAGCAAGCAGCAACAGATTTGCCCCAGTTGCCTGCTGATAGCAGCCTGCCAGCGGTATCGGGTTCTCGCAACTCGTGCGCTCCGGAGCAGACCACGGCGGGTCTGTGAGAACAACGGTGTAACTCTGAACGGGGATGCACCATGACTGATGTGATCGCACGGGGCCGACAACGACTCGGCGGCAGCAGGTTTGGACGAGCGGCAGCTACGGGCACGGACCACTGACCGAACGCCAGCTCACACTTCTCCGACGCTGGTGGAACGGCGGCTACCGCTCACAATAAGACTGAACAGACCTACAGATCAACACAGGCAAGACTTTCAGGCCCGAGGTTTCCGGACAGTCCGCGCGCACGACCGCACGACCGTCTCGGCTTACCGACCGGTCCGCGCGACCCACCCCCGTACTCGCCCCCGAACCTCCACAACCCCGACTCCCCTACCCCACCTCAGCATGGAACTGCTCCCGATGCTCCACCCACGGACGCTGACGCTCCAGCTCCGACATCGCAAGCAACTCACCCAACTTCGCCCACGCCACCTCATCGGTCGGGGTATACACCTGCATCCATGCATGCGGCAACGACGGCAAACTCATACTCGTCAAAAACATCTCCAACTCCCCCACCGCCAAATTCCGGACCTGCTTCGTCCGACTCACCGGAACCGCAACATCATTACGCGCCCACAACGACGCGAAAATCTCACTCTCCGAACACAACTCGGAAATAAACCCCTCCCAACCAGGATCACCCAGATTCTTCCCATAAGCCCCACGCAGATAACCCACCATCCGACGCAAGTCATCCCAATTATGATGGTAGGTATTGCAGCACTGCGGGGTCAGGAACACCCGCCGCACCACATTCCGTTCTCCGAGCAAGAAACCCGGACACAACGCCTCATACGACTTGTTATGCGCCAACACGTCATAACGCGCACTCAACACCACACCCGGCAACGGCTCCAAGTGGTCGAGAATAACCTGCAACTCCTCCGGCAACGTGGTACCCGCATGCGCGGTCGGCACCGTCGGCACATCCGCCAACCGATACAAATGCGCCTTCTCCGCCGCATCCAACGACAACGTCCGTGCGACCGAATTCAACACCTGCACACTGACATTGATGTTCCTGCCTTGCTCGAGCCAGGAGAACCACGGAAAGGGGCATCGATGGGCAACATCGCCACAGAAGCGCAAAGCCCCAGCTCAGACACATCTTCCGCCCGGATGTACACCCAAGTCCGCCGTATAGCGGGCTTAACGCAACACGAACTCTCAGTGGCGGAGTCCTCTGCCGACAGCGCGATGCTCGACCGGAGATGGCGGACCAGTTCAGCACCTGCTGTGGCGTAAACATGATCAGCGGGCCGTCCACCATCGCCGTGGCCACACGACGCACCGCGGCAGATCGCTGTAGCACTGGTATGCCGAGGCGAGCCACGGACCGAACTGACGGGCTCAGGAAACAGTCCTCGACTCAGGCGCGGTCCGCCGTAGAGCAGACTGGGCGGACTGGCTCGATCTTCCGCGTCGCTTGGCGGCAAGAGTCGATCCCGAATCCGCTACCAATGGATTAGTAGTCCAGAGCTTACCAACGCATTCGCACCGATTCGGTCATGTGCGCATATGCGCCTGCCAGCCCGAATCCGCGACGAGGCGGCGAAACTCGGATGCTTTGGATTTCTACGAGTTTCGATCGGATTCGAAAGATTCACGCAATCGTAGCTAAATCGGTTGTAGGTCAACGATATTGAGCACACGAGACGTTCCTGAACCCTGCGATATAAGGCGCACCCGTCGATCGGTCGCAGCCGATCGGTTGAAGCTGAGGACAACTCGGCCCGCGGGATGCCGGTGCGGGCGGAGGCAGCCCGACGAACGATCGGACGTGCCACCAAGGTCGGGGAGGCCATGGATGAAGGTCTGCGACGTAACCGTGGCGAGGTTACAGAGGCATAGCTGGGTGCGCCCTGTCGAAGGGCAGCCGCTCGGACACGACCGCAAGAGGCGGTGCAGCGGGGCATCGGCGTCGAGAGTGGCGGCCATGCCGTCGGTGAAGGCGCGGCGCAGGTCCAGCACCATCGCCGATGCGGGCGACGATCTCGTCGTAGTGGGTGACGCACACCGCCTCGTACTGCCGTACCGCCTGGGCGATCAGTTCAACCTTGTCGTTGAAGTAGTAGTGCAGCACACCGTGGCTGAAATCCGACCCAACAGGAGTGATTCCGGCGACTACCTAGCCAAGCAGAGCTTCATGTACCGCGGAATGGGACGAACTGATCGAACGGGTCGGCGTCGCCAGACAGGCCGCCGCCGGGACAGGACACAGAGCCGTCCCGGTCCTCGACGACCGAGTCGCGATCACCATCCTAAGATCACGCTTCACCCTCCGGAATGGACTGCTCGCCAACATATTTCATATCACAGCCCAAACCATCTCGAACGTGACCCGCCAGACCGGACCCCTGCTCGACCTCGCCGGTTACACCCCGAGCCGACCGGAATCATCTTCACCACCCCAGCCGAAATCGCCCAATAACTCCGCCACCAACACCGACGCTGCGCAACGCCCGCGTCCAGCGCCCGCATGAGCATCGTCGTGGCGAGCTCGGGCTTCGTCGCGAACTTTCCGCGCCGTCGCTTTCCGCACCGTCGGCTTCCACCCCCGCGATGACTTGGACCTGGTCGACCTGCGCGGGCAGCATCCGCACAGTGGGGGCCCGGCAATCGCCGTAAAGCACGGGCAGCTCTTGCGTGGCCGCGGCCACGCCGTCGGCGAGCGTCTCGGGCTCGAGCTGGGAATCCAGGCGCGGCAACGCAATCAGCATATGCAGCCGATCCGGTGTCAACCCTCGGCCCGGGTGTCCGACGGGCACGTGCACGGCGACGCGGCGGTCCATCTCCGAGTCCGACGGATCGCCGAGCCGCAGCTCCAGCCGAGTCCCTATCTGGTCCTTGACCACCGGACGTATCTCCACCCAGCGGGACGCACCGAGTATCAGATGGAGCCGGCGGAATGCGTCATACCCGGTGGCCCGCCGTCAGCTTCCCACCAAGCGGTCGAGGCGGACGACGAGTGGGCGTGCGGCGACGAGGGTGAGCAAGGCGCTGGGTTCGATGCTCTTCCCGGATATTGGAACGAGCCGATGGCGCTGCAGAATCATCGCGATCGCGAACTGCATCTCGGCCATGGCGAAAGTATTGCCGATGCAGAGCCTGGGGCCGGCGCCGAACGGGTAGTAGCCCGCCGGATCGCCCCTCCCATTGTCGAGCTCGTTGAAACGGTCCAGATCGAACCGCTCGGGATCGTCCCAATATTGCTTGTGCCGGTGCATGAGGTACGAACACCACAGGACGTTCGTCCCGGCGGGAATGGGATAGCCACCGATCTCGTCATCCTCCCCGGCCTGCCGGAATATCTGCCAGGCCGGTGGATACAGGCGCAATGTCTCTTCGATGACGTGGCGGGTGTGGACCAACCAGGGCAAGTCGTCCATCGTGGGCCGGCGACCTCCCAGGACCTGATCTATCTCCGCGCGCAGCCGTTGCTCGACCGCAGGGTGTCGGCCGATCAAATACCATACCCAGGTGAGCGTGCTGGCAGTGGTCTCATGGCCGGCGAACAGCATCGCGAATACCTCGTCCCGAAGCTCTGTATCGGTCATGCCTACCCCGGTGTCCGCGTCCTGGGCGCGCATCATCATGGCCAGCAGACTGCCCCGGTCGTGTTCGTCTTGCCGGTGCCGGCGGATGATCTCGTAGGTGACCTCGTCCAGCACCCGCTGGGCGCGGTGGAAGCGGCGGTGCCCTGGGGTCGGGACCGAGAGCGGCACCAGCGGAAACTGTACGTAGGCCGACATTTCTCGGGTCGAGGTGGCGACCGCGTCGGTGAAGCGACGGGCCATTGCATCCGCTGGGTCCATGTCGAAGAGAGCGCGCACGACGATCCGCAGTGCGAGACGGCTCATCTCGGCGCGCACATCGAGATTCGCGCCGCCCACCGACACCTGGTGCCAGCTGTCCAGGACGGATTTGATTGTGTCGGTCATGAGCTCGCCGAAGGTGGCGATGCGCTGGCGATGGAAGGCTGGTTGGAGGAGTCGTCGCTGACGCAGCCAGCCCGGTCTGGCCGCCATGAACAAACCGTTGCCGAACAGCGCACGCGCCAAGGTGTAGGTCCGGCCGCCCCGATCGTAGTTGCGCTGGTGCCGCTTGAGTATGTGATCGACGTCGTCGGGGTGGTTGATCAACATGAACGGCATCCCGACCAGATCGACGGAAACGATGTCCCCGTACTCCTCGACCAGCTCGGACAGATAAGCCAATGGCGACCGTTGAAATGCCAAGGTCGGCCTTATCTTCCCGCGTGGACCGGGCGGGCGGAGGAACTGTTCGGATTGTGGCGATGCCCACGACGCAATCGGCATAGTAATTCTTCTCTGTTGGAATTTTCGAGCCGACTCAATTATTCGATCGCCGGACCTGTCCGGCCAAGTAGGGAGATCCCCACACTTCGCCGATCGAATGGACAGAGGCACCTATCTGCATCGATGTGGGGTGGCGAATCTTCCCGTCAATTCGATTGAAATAGTAGGGAGTTCCCTACTGCTCACATTCAGGCGCATGCAACCAGACTTGTGGCCCAACCAATCCCACGGTTCCTGGCAGGCAGCAGAAATGAATGTTCACCACATCGGCGCGGGCGGTGCGGATCACTTGTGGTATTCCGTTCCACCCGAATTGCCGCACGCGCCGTCGACCGGAAGCACCTCCGATGCGGAGCGCATCGTGGGACACGCAGGAGCTACCGCCAACCGTTCTGGTGCGCACCACGTCCGGGCGATCCGCAGCACAGACCTCCCGGTCGGTGCGCCAGCATGTCATGACCGAAGCACGCGCGGGGGTGCCGGTGCACCCGCTGAGCACGGGCAGGAACCGGGGCATGGACTCATGCTCTCCGGTGGTCGACGGATGCACCATCCTCGACCCGAGTTGCCATCCGGACACTCGATCCGGACCTGGGCTACGCCGTGGTCGAACCGGGGCGTCACCAGCAGAAACTCGCGGATCCGCTCGAAGGCACGCCGTGGATGTCGAGTATCTGAGCGTTCATCGTCTCGATCACCGTGGTGGGGACCGCCGAGCGCGTGAATCCATACCCGCTGCAAGGGGATTCGCGCACCCAGCTGAGCCGCGGCCACGGCTGGAATCACGTGAGCCGCTGCGCCTGTTCGGCGGCGAGGGCGGCGAGTTCGGTTCGGGAGGAGACCCCCAATTTGGTGAACAAGCGGTTCAGGTGTGCCTCTATCGTCTTCTCGCTCAGGTAGAGCTCTTTGGAGATCTGGCGGTTGGTCATACCGAGCACGACACGGCTGATGATCTCGGTCTGGCGTTCCGTGAGCGTGCTGAACCCGACGGCTGTCGCCCGGGATCGACTGCGCCGGCCCGAGGTCTGGCGCTCCCCCACCCGATGCAGGGCCAGACGCGCGCGTTCGGCAAGCCGCTCTGCGCCGAACGTCTCGAATGTCGTGAGCGCACTGTCGAATTCGTGTCCGGCTGCCGTCTCATCACCTCGGTCGGCGAGAGCGTGGCCGAGCAGCAGTTGTGCCCGAGCGGCCTCCACCACGGTTCCGCTGATCCGGTATTCGGCGACGGACTGCTCCGCACTCGCAAGAGCGGCATGGGCGTCATTCCGCGCGAGGAGGACACGAGCCCGCGCGTAGTGGGCATCGCCGATGCGCATGTGCAGGATCGGCGCGGCTTCGGCGATGTCCTCGATCTGCCGACTCACCTTCTCCGCGGCGTCGATTCGTCCGAGCGCCAGTTCAGCATCGACGAGGGGGCGAAGGAAGTGCGGCATGGACGTCACATTGATCATGTCGAGGTAGTCGCCGGCGTACCCACCGAGCTGGACGATCTGCTGGCGGCCACGCCGATATTGACCGGCCTCGATGAGCAGACCTCCGTACACGAGCGGCGCGTGCCACGAGTTCATCCCGGTGGGAACCTGCGCACCCGTTCGGACGCTTTCGGCACCGGCGACGAGCGCCTCACCGGTGCGCCCCAACAGCGACAGGCTCCAGGCACGACTCGCCCCGGTCATCGCGACCATCGGTAGATCGTCCAGCAGCAGAGCCGCTTCCACGGCGTCGTCGGCCGCCGCAAGAGCTCGCTCGAGCTGTCCCTGCAGCAGAAAGGCGAGGGCCTTGAGATGCGCGAGCTCGACCAGAGGCCGGCTGTGCCCGGTTGTGTGGCACAGCCGGATTCCCCGGTCCGCATGTTCGACCGTCTCCTTCCAGCGCTCGAGACACGTTTCGGCCAGCACCACATCGGTCAGCCCATTGAGCAATGTGGGCGCGACATCGCTGTCAGCAAGCGAATCGAGCGATTTCACGGCCTCGTCGAGATCGACTTGCCCACGCAGCAGTACGTCACCGGACTGGTTGATGCCCAGATAGGCCGCCGCCGCGGTCGACAGGAAGTACAACCGCGGATCATCGAGCGTGCGGACCGACTCCCGGATCTCCGATGCCACCACCAGCGCTCCGGCCCAGTCGCGCATCATCAGATGGTTCTTGACAAGTTCCAATTTGAGCGCGGCCGCCCCCACACTGTCGGGAACCGCAAGCGCCAGCGCGCTCGTCAGCAGACGCCGGCCCTCGGCGGCGTTGCCGAGGCCCTGTTCGGTTACGGCGAGCATGGCCATCATCCGGGCACGGTCCGCGGGTGCGGCGGGCGAGACGAGTTCCAATGCGTCCCCGACTACTTCCCGGCTCTCCCGGAGACGGCCGGAGGCATTCAGCGCTTCGGCCAGCGCCGTCATCAGCGCCATTCGCCGCTCGGCGGAAGCACCGGTCGGCAGCAGACGCAAGGCGGCCCGGAACCATCTGGCGGCGGCGACCGGGGCCCGCGGCGCGACGACGGTCCCCGCATCGGTCAGCACAGCGACGGCCGCTTCATCCCCCACGGTGCTGCTGCGCTCGAGGTGGTGCGCGCGCAGCGTGAGGGTGGAACCCCGGTTGGCGAGCGCTTCGGCGGCCCGTTGGTGCGCCTGTCTTCGCCATCCATATCCGCTTCGCTCGTAGACCGCCCGGCGGATCAAAGGATGCCGGAAAGCAAGTCGCCCCGGTATTCCGGAATCGTGGACGAGCCCGGTCTCCATCAGCTCGTCGGTCACACGGCCCACATCGGCCTCGTTCAGGTCGGCGATCTCGGCCGCCAAGTCGAGGTCGAAGGGTTCACCAACGACGGCAGCTGCCTGCAGCAGTGTACAAGCGCTCGGTGACAATGCCCGGACCTCTTGTTCCAGGGCGGCCTGGATGATCGCGGGAACTCTGCTCGCCGTATCGGCGCCAGATTCCGGCGAGCCGGGCCTGTGGTCGGCACGTATCCGGACACGGGAAAGTTCTTGCAGGTAGAAAGGATTGCCCCCGCACTCACGATGCAGGTCGGCCAGCTCGGTTTCGTCGCCGTCCCCGGTGAGTAGCTCGACGGTCTCGCGCAGCGACAACGGCCCGAGTTCCAGCGACATCACGGTGTTTTCGTACGCGGCTCGGAACAGGGTGGTGGCATGCATCGACGGCAGCTGTCCGGAGCGATGCGCCAACAGAACGACGCACCGCTGCACAGGGTTTCGCAGCAGGTGCGCGATCACTTCGAACGACGCATGGTCGGCCCAGTGCACGTCATCGAGTACCAGTAACAGCGGCCGCCGTGCCGCCAGTTTCTGCAGCGCGACCCGCACACTGCGGTGAAGGCGGTGGCGTTCTATCCGAACAGGTGGCGCCAGTGGTGATACCGCATGCTGATGCAACGACGGCAGTACCCCGCCCAGCTCCGACAAGGTCTCCGCGCCGAGCGCGGTCATCTCCATCCGAGACAACAGTCCGAGCGGTTCATCCAACGCGTCGATCAGGACGGTATACGGAATCTCACGTTCGAGCTCCGTGCCGCGGCCATCGAGCACCTGGACGCCCCTGGTGATCGCTTCCCGAGATACCTCCTGTACCAATCGAGTCTTGCCGATTCCCGGTTCCCCGGTCACCGCGACTACGGCGGTTCCTCCCTGTTGTGCGACATCCAGCGCATCGTTGAGCTTGCGCATTTCATCGACACGGCCTACCAGCGGCCGAATGAATTCTCCCGGCGACCTCATGGCACCTCCAAGCACTGACAGCGTGAATCACTAAGTGTCTCTGCAAATTTCGGCTGCATTTTAACCAGTAGGACCGGCGGTGTCTCGGCATCGATGAAGGTGGCACGCAATCTGTTCCCGGTACCGCCAGAAATAGGGAATCGCTACTGACAATTCGCCGCGTTGTGAGCAAATCGACTGCTGTAGGGCATAATTCGGTCGCGTCGTTACAGGCGCAAAATTCCGCATCAGAGACCCACTCGACGTCGGCCAGGTAACTCCTCGCTACTCAGGCGACGGCGGAACATTCTGGTACGCCGACGTATTCGCGCAGCGGGCGGATTAGCGCGTTGGATCCGCGGCGCCCGGACGTAGTTCAGCGCTCTCTTTCTGTGCCAGTCGTCCTTCCCGACCGACCCAGAAATGCAGGCTGTCGTCGCGGTCCAGAATCTCGCAGGTCACCGACGCATCCGCGGCCACGTGGTATTCGTCGTTACAGTGATCGATCCTCGGACGACGGCGGCCGACGCAGCAGAGTCCGACACAGTCACAGCGGTGGCAGATAGCTGATCTGGACCATTTCGGTGTCGTGACTGCGCGAGACGAGATGACCGCGGCCGGGAGGCAGCTTCGAGGACCGGATGCCGTCGAGAATGACGCCCTCGTCTTTCGGCGCGCTCATCAGGAACGCGTCCACCGACATGTCCTTGAGCGGGCCGAGCACCGAGTCGTACAGGGCGCGGCTGGCGCCGCCCGCGCGGCGGGCGATGATCACGTGCAGCCCGATGTCGCGGGCCTGCGGCAGGAGTTCCAGCAGGGCCGTCAGCGGGTTCTGCGACGACACCATGTCGTAGTCGTCGACAACGACATAGATTTCCGGCCCGGACCACCAGCTGCGCTCCCGCAGGTCCTGCGGGGTGATGCCGGGTCCTGGCACCCGCTCCTCCAGGTATTCGGCGACTTCCTTCAACATGGGAACCGACGTTTGCGACGACGTCGCGTACCCGGCGAGGTGGTCGCCCTCGACGACGCCGAGCATGGTGCGCCGGTAGTCGATGAGAATCACCCGCGCCTGCTCCGGCGTGGTCCGCTCGACGACGCCCTCGACGATGTTGCGCAACGCGGTCGTCTTGCCCGCCTCGATGTCGCCGAAGATCAGCAGATGTGGCTGGGCGTCGAAATCCAGCACGATCGGCTGTAATTCGGACTCACCCATCCCGATCGCGACCCGGGTCGCTCCCAGATCCGCGCCGTCGGCTTCCGCCCCCGCGATGACTTGGACCCGGTCGACCTGCGCGGGCAGCATCCGCACCGCAGGGGCCCGGCAATCGCCGTAAAGCACGGACAGCTGTTGCGTGGCCGCGGCCACGCCGTCGGCGAGCATCTCGGGCTCGAGCTGGGAATCCAGGCGCGGCAACGCAATCAGCATGTGCAGCCGATCCGGTGTCAACCCTCGGCCCGGGTGTCCGACGGGCACGTGCACGGCGACGCGGCGGTCCATCTCCGAGTCCGACGGATCGCCGAGCCGCAGCTCCAGCCGGGTTCCTATCTGGTCCTTGACCACCGGACGTATCTCCACCCAGCGGGACGCGCCGAGTATCAGATGGAGTCCGTACGAAAGCCCCTGCGCGGCGATCGCGTTGACGAAGCCCTCCAGGGGTTCGAATTCTTCGCGGAATGCGGCCCAACCGTCGATCACCAGGAAGACATCGCCGAACAGGTCTGCCGACAGCGGATCCGCCGCACGTTCGTCCGCATTCATCTGCGTCGAAGCGGCTTTGCGCCTGCGAAAGTCGGACATATTCTCGATGCCGAGCGCCAGGAACCGCTCCTCTCGCTGCCGCATCATCGTGGTCAGCTCGGCGATGGTGCGGCGCACCCGATCCCCTTCCAAACGGCCCGCCGTAGAGCCGACGTGCGGCAACCCGTTGAGCGCTGCGAGCGAGCCACCCCCCAAGTCGATGCAATAGAACTGCACCTGATCAGGGGTATGCGTGGCGGCCGCTGCCATGATGATGGTGCGCAGTGCGGTCGACTTGCCTGCCTGCGGGCCACCCACGACTGCGATGTTGCCCTGACCACCGGACAGGTCGATGGTCAGCACGTCGCGCTTCTGCTCGTATGGCTTATCGATGACGCCGATTGGCATCCACAGCTGCCCATGCCGGTTCTCTGGCGACTGCCAGTACGGGTCGGGCAAGAGCATGTCGACCGACGGCGAGACGTCCAGGGGCGGCAGCCACACCTCGTGTGCGGGTCGGCCGTGCCCGGTCAGTCGCTCCACTATGACCTGCAGCAGCGTCTTCTCCTGGCCACCGTTCGTCTCGGCCGACAGCATCGCCTCCAGCTCGTCGAGATCGGGCAGCTCCGCGGTCGCGGTTTCCGGCTGGTCCCTGACCTTCACCGGCGACGCGGTGAAGATCTCCACGGGCTGCTCGACCACCGTTCCGTCCGCGGCGCGCCGCGCGCCGCGGGGCGGGACGTATGGGCCGGACACGTAGGTGGTGTTGAACCGCAGCGGATCGTCGGCATCGCTTTTGAGGTAGGCCGCTCCCGGCATGCTGGGCAGGTGATACGCGTCGGTGATGCCGAGTACCTGGCGGGACTCGCCGGCCGAGAACGTACGTAACCCGATCCGATAGCTCAAGTGACTGTCCAGGCCGCGTAGCCGGTTCTCCTCCAGCCGCTGCGATGCCAACAGCAGGTGCACCCGCAGTGACCGGCCGAGCCGCCCGATCATCACGAACAGGTCGGCGAAATCCGGCTTCTGAGCGAGCAGTTCGGAGAACTCGTCGACCACGACGAACAGTGTGGGCAACGGGTCGAGAAGGGCGCCGCCTATGCGGGCCTTCTCGTACTCGGTGACGTTGGCGAAATTGCCTGCGGCGCGCAGCAGTTCCTGGCGGCGGTTCAGCTCCCCCGCCAGTGCGTCGCGCATGCGGTCGACCATCGAGAGCTCTTCCTCGAGGTTGGTGATGACCGCGGCCACATGCGGCAGCGGGTCGAGGCCGAGGAAGGTCGCGCCGCCCTTGAAGTCCACCAGGACCAGATTCAGCAAGTCCGGTGAGTGGGTGGTCACCAGTGACAGAACCAGCGTGCGCAGAAACTCCGACTTGCCGGACCCGGTGGCGCCGATGCACAACCCGTGCGGTCCCATGCCGTTCTCGGCAGACTCCTTGATGTCGATCTCGACCGGTGAGCCGTCCGGTGTCACACCGATCGGGACCCGCAGCCGTTCTCGCGCACTGCGCGGCCGCCACACCGCCTGCGGGTCGATCTGGGCAGCGTCGTTGATCTTCAGCAGCGCCAGCAGCCCGGGGTCGGCGCCGGTGTCGTCGCCGAGGTTGACGATCTGGGCGGCGGTGGCTACGTGGAAGCGAGCCACCGCGCGCGCGAACGCCTCGGCCTCGGTGCGGCTCACCACGTCCGTGGTAGCGAACTTCTCCACGCCTCCGGCGGATTTGGCCGCGACCATACCGTCGTGGGTGGCCACGAGCTGCAGTCCACGGCGCACCGCGAGACCAGTCTGCGGGGCCGTCAAATCGATGATGGTGACCGAATCCAGGCCCGCGTCGCTGATGATCCGCTCGGTGCCGTTCACGTATCCGTCGTCGATCATTATCACGACGTGGATTCGTCCGGCGGTGGGTTGGGCATTGCGCATGAAGCGGCCGCGTTCCAGAAGTTCCTCCGACAGCGCGGTTTCCAGCTCCGCCAGTGAGTCGAACATCATGCGCGCTGAGCCCATTCCGTCGCGCAGCGCCGGATGCTGGAGTTGTGGAAGCCATTTCGCCCACGCCCAGTCCGACCCGTCCGGGTCGGCGCAGACGACGGCCAGGGCAAGGTGGTCGGGTCCGTGGAAGGCGCACAGCTGTATCAGCATCGACCGCAGCAGCTTTCGGGTGAGGGCTCGGTCGCCCTCGATGTTGATCGCGGGGAAGGCACGCAACGACAAGGCTGTCGGCAGCCCGTGCACCACGGAGTGGGTGCGCACGAACCGCCGCAGCGCCACCGTCGACACCGGCTCCAGGTCCTCCACTGGTCCGGTTTCGGGGCGGGCCAGTTTGGAGGCGAGGCGGTGGCTACCGACGCCCATGCGGACGTGTCCGAAATCGGGATCGTTGGGCCTGCGCTCCCACATCCGCCGCGTGCCGACCAACGAGTACAGGTCCGCCGGATGCGGATGCGACCACTCCAATGCCTCGCTCTGCACCACCGTGGTTTTGCGGACATCTTTGCGCAGCTGGTCGAGGTAGCGGAAATAGTCTTTGCGGTCCTCGTTGAGTTCGGCCGCGCTCTTGTTCGCCCCCTTGCCGAACGCGCCGCCGAAGAACATGCCTCCCATCGACATCAGCATCATCACCGGGAACATCATGCTGAGCGGATTGCTCAGCAATGACCGCGCGCCCGAGGTGATCATCAGTGCGATCATGCCGACGACGGCGACGATCATCACCACCGGCATCAGTTTCATGAGCAATCCGCCCGGCACCGGGCGCGGCAGCTCCGGTGGCGGGTTGAGGATGACCTCGGCGCCGGGCGCGCGAGGCGGGGCGATCCGGGCTAGGCGCACAAAGCCTTCAGTGCTCACGGGGTCCTCTCGGCTTCAGTAGTCGACGTTCTCGGAGAGCTTGCGGCGGCGAGAATCACGCCGGTAGGGAATCGACATGGCGTAGCCGACACCGAGCACCCCGAGGCAGGCGAGTGTGCCGACAGCCGAGATCTGTTTGGGCCACGGGTCTTCCCGAGCGAGCGGCGGCGGGGCCGCGACGGGTTTCGGGAGGGTCGCGCCGACCTCCACCGGTTGCATGGGCAGCTGTGCGGTGAGCGCCGCGACCGGGTCGATCATGCCCGCGCCGATGGTGTCGTCACGGCCGGCGCCGGGTGCGTGCGCGGTGCGGATTATCCGATCCATCACCTGCCGCGCGGTCAACGCCGGGAACCGGGACCTTACCAGCGCCGCGACGCCGGAGACGTAGGCGCTGGAGAAACTGGTGCCGTCGATAGGGTGCAGTTCGCCTTTCTCCCCCGGCGTCGCATTGACCAAACCGATTGCGCCGGGCCCACTGTCGAGCGAGATGATGCCGCGGCCGGGTGCGGCGACGGAGACCCATGGGCCATGGATGGAGAACGGCGACCCCGCGCCATCGGCGTCCACCGAGCCCACCGACAGCACATACTGGCTGAACCACGCCGGGCTGGCCACGGTTTTCGCCGCGCTCCAGCCGACGCCATCGTTCTGGGCCTTGCAGGGGCCGTTCTGCTGGAGGTTGCCCGCGGCGGCCACCACGACGACGTTGCGGTCGTTGGCGAACTTCACCGCCGCGCCGAGCGCCCCGTCATCGACGGGCTCTCCCGCTGCGGCACAGGCGACTTCGGAGATATTGATGACCGTCGCGCCCATTTCCACCGCGTGTACGACGGCTAACGCGAGCGTCAGCACGTGGCCGTAGCCACTGCCCGCGAGATCACCCTGCTGCTGGCGGCGGTTGAAGTCCTTCGCCTCGAACGCCAAACTCAGCTGCCGTATACCGAGCACCGCCGCTTCCGGCGCAACCCCGGAAAACCCGTCGCCGGGACTCGGCCGCGCCGCGATCAAACCTGCCACCAGCGTGCCGTGGCCGTCGCAGTCCGCCAACCCGTCGGAACCAGACACGTAATCCCCGCCGGCAATCAGGATCGGAAGGCGCGGATGGGGATTCACGCCGGTGTCGATCACCGCCACCGTCTGGCCGTAACCGCGGCTGAACTGCCATGCCGCGGCGAGATCGAGTTGCCGCTGCGCAAGTGGCACGGTGCGCGGCGGCGCTCCGGTGAGCACGGGACGCTGGCACACGGACTTCTGCTCGGTCTCCTCCGATGGCCGAGGCGGGAGGTTCGGTGGGGGTAGCAGGCCCGGATCGATGACCGGCGGAACGATCGTCGGTGCCGGGAAGGCCGCTGCCGGGACGAGGGCGGATCCCAGGACGAGAGCGAGTGCGGCGACCAGCGTCGCGAGCGTGCGCAGCCGAGGAACGTCCGCGGCAGCACAGGCAAGCTCACGCGCGAAACGGCATAACTCGCGGGGGGACGGGGTGGTCATATGTTTCGCGCGGCGGAGTAGAGGTCCGTGGTCCACACGACGAGCGGGATCATGGCGATGATCAGACCGTATTCGAGGAGCTCCCCGGCGCGACGGGTCACGGGGGAGATATCGGTGGATGGCCCCGCGACCCCGATGAACACCGCCGCCGCGGCCAGCGCGAGCAATGCGACCGCCGCGGGAATCAGCGCGCTATGACTGCCGAGACCGAGTCCTGCGGCGAGCGCGATCAGGGTGAGGCTGCCGCCGCCGATCAGGGTGCCCGCCTGAGTGAAGTCGGCGTAGAACCGCCCGCGCAGACACAGAACCAGTCCGGCGACAGCGGCGAGCCCGATGCCCTGCCAGTGTCGGGAGTCGAGCGGGTCGGCCGCCACGACCGCCCCCGCGAACGCGGCGAGGGTCGCGCCGATGATCATGCCGGATTGGTATTGGTTTGCCATGCGGGCGCGTTCGGCCAAACCGGCCGCTGACGGCAGCGCGGTTGCGCCGATCGCGCCGATGCCTTCGATGGTGGGGCGCGGTTCGTGGTCGGCGGGATCGATCGCGCCGCCCGCCGTCGGCACCGGCGGCACGGGAAGTTTCGCGGCCGACCCCGCCAACTGCGCCGATGGCGTGATGAAGGTGACCGCGGCGACCAGCACGCCCGCGGCGACCTTCGTGGCGTCCAGGTCCAAGGCCATCATCAGGCCGGCGGCCACCCCTCCGAACACGACCGTCGTCGCCACCGCAGCGAACAGCGTGGCGCCGACACCGGTCATCCGATAGGCCGCGGCGGCGACCACCAGCGTTGCCGCGCACGCCAACAGGGCATGGGGACTGCCGATGTCGCCAGGCACAAGCAGTGCAATGCCTGGGCCGAGCAGCACCAGCGCGCACAACGACAGCGCGGTGGCGACAGCGGTCGAGGCATAGCGGCGGGCCGTGATGACCGCGGCCGTGAACGCGGCGATCCCGCCCGCCATCGCGACCGCACCCGCCCCGAGAGAGGAACTCGACAGCACCAGCAACACCAGCGCCTGCACCGACGCCGCAAGCGCGACAACAAGGCCCGCCCAGCGTGCCGCACCGTCGTTCCAGCCGCTGAACGAGGTTTCGGTCAGCCGTGCCACCGCGTCGATGACGTCGTCGAACAGCGCGGGCACTTCTTTCGACCGGACCGACCGCAACACCAGCAGCTCACCGTCGAACACTTCCGCTTCGGTGAGTGTCGATTCCGGCGGAATCGGTTCGCGCCCCAGCCTCGCCAGCGTCCAATGCCGGGATACCACCGGGGCGGCCTCTTCCGGCTCCGTCAGGTCGGGGTTGCGCGATTCGATCAGCGCCGCCACCTCGCCGATGAACACCCCGACCGGAACCGACGTCGGCAGTCCCAGATCGAGCTGGGTGTTGCCGCCGATCACACTGACGCGGCACACCTCATGTTTATCAGCACCTGGCCCATTCAGCACAGAATCCATCGCTTCTCCGGTTCGTCGGGCTGTTCGGGGGAATATGAGTGTCCACGCTCTCGAATCAGGGCCCCGGGACCGAGTCATAGGCCATCAGAGCTTGGGGCCGGGCGACAGTTGGGCCGGGGACCAGTTGGCCGATGATCTGCCACGGGGCGGGTTTCGGTTTGTCGCCCAAGCCCAGGATTTCGGCGGTGGCCATGTCGGGAATGCCGTATCGGATGCCCGTGTCGGCGATGTAGTACAGCGAGTCGAGGCGCACACTGCCCTGCTCGATCCCGGTGACCCGCACGAACTCTCCTGTACTCGGCTGGATGTAGGCAGCGTCGATGCGGTCGGCATCCAAGCCGGAGCCCACCGACATCGCGGGCTTGGCGGCGGCCGGTAGCGGCCAGTCACGACCGGCGAGCAGCGTCAAGGTGGCGTCGTGATGTGCGTCGAGCTTGGCCCAGGAAGCGCACGTCACCGGGAACGTGTCGGAGGCAATGATGTTCGGCCGGGTGGCCGGGAACTTGTCCATCGGCAGCGTGCTCACCACCGGTACG
The DNA here is from genome assembly GCF_046764875.1 of Nocardia arseniciresistens. Taxonomy (NCBI): domain Bacteria; kingdom Bacillati; phylum Actinomycetota; class Actinomycetes; order Mycobacteriales; family Nocardiaceae; genus Nocardia; species Nocardia arseniciresistens. The sequence goes on from NZ_JBKORD010000009.1 coordinate 27,398, forward strand.
CCGCGCAGCGTGTCGGGCGGGACCGCCGCAATGTCGCTCATGCCAAGGGAGTCCGCATTGCGGATGACCTCGGCGGCAAATGGCGAGACCCGCTGGATGCCGGTGGGCACCACCACATACAGCTCGGTCGCGGTGACGCCGGCCACCTTGAGCACAGCGCCGACCTTTGTGCCGGGCACCTTCCCCGGTGCGCCGACCTCCGGGATCGCGGGCGGAGCCAGCGCGGGCACTGGAACGGCGGCGTTCAGCAGCCCAGCGCCGATCGGGCGCGGCTCGATGTCGTGCAACTGCATGGAACGGACGATCGCATCGTTGCCCAGGTCTATCTCGGCGCGTTTACCGTCGTACAGCAGATAGGTCTTGCCGCCCGCCGACACCAACAGCGCCTCGTCCGAGGACAGCGCGCGGATCGTGTCGCTCATCTTCGGGTCCCCGGCTACGGCGAGCCGAGACACCCCATCGAGCGGGGTCGTGGAGTCGCACAGGTTCCATACCGATCGATCACCTTTCACCGCGGGGCCGAGCAACGTGCTCGGCGCACCGGGGATACCGAGCATCGGTCCGCGCGGCAGCGACGACAGCTTGGACTCCTTCACCGAGGTCGGCTTCTCCGCCGACTCGGTGATCAACCGCGCCGACGCCAAATTCAGCGCCGGATGCAGCACCCCCTCCTGCACCACGAACAGCGCGCCGCTGTCCTTGCCGACGATGATCTTCGCGTCGCGGACGGCGCCCTGAGGTTTGAGTAATCCCAGAATCGCGCAGCCCGCCAAGGCGAGTGTCGCCAATACCGCGCCGACGACCATGGACCGGAACTGGGCGCGCATGGGGTCGTGCAGCATGCGCACATCGCGGCGCACCAAGGCGTGCTGAATGCGTTTCAGTAGGAAACGATAGCCGTTGACCTGGGCTCGGGTCGTAAGCTGCGCGGGCACAATATCTCCCTTGGAAGGCACGCTGATGAATGTCGACTCGTGCTGTTCGATATGTATCGAACAGCACGAGTCGACGCCTGACATTGCTCACTAGAGGAACAGGTCACCGACCTTCTTGTCAGTAAGGAACGCGCTCGCCCGTGCCGTATCGACACTTTCCGTGGCGTCGGCGAGAACGGCGACAACGCCACCGAGAGACTGGGCGAAATTCTGGTACGCAGTGTCGTAGGTCATCGCACCCTCGCCATGCCAGGCCGCGTGCAGGTCCTTGTTCGCGCCCTCGGCAGCTTCGCCCTGCGCAATCAGCTGATTACCATAGGTTTTCAGCTGCGACAGCAAAGCCTGGATTTCACCGTCGTTATATATAGTGAAATCGATATCGTTGGCACCCATTGCAATTCTCCTTCGTGTCAGGATCGGGTACTAGCACCCAGGTTGGTGAGCGGCGCGCTGATCTCATCCGTCTGGATTTTGCTGAACAGACCACGGTTGTCAGCTTCCATGCCGCCATACTTCTTGAAGCCGGCCTCCAGGCTGTTGCTCAACTGGGTCAACGCGGTGTCAAGCTTCTGCAGCGACCCCTGAAGTCTGGTGTGGAAGTTGTTGAACTCCCCTCTGGCCTCACCAGACCAGCCTGTGTGGGTAGCGACGGTGTTCTCCATGTCGCGCGCTGTCTTGTGGAGCTGAGGGATCACGTCGGCCATGTTGCGGACAGCCCCAGGGAACCTGGCGTTGTCGACAAACGTCTCGTCTGCCATGGATCTACCTTTCTGATGTTCTGGTCTCTCTAGATAGTTGGTGCGTAAGCTTCTCCGACCGTTAGGACATCCACCTTTCTCCCGGTAGGAACCCGATCAACGCGGAGATGCTCTGCGTCACACGGTGGTCCGTGCCGGAGGCGAAGGTGGACCACGTCCTGCCGTCGGTGGTCCGGGTCGGTCCGGCGACAATTCGGCCGTGCGTGGTGTCATAGACCGCGACGGCGGCGGCGGTTCGGGCTGCTACCCCGTCACGATGGTGGTAAGCGGCGATCTCGGCGTGCGACTGGCATCCGGCCATCGCCATTCCGAATTCGACAGCCTCCCGCTCGGCCAGCCCGAAATGAAAAGCCAGATCGATGAAGTCGCCCGAGCCGCGGGCAGTGTCCATGCGCTCGCGCAGCTGGTCAGCAATCCCGCCGAAGGCTGCAATACCGGCAGGAGTGCCGGGACCGAGAGCAGAGAGAAACGGTCGCGCCAGCGCGGCAGGGTTCTCGTCGCCCCAGATCGATCGAATGTCGAATTCGTCTCCGACGCGGAACGCCACGGCATGTTCGAGGCCGCGGCGCGCCAGGCACACTCGCCGCACCCCGTCTGGCCTGTGAATGCGGGCGACCAGTTGCCGGTCGGGCCGGGCGAGCACGTGCAGCGCGGCAGCGAGCCCGGTATCGACGTCGCCGAAATCGTCGATGACACCGGCGCCGACGAGCCCGGCCCGCGCTTCCTGGCGCACGGTTCGCCATGTGTCGATGCGGTCGTGCGGCTGCACCACCGCGAGCACCACGGGGAAGGTCTGCACGCCAAGCAATTCGGCCACCGTCAGCAGACCGTTGCTGGTCATTGTGGTCACGTGGTTACCTCCGGCGGATCGATCCGGCGCGCACGCGGCACCGCCTGCCCGCCGACGACGGCCGGGGCGGTGTGGTAGCCGGCGTCCAATCCGATCCGGTCCGGATCGCCTGCCGCCGCAGCGGCACCCGCGCCCGGGTGACCGGTGCGCTCCTCCTCCTGCCCGTGCGCCGCGGCCATCAGCGGAGAGACCGACGATAGCGGGGCGATCGGTGCCGGCGTTACGGTGACGGGTGTCGTGGTTTCGACCACGACATGCTCGTTGACGGTCTGCACAATCGCCTGCGCTCGGTAGCTGGTCTTCGCCCGCGGGAAGGCGCCCCGGGGTATCGCCCGTAGTAACGGCGGAGCGAGCGGCGTCGAGATCGGATCGGCCTGGCGCTGCTCGGGCGCGGCATTCTCGGCTGTCAAAGCGATATCGCTGGTGAGCGTCGGTGGCTCCGGCTGCGTCCACGGCTCGGCAAGCGGGGTCGTCGCCTTCTCGTATTCCTGCATCACCCGGGCCGCATGTGCCCTGGCGACATCGGTCTTGTCCTCGATTTCGGCGGACACCGCCTGCAGTGACCCGCCCAGCATATTTCCTTGCAGCAGTGCCGCTTTCATCACCTCAAGGGCGGCCAGTGCGGACGCGCCGGGCATGGCGAGACGAGCGAACTCGTACGCAGCTGCCTGCGCCTCCGCCTTGACGGCGTTGGTGGCCGCCGCGGCGGCCGCCTCTGCGAACCACGTGCCCAGCTCGGAGAGTCGGCCGAGATTCCCTTCATTGCGAGTGGACGCCCACGCCCGGCCGAGCTCGGCGCGGATCAGCTCGTATTCGACAGCCGCCTCACCCAGCCCAGCCGCCAACCGGGCGAACGCCAATCCGGCCTGCGCCATCGGCGCCGCCCCCGCGCCCGTCTCCAGGTCGCTCACGAGCTTGTCCGGGGGCACCGCCTCCCATATTCGGCCGGTGAACCCGGCCTCGTGTGCTTCCGCCATCAATTACCGTCTCTGTCCGAACGTTGCCTCGCGTCGCGGCCGATCCGCTACCCCTGGGTGGTTTTCGGCGTGAACAGCGCGACGTTCTCGGCTTCGGCGTGATCGAAGGATCGGGTGTACGCCCGCAACGTGGCAGCCAGCTTCCGCAGCTCCAGCGTGCCGCGGCGATGAAGCTGCTGGTAGTCGGCGCCGACGGAGTTGAAGGTCTGGGTGGCCCGCCCGGAGACCTCGTCGATGCCCGCGGGTGCCAATGTCAAAGCCGCACGGGTTGACTCCAGGTCATCTTCGAGCCGCGCTGCCAGTGAGTCGAGCCGGGCCGCCACCGCGCGGGTTGCGGCCGGGTCGAGTTGGACGATTCCGTTCATCGGTTCTCTCCTGGATCTTCCGGGTGTCGGCTCATAACGTCAGGGCCTTGTCCGGTGGCTCGCTCAGGTCGTCGGCCACCACGCCCACCACAGGTGTCGCGGCGCCTTCCGCGGTGGCGACGACCTCTTCGTCGAGTTGTCCGGTCACCAGCGGGTTGTGCACCCCGGTATTGCCGGAATCTCCTGTCCTGGCAGCCGCGGCCAACGGCGCGAGCGGCATCATCGGCGAGGCAGTGCGGGCCGTCCGGGTGGCGCTTTCCTCGGTAACTGTTCCGGACGACGAACCCCCGCCACCCGTCGTCGCCGGGCTGGAAAAGCCCGCCACGCGCAGACCGCTGGCCTGATAGGCGTTCAGCGTCCGCTGCTGGACGGCGCCGCCGGCCGCCGCCCCGCCACCGATGCCGCCGAAACCGGCCCGGGACAGCACGCTCGGTGCCGCGGCGGTGTCCTTGTGCGCCAATGGCTCGGATACCGGGGCCGTGGAAAGCTCATGCTCGGATACCTTCTGCTGCAACATTTTGCCGCCCTGCTGCACCATCTGGGTGAGCGGCTGGACGAGCTGCATCACCTGCTGCAGCATCTGCTGCGGATCGCCGCCTCCGGCATTCGGCGCAGCCGTGATCGGCACGGGTTGGCCCGCCGCCTCCAATTCGGCAGTGTTGATACCCAATTGCGCGCGCACTGCCGTCACCACCGCCGCAGACTCCGCAGCCCCTTCGGCCACGACTGCGACGACCGCGGGCGCACCGCCGGGCACCGCCGCCAGAGCCGCCGATGTCGACGCGGTTTTCGCGGCAATCGCGGCTAGCGCCGCATTGCCCATCTGGACCGTGATGGCGGCCTGGGTGACGATCGAGTCGATCGCGCCCGCCTGCGTGGCCACTTCCCCGGCGTTGGCTTGTGCCGCAACGGTTTTGTTCGCTGCCGATTGCGTTCCCTGGCCCGCCATTCCGGACAGCAGCCCGAGCGCCTGCGTGCCCATGGATATGGCCTGGTTCATCCCGCTCGTCACGCTGGAGAAGATCTGCTGAGGGTTTGCCTCACCCATTTCACCGAGCCGGCCGCTGCCGAACTGGCCGAGCATGTCGGTGATCGGTTTCAGCAGCACCGCAGGGTCGAGGACCGGCAGCGGCGGCATCCCGGGCAGCGGCGGCAGCGGCGGGAATTGCGGTAATGCAGAGCCGATGTCGGCCAAAACCTGATCGACCGGACGGCCCGTCAGCGGTGCGGCCGCGACCTGGCGCAGTGCTTCGTGCACCGCCGGGTCCAGCGGTAAGGGGCCGGGCGACGTCATGCCCGCAGCTTCGTGAACTCACCAGCGTTGGCCGACTCGGTGGCCTCGTAGGAGACCGCGGCCAGGCTCGCCGCCACCGACGAGGCGGCGTGCACCTCGGCGAGCTGGCCGACGGCGTGCAGGTGGTTGGCCTGCGCATGCGCGAACGAAGCCAGGAAGTCCGCTCCGATGGGCCCGAACACAGGTGCCGCAGCGGCAATGGTCGCGGCTTGGTCCGCTGCCCCCGCCATGGCGACCGCCGCCGCCTGGGTCGCATTCACCGCGCCGAACTGGCGGAACACCGTGGGAATCACTACGACGTCGCTCAAGGCACACCTCTCTCACCGAGCAGTGGATCGTTGTCTTCGGATGTACGTTGCGCAGCACCCATGGTTCACGGACGTCCTTTCCAGGAAGTCGGTATGAACTCAGGAAGCCGACGAGGGTGCATTCACGACATTTTCATGTGCGAATCAGCCTCTTAATGCTGCGACATCCGGCCACAATCGATCCAGTAGGGATATCCCTACATAAGGTGCCAGTTCCCGACCCCGCGGTAGCGGCGAACGGCCCGCTGGTGTGGTGATCGGCTGCGCGGCAAGCGCAATGGTGCCGACACGCACCGGGCGCGGTGCGCAGCTATCCGGCACCAGGCCGAGCTGACGACGGCCAGGCGACGATTCTCGGTGTCGTGGGCTTGGCATCGCTCTCGATTGTCTCGACCCCGACGCACACCGGTGCGCCTACCTGGCGTTGAACGCCTCGATCAGCGCCTCTTGCTGAGCAAACGCCTTCCGAGCCGCCGACGATGCGGTATCCACGACCATCCGCTCGAATTTTCCCGGCGCCATCGCGGAAATCGCTCCGGATAAACGGAGTTCACGCAATGTGCCATTTCCGTCGACCACTGCGGTGACTTCCCCCTCGGCGGAGGACACCGTCGCACGGATCGCCGCCAATTGCTCACCGAGGCTGGAAAGCTGCTCTGCATGCCGCTCCAGTTGTGCCTGGACGGCGTCCACTCCAGCCGACACGTCGCTACTCATATCCACTCCGAAGCCAACTGCCCGGCTGGTATTCCATCTCGTCCTCGTCCTCGTCCAGTTCGGCGCGTGCGACCTCGTCGGCAGTGGGCAGCCCGAGCCGCGCCATGATCTCCGCGTCGACGCCCGCCTCGGCCAGTTCGGCTCGGCGGGCCAATTTGGCGCGGTCGGCGGCCCGAGTGGTGAGCTTCATGATCTCGCGTGCCACCTCATCGGGGTGACGGCGCAACTCGTCGCGATCGATCGAAATCGCCGTGGGCAGGCCGGTTTCCGTGGCTTCGACCGTGACCGAGCCGGCGCTGGACGTCGCGGCGCCGGTGAAATAGGCGGGTTCGGGTGTGGTCACACCGACCGCCTGAGGGTCCGGTGCTCGTCGTCGATCACCAGTTGCACTTCCTCTATCTCCTCGTTGATGAGATGAACCAAGCGTTTCGCGTCGACGCCCTTGGCGATTCGCGGGTTGTCGCCGACGATCGCATACCTGCCGTCGTCGACGATGTCGCGCCACAACAGCCTGCGATGGACTCGGCCCCGTGGTCCGAAGGACGACTCGCCTTGGACGATCTCGATCACCCCGGCAGCCGACGCGGGCAGGCGCCGAAATACCTCCGCCTGCTGCGTCACCGAGTCCTCATCGTCGTCGCGGAAGCTGGAACGGCCGTAGGAGTAGTCCAAGCCGTTGCTCGCGCCCTCCCGACGTGACGGAAGTTCGGTAGCAGGCCGCCTGCCTGCGTCCACCTGAGGCAGCACGCCCACCACCGCGTCGGCCAGCATTACCGGATCACATGCGGTGACCACGAAACCGCCGGCATGCCAGATGGTTCTGCCTGGCAATTGCTTCACCACGAAGGCCTGGTCACCGCGCCGCGCCGCGTAGATGCGGATCACCGCCGCCGCGTCCTCAGGCGCACGCGGATCGCCGCCCGCGACTCGCACTGCGAGATCCGGGCGGGCGAGCACCTGGAGCAGGTTGTCGATCGTGTCGTCGGATTCGGACGCGAGACGATCTCGTAACCGCCGTTTGGTCGCCTCGTACTCGTCCCCGTCGGTGATGTCAGTAGTGAAGATCAACGGGTCCGGCAGCTCGTCACCGGTCGCGACCTCCCACCGGACGACGAATTCGAGGTCGTCGAAACGCTTTTCGGGCATCATCGGTCGATCACCGCCTTGAATACCATGGGAGGCTCACCCAGCGCCTCATCCAGATGCTCGGCAGACTGCAAATACTTCGGACGTTTATGGTCACTGCCGTTGCCCTTGCCGGCGCCATGCGCGCCGTGCGGCGCGGCGGAGCCCGGAGATCCCGGCGTGCCGGTCATGGGCTGCTGGCCGGGCGCCGGCCCGGCGCGGGGCGGCACAGCGCCCGTAGCCAGTTCTGTACCCGCCCTAGGGAACAGGCTCGCCGGGTAGTCCCGCAAGTGGGTAGGGGTACCTGGTGAACCCGGGCCGGGACCACCACCTGCGCCACCACCGGCTCCCCGGCCGCCTCCGGCGGTCGGGCCCTTGCCTTCGGCCGCGGACAACGCGGAATTCAGCGCCTTGGCCGCCGCATCCGGAAGACGCGCGGCCTGGGGCAGGCCCTGACCGGCCTGCTGCGCGAGATTGCCTGCCTGTTGCGCCATGCCCGCGAGTTGGCCGAGCTGGCTCTGGCCCGCCGGCTGCCCGCTCGGATCGCCCGGACCCGGCAGCTGCCCACCGGGCTGTTGCACGCCTCCCGGCGCCGGGTACCCGGACGCCAGGGCGATATCCGCGCCTACAGCCGGTTGCTCACTCTGCGTCTGGTTTTCCGGCACTCCTGTGCCAATGTCCATGGCCTTTTTCTTGATCTGCTGCGGGGTGAGCTGTTGTTGATCAGCGTTGAGTTTTTGTCGTGGATACTCGACGGTTTTCTTCCGCTCGGCCTCCTCTCTTTTCTTCCGCTCGGCCTCCTTTTTCAGATCGTTCTTGGGAGTTGTCTTCGGGGGCGTGAACTTCGGAATCCGGTCCCGGCTGATCTTGAACCCGTCCAAGTAGGAATTCTTGTAGTATTCGCGGATGCCGGTCAGGGAAGTAAGGAAGTCCCAATAACCTTCACCCCGCACGTGGCCGGTGGTGTCGTCCGCATCGTCACCGTTGTAGACCGGGGTCGATTCCGTCGGCATGCCATAGGGGGTGCTTGCCAACCAACCGGCTGCGAACGCCAACTCGACCCCTGTCGCGAACATGCCTTTGTGTAGTGCCGCCATCTCGGTTTGGAACCTGTCGTGGGCGGCGGTCGCCGCCTTCTGCGACTCGCCCTCCCAATCGGTGAACGCCTTGTCCAGAGCCTTATTGAGGTCTACCAGCAAGTTCTCGATCTCATAGGCGAACGAGATCCAGTACTCCCCGGCCGCGCGGATCGGGTCCGGTTTGACGGACCGACCCAGATCCCACAGATCGTGCCAGGTCATTGCGTCGGCAGGCCACGATTCGACACCGGATTTGCGGTACTGCACACTCGCGTTGCCGGGGACGAACTCCGGCAGCAGCTTATTGTTCTTGTGCCCGTCTCTGGAATTGCGCCCCTTGTCGAACACGTCGGCGACCGCCGTCTGCGCGTTGCTCTCGAACCTCAACTGATACTCCGCCGAAGGGTCGATCCCGAGCCGCCGGAACGCGTTCGCCGTCTCTTCCTCCGCGCTGCCGATCAATTTGGCCGTCACCATATACATCTGACGCATATGTCTCAGCGTGGCCAGATGTTCCTTCAGTACGTCGGAAAGCGCGTCCTTCCGTTCCACGAACACCTGGCCCAGCCGCTCCCCGTTCCTACCCGGGAGCGTTCCGAACCCGACCGCTGGGAAACTTAAAGCCTCACAATTCCCCTCGATCGTCATGAATCCACGTTCCGTCACCGCCACCGCTTGCGCCGCTTTCAACGCCGTATCGTTGCGAATCGAGAACTTCTTGCCGGCCTGTTTCGTCAGCCGCTCCCACACGTCAGCCATCCAGTGACCACCTTCTCGTCATCGGTCGACCACCGGCCGATACACACCGGACACATCACCCACAGGCACATCCACAGACCCCGCCGAATACCCAAAAGACACACCAGACTGCACCGAGTTCGACTCGGCCTCGGCTGACCCGCCCTCATGGGGCGCGGCGGACGGCAAGTCCTTCTGTGACGGCAGCACCAGCGGCTCGATCACCGGTGCGGGCGGAAGCGGGACGGGAGGGTCACCCGATTGCGGGAATAGGTTCGTCTGGCGGTCGGGCATGGGTTCCGGCTCGGGCAGGCTGGGCGGGGTACTCCCGCCATTGTCATAGCGCTGCTTCGGGGCTTTCGGCTCATCCGAGTTCTCGGGCTCGTGAGCGTCGTCCGGGTCTACGGGGCGCTGGTCGTCGGGGAGCGAGCCGGGCACCGGCGTGCCAAGGTGCTCCATCTGACTCGCCGCGGCGACGCCCGCCTGGATGATAGCCTGCACTCCTTGTCCAGCTGTTTGGGCGAACGCACCCGCCGCCATCGCGATTCCGGCCAGCGCCGCCATTCCGTCCTGGGCGCCTGATTGCTGCTGACCGGGCGACCCGGCCCCTTGCTGCTGACCGGGGGAAACTATCCCCTGCTGATCAGCAGGTTGCTGCCCGCCGGTCTCGCCGGTGCCGGGCTGCGGCGGCGCGGGCTCGGTGGAATTCTGCCCGCCTGGCAGCCACTTATTGCTCTCGGTGATGGCGGCCTGGCCGGCCTTCGCATACTGCTCGCCGACCGCATTCGCCTGGCTCGCGGTCTTCTGGCACTGATCAGCCTGCTTGATCGCCTGCGTAGCGCCCGTGTCCTGTTTATCCGCGTCGCGAAGCGCTTTTTCCGCATCCTTGATCTGGTTGTGTCCCTCCTTGATCTTCTCTTGCCCGGCCCGAACCTCCTTCTCCCCCTGCTTGATCAGCTCCTTCCCCTTCTTGATCTCCACCTCTCCCTGGGCGATCTCCTGTTTCCCTTTGCGAACGAGCGCATTTCCGGCTTCGGTTCGCCTTTGCCGGATCAATTCGCGACCGCGTGCGAGGTCCGTTTGCCCCTGCTGGACCAGAGCGGTGCCGGTGTCGCTCAGGGCAATCCCCTGCCGGATCATCTTGGCGCCGTTGTTGACGTCCTGGACGCCCTGCTGGATCGTCTTGGAGCCCTTATCGATGCGCTGGACCTCGGTGCTGCCGGACTGACGATCCTTGATCTGCTGCGGGGTGAGCTGTTGTTGATCAGCGTTGAGTTTTTGTCGTGGATACTCGACGGTTTTCTTCCGCTCGGCCTCCTCTCTTTTCTTCCGCTCGGCCTCCTTTTTCAGATCGTTCTTGGGAGTTGTCTTCGGGGGCGTGAACTTCGGAATCCGGTCCCGGCTGATCTTGAACCCGTCCAAGTAGGAATTCTTGTAGTATTCGCGGATGCCGGTCAGGGAAGTAAGGAAGTCCCAATAACCTTCACCCCGCACGTGGCCGGTGGTGTCGTCCGCATCGTCACCGTTGTAGACCGGGGTCGATTCCGTCGGCATGCCATAGGGGGTGCTTGCCAACCAACCGGCTGCGAACGCCAACTCGACCCCTGTCGCGAACATGCCTTTGTGTAGTGCCGCCATCTCGGTTTGGAACCTGTCGTGGGCGGCGGTCGCCGCCTTCTGCGACTCGCCCTCCCAATCGGTGAACGCCTTGTCCAGAGCCTTATTGAGGTCTACCAGCAAGTTCTCGATCTCATAGGCGAACGAGATCCAGTACTCCCCGGCCGCGCGGATCGGGTCCGGTTTGACGGACCGACCCAGATCCCACAGATCGTGCCAGGTCATTGCGTCGGCAGGCCACGATTCGACACCGGATTTGCGGTACTGCACACTCGCGTTGCCGGGGACGAACTCCGGCAGCAGCTTATTGTTCTTGTGCCCGTCTCTGGAATTGCGCCCCTTGTCGAACACGTCGGCGACCGCCGTCTGCGCGTTGCTCTCGAACCTCAACTGATACTCCGCCGAAGGGTCGATCCCGAGCCGCCGGAACGCGTTCGCCGTCTCTTCCTCCGCGCTGCCGATCAATTTGGCCGTCACCATATACATCTGACGCATATGTCTCAGCGTGGCCAGATGTTCCTTCAGTACGTCGGAAAGCGCGTCCTTCCGTTCCACGAACACCTGGCCCAGCCGCTCCCCGTTCCTACCCGGGAGCGTTCCGAACCCGACCGCTGGGAAACTTAAAGCCTCACAATTCCCCTCGATCGTCATGAATCCACGTTCCGTCACCGCCACCGCTTGCGCCGCTTTCAACGCCGTATCGTTGCGAATCGAGAACTTCTTGCCGGCCTGTTTCGTCAGCCGCTCCCACACGTCAGCCATCCAGTGACCACCTTCTCGTCATCGGTCGACCACCGGCCGATACACACCGGACACATCACCCACAGGCACATCCACAGACCCCGCCGAATACCCAAAAGACACACCAGACTGCACCCTCCTCATCGCCGTTCCCCCCTCCCCGGTGACCCGGATAGCGGTCGCGACAAGTGAGAATTCGGTTTCCGTGCGACACCACGTCCGTTAACTCGGAGTCCAGCACTCACACCGCCTGCCAGCGGAGCACAGAGAACGGATTTCACCCGCGCTCCTCCTGTATCGCGGTAACCACATGGGCGATAGCGTTGTTGATCGCTGCGGTCATGCGGCGGGCATCCGCGCCGGTGGCGGCGGGTGGGCGTCCGGTGATGACGTAGCGGCCGTCGTCGACGAGGTCGCGCCAGCGCATGGTCCGGCTCCTGACACCACGCGGTCCGTATACCGAGTGGCCCTGAATAACCGAGATGGTCCCGGTCATCACGGCAGGTAGCGCCAGAAAACGCCGGGCGCGGGCGCGGATGACGTCGCCGTGGTCGACCTCCCCCTCGGGCAGCACGATATCGCGATGCCGGCCCGGACCGACCATCGGCAGTGCGTCGACGATCGCTTTCGCGAGCTCCAGCGCGTCGAGTTCGGTGATCGTGTATCCCCCGCTGTGCCAAATGGTTTCGCCGGGAAGCTGCGTCACCAGGTAGCCGGTGCCGCGGAGCCGGCAGCCGTGCAGCCGGAATTGTCCTTTCGGGTTGTCCGGATCGGCTGGACTGCGGCCGTGCACGGCCACGCGGATATCGGGCTGACCGAGGGCGGCCAGCAGCGGGTCCAGCGAAGCACCGTACTTGGCGCGCAGTTGCGTGGCGGCCTGTCGTAGCTCGCGTTCGGAATCCTCGAGTAGCTCGGTGCGCAAGGTGTAGAGCAGCGGCTGCGGCAACTGCTCCTCCCCGGCCGCTGCCCAGGCGGCGACGAATTCGAGGTCGGTGAGCTCCCAGGTTCGCCTCATCGGTCCACCACGGGCCGGTACGCCGGGGGAAGCCGGCCGATCGCGTCTCCCAGATGTTCCTCGGAATTGAGGTATTCGGCGGACTTGTGCTCTTTGTCCTCCGCACGGTCCGCGTGGCGCCTCGCGGCGGGAGCGGGAGCGCCGGGAGCACCGGGCACCCCGGCACGTGGCCCGGCACGCCCTGCCGGCTCCGCCGACGGCGCCCCGGCCCGCGGGAACAGCTGCGCTGCTGGCCGTTTCGACAGTTCTCCCGCCCGCGGTACGCCGCCGCGTGAACCGCCGCCGCCCGCGCCCCCGCCCGCGCGAGGGGTAGGCCGGGCAGTCGACTGTGCAGCAAGCCCCGCCGCCCCCGCCGCCCCCGCTCCGCCGTGGCCGGCCAAGGCCCGTGGGTCGCGGGCGCCCATCAACGCCGGATCCGTGATCCCACCCGTGTTGCCCTGCCCGAGGTCGCGTGGCTGATCGGTAGTCCCGGTCGGATATTCGGACAGGCTGTCCGTTCCGCCGGGTTCGAAAGGTTGCATCCCATCGATGTCGGGACCGATGGTGCGTACCACTTCCGGTCCGACATCATCGAGCGACCGAAATCCCGGGATGAGGTGTTCGTCCTCCGAGCGGTTGCGAACCCCGGTGATGCGGTCGTCGGTGCGAGTCCGAGGTGCCGTCTCTGTGCGCCGGTGCGGCGTGTCGAGACTGTCGGTCACCGGCGATACCGGCTGCGGCAGCACGGGTATGCCGGACGTACTGCTCTGCAGGCCGGAGGTGTAGTTCATCTTCATGAGCATTCGGAGGGCCCACAGCTGGCCGGTCTCGAGTTGCTGCCGTTGCTGATCGGTCAGCTGATCCGGGTGCGGCAGGTTTTTGAAGACGTTGTATGCCCGCTGCAGCACCTCCGCAGTCGTCGACAGCTTGTCTCCCACACTCGCCATCGCGGTGTTCAGCGTGTCGATGTCCTTGATATATCGGTGCACTGCCGTGCGCGCCGCATCGGCTCCGTCGCTCTCCCACCCACCGGTCCCGCTCGGCCCGGCCTTCATCGCGCTGTCGAGCACCGTCTGGTAGGTCTCGAAACCTCGCCGCACATGGCCGGCTACCTCGTTCCACATCGTCTGGGCGGTAAGCGCCGGATACCAGTTGATGCTCGTCCCCCAGTTGTAGAGCTCCCGATAGCTCTTGCTCATCGGATCCACCCAGCGGATCGCAACGCCTTGGGGAGTCATACCGGGCCGGTAGGCCGTGGTCAGCGAGCCCGAACCCGCTGGCGCTTCCGTCGAGACCGACAGCTTCGTCGGACGGATCTTCGCGAACTGCTCCGCATTGATGACCTCGGTGTTGTAGTACCGCACCCCGACGGCCCGGAACGCGGCGGCCTGGTCGTCGAGCACGGCCAAGTGCGAGTCCAGGACCCCTTTCAGTTCCTCGGTGGCCTTGCGGTGAAACAGCGCCGCCACATCACTGCCATCGCGCACCTCGCTGACAGGGAGGAACGGATCACGGGTCGTAAGCTGCTGGACTCCCTTCAGGTGGGCCACCAGATCGCGCGCACCGTTCATGAGGTCGACGACTACCCGCTGCTTGAACTGAAGATTGCCCGCCCGGACACTCGAAGCCACCTGACCCCACAAATAGTCGTCGCCAGCCATGCGTTCACCTCACTTCACGTGAACACGCCGTTATCGGTTCACGGCCGCCGCATTCCGCATCCACTGCCGGAAATCAGATCATTTCGACGGTAACCCGGCTGTCAGACCTGAATGGTGTAGGGATATCCCTACATTGGCGGATTGCAACGGGAGCCCAGCGGAGTTCCGTAGGTGCGTGTACAGCATGCACCGAGCCGGCGATAGCCGTCTCTCCGGATCAGGTGGGGTCGATGGCCGTTCACCGAGCTCAGGCTGATTCCGGCGGCACTGCTTCGTCGTGTCCGTCAACCCCGGGTACATTCCCAGGCGGCTCCCCGGCGGCCATACGCTGCACGACAGCGGCCTCCCAAGCCTGCGGGCTCAGCTTCACCAGCGAATTGTTGAAACCCTCATGGTAGTAGTCCCACACTGCGTCGCCGCTGTCATCTCCGGCGAACGGCCGATCCTGTATCTCCACCCGGCCCTGGTCGTCGACCGACACCGAGCGGTAGACGATATCGACACCCCGCGCGTCCAGCTCAACCGGCGACACTTCGATGGTGCGCTGCACCAGCTTCGGCAGGTCCGGCACCGGCACCGCAACCACGACACGTGGGCGCCCCCCCCAAGCGATTCCCATACCTTCGCCGATCGGCACCGCACCCTCGGCGACCAGCACATCACGAGCCGCCAGCACCGCCGCGGCTCGGCGAGCCTCTGGAAGGTGCAACTGGGTCGCCACCGCCTCAGACCAAGCGTTCGGCCCCTGCCAGGTGGTCCAGGTCCGCCAACCGGGCACCTGAGCCATCTCCCGCTCGAACCGCCGCTGCCACGCCGCCTCCGATTCCATATTCGGCTCGGCGACAGCAATATTCACAGTCGGGTCGCGCAACGTCGCCTGGACGGCCCGTTCGAGTTCCTGCTCACTGGCGGCGTGGAGTCCGTCGAGCCATTTCGCCACCGCCATGCCAGGCGCCATGCCGGCCAAGCTCCGCTTGACCCGGTACCCCTCCACTTGGTCGCCCGACACCGGGACGTCGATGGGTAAACCGGAGATCTCCACACGAACAGTGCGCCCGTACAAAGGGACGGAGTCGCTGTAATACGAGAGGTCTCGACCACCGACTTCCTTCTCTACCAGTCGCCGAGCGGTTTCCCACGCGGTGAATGGATCCGCCGCAACCGGGCCGGCATTGCTGTATCGCGCCGCCAGATCAGCGAGGGAGGTATCGGCGGTGATCCGACCGAGCAGCCAAGCATCGAACCCTGAGTCCGGCAGCAAACCCGCGCTGCGGTAGCCGAGATAGGCATCCACCAGTGCGGCCCGGATCTGGGCATTGTCCGGCTCTCGGTAACTCGGCTCGACGTCCTCGACCCGGCTCAGGCTGATACCGTCGGGATGCGGACGAAGGCCAACCTGGTCCACTTCGATCTGCGCGCGCATGATGCGGTAGTCCGATTCAGGCGCCAACACACCCGCGAAATCCTCTTTGCCAGCAATCAATTCGAGCAGAGCCCGGCGCGGGGAATGCGAAGTCGTGAACACGATCAACGCACCGGGTTCCGCGCCCGAAGAAGTGCGGACGTGCACTACATGGTCACTCACTGGCCGGGCCTGCCCGTCGTGCAGCCCGGACAGCTGCAGGCAGACGACGTCGGCGTCGATCCGTGCCAACTGCTCGGCGAAGGCCGGCAGATCGACTGTGGTGTAGTCGAACGCCTCGGATGACCACGAACGGCGTGCGCCCGCTATATTCCACGTGGCCATCCGCAGCGGCCTGCGCGGATCGAGTGAACCGGCTCCGCTCTCGGCCCCAGCGGACGGCGCCGGATCCCGGGACTCCGCGAAGTGCATGCCCGCTTCGGGTGGGCGCGGTGCCCGCTCCGAAGACCAGTCTCCGTGCGGATCAGGCGTTGTTGTCCGACCGAGGATCGGCCGGCTCCGCGGCAAGCGGTGCATCCGAATCCCCGGACTCTGGGAAGACCCTTGGCTCGAGTGCGGGAACGTCGTCGTCTCGGTTGCCCTGGTTGGTCGGTGGGCCTTCGATGTCGTGTTCTGGCAGGTGCCGAACCGCATCGTCGACTGCCTGAAACAGACCCTCGAATCCGCGGCCGAGGACCGCGGATTCGGCCACCACCCGGACCCCCTGCAGTCTTAGGCCTTGCACCGTCTCGAACAGCGTATGGTGGTGCGGCATCAGGAAACCCATCGTCGCGGCAATCCAGTCGCGCTCCGGCACGTCGGGGGGCTGCAGCAGTCCGAGCGTGTCCATCAGCCTGGCGGCGGTGCCCGATATTGCCGCCGCGATCGGAATCCCACCCTCAACAGCGATTTTCTGAAAGTATTCACTGTCCGGATGGAAGTCGACAACGATTGCACCAGGTTCCCATGGCAGCGGCACCACGTATCTGGTGTGGTCGAGGTGCGGGACATCTTCGGGGGCGATCGTTCCGACACGACGGTAGACCTCGATTCTGTCGACGATGCACAAGCCGTCGTCGTCTCTGATTCGCCGGACGTGCTCGTCGTAGGTGTAGATCGGCAGCACGTAGTCGACCGAGGGGTCTTCGGACCGCAGCTGCGCTTCGAGTACATCCGCGTCGATGCGTCCGTGAGCGTCATGGGGAAGGTCACGACCTGGATCGAGCTTGTCGATATGCAATAGTTCCAGTCCGCCGGGAATCGCCTCGAGTTCGCGGCGAGACAATGGCATTCCCAACAAATCCCAGTCCCGCACCGTGAAATTCTTGCGCCGCTTCTCCTCCGGCGACCGATCGCGACGCGCGACACGGCTTCTCTCGTACTCATCGAGCAACCTGGAGTCGAGGCCGCGGCTGCGGCCTGTGTTCGTTTCGTCGTTGACGGCCTTCGCGGTGATCGGCTGACCAGGATTTTGCGTCGAAATCGTCTCGCGGAGTGCACCCAGCGTGGCGACATCCAGTCCCAGCGCGGTGCCTTTCTCCTCCCATCCGGGCTGGTCCAGCAGGCGAGCGATACCTTCGCAAAATGTTGTGCCCGACGCATTTCCGCTCTGCAAATTACGGAACCTCGCGTTCAATACGGCCGAGATGATCTCGCGTAGGTTCCCGTCGCTGCGCAGCTCTTCCAGTGACACCGTCGGCAACACCATGCCGCCCGACTCAGGCTTTGTGTGCGCGTAGAAAGCAGCGTCGATCTCCTCCAGCGTTTTATCCGGGAACAGACCCGCGTTCACCTCCCGGAGCCGGTCCAGCATCGCGACCGCCGCAGCCCTGCTCTCCGGCCGGTTGTACAGTTCGCGCGCCAGCTCGACCTCATCCTGCATGCGGTACCGACGCCAGCCGACTGCCTGCTGATCGGGACCACCGTCCGCATCCGTACGCACCGACTGAGAGCGGTCCTCGGCGTCTTCTCCCGACCTCGCCGCACTCGACGATCGAAGCGATTCCGACTCGGGATCCGAATGCGCGGAAGCGGCCTCCGCCGTATCCCTGTGCGGCGTTGCGGCCGTCGAATCGGCACCGGTGCTCTCATGCCGATCGATGAGCGAGCGAACCGATGCCGGTGAATCACCGGAGGGCGTGGTGTCTCCATGCAGCTCCTCCCGCAACTGTCGCGCACTCGAATAGTCCGCCGCCACTTCACCTTCAGCTGCAGCGCCCACGTCGAGCCTCGACTCGTCCGGTGGCCGCGTGGGCTGCGGTGTCTCGGTGTGGGATGGATCGGTCGGCGACTGCGGCCGACCAGACTCCCCAATGCTGCTGTTCTGCTCACTCACCTCAGAAATCGAATCCTGGCCGATGGCCCCGGGTTCGAGTGCGGGAACTCCGTGCAGCTGCGCCCACAATTGTTTGTACCGATTGCCGTCATGCCAGTGGTCGGGCACGAACGGAGACGGGGTACCGCCCGACTGCCAGTAGCGCTCCCGTATCTGTTCGAGACCGGACATTGCCACGGGGTCGAGGTCCGGCCCCCGCTCGCCGAGTGTGCGCGCCCACTCGCCGAATCGGTTGCTTCCGTGCTCGACGATGGCGGCCCATTCCGGTGGCGACGTCACAACGTCCCATTCGAATTCGACAATGGCGCTGGGCGGCAGTCCCGCCTTCTCCAAGGCGAAGTTCATCGCGATTCTGGAGAGCCGACCGTTGAAATCCCTCGAGAAACAATGCGCACTGACCAACCGTTGCTGCAGCTCTCCGGCGACTCGGTACGGATCGTAGCCGGGCTCTCTCGCCGCGGAGAACACAGATTCCAGATAGATCCGGGCGGCTTCCCTGCTGCCGAAACTTGGATAGACGATGATCCCGTGCGGAAAGGTCCGCACCGGCTCTTTGAATCCACGCACGGGGTCCGCCTCGATAGCGGCCAACTCTGCAGCGGTCAGCGGCGCCTCAGGTATGCGCATCTCACGCGCTGCCGGATGCCCTCCCACCTTGTGGTCCAGCACGATCCCGTAAGGAGGGTTGTCGATGGGCCCCTGGCCGTAGGACAGCAGTGGGTTCTGCTGGATCGCAGCGATTTCGCTGCTGGTCGGAGGCCATTGCAGAACGCCGGCACCCCATGGTCTCGGTGCGATTATCTGCCCGGCGACCTCCGGATGGTGCCGAACAGCCAGTCGACGGTGGATTTCCTCCAGAAATTCCACCGTCAGGTCCTGGTCGAGATGATTGCGGGCATACAGCCGGGCGTCGAGCCAGCTCGCCCAGCCCTCAGGACCGTCGAAAAGGGTCTCCGGCCGGGCCTGCCCGGACACGAGAGCGACCTCACGGAACTTGTCCTCCATGAAGAGGCTGAGCTCGAGCGCCCGCTCGGCATCGGTTCGGATTCCGATCGCCCGCTCCAATTCGTGGATCTGGGATTCGATATCTCTGTCCAGGAATCCAGGGGCGGTACTCGGATCACTCGAATAGTACGCCGCCACTTCACCTTCAGCGGCAGCCCCCACATCGTCCGGAGGACCATCCAATGTCGGCCCACCACCGGCATCTTCGGCCCGGGCCGGATCAGCACCGAAATCATCCGCCGCAAAAGCGACAGAATCGATCACCGCGGGCGGCTCACCGTCCGATCCTGGTACCGGCTCGTCGGCCTGGTCGGGTGGCAGTGCGCCGGCATCGACCGGTCGCGATGCCCGACCCTGCGCACTATCCTCGACGAGGTACCGCTTGATGCCGGTCCATTCCGATCCTCGCATCACCCGGTCGCCCAGTTTCGAGTCGATACCGGACAAGGTCGCCAGTTCACGTGGCGTCGGGTAGTCGGCGACGGAGCGGGCAGTGTCGAATCGGCGCAGCATACTGCCGAGCCGGGCCTGGTCCGCCGGCACCGCGGTCCGGCGGACATTCTCGAGGCGTTGCCGAACTCCGTCGACCGAGCCGCGCAGCACCGACGGTTCGGGAAACCAGTCGAATCCAGCCTTCGCCCAGGCGGCACCGCCATCGCCGGAGGTCCGCAACCATATCCAGGCGGCACCGGAACGCCTGCAGTACTCCTCGATGGCGGGAAGCAGCGCGGGCGAGAAGCCGCGTCCGGAAAAGCCTTCGTGCACAATGACATAGCCGAGGTGGACCACGAGACGATCCCGGTTGTCGGCGACGAGTGCGGCTTCGGTGAACCCTACCGGCCTGTGGTTGTCGTCGACGACATCGGCGGTGACGAGCACGCCCGTCACCGGGCGCGAATCCCGCTCCAGCGCTTTGTAATGTCCCGCCAACGTCTCCGGGTCCGTAATGCGCTGCGCACGCAGGCTGGCCAGCTGGAACGGACCGTACTGCTGCTCGAGACCCTGGAGCAACTCGGTCAGACCGGCGTCGTCGACGCCGTCGGCTGCCGCCCGCACCACCTCACCGAACGGAAGAATATCGACAGGCTCCGGCGATTCCGGTCGAGCGAACCGCACCATGGCCCAGGATGCCTCGCCGAGTTTGCCTTCCACGGCAAGGATCTGCACTTCGGTGAGCCCGAACTCAGTCGCCATCCGCCCACTGAACGTGTTGCGCGCCGCGTCCTCGGGCGTGAGGTACAGCTCCTGGATTCCGGCGTTGAAACTGGCCAGGTTGTCCCCCATTCCACCGCCCGGCCAATCAGTGTGTAGGGCCTGGACCCTGTCGCCCACCGCATCCCACAGATCACCGAACATCTCCCGGCCCGACGGCGTGCCGGACCCCGCATCGATGAACGCGTGGAGGATCCCATCACTGTCGACGGTGCCTGCGACTCCTCGGATCTCGGTCCCGTAGTCGTTTTCATAGCGCAGGCGACCCGAGTCGTCGGTCCAGGTGGTTCCGGCTCCGCGCGCCACGTGCTCGGGCCCTCCGGTCTCTGGGCCATCCGTGGCGTGCGACAACATCGGCTGCTGCTCCGCCCCTTCCGGATCGGGCAGTCGACCGATATTGCCGAGCTCCCGCCCGCGTGGCTCGCCCGGTTTGGGCGCGGGAAGCTCGGCGTCGAGGTCGGTGACGATGGGGCGCACCGGGTTTCCGGACGCGTCGAGTTCGATGCCGTGCGTGAACCACGAACCGGGCGGTGGCATTTCCGGGTCGAACTCGCCGATGAACCGGCCGCCGTAGTCGAATAGCAGCAGTTCGCCGTCGTGGTTGACGACGAAGTACGAATGAGCCGGGGTCGGCGAACTGTCCGCCTGCTGGGTGTCGATGAGCAGCATGCCACGCCCGGAGTTCTTCAGCCGTGTCGACTCGGAGACGTAGCGATGAGACTTGCCGTCCGCTGCGCCGAGCAGGCGGGCGGCAATCGCTTCGTGGCCTGCCGCGCCGTGGCCGAAGAATTCGGGGTGTCCGCCTGCCCGCCACGACAACACAGCCCACGGCAAGCCGTCGGCATCGAGTGTGAGGGCCGGCATGTCGAAGACCCGATCCCCACCGCGTATGCCGTGGTAATAGTCGTTGGCCGCCTGGCCGGCCAACAGGCCACATGCCGCGTCGCCGGGATCGTGGGCGCCTTCGAGTGGGTTGTTCGGCCGGTGCAGCGGCCCGAGCGGCACCCCCAGCTGCCGAGCCCGGCGCACCGCCTTGACGGCGGTTGTCTCCTCGTCCGCCGTCTCCTGCATCCGCGCCGCCCAGGTTCGGTCGGCACGCCGGATCTTGGCGTCGAGGGTCTGGTAGGTTCGCTCGTCGCCCTTCTCCTGGGCCTGCGCCCGCGCCAGGTCGTACTCCAACCGCAACCGCCCCCTGTCGGCGACGCGATTTTGGAGCTCAGCGAGGCGACCCATCATGTCGTAGTGCCAGTCGGCGCGACCGAGCCGTTCGAATTCCGGCCACAGCAGGTCCAGGCGCTCATGGATCGGCCCGAAGCCGGGCAGATCGGGGTCGAGCCAGCGAATGCCGAACTGCCCGAGGAACTTCCGCAACCGCTTGCCGAAAACGCTGCTCGAGGTGCCGCGGAATACGTGACTGTGGTCGATCCCGTATACCCCATGCTCGGGGTGGACAATCCAATTCTCGCGGTTGCGGTCCCTGTTACCGGCCACCCGGTCGAACATGCCAAGCAGTCGGCCCCCGGTCGTCGACACATGGATGCCCGCCTGCCCCAGCTGCATTCGCAACTCCACGGGGATATCGGAGTAGAGGTCGAGTCCAGTGCGCCCAGCCACATACTCCATGTAAACGGCATCGTTCTCGACGTGCACGGCTGGGACACGAGCGCCGAGCGCCGCCGCTGTGAGTGCCGCGAGATACTCGGCCTCGGCATGCTCCTGCCGCCACACGTACTTGCGGATCAGGACGGTGTCGTCGGGGAAGGTGAGCTTCTCCACCCGCCGTGCCTGATCCCGGTTGTGTCGCTCGGCCAACACTTCGACAGTCGGCTCACCGGAGGCGAAGGCTTGCCGAACCCGGTCGGCGAAGGCCGGCTCCAGGTGCGGCCTGGCACCGGTGTGATCGTCGGCCGGCAGTGCGCCGGCATCGATCGGTCGCGACGCCCGCCCACGCGCAATATCCGGATCAGCGGGAGTAATACCTCGGCCCAGCCACAGCTGCCGCGACTCCAACGTACTGTCCCCGCCCCCGCGAGGCAGCAGCAGACCATGCACCATCTGCACCGCGAACGGCGGATTCTCCGGATCCAGCACCATCTTCGGTCGCGCCGCCCGCCGATCATGGATCCAGACCCGCCCAGCGTCGTTATGCACCACAACCAGGTGGGCAACCTCGGCACCGACCGGCAGGATATTCGCCAACATTCCCGCACCTGCCCCCAAACTCGCCACGAGCTCCGCGACCTCGCCGAGACCACCATCGAACCGCTCGTGATGCGCCCCCGCTCCCCACGCGACAGCCGTCGGCGGAACCGGGCCATCCACCCGAACCGGCTGCTGCACCTCGAACCCGAGACGCGTGGCATCCTCGAACGCCCCCACCACACACGAAGGATCCACCGCCACCGGATTCCGCATCGGATCACTCACCACCGGCACACCGGTCGCGTCACGATGCCCGCCCACCGCCACATCATCACGCAGCACCGGCGGCAACGGGTTCCGCCGGGTATGCAGATCGATCAGACACTCTGCCGGATGCCACGGCGGCAGCATGCGATCAGCGGCCATCCGATGGCCGTACTCGGTCAACCCGTCGAACTTCAGCAGCCCCATCGGATTACGATCCACAAACACGTCCGGGCCGAGCAGAGACTGCCACTCGTTGTAGGTCATCCTGATCTGCCCGACCCACGAAAGGAAGAAATCGGTCAACTCGCGGTCCACCTCGTCGTGCGTCGGGGCACGATACGGTCCTTCGGCCACGGCCTCGGGAATCGCATGAACACGCACCGACCCGTCCGATTGGACACGCGTCTCCACATAGTCGACGTGGATATCGGACCGCCACAACGCACCACCGAGATCCGGGTGCGCAAGTTCGGCCGCCGCCAACGCCCGCACATGCTGCCCCGGCTCGGCGACCACCACAAGACCACGCGGCGCACCAGGAAATTCGACAACCTGCGCAGTACGCGACACACCAGCAGGATCACGCTGCAGCAGGCCCTCCACAACCGGCGCAGCCAACCGCGCACCCAACTCATCCCTGATCACCACCAGCTCCCGAACAGCCTGGTGGTACGAGAGGCTGGCGATGCGTCGCTCCAACGTCGCCAACTCGGCACGCAGTGGGGATACATCGATCGGGAAAGCCGAACCGGCATCCCCGACGAGGATGTCGTCGATTTCGCGTTCGAACATGTCCGTGGCAAGCGGCTTGGTCGAACCCGTCACCTGGAAATAGTCGACCTGGTAGCTGTCTACGTCGTCGACAACCGAATTCCACCTATCAAGGTCGGCATTGTTCAACTCGCGCAGTGCCGACAGCTTTCGGTTGAGGCCCCGCATTCCCACCGCGGCTCGCAGCACATCCCGGCGCGCCTCGAGCGCTCCGATCATCTCCCGAGCGCCCGCCTCGTCCTGATGCGAATCGAGTTCGGCCACATCGTCGGGCAGTTCGGCCATATTGTCGGGCAGTTCGCCGACTACCTGCCGGTAGCGCGCGGCGGCCGCGTCACGCAGCCGAATCGCATCCGCACGCAGTAGCCACAGCTGCGTCTCGGACGCGGTGCCGATCTCGGCGCGCAGCCGGGCATCGGGCACCCGAGGAGCCTCGGCAATCTGTTCCACCGCCGCCGAATGCTCCTCAGGCGGTCCAGATCCATCGTCGGTCCCCTCCCGGGGATCGACACGCGACTTCTCACCCCCGGACTGCTCGGGCAACGCGGAAACCTCCCGCGGCGGCCGGTCCCACAGCTGGACCGGCCCGCCCTCCAGCAGCTCGACAATCTTTTCTTCCAGCAACTCCGGACTGTCCGCGGCCATATCGTCATAGCGGGCCAGCAACGCCTCATGAGCAAGGCTGACCGGATGTCGCGAAAGTTCGGACTTCCCAGTGTCGGAATCGATCGCGACCACGATGTACGCCATCCCGCCGGCCAGATCGATCTGGCGTTCCGACTGCTCCGTCGGGTTCGGCAAGGAAAGCGGGACCTGCCGCAAAGCCAGCTGACGCATTACGTGCTCGGGACGATCGTGCGACGGCTCCGGCTCACCATCCACGAGCCGCTGCCACATTGCGGCGATGGACAGCTTGCTGTCCGACCTCGCCAGCCACTCGCGGAGTCCGCCTTGAATCGCGCCCCTGCCTGCCAGGTCCAGGAATTTCGCCACGACAGCATCGTTCAGGTCGAATGTGTCTGCCATCCGGTACTGAGCCTCGACGAAAGACGGGCGCAGATGCACCGCCGTGGCGTCCGGTTCGACCAATACATAATCGACACTGCCGCCACGCATGTACAATCGGGCGAACTTCGACGGATGTGCCGCGATCAACGTTCGAAGTGCGTCCAGATGGGCACCACGCCCAGCTGCGACAATCATCTTCGGCAGATTGTCCGCATTGAAATATTCCAAGTACACCGCGTGGTCGGCGAGTCGGTTGATCTCAATGGGCCCCCACCGCCGTGCCGCATTCACTACATCTTCGACTGCCGTGGGCACCAGCGTCGCCACCAGAGTCTGCACCGGAACGTCGGTCAACTCCGCCGCTTTCAAGGCAGTAGCAAACCGAACGGCGTCGCTGTCGGGGACTATCTCGTCCATGGCCGCCGCAGGCTCCACCGCCCGTGCTTCGTCGTGTCCGCCGCCCCCACGTCCATCCCCGGCAATATCGACACCGTCGTGGACCGCCCCAACGGAATCGGGACCGATCCCGGCCGGTGGGCCTTCGATGTGGTGTTGTGGGTTCGCCCTGGCCGGTCCGCCCCGTCCCTCCCACGGCAGCTCTGCGTCGTTGCGCCGCTGCGACCTCTCGCCGGGCGCCGCCCGCGGGGAAATCCAGTCGTCACCCGCTGTCCCATTCGGGGTGCCCGCCCCAGGCGCCGACGGGGGCGACTCGGGAAGAGCGATAATCCGACGGGACCCGCCGTCATCGGCAGCGTGCTCCTCCAGCGCGTCCAGCCGCTGCAGCGTCACGTCGTACCAATCCCGCCGACCGAGGGCGAGGAACACCGGGCGCAGCTGTTCGACCCGATGCCGAATCTCCAGCACCTCGGATCGCGTGACGTCGTGGTCCTTCCACAGGATTTCATCATTCGGCCCGTAGTCCTGAAAGCGCTTGGCAAAGGGGCCGATCACATACCGCACGGGATCAAAGTCCACATATGCACGGCTGTGGTCTATTCCCCACACGTCCCCGGTGGGGTCGACCATCCAGTTCTCGGAATTGCGGTCCGGTATGCATATCAGCGCGTCGAGAAGGCCCAGAAGCACGGCGGTGGAGGTGTCCAAGAGCTCTTCCGGGTACGCGTTGCGCGGATACGTGTCCGCCGCGGTCTTGCCGGGCACAACCTCCATGTAGACGTGGTCACCGACGATGTGCACCGCGGGCACCCGTGCCCCGACCGCGTCGCCGAGCATCGAGGTCAGCAGCTCCGCGTACGCGTGTCGCGGGTCGGACACCACCTTGTGGATCACCTCGGTGCCAGCGTGGAAGATGAGTCGCTCCACCACCTCTGCCGAATATCCGATCGTGCTGAACCGCTCGATTTCCTCGACCTGCGGCGGTTCACCGGAGCGCAGCAGCTCGTCGATGTGCGCGGCGAACTCCCACTGGCGCGCCGCCACCTGGCATGCGTCCCCGCCACCCCGCATCTCCGCGAGCGCCCGCTGGGCCTTGGCCAGGTCGATATCCGGTCTCGGGGCTTCGGCCGGTCCGTCCCGCGTGCCTCCCGGCCCCTCCCACGGCTCGGCACCGATGCGCGAACGCGGCCCCTCGCCAGGCGCCACCGGTGGCATCCGGTCCTCGCCCAGTGAATGCAGCGGAGCTCCGAGATGGTCGTACTCGATGACGTACAAACCTTGCACCGTGCGCGGCCCGTCCGGTGGCAGGAACGGCCGCGAATTCCCGTGCTCATCACGGATCTTGGCGACCCCGTCATCGTTCACAACCAGATAGGTGTGCGCACCCACCCCATACGCATCGACCGGCCCGGCATACTCCGCCACCACCAACGTCGCCGCCCCCGGCTGCATACCCTCCACCTGAGCCACGATCGCTTCGTACCCACCGATCGCACGCAGTTTTCCACGCGCCGACGCCTGGAACTCCGCCGCCGACATGCCATCCAACCCGACATCACGCCGCGGCACCACGACCACGACATCCGGCCCGAACCATACCCGTAACGCCTTCAAAACCCTTGGCCCGCAATCATTTCGAGCGAGTAACTCGGGAACGCTCAGGTCCGTATGCGCCCCGGCGGGAGACCGGAAACCGTCCAACGGCAGTTCGTCAGCCCAGACAGGCTCACCCTGCACCAACTCCACCAGCCGCGCGAAATGCTCCACCCGACCGAGATGCAGCCCCACCGCGACCTTCTTCGCATGTGGCTCGAGGGTCTGCATCCACTCCAGCACCTCGGCACCCTCTTCGGTGAGCTGGGTGTGCAGCTGCGCCAGTTCCTGCTCCCACCCGGCGGCGGTGAGCCGATGCGGTTCGGCGACCCCCAACTCGGCCGCCACCTGCAATCGGCGCACCTCCGCCTCGATATCCCACGGCTCGCCACTGCGCGCGCTCTCCAGCGCGCGATACAGCGCGTACGCCGGATGCGTCACCTCGATCCCGCGCATCTCCACGTCCACGAACGCCTCACGCAACGCCACGTCCGGTTTCAGCCGCCGGATCCCGAACCACGACGGCGCGTAGCTCTCCTCGGACAGCTGCCCCACAAAGTTGCGGTAAGACCCGTCGAACAGGCCGTTGGCATGCAGGTACTGGTACCACCGCTTGACGAACGGTTGCGCCATCTCCCATGCCGCCCGGTTGCCCTGTATGTCGAGCACCTCGGCGACCTGCCGCAGAATAAGTTTCCGCACCGGGTCCCCGGGCAGCCGCGGTGAGCCATCTTCCGCGGCCATTGCCTCGAGCACCCGCAGCTCGAAAGGATCCGCCAGAATCCGCGCATCCAACAGGATTTCCGCTCCCCACCCCCGCGGTTCGACCGGACGCAGCCGCAGATCAGCGGCGCGTCCGGAGAAATCGTCGGGGCCGGACAAATCGTCGCGCCCGGAAAAATCGTCGGCGCCAAGGTCCGGATTCAGGTCTTTGAACTGGACACTCGCGATCGGCACATCACCATACCGCTCCCGCACCGTCTCGATCGTTTGAACGACCTCGCGCAGCACCTCGACCGGCACGCCATGTTCCAGGTGCCCGCTGAACCGCACCCCCTGCACCTCGAGCGGCGCCACCATGGCCCGCTTGAAGGACTCCTCATCGGTATGTCGGCCCACTGTCCAAGGCCGGTCGTCGCTCGGCTCGCCGCGATGCCCCCGGCGTGGCGTGTCCGACACCAGCCGATCGTCCGACGTTTCCGGCTGCTTCAGGACGGTGTCCGGTTCCTCCTGCGGCCGGTGTGCGTCGTCCGGGTCGGTTCGGCGTTCGGCCGAGTCGTGGTCGTGGTCGTGCCCAGGATCGGCGCTTGCCCGCGAATGATGACGCCCTGCCGGTTGCGCGAACTTCTCCTCGGGCCGCTCCGCACGCGAATCCGGATCACCGTGCCGACCGCCGGACCGGCCGCTGGTCTCCGGATCGGACTGGTTGTGCTCGCGCGGACCATTCGGCGAATCCGTGGTATCCGCCGTGCTTTCGGGCAGGTCGAGGTCGCCCTGCTCGACCAGAGCATCGTCATCGGTGTCGTCGTCCTGCTCACCGGCCCCCGGATTCAGGTACACCCGCCTGGGGGCGGCGCTCGGGACACCGCTGACGAGTTTCTCCAGCTCCCGGAGGAGCATCAGCCTGTCGTCATACCGCTGTTGGGCCGCTTGCTGTTCCGCTCCGGTGAGCGTCTTCACGTGGGCGCGCTCTTTCCCCAGTTGCGGTTTCAAGTCCTCGACAGCGCGCAGCCAGCCACCGCGGGTCAGTCGGCGTGGTTCGGGAATTTCCAATTGCTCCGCCACGTTCAACCGGCGGACCTGCACCGCCATGTCGATCGTGGTACCGAACATCGCGCTGTCCAGCCCTTCCCAGTACGCGTATTCGGGCCGCAACATGTCCAGCTCCCCGGACAGCGCCAGCTCGTACGCCTTCGCGTACGCCTCCGAAGCATCGTTCGACAGCGGTTCGGTGAATTTCCGACGGGTGGTCGTGACGTAACCGCCGAGCTTCAACGCCCGGAAATGGTCACGCTGCAACAGCTTCGTGTCGTCCGAGTCGATCGCGAGGGCGCGCACCTCGTCCACGAGCGGCATTGCATCGGCTGTGCGCCGAGTTCCCTCGTATCTGGGGGTCGTGGTGGCCTCTTTCTCCTCGCCCCGATGTCCACGGCGCGAGGACACACTCGCCTCATCCACCGACCCACCAGATGTATCCGCTCGCTCGGATCGAGGCGGTTCGGGCTCTCCATAAGGTTGCTTGCCCTGGTACGGCCCGCGATACTTCCCCTCGGATCCAACCTCCCCGCCCCCGTACCCACCATCCTCGGACGAACCCGCAGCATCAGATGTGTGCGCCGGCTCCGCCTGGAACGTGTCAGGCTCTCCCTTCCTGTGCTTGCCCCGATACGGCCCGCGATTCTTTCCTTCAGGTTCAGGCGTCGTGGACGCGATATTCTCCGCATACGGATGGCGACCCCGCATAGCTGCGGTCTTCGGCGCCCCAGTACCGCGGGTATCTGCTTCAGGCACTGCGGATGCCGATTCGCGGCCCGGCGCGGACGACAGAGGCCGGGCCGCGGGCTCGCGCCGAGGCACGAAAAGCTCGGCTGAGCGCCCCGCCGACTGCGGCGATCCGGGGCTCGGTGCGGTGAATTCCTCGCGAGCGGCGGCGATATTCGCCGCCGGCGGGGAGCCCGGCGCCGGTTGTGTGCCCGCACGCGCTGCCAGACCGGAGGGGGAACCGGACGCGAAACCCGAATCCGGCCGCGCTGCAACGTGTTCCGTGCGAGTGCCGCCAGCCGGCATGGATCCATTGGCCGGACCTGCGGCGGATATCCGGGGATCCGACCGCGATGCCGCCACTTCGGAGTGCCGACCGGACGTCTCGCTCGAATGACTCGTGGTCTCCGTCGACGTGTCCGGGGCGGGGCCAGCCATTGCGCCGGGATGAGCCGCCACAGCGGACGGCGATCCGGAATCTGTTGCCGACCCCGTCGCCACCTCGGCGTTCTTCGGCCCGGCGCCACCCGCCCCAGCTGCCACAAGTTCCACCGAGGAGGCCGCAACACCTCCGGCTGTCGCGGGGTGTTCGGCTCGGATGTCCGCCCCCGGCGCGGACGACTCCACCGGGCGGGAATCCATCCGGACTTCTGTGCGCGCCGCCCCCGCATACTGGCGACCGCTCGTCTCGCTCGACGAAGCCCTGGTCTCTGTCGGCTGGCTGTGCGCCAGGGTGTCCGGGGCGCGCTTGACCGTTATGGGTGTGCTAGCGGACCCGGCGGGCCCGCCACGCATTTCCGTCGGGACCAGTTTCAGCCCGAGTTTGGTCATCGGGCCTATTCGGGTGTTCAACGTGGCGGCGTACCCGCCTGGGTTCAGATGGGCCCAGGAGTCGATGTAATGGTGTGCACCCATCGACACACCCGCACCGACGACGCCCGAACTGAACATCCGGTAGTCGAAGGTCAAGTCTCCGGTGACGGCGGCGCCACCCAACCAGCCGGCCACGCCGCCGACGACACTGCTGCCGATGATGTCGGCGGCGAACATCCGGGCCGGGTTCAGGTGATCCAGGCCCCATCCCGTCGTGCTGAATTTCTGTAGACCCTTACTGAACCCGAAACCCGCAGCGCCGCCCGCGGCACCCGCGGCCGCCGCCGACAACGTCTGCGTCGTGTTGTACCCGGTGCTCTGGTGACCCTGACCGATCTCCCACAGCTGAACGCCGGCGTCCTGTGCCAGACCCATCACACCACCGAGCGCGGCGTGGCCGGACAACTGCAACGCGAACCGGGCCACCAACTTCGGCACACCCGCGCCGAACAGCTTCGAGCGCAGCCAATTCCCGACAACTCTCAGCGCAAACCGAGTCGCGGCGAACGACGCCATGTCCATGGCCGGTGCGGCGGGCCCGAACGCCTTCGAGGCTGCGAGTTCCAGGGCCAGAAAGACCAGCGAGCTGTAGATCTGGAGCTTCGCGGCCTCGATACTGCCGCCGGCGTCACCGGCCTGGACCGCCAACTGCTCGAAATGCTCGGCGAGTTCGGGAATGTGGTCAGCGAACCTGTCGTAGGCGACGGTCATGGCCTTGATGCCGTCGCCACTCGGATACGCATCGACGGCACTGCGTTTCCCGTTCGCCACGTCCGGCAGGCATTTCCTGAGCTCGGTAGCCGCCTGGCGCAGGGCGGCCTCCAACTGCCACATCCCCTCTTCGTCACCGTCAGGATATTCGGCCCCGCCGACGACACCGAGCAGCCACATGGCCGCCTCGTTCAACTCGAAACCCATGACCGCCGCCTAGGTGAACCGCCCGAACCCCGAGCTCACCAGGCCGAGTCCTTGTAGCCCGACCCGCCGCGACGGTCGAGCTGTTCGGCATCGGTAAGGCCCGGGTCTTCTTCGGTTCGCCGCTCCACGGACCCCGGCGGTGCTGCCGAAACCTTCGGCGCCACCGGTGTGTAGCCGCCCAGATCCGGCATGTCGGTGACGATGTCAGTCAGTTTCGGCAACCGGGCCCGCTGCTCGAGCAGCGGGCCGTGGATCTCGGCGAGCTGCCGACTCAGGTCGGCCTTCGCGGCCTGCGCCGCAGCCGTAACCGCCGCCGCGATCTCCTCATAGTCGAGATCGCCGATATCATCAGCGAAGCGCGTCTCGATAACAGTGCCTTCGGCATTGAGACACACCGTGACCCGGCGCTGCTCCGCCTCCCCGGTCGCCACCACGGCAGCGGTGCGCTGCTGAATCCGGGTGATCTCACCCATCTGCTCCTGGAATCCCTCCAGGAGATCGGCCAGTTGAGACTTGAGGTGTTCGTTCGCCATGGCTCAGCCCACCCTGTCCAGCCGCCACCGAAACCGCTGTTCGAATCCGGCCGCGTAGACCGACGGTGGCGTGGACGACGAAGAGCGTTCCACCGCACCGTCATCAGCGACGTAGAAAATCGCACGTCCCATCATGAGCTGCCCTTCCGGCGCCGGAACATGAACCATCCACCCGACACCGACGCGACTGGCCACCAGCCCGGACACCGGATAGCCGGGCGTCTCGAGTCCCCGCTCCAGGATGTAGTCGCGCACGAGGGCGATGGCATCCTCCTCCGGCAGCGGGGTCAACTGCACCGTGGCCACCCCCGCGGCATCGAATTGGGCGTAGGCGGCATCGCTGTCGAAGCGTTCGGCGTCGGCGAATAGCGGCACTATCGTTTCCCGCGTGACCAAGCCGACCTCGGCCGATCCGACGACCGTTTCGGCGGCATCGCGGATCTCGTCCTCCGGACGCGGATCCCCTGTCTCTAGCACCAGGTCGACCACCAGCTCGACCACTGCGTCTTCGTCCCACAGTTCGGGTAGCGCGACCCGAGCGGGCGCGGGTTCCGGCGATTCGCCCCGACGCCACGACCCGGACTGCCACCAATAACAGAACGACAGCATTCCGGTAGCCGCTCGCGGGTTCAGCACCGCGCTCGTCACCCAGCTAGGCGCCCCCGCATAAAGATCCGGCACTGCGGCCTCACCGTGGTAGCCCGCCGCGAGCTCGGCCGAGTTCAATCGCCCGCCGGACAGCACCGCCCGATCTCTGGACAACAGATACAGCGTCGCCCCGTTGTGATTGCCGTCTTCGTACCACCCCAACGACGGCAGGATCCGCGGACCACGCTCGGACCCGACGGCGACATGGGCCGCCGCCAGCGACGCCCACCGGGCCCACAGTGCCGGCAACGGCGGCAATGCGTGCGCCGGACGTGCCGCGACGGCCCGGACCGCGGCCCGAGCAGCCTGTTCGGGCGTGCGGACCTGGTGTCCGGTGTTGTCGACGTACGCCGCGAGCCAGGTCGGCAGCCGACGGGGAAACGCCTCAAGGTCCGCGCGATAGGCGTCGGCCGGGAACAGCCGCTCCGGCGGGAGCGGTGAATCCCCGTAGTCGTACTCGGCTTCGAGTTGGCCTTGCTTGGTGAGCGACAACACCAGCCGAAGCCATGGACCGTCGCCCGAATGCGCGGACAGCGCACGGAGTTCGCGGACCGCATGCACCGTCGCCTCCGGCGGCGCCGCCCGCACCGAACGTTCCCCATCGGTGTAGATCAGCTCGGCCGCCTCGTCGGCGACGGTCAGCGCGAACACGCCGTCCAGACGCTGCCACCCCTCCGGGCCGATCGCCGCCAATTCGCGGGCTATGCGGTGGGTCAGCTTGCGCGCCTTCTCGGCCGGATCCGTCGAACCGGTGCTACCGAGACTGAACTGCCGGTCCGGCTCGTCCTGCGTGGGTTTCTCACTCATCGGCCGCCACTCATGTCCGCTGCTGGAATCGTCCGGCATTCTTGTCTTCCACTGCCTGTAGGTAGTTCGCCGACTTCGTCTGGAGGTCGGACATGTCGCGGAAAGCCTGCACGAGACCGGGCAGCGCCGCCGGCTTTCCGTCACTGCCGCTGTGCAGCAGCTCGTCACGATTCGGCACATAGGTCTTGGCGAACTCGGCGCCGTAACTGTCGTCACCCCACGGCTCGCCCAACGACTCCGTGTCGTTCTTCACGGTGGCAAGAATGGCGGTGACCTTGTCGCGCAAGTCGTCGGCGCTGTGGGCGGCCTTGCGCAGCTCGGCGATCGTGACCTTCACCTCGGCGGTCATCGGACCTCCTCATGGCAGACAAAGGGTTGAGTACGTCGAGCCCAGTGGAGCACCCGTCCGCCACTACTGCCAAGTGTTCTCACCAATGGGAAGCCGCGGCCCTCGCATTGTCGTCGAACCGCTGATGTCCGGCACTGGCACAGCGCAGCTCGACACTTCCGCGCAGCGCCGACATGTGCACGAAGGCAGCAGGTTTCATCTCCCAGACCAGCGCCGGGAGCTCGTCTCCATACGCCGGGTCGGCTCCCCCGGCTCGCGGTCACCCTGGCGCGCGCACCGTGACATACGCCTGCGCGCCGAACCCCGGTTCCCCTCCGTGTCCGGCTCGAACGAGTCGGCGACGTCGACCGTCACCGAGCCCAGCTGGAAACGACCTTGCATCCATGGTCATTACGTTTGACGTGGATTCAGCGCTGCCCGAGAGCGATCGTGCGTACGTCGAGGGCGTGCTGCGTCAACGAGCCGGTCACGCTGTCGGGCGGTGCGTCGACAGAGGGCCCGACGATGACCAATTGCTCACGGCGCCTGCGCGGTTTGGCGCGACGGTAGCGCGCGAGATCCTCGATCACCTTGCCGGACCGGTCGTACCCGACACCGGCCCAGACCATCTC
Source organism: Nocardia arseniciresistens (assembly GCF_046764875.1). Classification (NCBI taxonomy): domain Bacteria; kingdom Bacillati; phylum Actinomycetota; class Actinomycetes; order Mycobacteriales; family Nocardiaceae; genus Nocardia; species Nocardia arseniciresistens. The sequence goes on from NZ_JBKORD010000009.1 coordinate 60,908, forward strand.
GTATGGCGGCCACCCTAGTTCCACCATGTGCGCGGCACGCCGGGCGCACGGCGCGCGCAGCGGGCACCGCAGGCAGATCTGCATCGATTCCATCCAGGTCTCGGAAGTCCCGGTGCCGAGGTCCCATCGCTCTGGCTGCTCGGCGCACGGGAGCCGTCCGGGCGGCGGCGTCGACATCCGAGCTGTCATGGCTTCTCGTTTCGTGCGAGTCGGGAATATGTGACGGCGGACTTGTGGAGCACACATCCAGATTCGCGGCTTCGACTCGTGAGTGGGCAGTAGGGAGATCCCTGTATCGCCATCCCCACCGATACCGCGGTGGCGGCCATCCACTCGACACACGTCCGATCAAATCCGGACGCCGCATCGCAGTGTTGCGGTCGCGTTCGGTGGTGACAGCGGTGCGGCCCCGCGAAGCGTCGATGTCGCACCGAGAGATTCGCCGTGGCGGTTGTCGGTGTAGGGATCTCCCTACTGTCGGCACACCGCTGAGAAGTCCGATTCTGGGAGCCGACGTTGCCGACTCATTGTCGTAGCTCCGGCAACTCGTCGGACACAGATTGGACGGAACAGATTCGTGAACTCGCCCGCGATACATTCCAGAGTGTCGGTCCCGGTCGTGGCGGTGCCGCTACAAGAGGTATCCCATGACGCGTTGATCGCCGCCGTGCGAGAGCAGTACGAGGGGGTCTTCGCGGCTGGCAGTCCATCGGCGGCGGCATTGGAGCGAGCGTCGGTAATGGCCGGGCGGCTCGCGATCGACATGCACCCGTTACACCTGACGACCGACGAGATCGTGTCCATGCGTGGACTCGCCGCACGGAACGCGGTGGCGTGGGACGCTTTCCACGCATACGCGATACCGGCCGCACGAGACGCGCTGCTGTCCGCGGGCCGGACCGCGGCCGAGGTGGACCTGGTGATCTTGGAGACCTCGACCCTCATCGCCATGCCGTCGCCGATTGCGGTGTTGACACAGGCACTCGGATTACGCCCGACCTGCGCGGCACTGCCCGTGTTCGGTATGGGCTGCCGCGGTGGAGCGCACGCGATCACGATGGCCCACACCTGGCTTCGCGCGCACCCCCGCGATACGGTGCTGATCGTCACCGCCGACGTCGCCTCGCCGCACTTCCACGTCGAGCGTGATCTGGACGAGGTCGCGCTGGTGGGCAGCATCGTGTCCAGCACGCTGTTCTCCGACGCTGCCGCGGCGGCCGTGCTGTCTTGTTCACTCGACGAAGGCTTCGAGCTGGTCGATATCGCGCGCTACGAGGTACCCGGCACACCGGATTCGATCGCCTGGGTCGCCACCGACGAGGGGTTGCGATTCCGGCTGACGACCGATGCGGTGCGGTCCATTCCGGCACTGGGGCCGGCGCTGCGCGCCTTGCTGGGCAGACAGGGGTGGACCGGCGCGAATCTGGCGATCTGCGCACTGCACTCCGGGGGGAACAACATCATTCGCGACGCTGCGGAGGCCATCGGACTCGGTGCGCATCAGGTGGCCCCCACCTGGCTGTCACTCACCCGCGGCAACCTCATGTCGTCAGCTGTCCTGGACGCGCTGGCCCTGATCGCCACCCGCTCGGAGCTGCGCCCAGCGTGGGGTGCGCCTGTGCTGGGCGCCGGGTTCGGTCCGGGATTCGGTATGGACGCCTTCGTCGGTCGCGCGCTTCTGTCCGAGAGTGCAAGTGGTGCAACAGAAATTGCGGCAAGCCGTCGGAAAGTCGTGGTCGGCTGAGTCCGAGTGCACCTGCGGATCAATGAAATGAGAAAGGACAGCGATGCCGTCATCGCCGATAACCGGTCCCCTCGACCGGATCGTCACCATCGAGGAGCACATGCTCCCACGTTTTCTCACCGAGTACGTGGGCGGAGCCCGAGCCAACCTGGACGCCGCGTACTGGGCGACGGCCGAACGCAAACTCTGCGACCTCGGCAACGAGCGGATTGTGGACATGGACGCCAACGGGGTGACCATGCAGGTCCTCTCGCCCACCGCGCCCGGCGTCCAGGTCGAGCCGGATCCGGCGAAGGCCACCCATCTGGCCGCCCGCACGAACGACTTGATCGCCACGGTGGTGGCCTCGGCGCCCGATCGGTTCGCCGGATTCGCTACGGTCGCGCTGCAGGACCCACCAGGTGCGGTACGCGAGCTGCGCCGTGCGGTCGAAGAATTAGGCATGGTCGGGGTGCTGGTCAACGGTCACACCTGCGGTTCCTACCTCGACGAGCCGCAATACGAGGACTTCTTGGCCGCCGTCGCCGACCTGGGCGTCCCCCTGTACTTGCATCCTGCCAACTCGCCCGATACCTGTGCCTGGTCGGACGGGCATCCACAGCTGCGGGGACCGGTATTCGGCTGGGGCGTGGAGACGGCGGCGCATTTTCTGCGGCTGCTGTTCGGCGGCGTGTTCGACCGTAGACCGACCAACGGGCTCACCGTGATCCTGGGCCACGCGGGCGAGGGGTTGCTCGCCGCGCCCTCCCGCCTGGACTCCCGCTGGCAGGTCGCCAACGCGGAGCGGCACGGGCATCGGCTCGACCACCTGCCCTCGCACTACCTGCGCACGAACCTGTTCGTCACGACATCCGGAGTGACCGACCCGCTGGCGTTCTGGGCCGCCGTCAGCGGTGCCGGCCCAGCCAGGGTCGGCTTCGCTCTCGATTACCCGATGGAGGATATGGGGCCGCAACTGGCCGCGCTGCGCGGACGATGGCAGGTCGACGTGCTCGACGCCGCGGCAGACGACGAGCTGCTCGCGAACGTGGCCTGGCGCAACGTCAGTCGGCTACTTGGTCTGTCGCTCGATGCGAGCGGGCACCGGCTCCAGCCTGCGACACCCTGAACGCGACGCGATGACCAGCACACGCGGGGCTGTACCCAGTCACCTGCCCACCGGATCGGGCGCGGTGGTGTGGGCACCCCTTGCGGTGGCCATGGCCGCCGCGGGTTTCAGCCTGCGCCCGCCGATCACCGGCGTGGGCGCGGCGCTGGGGTTCATCCCGGAGACGACGGGCCTCAACCAAGCGGTGCTGGGTTGGGTCGTCTCGGTCCCGCTGTGGTGCTATGCCGTGGGTGGTGTCCTGGCGCCATGGCTCTCCACCCGCTGGGGACCGATTCGTACGGTCGCCGTTGCCCTCGCCATCATGACGGTCGGTCAGATCGTGCGTGTGGCCGGCGGAGCGGGACTGCTGTTGGCGGGCACGATGGTCACGGCATCGGCCACCGCGGTGGTGGCGCCGCTGCTTCCCGCGATCGCGGGAAGCAGCGGCGCCCGGATGACGCGACTGACCGCGATCTATGCCCCGGCAATCGGAATCGGCAGTGCCGCAGGTGCATTCGTGACCGCACCGGTGAGCGCCGCGACCTCGTGGCGGTGGGGACTTGGATTGTGGGCGCCACTGTGCGCAGTGGCCCTCGTCCTCTGGCTCGGCGCGCAGCGGCGTCCGGCCTACACGGCCGTGCTGAGACCTGCTGCTGCCCAGAGCGTTTCCGTGCGGTGGGGCCTGGCGCTGCGCCGCAGGCTGTCATGGTCGATGGCATTTCTGTTCGGCGCGTGGGCGGTTACCGCGTTCGGCATCATGAGCTGGCTGCCGTCGATCTATCGAGATGCCGGTATCGACGGAGCGCAGGCGGGTTTCCTGCTCGGGCTCGCCGCAGTGGCGGGCATCCCGGTCGCCGTCGTGTTGCCGGGTTGGCTGCGGAGGTCCTGTCGCGGACGGTGGCGCGATGCCCCGATCGTCGTCGGCACCGCGATACCATCCGCCGGACTACTCGGCCTGTGGCGGATCCCGACCACCGCTCCCTGGCTGTGGGCGGTCGCCATCGGTGCCGGTCTGGGAGCACTGTCCTTGACGCTCACCCTGATACCGCTCAGCGCGCCCGAACCACAGTGGGCCACGACGATATCGGCCGTAACGCATGGCCTGGGCTATGCGTTGGCTGGAGGTGGTGTCGCCGCGCTCAGTGCGCTGCACGTGCACACCGGCGGGTGGGGACCGATCGTATGGCTATTGCTGGTGATGTGCGTCGTCCAGGCTGTCGCAGGAATGACTGCGCTCCGAAGCGGGATCACACCGCACGCGGGGGCAACCCGGGGTGGCACCGACGTGCAGACGCCCGTCGGTGGCAAGCACCCTGATCACCGCAGTCCCCCTCCGGACTTCGACCCCCACAAGAACGGACAAGAAGGACCTGCATTGGACACACCCATATGCCAAGTTGCCAATGAGTAGCTACTAGTGTGAAGCCTCTGGCGTGTCACGCGAAGACACGCCAGAAGGTTTCGTCCTATGCGGCCCCGACGATCGTGCCGACAGATCGTCGTTATGGTTGGCTCGAGCCTCGAACATTGCCCACTCTATGAGATCGAAGGCGCGGGGAAGTATCCCCAGAACCACTCTAAAACCCACTGTTTCCAGTCGTTTTGAGGCAAATTGGGACATAGGCTGCACTAGTGCGGCGCGCCTGAAGTTATTTGGCGTGGATCCGGTCGACGACGATGAAGTCCGGGCTGGTGCTGCGGGCGCGGATCATCGTGTTGGCCGCTGAGGGGGTGGCGCATGCCGAGATCGCGCGTCGGTTCTCGATCTCGCGGCAGACGGTGGTCAACTGGCGGGCTCGTTATGAGTCGCAGGGGGTGGCGGGGCTACATGACGAGGAGCGGTCCGGCCGACCTCGGGTTCTGGACCGGGACAAGTTGATCACCACCACGTTGATGCCGCCGCCGCATAAATACGGTGTCACACACTGGAGTTCGCGTCTGCTGGCCGATCATCTCGGTATCGGATACGGCACCGTGGCCAAGGTCTGGCGCGAGCACGGTGTGCAGCCTTGGCGGGCAGAGACGTTCAAGTTTTCCACCGACCCTGAACTGGTCGCCAAGGTCACCGACATCGTCGGGCTGTATCTGGAGCCGCCGCAGAACGCGATCGTGTTGTGCGTGGACGAGAAATCCCAGATCCAGGCCCTGGACCGGACGGCACCGACACTGCCGATGCAGATCGGGATCCCCGAACGTCAAACCCATGACTACGTCCGCCACGGCACCAGCACCCTGTTCGCCGCCCTCGAGATCGCCACCGGCAAGGTCACCGGCGTCTGCAAGCCGCACCACCGCCACCAGGAATTTCTCGCCTTCCTCAAACACGTCGCCCGCGCCTACCCGGCCGCGAACTGCACCTGGTGATGGACAACTACGCCGCCCACAAGAAGGCCGAGGTCCGCGAATGGCTAGCCGAAAACCCTCGCATCCGAGTGCATTTCACCCCGACCTCCGCCTCCTGGATGAACCTGGTCAAGGTCTGGTTCGGCATCATCGAACGCCAAGCCATCCACCGCGGCACCTTCCGCAACGTCCGCGAGCTCAACACCAAGATCCGCGCGTTCATCAACGGCTGGAACCCGCGGGCAAAACCGTTCGTCTGGACCAAAACAACCGAGACGATCCTCACCAAAGCCCATCGTCCAACAACTTCAAACACGGGCCACTAGGTTCTGCGCTTTCTCGTTGGACCCCAACACCTTCCGGCGTGTCGGCAGCTCGGCCTGCAGACGCCACCACGACATTTTCGCAGGTTCGTTCGTCCCCGAATCGGACGCGGCCTCAGCCCACCTCGAGATGAAACTGTTCACGATGCTCCGCCCAAGGACGCTGCCGCTCCTCCACACTCATCGCCAACAACTCCCGCAACTTCACCCACGCCACCCCATCGGTCGGGGTATAAATCTGCATCCACGCATGCGGAACCGAAGGCAACGACATACTCGTCAAAAACATCTCCAACTCCCCCACCGCCAAATTACGAACCTGCTTCGTAGGACTCACCGGGACAGCAACATCGTTACGAGCCCACAAAGCCTTGAAATTCAGGCTCTCCGAACACAACTCGACGATGAACTCCTCCCAATGCGGGTCACCGAGGTTTTTCGCGTAGGCACCACGCAGATAGCCGACCATGCGACGCAGGTCATCCCAGTTGTGTTGGTAGGTATTGCAGCCAGCGGCCACTCGCGGTGCGGCAGTGTCGGCGACCGTTGCTTGAGGACACGGCGGTGACGCGGTTCGCATTGGTGCCCATCGCAGGCCGCCCGAAGATTGGAGGGTCTCGATGAAGGTCAGTGTGTGTGTGTGCCACAACGGGGACGACGTTTTGCGCAAATATCGGTGGTGCGTGCTGACAGGCCGCAAAATGCCCGACTATGAGATGGATTCGTGCCCAACGCAAATGAAATCCATGTGGCACCAACACTTCTCGCCACCACAAACCCCTGATGGCCACCCGAACCCACCAACAACCGCCGTCAGAGGTTAAAAGACAAGCTGAGTGGGCGGGACTACTGCTGTCGGTACCAGAAGACGCCGTGATCGGCTGCACCGGCGGCGAGCACGATCAGGCCGCGCGCTGACGAAAGGCACGGTGGTGGCACAGTTGACCAGAGGCAGGCCCGAATGAGGAGACATTGACCATGAACGGACGTACCCCGAGCCAGTGGGAGGAGCTCACTGCTGCTGACCCTGCGCGTTCGACGTGGTACGTGGAGCGGTTCCGGGCGATGGCGGCCGAAGGCACGGATATCGTCGGGGAGGCGCGGCTGGTCGACGCGATGCTCGACCGCGGTGGCCGAGTCCTGGACGCAGGGGGCGGTCCGGGACGTGTGGGTGGCTATTTGCACCGAGCTGGTCACGTCGTGGTGGGCGTAGACGTCGACCCGGTGTTGATCGCTGCGGCGGAGCAGGACTATCCCGGTCCGACTTGGATAGTCGGTGATCTCGCCGAACTGGACTTGCCGGGCCGTGGGATCGCCGGCGATTTCGATGTCATCGTGTGCGCGGGAAACGTGATGACAATTCTGGCGCCGTCCACTCGGGAGGCCGTGCTGGCCGGGTTCGCCCGCCATCTCGCCCCAGCCGGTCAGGTGGTTGTGGGGTTCGGCGCCGATCGTGGTTACGAGTTCCCACAGTTCCTGGCAGATGCCGAGGACGCCGGACTCACAGTGGATTTGCGGCTTTCGACATGGGACCTACGCCCATTCACCGAAAAGTCCGACTTTCTAGTGGCGGTGTTCTCGCGCGGGACCTTCGAGATCATGAGTACAGCGGCTGGATCCAGCATCTAGCCATCCGGGCATCCGCGGGAGATGCGGGAGAGGCGACGAGGACGCACGGCGAGATCGAATGCTCGTGACCTGATGGTGAAGATGCAGTACCTCCGGTCCGGCATCTACTTGGAGCATGGCCGGGAGCACCAGGACGGGGTTGACCTCGCTACGGTGAGCCGAGGCGATCTGCGTTGGTACTACTTCCTGTCGGGCCTGTCCTTTCACGATCGACGGGCTCGAACTGGCTCCGCCGTGATCGTGGACGCCGGTGTTCGACTTCCTGTGGTCGATAAAGGGTGTGCTGGGCGCTCTGGGGCGGGGCGAGCGTTCGACGGTCGGTTCACTGAGAATGCCGAACTGATCGTGTTCACGCCCGAGGCCGAGAAGGTCCGGATCTCGGCCTTCTCCAAGCTGGTGAGGTGACGGCGCCTGCGCGGGCTCTGACATCGCTGCCGCTGGTCGGGTGTCGACCGATGCGAGGATTTTCCTGGCATCGCTCCCAGCGGCATCGGGGGGGATTGCAGTTCATGGTGAGCACAGGCTGCCATCACGGCTACGAGGCGCTGGCCGAGGCGCGGTTGTTGACGATGCTGGATTTCGCGGGCGAGGTAATCGATGTGTTGTCGCAACCGATGCGGCTGCGATTCAGCACTGAAGACGGCGCACGCGAACATATTCCGGACTTCCTCGCGGATACGACCACAGGTCGCTGGTTGATCGATGTCCACCCGGCAGGACAGATCCAGCTCCGCGACGAAGTCGCGTTCGCCGCGACAGCGCAGTTCGCGGAACTGTTGGGCTGGGGTTATATGGCGGTGACCGGGTGGCGCCAGCCAGCGCTTGCCACAGTGGACACGCTGTCGTCGCAACGGCGACCGCTGGCCGATCCACTCGGCATGGCTGAGGCGCTGATGACCGCAGTGGCCGCGGGACCTTGCCGCTTCGATGAAGCTCGTGGCATCGACGACGGCACCAACGATCTCGAGAGCGTTTGCGCTGCAACTGCTTTGGCGACGGAACTGGGTCTGGATCTATCCCAGCCGCTGGATGACCAGGCCGTCCTCACCGCTGCAGCGGGCTCGGCTCGGCGAGTTGAGTGAGGCCATGCTCGATCTGTCTCCCGGCGCGGTGGTCGTGCTCGACGGCGCGGAATGGGTCGTGGAACGATGCGAACCACAGTTCGGCCGGGTGATTCTCGTCGCCGCTATCGACGGGCAGCGGATGCACGCGAATGTCGGGTTTCTGGCTCACCACCACGACTGCCACCAATCCAGCCGGACCACAGCCTCGCGAGCGGCAGCACGCGGACGCCAAGAACCAAGCGAAGCCGACCTGACGGCACAGCAGCGCCAGTTGCCGGCATTGCGCGTTGCTCATCTGCTGGAAGTCGAAACCGGATTCCGCAACGGTGACCCGTTGCGACCGGGGCCGGATGAACCCCAGCCCTGTTACGACCCGGCGACGACAACGCTGACTCAGCGGCGCCACGCCAAGGTCGCCGAGCTGGCGCGGTTGGACGGCGAGCAGGGGCGGCTGCTCGTCGACGTGAAGTGAGCCAATCCGACCAACGGTGATTCCCACGCCGCGGAGCAGCACTGCGGAGCCATCTGAGTCTCGCTTCGGCCCACAAACCTGCTCGGTTCGAGGGCCGAAGCGTGCGCTCAGACCACGCTGGCTGCGACGGAACAGCAGAAAACCGGATGCCACCCTTCGACGAGACTCCGGGGTAAGAGGCGACACGAAAGTGTCAGCAAGGAGCGACATCTCGATGTCAGCCAGCCTTCCCTGAGGATAGCCAGCGGCATCAAGTGATCAGGCGAGGCAGACAGCTATGAACCGGCGCCCCTATCGAACCTCGACCAAACCGACCGGGCAGATCACCACCGAGCCGGTAGACCGAAGTACCGCGCCCACACCACGACCCGACGCTCGAACATCCCTAACAACGGCCATCTGTTCCTCGTTGGCACCTATCTACCCGGCAAAGGCGCAAGTACCGACGCTTCCACTGACACTCGATGACGAGATCAACTGACACCAGTGACGAATGCACAGATCATCTACCAACACCGAATCGACGAGTCGCACATTTCCGCAGGCCGTCGTGCCGATGAATGAATCGGTACCTGCAATTCGAGCAGTAGCTGCGGCATCACCGGTTCACAGCGACCATGACACGGTAGTGGTCGAGGTGGTCTTCGGCAGCGATTAGCTTTGCGGCGCGCGGTTTTTCGGTATCCTCGTGAATCACAGGACTCGACAACGGAGGTAGTCTGATGGGCGCGCACCTGCAGGTACGTCCAGAGGATCTGGTAACGCTCGCTGATCGGTGTATCGACTTCGCGCTCGGCCTGACCTCGGCGGTCAGTGGCTCTGCGGGTGGTCTGACCGTCGCGGCGAGAGATGCGGGGGACACCGACGGTGGCTATAGCACCACGGCTGCGCACGGGCCTTGTGTCGAGGCCGCGCAGGACGCGATCGAGTCGTTGGCGGCCGTGCTCGGAGCCGACGCCGAAGCGCTGATGCTCTCCGCGTTCGCCTTCTCCGATACGGACGAGGCGGCAGCGAAATCCATGCTGGCCCTTACCCCGGTCACGCCCGGTCCGCCGCCGACGCCGATGCCCACACCAGAACCGACGCCCACACCGGAACCGACGCCTGGACCGTCGCCCACACCTCGATGACGACGTCAGGGGATTCGTATGGCAGAGGGCCGTTGGAGCCTATGGCACGACGCCGCATCGCTCGACGATGCCGCCCGGTTCTGGGCGGCGCTCGCCAACCGACTTCAGGCAACCGCTGATCGACTGCTCGCCGATTCCAAGAACATCGTCGCCGAATGGGAAGGCGAGTCCGCCGAGTCGTATCAGGCGCACCGTGGCCGCGTGGTGTCCGAGTTGGATACCGCTCACGACATCGCGACAAGGCTGTCCTCCGCGGTGGAGTTCGTCGCCGCGTCCGTACGCGTCGCGCAGCAGCAACTCGACCAGTCGTGGGGCACTGTCTCACATATTCCGCATTCGGGCAGCCCCTCGGGTGCGGTCAGGTTCGAGCCACGAAACGACGCCGAGACCGAACTGGTCAGTACCGCCGTCACCCACGCCACAGAGATCCGGTCGCGCCTCGATGGCAGTTTGAGCGGTAAGAGACAGATCCTGATCGACTCCACCGCACAATGGCAGGCGATCAGCGCGGCGCTCGCGTCGATCACCCAGGATGGCAAGGATCCGTTCACCCTTCCCGCGGATGTCGACAGCGTCGGGGTCATCACGGTCGGTGACAGGACATATGTCAACACCGGTGCGGGTGATGACGAGGTCACGATCAGCGATGATCCGTTCAGCGACGGAAAACGGATCACCATCAACGACGTATCGTATGTTGTGCCGAAGGGCCAAGAGATCATTGTTCGCACCGGCGATGGCGCCGACCACGTCAACGTTCCCCAGGGAACCCAGGTGAACTTCACGGTTCTGGGCGGCAGAGGTGCCGACACGATCAAGACCGGCGCCAACCCCGACCGCGTTCTGGGCGGAAGCGGAGACGACGAGATCGAAACCGGCGGCGGCCGAGACTTCGTGCTCGCGGGGATCGGGCGCGATTACGTCGACGGACAGGGCGATGACGACCTGCTCAGCGGCGGTGCGGGCAACGACACCGTATACGGGCTCGGTGGCGACGACCGTATCCTGGGCGGGGCCGGTCAGGACTACCTCGAGGGCGCGACCGGCAACGACACCGTCGTCGCGGGCGCGGGCAATGACATCATGTCGGGTGGGCGCGATAACGATGTGTTGTATGGCGGGGCCGGAAACGACAGGTCGTATGCCGGAGCCGGCCTGGACTCGACCTACGGCGGCACCGGTGTGGACATCTCCTACGGCGAGTCCGCCGACCGCTCCGACGGGGACATCGAAGACACGGTGACAGTGCAGATCTCTCACGACGCCCGGTTCATCGGAATCGAGGGGTCGTCGGAGTTCGTGGCCAGGGTCGAGGCCGATCTGGATATGCTGCGGTCCTCGCCGACCGGGCAGCAGATGTTGGCCGAGATGCAGGGCAAGCACGACGATTCGGGTTTTTTCGGCATAGGTAGAGAAGACCTCACGATCACCGAATACCCGACCAGCGACTACAGCCAGGCGATGGACGGCGGCTGGTTCGGTGGTAACGAAATCGAATACTCGCCACGTATGGATTCCAACCATAACGGCCCTCCCGTGACGGCTCTCTACCACGAGATGGCCCACGTCTACGACTATATGACCGGCAACATCGACCGCACCCCCTACACCGGAGAGGACTCGACCAATTACGGGATCGGGCAAATAGAACGAGTGGCCGTCGGCCTGCCGGTCGATGACGACCACGATCCGACCACCGAGGAGCGCATCGACCCCGATCATCGGTTCGCGTTGACGGAGGACGGATTGCGTGAGGAGATGGGTGCGCCACGTCGTGAACATTATTGATTCGCCTCTGCTCGGACGAAGGTGCGGTGCCCGCGTACGGGTGCGCGCTGTGATCGCTTTCTGCGCAACGCTGCTCGTCGCTTGTGTTGCCACGAAGAAACTGGGGTAAGGGCCGAGTCCGGCGGGCAGCCAGGGGCGCCACGATTCCGGTCGGGGTGTCCTTCGACGCCGTCCACCCGCGCTACCGTCCGCCCCGGCGGGTGTCGTGTTATGTCTCGGGGTCGTGGCACAGCCATATCCGCCCGCCCTCCGACTCGAGAATGTGGACGGCGTCGAGATCGCGGTCCACGGGCGGGTCTCCTACGCACAGCAGCACCGCTTCTGCACCGACCCGCTGCCTTTCAGGTGATCACCGTACGGGTGGCCCCCGGTTCGATCCGCGAGTGCCCACCTCGTCCGGTCAACGCGAAACCTCACCAGCCGAACCGATCCCGGTGCGTGGACCCTCGACTCCTGGTCAGGTAATCGGTGTCTGTGGCTCTGGGGGTGGCGTTACAGGGTCATGGTGATCATCGGGCCGTCGGTGATGATCACGCCGGTGTCGATCGGTGGCCGGTCGGAGGGAATAAGGCTGCCGTCGGTGTCGATCTCGCAGATGTGGATCCTGGTGGTTCCACCGATGGTGGGTGCGTACGTAGAACTGGTCCATACTCGTCGTGCTCAACCATTTGTCGAACAGTTCGTATCCGGCGGCGCGCAGCGCAGCCGGTTTTGGATTCGATGGAGCGACGCTCGGCCACGATCGTGTTCACCGACCCCGGTGCCGTTTCCCTGTGACGAACAGTCGCAGCCGCGTTGTTCTGCTGTGCACCGAGCACGGTGTCGATGTCGGTGGTGAGGTGGTAGTCGGTTCCGGCGAGGTCGGGGTCGAAGCGTGGGGAGCGCGCGCGGGCCTTCGCGCCCTGTCCGGCACAGCGGACTTCGGTGACAACAGTCCCTACAGCCCACTCAGGTCGCTGCTGAGCCGTCTCGTCGCCGACAGCCCCGGCCCGAACCACACGATCGCCCTGCTGCGCGGCGCCCAAGCGGCATGAGGGTCAGTTACGGTGGTCTCTAATCCCTGCACGCTAGCGAGATCGAGAGACGTTTCACCGCCGACGGTCCGAGCAAACCCGTGTCGAGCTCGAACACCGCTACGCGGACCGGCTGGTCGAGGGCCACGCGATGCGCGACACCCTCGTCGAACAGGGCGGTGGCTGGAGCACCATGCTGCAACTGTTCGCCACCACCGCCGAGAACCATGGCTGACCCGAACCTGCACGAACAGGACGCCACGTTGACACAGCACTCGAGCGAGCTGGAGAGGAATCGCCGCCATGCCGGATGACGACAAGAAGCGGACAGCGCACCGAGCCCTGGTGGATCGCATCCTCAACGGAGAGGGCAAGACATCGAAGGAGCAGCGAGCGCGTGCTTTCGGCAATGCCGACGTTCCTGCTGAGCTACCTGCGTTGATCGGCAAGGTCACTACGAGGCCGGCGCAGGTGACCGACGCGGACTTCGTCTCCGCCAAGGCATCCGGCTTCAGTGAGGACGAGCTGTTCGAGCTAGTGGTATCTGCTGCGGTCGGCCAGTCCACCCGGCTGTATGAAGCGGGACTGGCGGCGTTGGCCGAGGCAACCGTCGATGGGGAGGACCGATAGTGCGACTCGACATTCTCAACCACGGGTACGGGCCCGCGACGAAGGTGCTGTTCAGGATCATCCAGGTGTACTCCGGACACCCGGTACCCGACGCGGCCAAGCTGGTCTACTACCGGCCCGACTTCTACGGCACCCAAGCCAAGACGTTCACCCACGAAGCGATGCGTGGGCCGTCGGCGTGGTCGGTAGCTGATCGGGAGTTGATGGCGGCCTTCGTGTCGCAGATCAACGAGTGTGCTTTCTGCATCGGCGCGCACACCGCGACCGCGGGGCAGGCGTACCAGGACAGCGCGAAAGTTCACGCGGTGCTGACCGACCTGGAATCGGCGCCGATCGACGACGGGCTGCGGGCAACACTGCGGATGCTCGCCAAACTGACCCGGCAGGAGCAGGTGAGCACCGAGGACATGCGAGAAGTACTGTCCGCGGGCGTGTCACACCAGCAGGTCGAGGACGCTCTGGCGGTCTGCGTCGCGTTCAACACCACCAACCGGCTCGCCGACGCCTTCAGCTTCGAGCGGCTCAGCCCGGACGGCTTCGAGGCGGGAGCCAAGTACCTGCTCGAGCGAGGCTACCGATAGTCCCTACCCGCCGCCGCGCTCGCGCTGTCCACCTTGTCTCGGTCTGCCGCGCATCCGCGGGGTCGGGCGCTTCAGGTCGGCAGAGTTTGGGTGACGTGCCACAGGCGGCGGGGTAGGTCGCTTTCTTCGAACGGGTGGCTCTCGATCAGATTCCATCCGTTGGCGACGGCATCGACGAGGGCGCGTGAGAAGAAGTGGACTACGAACCCGCCGTGTTCATCGGTGTGATCGAAAGGTATTCGGCACCTTGAAGTACCAGCGCGGTTTCGCGGCGTGATCGCAGACAGCGACGGCCTGGATATAGGTCCTACATGCCGAACCGCGCACGCCGGACGGTGTCCACCGCGTCGGCCGGACCGCTGACTTTCACCTCGGCGGTGCCCCGACGGCCGAAGAGATAAAGCAGCAACTCGCCGGGGGTCCCGGCGATGCGTGCCGCGGGCTCTCCTCGCCGGGCTCTGACGGTAATGGCCGTGCCGGCCCACTCGAGCACCAGTCCCGCGCCGCGCAGACGCCGAGCGAGTAACCATCGTGCACTGCACACGTTGTGCCAGAGTGCCGCATCCAGTGCGGGCACGTTCGTGCGAGAACCGCGACCGTTGGCTCGGCGCACATCCTCATGGTGGACGAAGAACTCATTGAGGTTCGGTACGCGCCGCACCCATCCGTTACGGAACGGACCTCGTGGTGGTCCCGATCGGATCGTCGCCACCAGCGAGCGAAAGTCCGTGCGCGCGAGTGCTGTTCTTCGTCGTTCCGCGAAGCGGCCCCACGCCCCAGGGACAACGAGTCCGGGGCCCGCGAGAGGGTCGTGTTCGCGGAGCACGAGGTGCGCGGCGAGATCACGCGTTGTCCACGGCGTGAGAAGTGTCGGTGCGTCAGGGCCGAGTTCATCGAGCAAGTCTGCGAGCTGTTCTCGCTCGATCGCGTCGAAAAGCGGCCCTGCCACACGCGGAAGTATAGCGAGTGCCGAGCCTTGTTCTTTGCTGACGATATCCGGAATTCCGCATTACCGCGTCTGCATACCGCAATTCATCTGGTCGGTCGCCGCAGCTTTTCGACCGACCAACGGCTGCGATCAGGTTCATATACGACATAGGTCTGTATTTCGATGTGGACACGATATCGAAAACTGTCGATCGAGCTCACCGCGCCCAGCACACACTCGAAACTGGATGAGCCATCTCGACGACCTCCAGCACCTAGGCGTACTCGCCGCATATCTCGACCCGATCTGGAATGTCTTGGCCTGCAACGATCTTTTTCTCTCGACTATGCCCGGCCTCGAAAGAACCTACTCGATCGGGGCATGGCTCTTCAGCCCCATCGCTAAAGAGGTTTGGGTCGACTGGGAGAAGGAGGCCGCATGGAATGTCGCCTACAACAAAGCAATCCTCGGGCTCTACCGAAACTCTCAACAAGCCCGCGACCTCATACGACGCCTCAGCCCCAACAGCGAATTCCGTCGCCTGTGGGCGTCGAGCGTCGACGTGAACTACAGCCGCGACAGCGATAGCTTGCTCCACGTCCGCCACCCCCCGAACAGCGAAGTTGCGTCCTACCGGCTCAGCATCGCTCCCATGGTCGAGGACATGACGGTGCTGCTCGTTATCGCAATCCCCAAGGCTTACTCCGGCCCCCGAAACCCCAGCACAGCAGATACATGGACGCGGACCGTCGACACGCTGTGAATCGACACTGATTGGTACATGATGACATCGCTCGCAGATCTCTGATGTGAGGTAATCGAGCCTCACCCGCCGGAGCTAAGGGGACTCGAACCCCCGACCCCTCGACCAACAGAAATCGCAGTTCAGCGGCCCATCGACATCCTCTCTCGGTCGAGTTACACACCGTTTCGCGGCATTTCAGGTCATTTCACGACAATTGACGCCCGGTTTCTAATGACGCGTAAACAACATAAATAAGGCCGTCCAGAACAACCCGGAGCTCAACTCTCGGCACACTGATCGCTGCATCGAAAATAACGAAATCACTAACAATCAGATTTCATAGAAGGCGGGGATCACAGACCAGGACAGAAATGACCCCCATGTCAACTCAGCACGACCACATGCCCGCTCGCTCAGCGTCGGTGGTCACAGGACTTCCACTCCCCGAACGCCTATAACGGCCCCTTGACAGGCGCGGTGGCGAACACATCGACAGCGGAGTTAAAGTGAAGTCGGGAGAATCAGCCGACGGGCGCGAAAGCGACAGCCCATGCCTTCTCCCCACACCCCTCAACCCGATTTCGCCGCAACCGATCTCGGCAACGGCCATCCGAGCATCTTCACCACACCCAACCCCGCACCACCAGCGGGACAACTCCGCGCCCGCGAAAACCGCTGCCAACGTTCGACAGTCGCCGTTCACACCACCCCGAACCGCCGATGACGATGGCGGAAAACAACTCTCACGCACGGGACTGGACACCCGAGGAACTCGCCTACATCGAAAAAGTACAGGAAACGCTGGCCGGACCACTGACCGAACGCCAGCTCACACTTCTCCGACGCTGGTGGAACGGCGGCTACCGCTCACAACAAGACTGAACAGACCTACAGATCAACACAGGCAAGACTTTCAGGCCCGAGGTTCCAGACAGTCCGCACGCACGACCCGTCTCGGCTCACCAACCGCTGCGCGCGACCCATCCCAGTACTCGCTCCACAACCCGCACTCCCCTACCCCACCTCAGCATGGAACCGCTCCCGATGCTCCACCCACGGACGCCGACGTTCCAACTCCGACATCGCCAGCAACTCACCCAACTTCGCCCACGCCACCTCATCGACCGGCGTGTACACCTGCATCCACGCATGCGGCAACCCCGGCAGCGACATACTCGTCAAAAACATCTCCAACTCCCCCACCGCCAAATTACGGACCTGCTTCGTACGACTCACCGGCACCGCCACATCATTAAGCGCCCACAACGACGCGAAACTCTCACTCTCCGAACACAACTCCGCAATGAAATCCTCCCAGCCCGGATCACCCAGATTCTTTCCGTACGCACCACGCAGATAACCCACCATGCGACGCAAGTCATCCCAATTGTGCTGATAGGTATTGCAGCATTCCGGTGTCAGAAACACCCGGCGAGCCACGTTACGTTCACCGGTCAGGAAGCCTGGACACAACGCCTCATACGCCTCGTTATGCGCCAACACGTCATACCGCGCACTCAACACCACCCCCGGCAACGGCGCCAAATGATCCAAAATCACCTGAAGCTCTTCCGGCAGAGCAGTACCCGCATCCGCGGTCGGCACTGTCGGCACATCCGCCAACCGATACAAGTGCGCCTTCTCCGCAGCATCCAACGACAGCGTCCGTGCGACCGAATTCAACACCTGCACACTGACATTGATATTTCTGCCTTGTTCAAGCCACGTATACCACGTAATTCCTACCCCAGCTAATTGCGCGACTTCCTCTCTCCGTAACCCGGGGGTGCGTCGCCGAGGCCCCGCAGGAAGGCCGACATCGTCCGGTGAGATCCTGGCGCGACGGGACTTCAGGAAAGCTCCCAGCTCTGAACGCCGAGCTTTGCGGACTGCCTGAACATCTACAACACCGCTCATGTAGTGATCTTCCCTCTTTTCACTTACAGTATCCAGGTGCTGGCACTACCAGTATCAACCAGATACTGCACAAGGCGTCCCTCCAGGGAACCGTCTACCGACGAGCGAAACCGGTTAGGCGACTAGGGGTTCTATCTTGATCGTGTCCACGCCAGCACCGACAGCAAATCCCCGGCGCTTACCAACCGCGGACAACAGCGTCACGCTAACCAACGAACGGATGATGTCTCGCTTCGCCTCTAGCGGTGTGATTTCCGGATCGTGCCACTTTGCGCGCGCATCTGCTCCCGCCGCGGCAACAACATGCGGCATCGGCAGCGCCGCCTGAGCGCGGCGCTCTGCGGCATCGATCAAGGGGGCCTTCTTCGCTCTGTACAGCGCGATCTCTTTGGGTGACAGGTCGGCATCGATCGCGTCGCTCAACCATTTCTCGTACGCGTCTCGTAGCCCACGCGCCTCCGCAAGGGCTTCGATTGCTTCATCGTCTGTCCGGACCAACGACGCGAGCAGATCCGGATCTTCGAGACGTCGCAGAATCACCTCTTCGACAACGGCATCAACCAAGTCCGCCTTTCGCGTCACGCAACTGTTGTGCCTGCACTGATAGTAACGACGGCGGTCCGGGCAACGTCGAGACACGGCGGGACCGCCACACTTCCAACACCAAATGAGTCCGGACAACAACCACTTTGGTGTGCTGCCCCGGAATGAACCTCGCTGCGGATCATTGAGGATCAGCTTTAACCGCTCATGCTCCTCCACTGAAATCAGTCCGTCCCACGTGGCCTTGAGAGTCAACCGATTCCCGTCTTCGTCGACGTGCACACGCAAACCCGCCGCCGCTTCATTGAGGAGGACACGCTTAACCATGTCGCTGTCCCACTTGGTGCGCCACGTCTTCGGACAAGGACATTTACGCCGATCAACCTTCTGAATAACGCGCCGGCCATCTTTCACTGAGCACCGGTTACACGGAAATGACTTATCGTGACTGGGAATCGGCACGCCCCGAGCTGTAAGCCAACGGCCGATACGGTAGGTCTTCTCCAAATCTGAAGCACGCCTCGCCATTTCGCGAAAGATCGGTCCGTTCTGCGGACATTCGGCACGCCTCACAGCCTTGCCTCGCCGATAGATGATCTCGAAACCGAAACTCTCCGGACCATGCGGCTTGCCGTCAGCAAGGTTCTGAGCTAGTGCCCGCATCGAGTCGATCCGGTTACGTTCAGGCGCATGCTCATCCTCGACCGCATCTTGCGCAACACGCTTGCGGTCATCGGGATCATTCATGTCGTACAGCACGCCGCCGTAGTACCAATACACGCCGAACTCCGCGCAGAGCTCGCGCAATTCGGACATGTCGCCGATCTTTCGGTTCGCACGCGACGAAGACCAATTGACCAGCACGCCACCCCGGGCATCCCCGCACTTAACCCGGCGAGCGACAGCAGCCAGTTCCTGGCGCAACTCCTCACGGCCAGGCCGAGCCTTCCGAGAGTGCCGGGTCGCACCCACCGCACCCTCGTCGATCACCTTGCACACGTTCCAATCAAACCGGGCACACTCTGCACGCCCCCAGGCAATCTGCTCCTTGGGGGAACGCTCGTTCCTATGCTTACCCGCCTTGGAAACACGCGCTTGGATGACGGCCGCCAAACCGGGAAAATCCTTGGGACTCAGAGGCATAACCCCAGGCTAGGCAATGGATAGGTCTTTCGCTACTACACGCACGTGTACCACGTCACGCCGATTCCGGCTAACTGCGCAACCTCCTCGCGACGCAGACCTGGCGTACGCCTGCGAGGTCCCGGAGGCAGTCCCATATCTTCCGGTGAGATCCTGGCGCGACGAGCCTTCAGAAAGGACCCCAACTCAGATCGTCGAGCTTTGCGCGCGGCCTGGACATCAACAACACTGGTCATCCAATGATCGTCTCGCACTTCACTAGCGGTATCCAGGTGCCACCAGTACCCGTATAAGCCTTCCGACTGACTGAGCGCTCGCAAACCGCCGCCCCCGGTCACGCGACCAAGCGTTCGACCTTGATCGTGTCGACACCGGCGTCCACCCCCACCCCTTGCGCTTACCGCGCGCCGACAAGATCGTGACCCTCACCAACGAGCGAGCTTCTCCGCGACCAAGTCCAAGACCGCATGGTAGACATCCCGATCAAGCGCTTTCTGATCTTCGGACAGATCGGGATACAAGCGCATCTGCACATCCGTAGCGGCGTCATTGCGTAGCAACCATTCCTCGTGGATCTCGCTGTACGCGTGTGCGACGAACTCCGTGCGACCCGGGTCACGCCCTGCCCGCAGCTCGGCGAGTATCCGCTCCACGGTCACCCGCGCCGACTCCACGTTGTTCCGCTGCCAATCCTTGGGTAGCTCGTGATTGGGCATATTGGCGATGTCCACGATGTCGGTCCCGTGCGCGGCGATCCAGTCCTCGTCGATCGCTCGTTTCGGCCTGGCGGCGTACGTTCCGTTCGGTAGCAACCTCGTCGAACGCCAATTCTCGTGCAGCCGAGTCGCCAGCTCAGCGATCAGCTCATCGGCGCGCGACTCCAATGCCCGAACCGCCGAGGGGGCCACCGCGAATGAGTGCCGCTGGTACCGACCTTCCGGGTAGGGGCCCTCCGCCGACAACCGAGCCTGAATGTCTGGGTCATCCAACCGACGGGCACGAAATTCGGGTTCGGCCAACATTCGCGTATGAATGTCGGGTTCCTCCACCGACAACCGATGACGATGGGTGTGGTCCTGCATCAAACGATCACGAAAGTCGGGGTCGTTCAACAATCGAAGGCGCAGGTCGATGTCCGTTCCACCCACGGTGGCCGCGGTATCCTCCAAGCCTCGGATATGCCCGCGTTCCCAATCCGACGTCGCCGACGAAGCCGAATGAAGCAGACCGGCAATGTGACTTTTGAGCTGACGGAGTGCCTGACAGACCCCGATCACGAAATCTCCACCTCACACCGAGCACCACTGTCTGTTCGAGATACCACAGTCGAGTTGTCCGCTCCAACCCACCACTCCGACAATGGGATACATCTGCGATGCCGAGCACATCGCTGACGCCGGTCACGGAGGAAGCCGAGAAACCGGACCCTAACCGGGTGTTGCCGGTACCAGTTTTACTGGGCTCCTGTTACTGGTGTCGAATCCGCTGCAAGCTCAGTGCATGACCCAGACGTTGTCACCGGGTTCGGCCAAGGCGACACCCGCCACGCCGGCTCCCCCAGCACCTCCCGCGTACAGCCCGCGGCGCACCATCGCCATTCTCGCCGTCATCCTGACCGGGCAGTTCATGGCGGTGCTCGACGCCTCCATTGTCAATGTCGCGATTCCCTCTATTCGTACCTCGTTGCACACGAGCGGCTCGGCATTGCAGCTGATCGTCGCCGGATATGTCATCGCCTACGCCGTGCTGCTGGTCACCGGAGCCAGGCTGGGTGATCGGTTCACCCAGCGCCGCACCTTCATTGCCGGTCTCGCTCTGTTTACGATCGCCTCGCTGGCCTGCGGGTTGGCCTGGAACGAAGACGCATTGATCGTGTTTCGATTCTTACAGGGGGTCGGTGCGGCGGCCATGGTCCCGCAGATCATGACCCTCATCCAGCGGAATTTCACGGGCAATGCCAGGGCCAAGGCGCTGAGCACGTACTCCGCGATCATCTCCGGCGGCATGGTGGTCGGGCAGGTGGCGGGCGGCCTGATCGTCAACGCCGACCTCTGGGGCAGTAGCTGGCGCGGCGTGTTCCTGGTGAACGTGCCGATCGGCATCGTGCTGCTGCTACTCGCGCCGCGCGTATTGCCTTCGGACAGCCCGCGATTCGACAGGAAGCTCGACCTGGCCGGACTGGCGATGCTGACGGTCTCGGTGCTGCTGCTCGTGCTGCCGCTGGTGCTCGGCCATGACCAGGACTGGCCACTGTGGACGTGGATCACCTTGGGCGCCAGCGTGGTCGGTGTCGCGGCGTTCATCGTCATCGAACGCGCCGTTGCCGCACGTGGCGGCGAACCGTTGTTCGCACAGCGGGTTTTGCAGGCTCCCGGGCTGGTACTCACCGCCGCAACGTTGTTCGTGATCATGGCGACCTTCGGCGGCTGGATGTTCGTGATGGCCATCCACCTGCAGAGCACCCTCGGCTACACCGCACTGCATGCCGGACTGCTGTTCATCCCGATGGGCGTCACCTTCGCGCTGGCCAGTCTGAACTGGGAACGCATTCCACATCGCTTCCAGGCCATCATGATTCCGCTCGGACTGGTGCTCGGCGCGACCACAATGGTGACACTCGGCATGATGCTGCGCACCGGTGGCGATTTCGGTCCGCTGCCGCTGACGATCTTCGCCATCCAAGGCATCGGATTCGGACTCGCGTTCAGCCCGTTGATGACTCGCACCCTGGCCAAGATCCCGATGTCTCTGGCCGCGGATGCGAGCGGAATCCTGGTCACCAGCGTGCAGCTCGGCATCGTCGTCGGGATCGCCTGCTTCGGCACCGTGTTCCTCGGTCTGGTCGGTGCCACCGGGTTGTCGGCCGCCCACGCGCTTGGCACCACCGCTATCGCCGAGGGCGTCGCGGTACTGGCCGCCGCAGCGCTCTCGGCCCGCGCGTCCCGCTGAGCAGTACCCGGTTCGCGGGAGCCGACCGCTGAGTGTCAGCGGTCGGCTCCCGCGGTTTGCTGTCCAGAATTCAAGGAAAGTGAACCGGGCGCCGCCCGATCCTCGTATGTTTGCTGTACGGAGTGTCGATCGGAGTGGGACAGTGCAGACAGCTGGGATTACCGCGGACTACGTGATTGTCGGCTCGGGGTCCGCTGGTGCGGTCCTCGCCAACCGGCTCAGCGACGACCCCGGCACCACGGTGGTGTTATTGGAGGCGGGGCCGCCCGACAAGAACAAGTTCGCGCACATTCCGGCCGCCTTCTCGAAACTGTTTCGTACAGAAGTAGATTGGGACTATCTCACCGAGCCGCAGCCGGAGCTGAAGAACCGGCAGATCTATTGGCCGCGCGGGAAGATGTTCGGCGGGTCGTCGTCGATGAACGCGATGATGTGGGTCAGGGGATTCCGCGCCGACTACGACGAGTGGGCGCTGCTCGCGGGCGAGGAGTGGGGGTTCGCGGCCGCGGTCGAGCAGTACCGACGCATAGAGAATGTCGAAGAGGCCCAGTATCCGGACGAAGGGACGGCCGGGCCGCTGCATATTTCGCGGCAACGCAGTCCGCGCGCGTCGACCGCCGCCTACCTGACGGCCGTGCAGGAGGCCGGGTTCGCGGTGGAACCGCCGAACCGGCCACAGCCGGACGGGTTCAGCGAAACCATGGTCAACCAGCGTGCGGGCCGACGCTGGAGCACAGCGGATGGCTATCTGCGCCCGGTGCTGCGGCGGCCGAACCTGACCATACGGACCGAGGCGCTCGCCTCCAGGGTTGTTTTCGAGCGCGATCCGGCAGCAGCTCCCCGCGCGGTCGGCGTGGAATACCTGCAGGGTGGCACCTCACACATGGTGACGGCGCGGCGCGAAGTGATCCTCTGCGGTGGCGCGATCAACAGTCCGCAACTGCTCATGCTCTCCGGCATCGGCGACAAAGATGAGCTGGCACGGCACGGCATCGAACTCGTGCACCATGTACCGGAGGTAGGTGCGAATCTGCAGGACCACCTGGTCTCCGGCATCGGCTATGGCGTCGAAGGCGATTCGCTCTTCGCCGCGGAAAAGCCGAGGCAGCTGCTGGACTACCTGATCCGGCATCGCGGCATGCTCACCTCCAATGTCGGCGAGGCGTACGGGTTCGTGCGCAGCAGGCCCGATCTCGACCTGCCCGACCTGGAATTGGTTTTCGCCCCCGCCCCCTTCTACTACGAAGGTCTGCTCGACCCCACCGAGCACGGAGTCATCCTGGCGACCGTCCTGTTGCGCCCGCACAGCCGTGGCCGCATCACGCTCGCCTCGGGCGATCCCACTGCGAAACCGGTGATCGATCCGAGGTACCTCTCCGACAACGCGGGCGCCGACCGCGCCGCGATCATGTCGGGCCTGCGTACCTGTGCCGAACTCGCGGCCGCGCCCGCGATGAAAGCGGTCCTCGGCTCGTTGATCTACCCGCCGCAGGCGCCGATCGACATGGAGGGAACCCTCGAACTCGCCTTGAACGGCTACTCCCATACTCTCTACCACCCGATCGGCACCTGCCGGATGGGCACCGACGAAGCCAGCGTTGTCACGCCGCGCCTGGAAGTTCGTGGCGTGCAAGGGCTTCGGGTCGCCGATGCGTCGGTGATGCCGCTACTGATCCGCGGGCACACACATGCACCGAGCGTGTTCGTCGGCGAGCAGGCAGCCAAGTTCATCGGCGCCGAGCGCGTGCGCTGACCGGCGTCGACTGCGTCCAGCACCGCGCCGTTATCGTCCCCGCGTCTGGTTCGGCAGCCGAGTGGACGGCCATGGTGTCGACCAATCGAGCCAGGCCGCCGGTATCGCTTCGTTTGCTCGATACACCGTTCGGAACGCGGGCTCATCGAGCCGAGCAGCGGCGTGCCGCTGGAGGCGAGGGTGTCGCGATCGCGCAGCGGCACCACCGAGGTGGTGCCGCTGCGTGCCGCTAGAGCTCGCTCGCTATTGACCGGGTTTCGTTGCCTGGCACAGGTTCTGGGCTGGGCGCTGCTGTTCGGGGGGCGGCTACCGCCTCCGTGACGAGCCCGAAATCGCTGTCATGGCGCTCCTGGCCCTGTACTACAGCACCTTCGACGAGCTCGGCGCCGCGCTTTTCGCGCAGGATCATCGGGTCCGTACTCACGTCTTTGTACAGCGAGACGCACAAGAGACCCATCACGATCACGAACGGCAGCGCCACCACCGTTGTCAGAGCTTGCAATCCGGTCAGTGCGCCACCGAGGTCGCCCGCGTCGGCGATGATGAGCATAATCGCGGCGACGGCGCCGGTCGCGGCTCCCCAGAAGACCACCGTCGCCTTGGACGGTTCGATGCTGCCCTTCTCGGACAACGTACCCATCACGATCGATGCGGCATCGGCACCGGAAACAAAGAAGATGCCAACGAGAACCATCACCAGGCCAGCGGTCACCGACGCGATCGGATAGTGGTCGAGCAGGCGAAACAGCGCGAAGGTCTCGTTGACGGATCCGTTCGCCTCGGTCAGGTCACCGGTCTGGCCCTGCTGGAAGATCGCGGTGCCACCGAAGATCACGAACCACACCAGGCTGACGATGCTCGGCACCAGCAGAACACCGGTCACGAATTGACGGATGGTGCGACCGCGGCTGATCCTGGCGATGAACATGCCGACGAACGGCGTCCACGAGATCCACCACGCCCAGTAGAAAATAGTCCAGCTCGACAGCCATGTCTTCATGTCCTCGCCACCGGTCGCCGCGGTACGCGAGGCCATCTTGGGCAGCATGGAGATGAAGTCGCCCAGCGAGGCAGGCAGGAGGTTGAGCATGAACAGGGTCGGGCCGGCGACGAACACGAACAGTGCGATGAGCACGGCGAGCACCATGTTGATGTTCGACAGCCACTGGATTCCACGGTCGATTCCGGAGACAGCCGACACAATGAACGCAATGGTCAGGACGGTGATGATGGAGACAAGACCGACCTTCCCGATCGAGTCGACCCACCCGTTGAACTCCATGCCTGCGCCGATTTGCAGTGCGCCGAGCCCGAGTGAGGCAGCCGACCCGAAGAGCGTCGCGAAGATCGCCATCATGTCGATCGCGCGGCCACCGATACCATCGGCGCGTCGTCCGAGAATCGGCCGGAACATCGACGAGATCAGCTGCGACCGTCCCCTGCGGAAGGTGCCGTACGCGATCGCGAGACCGACCACGGCATAGATGGCCCACGGGTACAGCGTCCAGTGGAACAGCGTCGTTGCCATCGCGACTTCGGCGGCCTCGGAGCTTGCCGGCGCGGCAGTCCCCGGCGGTGGCTTCATATAGTGCGACAGTGGTTCGGCGACGCCCCAGAACATCAGGCCGATGCCCATGCCCGCGCTGAACATCATCGCGACCCACGATGTGGTCCGGAATTCCGGCTTCTCGTCGTCCGCGCCGAGCGGGATCTTGCCGTACCGACTCGCCGCCAGCCAGATGACATACACGACAAAGGCCGAAGCGATCAGCACGAACAGCCAGCCGGTGTTGGTGATTACCCACGACTGCGCATCGGCAGACGCGCTGCCGAGTCCGGTGTGGTCGATGATGCCCCAAGCCACAAAAGCCAAGGAACCGATCGCCGTGACACCGAAGACCAGCCGATCGAGTCCACCGGTCGTCGGTGGCTTTCCTGCAATTTCTTCGGGTCTCTCGTCTGATTTATCGGAGTTTCGGTCGGTGTCCGTCGACGACATCGAGTCCTTTCGGGTTCGTGGAACAACAATCACCCTGCGCGTGCGGCCAACCGTACGCGTCGCAATAAGCAACACAGCGCAATATACGCGCGCCAGGGGTGGGAACAAGCCTGAGCAAACCGCAAGAGTGTATGCCTCGACAGCAGCGGCCCAACGTTCTTCGGGTAGAAATGACCGTTTCAATCAATCGGCGGATTCAGGCACATTCGTCCGGGCGAAACGTGGGCTACCGATTCCGTGCGTCTATCGAATGGACCGGCGCAGTGACCAATTCGATCATGCGGCCACGAATAGCCCGAGTGATCCGGCCGCCAAGCCGAGATATGGCAGCGGGTAAGCGATGTCGGAGTACCAGCGAGCGTGCAGGATGGTGATAACAGCGCCGAGGAAGTACAGGATCAGACCGACCGCGGCGGCCACGCCTAGGACCGGGATGACGAGGCCTACCAGCAGACCGAGAGCGCCGAGTGCCTCGAGCGCCGCCAGCAGGCCGAGCATTCGTTCGGGGATGCCGTAGTTCTCCATATTGTCGCGCAGCCACTGTGGCCGAATCACATCGACGACCGCGGCGCTCGATGCGGCCAGCGCGGCGAGGACGGTGACGATGACGTAGGCGATGTGCATGGGAAATACCCTTCTGTTGGGCGGCACCGCGCGTCTGCGATCGTGGTGTAGCACTCGCTGCGCCGCACCGCGGTCACTCGAGCGGTGTTGTGTTCGTCATCCAGATGACGGATGGCGGCGAGGAAAGGTGACCGATGCATTCACAGGACCTGCTGGCGCGGCAATTCGAAACGCAGCGCGGCCACTCGATGTCGGTTGCCTATCGGATGCTCGGTTCGTCCAGCGAGGCCGAGGATGCCGTCCAGGAGGCGTGGCTGCGGTTGGCGCGGTCCGACACCAGTGGCGTGGAGAACCTTGCCGGCTGGCTGACGACCGTCGTCTCACGGATCTGCCTGGACATGCTGCGCTCGCGCGCGGCGCGGCGCGAGGATCCGATGGAGAGCATTGCCGATCTCGGGGACACGGCCTATGACAGCGATCCCGAACACGAAGCCGTGCTTGTTGATTCGGTAGGCCGCGCACTGCTGGTGGTGTTAGATACGTTGGGTCCCGACGAGCGGGTGGCGTTCGTGCTGCACGATATGTTCGCCGTCCCGTTCGATCAGATCGCGCCGATCGTCGGGCGCACGACCGCGACGACGAAGAAACTCGCCAGCCGGGCCCGATCGCGGGCGCGTGGTGACACGACAGCGTCCAGTATCGAACTCGCGCAGCAGCGGCACGTTGTCGAAGCGTTCCTCGCAGCAGCGCGCAGTGGCGACCTCGACGCACTGCTGTCCATATTGGCACCAGAGGTGGTGCGCACCGCCGATCCGGCCGCATTGCCCGCCGGTAAGGCCTTGGTTGTCCGTGGCGCGCATGTCGTGGCGAAGGAGACCATGCTTCTTCGCCGTCGCTCGCAGATCGCCACCCTGGCCCTTGTCAATGGCGCAGTCGGCATCGTCGTCGCGCCGCGCGGTCGACTACTGCTCGCGCTGACAGTCACGGTGGACGGCGATCGGATCGCGGGCTACGAGGTCTTCGCCGATCCCGCCCGGTTGCGACAGCTCGAGCTGGCGGTACTTCCCGACTAACCCTCAGACCGAAGTCACGCCGTTGCGATACGCAGTGCGAGCACGACGATCGACACGACCAGAATGACCGTAGGCACGGGCAAGCCCTTCCAGTCCTTGGCCTTCGCATGGAACCCGATACCACCGAGGAAGTAGAGAATCAGGCCCACAGCTGCGGCAATCCCGATCGGCGCCAACCACAACCCAACGAGCAGACCGGCCGCACCGGCAAGCAGCAGCGCCGCAAGTGGGTTGAGCCAGCTATCCGGCACACCGATGGCGGCATACCCCTCGACGAACTGCGGACGGCGAGTGATCTTGAAGTAGGCCGACATAGACAACATGGCGGCAAGCAATACCGAAATGATGACGACTGCGACGAACATGGTGCGTCTCCTCGAATGCCACCCCCCGTAACTGTGTCCAATGTAGATCGTCACGACACCCGGCGGCACAGTTCGCGCAAAATGTAGGCGGTGATCATCAGAGCACGGACTACCACCGATGCACCCGCCCGTATCGCGGCCCTGCGCGCGGTGCACGAGGTCGACGGGTACCCGACGGCGTGGCGGCGATTGCGTTGTACGAACGGGCGGGTTGGGGGCGCGTCCACAGTGGGCGGAGTGACTGGATCACCGTCGACGAACATGAGGCGCTGCGGCATTGCTACATCGGTCCGTGAATCCACATGAAATCACTTCGGGGCCATTGCGTCACGTGACGTCAGGGTCGAAAGGTATTGATGGCCAGTCACGTCGGCGCGGCAGGTTGTCGACGGCGCTCAGGAAGACTAGTGGCCAAGCCGGTCTTACGGGCAACGACCAGCGTTCGGCCAGTGCGAGGCCAGATGCCCGGCACGGATTCGAGAGCAACCACGCGACGCCTCGCCGGCCGCCATGCGGCTCAGAAGATCAAAGAATGGGTGCGAGCGGCGGTCATTGAAGGCGAGGTACTCCTAGGACCCCACATCGGCTTTCCAGGCAATCGGACCACGCCAAACCGTACGTACGTACTTTAACGCCCGACAGGTATGCCCCGGGACCGCAGCAGCGCCTCATCGACCATGTGGCACCGAATTCGCAGTGGTCAGGCGTCACCGAACGCGTTGCAAGTCACTATTTCATCGTGATCTCGATCACATAACGTAACAATAACAGCCGATGCCGATATGTCATTTAATTGGCGCGAGCTGCGGAAATGCCACTAGTCTCGACGGCTACTTCAGGCAATTCTCACGTTATCTCAGCGTGATCTTCCGCGACTTCTCCGTTACCGTCGCTGACGGACCGGATCAACATCTGGTTCCGACTCGAATCGCCGAACGCCGGCAACCCTGCCCCACGGTTCGAGGATCCCCGATATTTCCTGGGGGCAGGGACCCGCGTGCAGCTTCCACGGGCCGGTAGGGCGCAGGCAGGAAATCCATATATGTCCAAGAACCGCAAATTCACCACCCGTGCACTCGGTACCGCCGCCGTCATCGGCGCTCTCGTCGCCGTACCGTTCAGCGTTTCCACCGCGACCGCCTCGGCCGACGGCCACAACTGGGACGGCGTCGCGCAGTGCGAGAGCGGCGGCAACTGGGGTATCGATACCGGCAACGGCTTCTCCGGCGGCCTGCAGTTCACCCAGAGCACCTGGGAGGCCAACGGCGGCTACGGCAGCCCGAGCAACGCCAGCCGGTCCGAGCAGATCCGCGTCGCGGAAAACGTGCTGGCCACCCAGGGCGTCGGCGCCTGGCCGGTCTGCGGCGCCTACCTGTAAAGGGCCGCAACACTGGGCACAGCTCCCTCAGAACGGCCTTGTCGCGCGGATTGCGCCGACAGGGCCGTTCTGCGTTGCGGGCCCGGCCCGCACACGCGCTCCAGCGAGCCGATCGGCTCGGACTCTTGATTCCTTGCTCTGACACTGATGGCATTACTGCAACCCGTGTCAGCTCAAGGAGGCACCTCATGTTGTCGTTGCAGGAGATTTCCGATCGCCTGGAGATCCAGGATCTGATGGTCCGCTACTCACACGCGGTCGACACCAAACAGTGGGACCTGCTCGATGAGGTCTTCACCGCCGACGCGCACATCGACTACTCGGCCATGGGCGGCGCGGTCGGTGATGTCGCGTCGACGAAAGCCTTTCTCGCCCAGATGTTGCCGAACTTCCCCGCCTTCCAGCACTTGATCAGCAACTCATCGATTACCGTCGACGGCGATACCGCGACCGGCCGCACGATGTGCCACAACCCGATGCTCGTTTCGAATGGCGATGGACAGCAGCGCATTATGTTCTGCGGCCTGTGGTACCTCGACACCTTCGCCCGCATCGACGACCAATGGCGCATCGCGCGGCGCATCGAGGAGAAGAGCTACATGTATCTGACGCCGCCCACTCCCGGCATGGGCTGACACGGCCGCATCGTCACGGGCTCGCGCAGAGTTGGCGCTGCCCCACCCCGGTTAGAGCAAACCGGGGTGGGGCAGCTGCCCCTCATTCAACGGGCTCGCCCTGAGATCCGGGCACAGATTTGATGAGAGTCTCCTGAGAACGGCCAAGGCGTTATTGCGCATAGGCGCGCGACACCGCGGAGGACAGCAGCTCGAAGAACCCGCTCAGCATCCCGGCATCGTGGCCGGTCTCCCAATTGCACCCCGCCGTCTCCGCCGCCTGACCAGCCTGCGCCAGAGCGGTTTTCACGCTCTCGTCCACCGCAGCGTGCACGGCTTCGATCGGGATTCCGGCTTGCGCGCATCGTGTGACGGCGCGCTCGAACCAGGTCAGGGTCATCGTGCCCGAGGATTCGGCCGCATCCACGAGAACGAGGGCAAGTTCGAATCCTGCCTTGAGTAGTGCATCGGGACTGGCAGCCCGGGCCTCGTCGTGCGGACGCATGGTCATGGGGTGTTTGGCGCGGATACTCCCCCGTTCACGGGGAGACAGAAGGCGCCATCCTCCCTCCAGAGGTCGGGTCGCAAGGGGTGGTGTTGGTTCAGCCCGCTTATACGTCGACGACGTGTAGTGACCGTTTCGGGAGCGCCAAGCGACTCGAGCTGTGCGAGAGGACTTTCCGATGCCCCGACTGTGGTTACACCGCTTGTCGGGATCGGAACGCTGCCAGGGTGATTCTGGTTGTGGCAGAACGCGGCCACAGCAGTGTTGAGAATGTGAGACAAGCGGGTCACCTCCCTCGGGTGAGTGGCTCGGTTGCGGTCTGAGCTGGGAATCTCCTGCTTCAGGCAGGAGAAGCGCTAAGGGACTCCCTCCGGGTGACCCTCCAGGTACCGACGGTACGGGTTGGGCTATCCCGCTTCGAGCCGACGAACGCCTTTCGGCGAATGGACGAATCGGGACCTCGGTTTATTGTGAATGATCCCTATGCGTTGTGTTCGCGATCGCGCGTCGGCGGCCCGTGGTCCGCACGCTGGCCTATTGTGATCGTTCCTACCGCGGCAGCGTGCGCGGCCGCCGAGGGGCGGCCTGACGGCTCACCAAACTCGGACGATCGACCAGTTCAGCTGGCTGTATGCGATCTTTCGAGTCTGCGCGCTGTGAACCCTCACAGCGATGCCCACGCCGACTTCGGCACATTCCAGGAACCCGCAACGGGCCCACGATATTCGAGCAGGTCGCGTTACCGTGATGTGCTTCGCCACGTCGCGGGGGCGGAAAAGGAGTCACAATGACCGTCACCAGTTCGGACCGGCCGGATCTGACCGTATCGGGTCAGCCTGTTTCTTCCTCGCTCGAGGATGTCTGGGCATTGTCACAGAAGATGGTCGGCCACTTCGTCGAGAACGTGGTCCCGTGCCGGACGCTGCCGGGCGAGGCGCTCAACGGTGATATCACCGCCATCACGAGGGTCTGCCTCGAGTTGGCCGCGAGCATGTTCGACGGCGCTGACATCCCCGGAAAAACGCAGCATTTACAGAAGGTCGCCGCGGGGTGGGCGCGGGAGGGGATCCCGATCGACACCATCCACCACGCGGTGCACGAAGGATTCAAGCTCGGTTTCGACCTGATCCTGGACCGCGCCACTGCCGCGGACTTCGACAACATCAAGAACATCAGTCGCCGCCTGCTCGACATACTCGACACCATCACCTCGACCGTCTCACACGCCTACGTGCGAGAGTTGCGCGCGGTGGTCAGCGAACACCACACCGCCGCACACACTCTCACCTCCGCCCTGCTCGGCGGACACTCCACATCGACCATGGCGCGCGAGTGCGGCATCGAGGTCGCGGAGTCCTACTCCGT
Organism: Nocardia arseniciresistens; assembly: GCF_046764875.1. NCBI lineage: Bacteria > Bacillati > Actinomycetota > Actinomycetes > Mycobacteriales > Nocardiaceae > Nocardia > Nocardia arseniciresistens. Next base: position 92,553 of record NZ_JBKORD010000009.1, read on the forward strand.
TCTGGCCGTGTCGATTCCACCACACCAGGATGAGCGCAACCCGAGGCTGGACGCCAAAGTTGTTGCCAGGCGCAAACTGCGGCGCATGCAAGCCGAACTCGCGACACGCTGTGGCGAGCGCGTGCTTTCGCTGCTGAGCGTCGACGGCGGAACCATCCTGCTGCCCGCGGAGCTGCTGGAAAACGACGCTGTCGACGCGCTCGTCGAGCGGCTCTCGCGCGCGGCACAGGTTCCGATCACCGCCGCCGTCGTCCCCGCGACGCCGGCGACGGTGCCCGCCGCCGCGGATCAGGCGCACGAACTCCTCGATATGGTGTCGCGGCTGCACGGCGTGCACGGTCTGTACCGCTTCGACGACCTGGCTCTGGAATACCAGCTCACCCGACCGGGCCCGGGCCTCGAGCACCTTCACACGCTGCTGGATCCGCTCGATGACCACCCCGAACTCTTGGAAACCCTGCAACGCCACATCAGCAACAACCTCAACCGCCAACGCACCGGCCGCGCATTGCACGTGCACACCAACACCGTCGACTATCGGCTCAAACGCATCGGTCAGCTCACCGGTTTCGACCCCTCCCAGGCCTCCGGCGTCTGGTATCTCAGATCGGCCCTGATCGCCCGGAGCTATAAGCAGCCGAGACTGCACCGTGAAGCGAGTCAGACGTCCGGTTCCGCATGACTCGACGACAACTTCGGTGTAGCGGGCCACGGCGGTGCGGCAAGGTAGACAATCGACTCCGAGCGAAGGAGTCGTATGGAACCGATTGTTTCCGTCACCGGCGGCAAGATTTTAGGCAGGACCAGCGGCGGGGTCAGCATGTTTCTCGGCGTTCCGTACGCGGCCGCGCCGGTCGGGCCCGCCCGCTTCGAGTTGCCGGCACAGGTGCGGGACTGGTCGGGCGTCCGCGACGCGCTCACCTATGGGCCGACCTGTGCCCAATCGCCGTATCCGCCGCCGATCCATGCCCTCATCGGCAGTGACGGCATTGCCGGGGACGAGTACCTCAATGTCAACGTCTGGACACCGGATCCGGGAGGGTCGGGGCTGCCCGTCATGGTGTGGATCCATGGTGGGGCGTTTGTGCGTGGTTCGAACGCACGTTCGATATATGACGGCGCGGCCTTCGCGCGCGACGGAGTCGTCATGGTCTCCCTCAACTACCGGCTGGGCATCTCCGGCTTCGCCGCCATCGCGAACGCACCACTCAACCGCGGGTTGCACGATCAGCTTTTCGCGCTGCGATGGGTGCAGGAGAACATCGAATCCTTCGGTGGCGACCCGGACAATGTCACCCTCTTCGGCGAGTCCGCGGGCGGCATGAGCGTGGCGACGTTGCTGGCCTCCTCCCGGTCCCGGGGACTGTTCCACCGTGCGATCATGCAGAGCGGCAACGGCACGGCAGTCGCGGCAGTCGAGGACGCGGGCAAAATTGCCGATGAACTGGCGAAGAATCTCGGAATCGATCCGACCGCAGCCGATTTCGGCACTCTGGGGCCCGATCAGCTCCGATCCGCGCAGAACGCGATCGCCCTCGAGTTGATGACCAACCCGGATCCCGACCGTTGGGGGCCCTCCATCGTCACCAACGGACTCGGAATCATGAATCTCTTCCCTGTCCTCGACGGCGACATCGTCGAGGGCACGGCCTCCGACGTTCTTGCCGCACACCCCGATCGGTCGGTCCCCCTCATCACGGGCTGCAACACCGACGAGTTCCGCTTCTTCACGGTCCCGACCGGCGTCGCCGCCGGGATAACCACCGACACGCTCCCATACATGCTCACTCGCTATGGCCTGTCCCCCACACTGTCCGACACCTACCGCGCGAACCGTCCCGCGGCCACCGCCGCCGACATCTTCGCCGCGATAGCCACCGACCATGCGTTCCGCTCGGACACCCTTGGCTTGGCCGAGGTCAACGCCGCCGCCGGCGCCCCGACCTACGCATACGAATTCGCCTGGCCATCGGGCATCGAGGGCCTCGGCGCATGTCACATCCTGGAGATTCCGTTCGTCTTCGACGCTCTGAGCGACGCCCACCCGCTCACCGGCCCGAACCCACCCCAACCGCTCGCCGACGAAATCCATGCGGCATGGCTGTCCTTCGCTGAGAACGGCGACCCCGGCTGGCCCCGGTTCGAGCCCGACACCAGACTGGTCCAGATTTTCGACGCACCGGAATCAGCGGTGGTGGGCAATCCCCGAGGAGACGATTTGGTGGCGCTGCGTCGGTCGTTCAAGTAAGAGGTCGGCTCCGCATCGGCGATGAGCGCGATCGCGGTTGATCTACGGTTCTGCCGGCGGCCCCACATTGCGGTGGGGCCGCCGCAGCCGAACCAATCGGTGCCCGAGTCACTTCTCACACCCCGACCTCGAAAAGAAGGTTGCCACATCAGGGCTGACTCGTCGAATCGGAACGCATCGATGCGTTCGTGCAAGCGCCCATGCCGTTGTGCGTTCGCAAGCTTGCGCACCGACCAGGCGGATTGTGGGCCAAACCATTTTGTCGGTAACGAAATAGCATCGACGCGAGTTTTCCGTTGCTGAATCGTTCCCGAACGGAAGGAAGCGTAATCAGAGATCGAAGACCCGGTCGGCCGGGTCGAGGCGAGCGATAGTGGCGGAGATACGCGCGCACAGCCGCCACGGCCGCTTGGTGTCGGTGGTCGCCTTGCCGCTTGTCAGAATCGCGCCGGACAGCCCGCGAGCGGGATCGGCCCAGCCGTACTGAGTGGTCAATCCGCTACGCCCGAAATGGGATTCGGTATTGCGGCCGAACTTCGACCGCCGCCCGCCGAGTTCGAACCCCGCACGGCTCACCGCCCCTGCCAGCCCTGGCATGCGGTCGGCCGGTCGCACCGCCTGCCGCAGTGTGTCCGGCTGGAGGATCCGGACACCGTCCAGTTCCCCACCACGCGTGAGGATTTCATAGAACCGCGATAGCTCGTAGGCGGTGGTGACGAGATTGCCCGACGGGAGCTCGGCGGTCAGCAATGCCCGCGTCGCGGCATCGGACACCGACCCGTCCATCCGGCCGCCGAGTGCCTTGCGCGCGAGGAAGCTCGACATTCGCGACGGCTTAGGCCCGGTCTTCACACTCGGCACGACCTTGTCGACATCCTCGGGCGCGACCCCGAAGTTCGTCCATCGGAAGCCCAACGGGTCGAGCACCTGATCGGCCAGATGCTCTCGCATCCGCTTTCCCGTCGCTCGCTGCACCAGTAACCGTTGGATGAGCCCGCTGGTCAACGCGTGATAGACCCGGAACCGACCCGTCGGCCAGCTCGGGACCAGATCAGCCAAACCCCGCACGGCCAACTCCTCGTCGACCACCAGTTCCACGCCCTTGTAGGGCGGCGTCACGAACGGTACGCCCGCGGAATGCGACAAGACGTCCCCAATCGTGATCGCCCCCTTGCCGTTGGCGGCAAACTCCGGAATGTACTGAGCGACAGTGTCATTCAGCGCGAACGCGCCCTGCTCGATGAGCATGAACATCAGGGTCGCCGACACCCCCTTGGCTGTGGAGAACCCACAGAACGGGGTCTGCGGCGTGACGAGCACTTTCACCGCGTCCGGCCTGTCTGCTGGAGCGTTCCCCCAACCGTGCCCGATGGCCCTGTTCAACACGATCTTGCCGTTGCGCCGTAGACACACCTGGATGGCAGGTGTCGTCCCCAACCCGTACCACGCCAGCACCGCATCCCACAGCGACTCGACGTCGCCGCGGGTAAGTCCGGCGTCGGCCGGATCGTCCTCGTTCCCGACCGTCGTCACCGATTGCATGTCCTCGGCGACCATCACCAACGAGCCAGACGATGTACTCATCCATCCACCATAGGGGCGTTCGCGATATCGGCCGCTGTGACCTGATAGTCCGCTGAGAACATCGCGCATGTGACACTTTGGACCTCACCAGCCGCGTTGATACCCGTAAGACGGTCAACACATTCACTACGAAGGAGTCTTCATGACCCTCATCGGAACACTGGTCGGCTACGCGTTGACGGTGTTCGTACTCCTACTACTCGCCCGGCTGGTGCTGGACTGGGTCGGGGTGCTTGCCGATGCCCCTTCGTGGACGAACCGGGCCCGCGCGTTGACCCATACCTGGACCGAGCCCGTGATCGCGCCGGTGCGCAAGGTGCTTCGACCGATCCGGGCCGGCGGGCTGTCGATCGATCTGGCGTTCACCGCGGTGTTCGTCGTGGCGCTGATTCTGCGCACGATCGCCTTCAGCGTGTAGTCGCACCATGCTTCGCGGCCGGGCTCGTCAGGCTTACCAATGTCGGGAATGCCCGATAATCGGAACCGTTGGAAGGGCCGGCCGCAAGGGCGGGCGGGTCGTGACCGAGTGAGGTAACGGATGACGCTGTTCGTAGGCCCGTGGGCGGTTGCCGACAGTCGGGTGTCCCGATGAGCCCAGAACCCACCATCCCGGACAAGTTCGAGGTCGACCTTCCGAACAACCGCCCTGGTTGGACTCCGTTCCTGATCTCGGTTGTCGCGGCGGCCGACGAGGCGCTGCAGGGCACCGTCATTTGCCTGGCTTCCGACGCGCCGAGCGCACAGCCGGATCTCATGGACAAGCTTCGTGAAAAGCAGATCCTCAAAGACGGCAAGGCCGCGGACGGCAAACCTTCCTCCTCATTGGCCGGTGACTACGAAGAGAAAACCGGAAAAATCGACGGGATCAAGTCCGACCTGCATGACAAGAACATGAAGATCGACTCTTCTTCCTATGCCACCTTCGACACTTCCAGCAAGACATTCACCGCAGTGATGGAGAAAGTCCGGGCACTGGAATACACCCTGCGCACCTCCGACGGGCCGAGCAACAACGAGCCGTTTATCTCTCCCGCCACGCATACCTACCTGCTCGACAGGATATTCGGCACCCTCGGCGACGTACACGGCACGGTCGCGAGGGCAGTCGAGGACATCGAGGCCGAAGCGCGCAAGATTCACGACTCCATTCCCCCCGTACCCTCCTATGGCGCCCCCAGCTACGCCTCCACCAGCGGCGGGCGCCCTACCTCTCTCACATCGCCATGGACCCCGCATAGCAACGGCGCATACGTACCCGCTAATCCGGTAGACGGTCCCGGCAAAGCCATCAAAGCCGCATGGGGCGAACTCGAGCGCGGCGTCAGCGAGACCAATGGCAACAACCATATCAACGCGCCGTACAACATCAACGACGCGTGGTGCGCGTCGTTCACCGACTGGGTGTGGACGCAGGGCGGTGTCGACATACCGTGGACCAACAAGAATTTGGTAAGCGCCGTCTGGTCCGACGCCCAGGGTGGACTAGGGGGCGTCGTCGCAGATAATGCATCGAACGCCCGCCCTGGCGACATGATCGTGTGGGGTGACCAGGGCCATATCGGCTTGGTCGTGGCTCGTAACGGCGACACGATCACCACCATCGAGGGCAACTCTGGTGACAGGGTAAAAGAGAACACCTACAACCTGTCCGCAAAAGGTTTCGCAGGTGTCATCCACCAACCTGCCAGCGCTATGGCGGCAGTCGCATGAGTCGCTACCGATAGGACTGTTGAATCGCATTGTGGCCGTCAGCCTCTCGCGTGAACAGGTAGCACCCCTCAGGGGTAACCAGGTGTGGGAATGCCAGTTCGAGCCGATGTCGGGCTGTGCGGTTACGGTCCTCGGACGTCGCCACTCATAAGGCGGCCGCGACGTCGGTCTCTTGGATCGAGGTCGTCGACGTGTGGCGAACCCACCCAGCTGACGTCGCCCCACACCGGAACCCGCAGTCTCGACGCGGGTCCCTCGAAAAGAAGAGTGACCAATGGATATTCAAGGAATCCTGGGCATGATCCTCAGCGCAGGCAGCAGCGTACTGAGCCTCGGTAGCAGCGTTCTCGGATGAGCCGCTGACCGAATGACACCCGTGTGGGGGCGATTGCACGACTCGTCGCGGCGAGTCGAACCGAAACCGCCCCCGCCGGACGCACGGCAACCTGATCAAGCTCCCGTCGTCGATCCAGGGCGGATGATCATCAGGACTGTCACGGTCGCCCACAGCGTGTTGAATGTTCCTGTGTACATGGCTAATTGAGCGGTGACGGTGCGAGGTAAGGCTGCCGGAGGGGCGGCACCGGTCAGGGTGGCGAGAATCTTCGATTGGTCGGGCAACACCATCAGCGCCAGCACGCCTGCCGCGGCGGCGGTCAGTGCGATCGAGACGATCAGCCACGTATCCCCCAGCACGCCAAGGCTTATCGCGGTGGCCAATCCGAATATCGGGACGACGATTCCGACGCACGCGTAGACGCGGCAAATGCGGTGCAGCGTACGGAGCACCGTGACGGACGGTCCATCGGCGGGTTCGGTTGCGGCACGGCGCGTGAACGCAGGGAACATGCTGGCCGCGACGGTCACCGGACCGATCGCGATGATCGCGGCAAGAACGTGGACCGACAGCAGGAACTCGGTCACGACGCGCGGACCCCTGACGACGCGAATACTGCGGACGCGGGCATGGGCATTCGTTCCTCTCGTTGACGGTCCACGCTGACGTTAGTCAGTCCGCGCGATGGCGGGAATCGGCTGGATTGCCAACTTCCAACGGATTCCGGCCAACGTATCTACTAGGGCTTATCTACTAATAACCAGGTCAGGGCCATTGGCAAGAACTGCGATCAGACCTAATGTGTGGCCATGCACACCGTCGCCGTCCTCGCACTGGACCAGGTCATCCCCTTCGACCTGTCCACACCGATCGAGGTGTTCACCCGCATTCGATTGCCCGACGGGCGCACGCCCTATCGGATCCGCGTCTGCGGTATAACACCCACTGTCGACGCTGGAGTGTTCACGCTGCGAGCACAATGGGGCCTGGATGCGTTGGCCAGTGCGGACACCATCATCCTTCCGGGCTGCTCCGACCCGACGGTGCCGATTCCCGCCGAGGTCATCGATGCGCTGAAACTGGCCGCACACAACGGAACCCGCATCGCATCGATCTGCGTGGGCGCGTTCGTCCTCGCCGCCACCGGACTGCTCGACGGACAGCGCGCGACCACGCACTGGCTTGCCGCCGAATTCCTCGCCGAACGCTATCCTCGGATCGAGGTCGATCCGAATGTTCTCTACGTCGACAACGGTCAATTCCTGACCTCGGCGGGTGGTGCGGCCGGAATCGACCTCTGCCTGCACATGATTCGTCGCGATCATGGTTCCGCGGTCGCCGCCGACGCGGCCCGCTTGTCGGTCATGCCGCTGGAACGTGAAGGCGGACAGGCCCAATACATCGTCCGGGACAATGTGCCCGCACCGCGCGGCTCGGTGCTGGAGCCGGTGCTGCACTGGATGGAGGATAACGCTGCCAAAGGCCTGACCCTCGACGACATCGCCCTGCGCGCAGGAATGAGCACCCGCACCCTCAACCGCCACTTTCGCGAACAGACCGGCACCACACCGTTGCAGTGGTTACATCGCACGCGCGTGCGCCATGCCCAATATCTGCTCGAGGCAACCACTCACCCGGTCGACCGAATCGCTGGCCAGGTCGGTTTCGGGTCACCGACCGCGTTCCGTGATCGCTTCAAACGCATCGTCGGTACCAGCCCGCACGCGTATCGAGCGGCCTTCCGCAGTGCCGAAACAGCGTGAGGTTGCGATGAGGGGGCCCCGACACCGATCGGCTCAGGCGACGTAGGGACGCTCGGACCTCGCCGATCGGAGTGCCTCGCCGAACCAGACGAGTTGATCGAGCAGCTTGGTAGCGGCGGCCTTGCTCGGTACCGGGCTCGTCGGCCGACCCAGCGAATCGAATTGGTCTGCGGCGCCGTGGAAGCTGACAGTGTCGCGCACGGCGACAGCGTGCAGTTCGGTAAAGACCTGCTTCAGGTGCTCCACGGCGCGCAAACCACCCGAAAGCCCGCCATAGGACACGAATCCGACCGGCTTCGCCTGCCACTGGGTGAAATGCCAATCGATCGCGTTCTTCAGCGGCGCGGGGTAGCTGTGGTTGTATTCCGGTGTCACCACCACGAATGCATCCGCACCTTCGAGCCGGGCGCCCATCTGCGCCAGCGCCCGCGCGCCCTGCTCCCCTGGGTCGTTGGTCAGGTGCGACGGGAGGTGTGTGTCCACGAGATCGATGAGGTCGACGGTCACGTCCGTGCGCTGGGTGGCGTGTTCTACGAACCAATTGGCGACGGTCGGACCGAATCGTCCCGAGCGGGTGCTTGCGACGATCACTGCGAGGCGAAGCGGATTAGCTGTCGAGGTCATGGATGAAGCATCAAACCTGAACATAAGTTGATGTCAAATCGGTTTGTTCGCGCCCGCGTCGGTTCCACCGTGAAACACCCGGAGCGTTGCCTGGGCTCGTGATGTCAACGCCTGGTCAGGGGAGGCCGCAGGCCGAGATGATGGCGGAGAGTTGTTCCGGTGTATTCAGTACGATACGCACCGCGTTCCTGAAGTTCGGGAACAAGCCAGTCGACGATCTCGTCGAGCCCGGTCGGCACCAAGTATGGCGTGATGTTGAAACCGTGCGTTGCCCCGTGGCGCACCCAGCGAGTGAGCTCGTCGGCGACCTGGCTCGGCGTTCCCGCGAAGCCGGAACGCTGCGAGGTTTCGATGGCGACCTGCCGCAGCGAGAGGTTCTCGGCTTCGGCCAGCGCCCGCCACTGTCGCGCGATCGCCACGGGGTCCTGGCCATCGCGCTGAGCGCCGCGGGCTCCCGAAATCACGGTCGGCACCGGGTCTTCGGCGGGTAGTGGGCCGTCCGGGTCGAGATCGGAGAGGTCGCGGCCCCACACCTGTCCGACCAGTGACAGGGCGGTTTGGCCGGTGAACTGGCTCTCCAGCACCCACCGCGCCTTCTCCTCGACCTCGGATGCCCGCTCCGCCAACACGATCTGGGTGCCGGGCAGGATCTTGATGTCGTCGTCGGGGCGGCCGGCGGCTCTGAGCCGGGTGCGGATATCGTCGGCGAACGCGAGCGCGGCATCGAAATGTGTTCCGTGCCTGGAGAAGATGACCTCGGCGTGCGCGGCGGCGAAATCGCGGCCGGTGGATGAATCTCCCGCCTGGAAGATGACCGGGTGCCCTTGTGCGGAGCGAGGCAGAGTCGGGGTGATCGCGACCTGGAAGTGTTCGCTCTCGTGTGCGACGGTGCGCACGGCGTCCGCTTCCAGCCAGGTGGCGCTTTCGCGCGAGGTGGCAATGGCGTTGTCCGACCACGCATCCCAGAGTTCACGCGCGACCCGGATGAATTCACCCGCGCGCTCGTAGCGCTGCGCATGGTCGAGGAAGCCGCCGCGCCGGAAGTTCTCGCCAGTCCACGCGTTGTCGGTGGTGACGGCGTTCCAACCGGCACGTCCGCCGGAGACCAGATCCAGGCCGGAGAGACGGCGCGCGAGGTCGGCGGGTTCGTTGTAGGTGGTGTTCTGTGTGGCGACGAGTCCGATGTGGCGGGTGATCCCGGCCAGCGCCGCGAGCTGGGCGATCGCGTCGGGGCGGCCCGCGATGTCCAGGTCGAGGATCTTGCCGTGCTGCTCGCGAAGGCGTAGGCCCTCGCCGAGGAAGAACGCGTCGAACAGCCCCCGCTCGGCGGTGGTGATGGCGCGCCGGAATGTCTCGAAGTCGATCTGAGAGGCGCTGCTCGGGTCGGACCAGATGGTGGAGTGGTTGACGCCCTGGAGGAAGACACCGAAATGAACCTGTGCGTCGGGGAACGGAACGTCGGTCATCAGTCGTGATCCTTCGCGTATCGATTGTTCGGCCGGGCGAGGCCGAGGTTGGCGCGCAGTGTCGAGCCGGGAACCGGGCGGTGGGCAACGCCGGATCGGAACAGGGCGGGCAGGACGAAGCGGGCCAGTACCGGCAGGTCTTCGTCGATGACCGCGAGGTGCAGGCGCACACCGTCGACGTGGTTGGCGAGCTCGGTCAGCAGTGCGACGAGGCCCTTGGACCCGCCCGAGAAGTGCAGGCGGCCTGAGGGATTCGCGGAATTGTGGCGTTCCAGATCTGCGAGGCGGTCTGTTGCGGTCACGGACGGAGTGTCTAGGACAACATCCAGTTCGACGAAAACCAGGCCACCGGAAGCACGGGCTCGATCGACGGCCGCGAGGGTCTCGGCGAGGTCTGCGCCCGATACCAATACCACGTCCGCTGCCCCGGGTTCGGTCGCGCCGTCGGCGAAGACCACCACCTGCCCCTGTGGCGGGCGTGGCACGATCGCGGGCCCCTTCACCGAGAAGCTGGCACCTGCGAAGTCGACGTAGTGCACCTGCTCGCGATCGAGGAACCTGCCCGTCGCATAGTCGCGAACGACCGCGTCGTCCTCCCACGAATCCCAGAGGCGGCGCGCGACCTCGATCGAATCACGCTGTTCCTGAGCGAGATCCGCGTCGGCGGTGCGTGCAGGCCTCCCCCAGGTTGTCGCCGCGGCGGGCTCGGCGATCGTCGACGCGATCCAGCCGCCGCGACCACGCGATGCGTAGTCGAGGGTGGCCAGCTGCGAGGAGGTGTGGAACGGCTCGGCATAGGTCGTCGCCACCGTGGGCACCAGACCGAGGGTGCTCGTCGTCGCCGCGACGAACGATGCGCGGGTCACGGCGTCGATCCTGCCGCCTGGATGATCGCTCGGCGGCAGGATCGAATCGTCGAAGGTGACCAGCGTGAAACCCGCGTTCTCGGCCGTGGCCACCCGCGAATGCACCGTCTGGCCGGTCAGGAGCTGATCGGGTTCATGTGCGGCCCTGCGCCATGCGGCCGGATGGTAGCCATCGCCGTCCACCTCGACACCCAACGCGAAGACTTTTCTGCCGTTGCTCACCACCATAGGTATGACGATCGTCAAACTTACTCGCCGCCGCCATGTTTTGCGTCGCGATGATCGCAACCCTCGGCGACCCTCGCCGAGCTCTTTACCTCCGACGTAATTGCTCCGGTGCCGCGTTCGGACAAGGCTTGTCGGCATGACAAAAATCGGTGTGCTGCTCCCGAGCCGGGAGACCGCGATGACCGGCCGCCACGATGCCCCCGGGTTGGTGGAGTTCGCGAGGGCCGCCGAGGACGCGGGCTTCGACTCGGTGTGGGTGGGTGATTCACCACTGGCGCGCACGAGGGTCGAACCGCTGACCGTATTGGGCGCTGTCGCGGCTAGTACGTCGCGGGTGTGGTTGGGGACGGCCGCGTATACCGCGACGCTGCGGCACCCACTGCTGGGTGCGCACAGTGCGGCAACGGTCGATCAGCTCAGTGGCGGTCGGCTGATCCTCGGGCTCGGCGCGGGGTTCCCCATACCGGAGAGCGAGGCCGAATTCGATACTGTCGGAGCGCCTTTCAAGCAGCGGGTCGGCCGGCTGGACGAGACGGTGACACTCTGGCGTCGGAGTTGGTCCGGCGACGACCGGTTCGACGGCAGGTACTGGAGTTTCGACGATCTGTCGCGCACGCTGCCCGCCAACGACATCGCGGGGCCGCCGCTCTGGCTGGCGGGCAGCGACACACCGAGGGTCCTCCAACGCGTCGCCGCACTCTACGACGGCTGGCTGCCGTTCCTGCCCGACCCGGTGGCCTATGCGCGCGCGTGGGACACGATTCGTGGGCTGACCACCCGCACCATCACCGCCGGTTTCTATGCCACGATCAATGTCAACGACAATGCCGCGCAGGCCCGCGCCGAACTCGACGGCTACGTTCGCCAGTACTACCGGCGCTCGCTGGACGAAATGTCCATGATCCAAGCTTATTTCGGCGGTTCCGCCGAACAATGCGCCGATTGGCTCGGTCGCTACCTCGCCGCCGGCGCGACCCATGTGGTGCTGCGCATAGGTTCGCTCGACGCGCGTCACCAGCTCGACGCGATTGCCGACACGCTGCTGCCCGCCCTGTCTATGCCGACACCATAGGCCGAACTGCCTTCGCTCGAGCCATGCGCGGTCTGGGAACGGCCTTCATCCGCCCGCACCCATTAGTGTGAGGTGTCAGCGGCCGTCTGCGGAAGGACATGGTCTTGGCCAGCGAAAATACCAACCGGCTCGCGGTGCTGATCGATGCCGACAATGCCCAGCCCGCGATCGCCGAGGGCCTGTTGGCAGAGGTCGCCAAGTACGGAACCGCGCACGTCAAACGCGCCTACGGCGACTGGACGAGTACCAACCTGAAAGGCTGGAAGGATCATCTGCTCGCGCAGTCGATCCAACCGATCCAGCAATTCGGCTATACCACCGGCAAGAACGCCACCGACTCGGCGATGATCATCGACGCGATGGACCTGCTGTACACCAGCAAACTCGACGGTTTCGTCATCGTATCCAGCGACAGCGATTTCACCAGGCTGGCCAGCCGTATCCGCGAATCCGGTCTTACTGTCTACGGCTTCGGCCAGCGCAAGACCCCGAAACCCTTCGTAGCAGCCTGCGACAAGTTCATCTACACAGAGAACCTCAAAGAGGTCACCGAAGACGCCCCCGTCGCCAAGACGCGCACCGCCGCCAACCAGCTCAAGGGCGACAGCAAGCTCATGAACCTGCTTCGCAACGCCGTCGAAGCCGCCTCCGACGACAGCGGCTGGGCGCGCCTCGACACCGTCGGTTCCATCATCACCAAGCAGCGCCCCGACTTCGACTCCCGTAGCTACGGATTCAACAAACTGGGCGAACTCTTCTCCGCCACAACCCTTTTCGATCTCGAGTCGCGCTCGCCCGGCGACGGAAAACCGCCCGTCACGCACGTGCGAGATATCCGCCACCGCGCCGAAAAATAGCAATCAGTGGCGCTGCACGACGCGCACTGCGGGCAGCCCGACGGTTCGTGCGGGAAGCCTGCCGCCGGGAATCGTGGATGATCGGGCGGCCGGTCGTTGTTGCGTTGATATATGACCAGCGAACCTCCAGCGGTGACACAACGACGCCGTGCGCAGCTGCGCGACTTTCTGCGTACCCGTCGAGCGCGCCTCGGGCCCTCTCGACCGAAGTACTCGACGCGGTCGGTAGAGCGCTGCGGCTGACCGAGCCCGAGCGCGCTCATCTCTACGTGCTCGCGGGTCTCAATCCACCCCTCAGCGGCGGGTCACGTGATGCCGCGGTGACGCCGGAACTGCGGCAGCTGCTCGAAGCGTGGGCACCACGGCCCGCGGTGCTGCGGGATCGCTATTGGAACATGCTCGCGATCAATGAAACGGCGCGCATGCTGTTCGGCTACGACGACGCCGACCACAACTGCTTGTTCACGTTTTTCACCAATGCCCGGCATCGCGCCGTGCAGCTGCACTGGGCATCGGTCGCGCCTGTTGTCGTCGCCGCCTACCGTGCGGACGCGGCGCGTTCTCCCGGCGACCCCGAGTTCGAGAGAGTGGTCGCCGATCTCGGCGCCGTCAGCCCCGAGTTCGCCGAACTATGGGCACGCCACGACGTAGCCGTCCCCACCCAGACGGTGAAGGCGGTACATCATCCCGAGGCCGGTGACTTGATCTTCGACATGATGCCCCTCGCGGTCGCCGACCACCCGGATTGGCATGTGGAGCTCTACAACTCGCGCCCTGGTACCGACACCGAGGCCCGTCTCGACCAACTCACACTCACCCGCTTGCCCGCCATCGTATAGCCGCTCTCACGACTACAACCCGGCCGGTGTGTGGCACGCCATGGTGCGAGCACCCCGAACCTGGTGGTGCCACACCCTGGATAGCTGCGCACTGGTTGCCAGGCGCGTCCATCGGCAGGCTGATTCCTATGACACACAGCAGTTCTCGATTCGATGACAAGATCGCACTCATCACCGGCGGCACCAGTGGTATGGGGCTCGCTACGGCGCGAAGGTTGCTCGCCGAGGGCGCACAGGTGGTCGTCACCGGACGCGATGAGGCCAGGCTCGACGCTGCGGTCGAAGACCTCGGCGGCGCGGACCGCGTCCTCGCCATTCGCGGCGACGTGGCGAATCTCGCCGATCTCGACGCCATGGCGGCCGCGATCCGCGAACAACACGGGCGGTTGGATGTGGTCTTCGCCAACGCGGGCGTCGGTGCGTTCCAGCCGAATAGTGAGATCACCGAAACAGAGTTCGATCGGGCCGTCGACATCAACTTCAAAGGCGTCTTCTTCACCATCCAGAAGACCATCCCGCTACTGTCCGAAAATTCGGCGATCGTGATCAACGCGTCGTGGACACTGCACCGCGGCCTACCGAACGCTTCGCTGTACTCGGCGACCAAAGCGGCCGTGCACAATCTGGCGCATACGCTGGCTGCCGAGTTGGGGCCCAAGGGAATTCGCGTCAACTCGGTCAGCCCCGGGTACATCGAGACGCCGATGTTCCACGACAACGTCTCCGCGGCGGCCGCGGCCGCCGTCGTCATCGAGGTGGCCGCCGGTCGGATCGGTACCGCCGACGATGTTGCCGCCGCCGTCGCCTTCCTCGCCTCCGGCGAAGCGTCCTACATCAACGGACAGGACCTGATCATCGACGGCGGCCTTGTCGCCGCCCTCGCCGGAAGTACCTGGTAGCCCGAACACCTTGCCGGGTGCGGTAATCCACGCGCCATCGACTATTCACGACACGACCGACCAGGGAGGTCGGCTCAGCGAGGCTTCCGTCTGGAATTTGGCTTTTTGGGACGGCAACGCGCTGGTGTGGCCCCGAGCGGAAATGTTGGGCGGGCAAACGATGAGCATCCTCCGCAGGCAACTCGATCGGCTCGGCGTCCCCCAGCGGGTCCAGGAAATCACGCCCGCCGACCTACCCGCGCTGGCCGGAGGCGTGGTGATGAACTCCTGGACGCCGGGCGTCGCGGTACACCGGATCGGGGCGGTGCCATTGCCCCACGCGCCGTTGTTCCTGGAACTGCTGCACAACGCCTACCGCGCCGAACCGCTCACCGCGCCATAAGGGGTCTGTGGGTGTTCCATGTCAACCTGCGCCACCCTCACCGCCACACTGGAACTCGCCCGCACAGCCGTGCATCGCTCATCGGACATCCACCACAACCGCGGTGGCGTTGTCGCTGCCGCCGGATCGCAAAGCACTGTCCACCAAGGCTTCCGCGGCGATCCCCGCTGTCTCGACACCGACGAGTATTGCCTTGATGTCGGCCATTTCCAGACACTTGTGCACGCCATCGGTACTCAACAACAGCCGGCCCATGCTCGACCCGGTGGTGGCGTGCCCGATGTCCGCAGGGCGGGTGGTGCGTGCCGAGGTAGTGACGAGGTGGTTCAGGCGCGGCGCCGGGTGCAGGCCCCTGGCTCGAAAGTGTTCGGCGACGGTGTGATCGGTCGTGATCTGGTGCAGCACGCGGCCGTTCCACCGGTAGGCGCGACAGTCACCGACCCACGCTATGTCGCAGGAACCGCCGGGGTCGTCGGTTGCCAGCACGGCGACAACGAGCACGCTGTCGGCGCCTTGCTGTGCGAACTCACGCAACAATTCCTGTTGGGCCGCAACAATTCCCGCCACCGCTCCGTTGCGGGCGCCCACCCGTGCGGCGACCGTCGCGACGGTGCGTGCGGCGCGCGCCGCGAGCAGATGGTCACCGACGCCGTCGGCGACGACGAATGCGGTACGCCGCACCGCCGGATCGGTAAAGGTGGCCGTGGCGTCGGCATTGATCGACCGCAGGCCGCGTTTACTCACCGACTGACCCGTGATGCCGGTGAGCCGCGATGGCTCACGAGGAATGATGGCGGTCGTCATTGCTGTATGCACGGCCTGACCTCCTCGGACTGGACCCTGCCCGCGCTGCCTATCAGCACCGCTCCAGTCAACCCCACCAACTTGTGGACCGGGCCAGAATTTCCCGTGCGCATCCTGTGAAAGACCCTCAGCTGAGCAGCTGAGCCCGCAACTGCTCGATCACCTTCTCTTCGATACCGACCTGCTCGGTGAGGTATCGACCGGCCGATCCGTAGGTGGCGGTGAGGTCGTCGAGAACCAACCGCATCACGGTGGCGGGTGCCCGCCCGTAGCTCGGCCAGGCGAGTACGCGGTCCGGATACCAAGCCTTCCAGTCCGCGGTGAGTCGCGCCGTCGCAAGTTCGGTGAGGGCGAAGTCGGCGAGAATCTGTTCCTCGGACACATCGAGTGCGGTCAGCACGAGGGCCGCGATCAAGCCGGTGCGGTCCTTGCCGGAGGCACAATGAAAGATCGCGGGCCCCTCGCCGTGCGCGATCAGTTCGATCACCTGACGAATTTCCTCGACGCCTCGGCAGCGACTTCGGCGAACCTATCGGCGAGGAACCGCCACGGATCGACCTCCGGGTCGATATCTGCCTGATCGTAGGGCCGATGCTCGATGCTGTAATTGGCGTAGACGAACTGTTCGCGCTGTGGAACCGAGCCTCCGTCCTCGACCTCCCACGGATAACGCAGGTCGATGACCGTCCGAATGCCCAAGTCCAGGAACCGATCCCAGTCCACGTCGCGCAGCTTGCCCAGCGAATCGGATCGATACAGCCGTCCCCAGGCAACCGACCGTCCGTCACCGGTCACATAGCCGCCCAGATCACGGAAGTTGTGCAACCGCTCGAACTCGATGTGCCGCTTCATATCCCCGTCTTACCCGATACCCGCACGACGGTTCAGCCTGTCGACACATTCGACAGTTGTCGTAGGCGTCAGTGCCCGGGCAACACGCAGACCGCGTCGAGGCCGAGGACGTGGTTGAGGCGGCCGAAGGCCAGCCAGGAACCGATGCTCATGCTCAGTTCCACGATTTCGGTTTGGGTGTAGTGCTTGGTCATTCGGTCCCAGAACTCTTGGTCCAGGTTGTGGTGATCGAGGGCGTAGCGCTCGGCGTACTCGGCGGACAGGCGGGTGCGGTCATCGAAATCCTCGGTGGTGCGCCAGTTGGTTACCGCCTCGGCGAATCCCTCATCGACCTTCTCGCCGTCGCGTTCGGTGCGCCAGTCGAGGCAGAAGATGCAGCCGTTGATCTGGGCTATGCGTAGCCTGGCCGCTTCGAATTCGCGCAGACCAAGGGTGGTGTGCGAGTAGACCGCCAGGGAGAAGCTCGACGCGGCGATGCCGATGCCGGGAACCATTTCGCCCCAGACATAGCCGATCGGATCCTTGCCTTCGGGGATGTCGATGTTCATGAGTTTTTCCTTCCGAGCTTGCCGACCGCGGGACGCAGTGGGACATCGAGCGCGTCGTAGAGACCTGGTTCGGCTTCGATCAGCCAGTCGATGGCGTTCACCAATCTGCCCACGGCAGTGGCATTTCCGCCGGCGGCGCGGTTTCCGTCCTCGTCACCCGCTTCGATGGTGACCTCGATGCGCGGGTGGCCCTCGATGATCACACGGTGCGCGCCCTCGCCGTCGGGTGGAGTCGGCCAGTCCGGTGCGCAGGATCGGTGGATGCGGGTGACGTGTTCGATAATGATGCGCGGCTCACCTTCGACGATGCCCTGCACCTCGAACCGCACCGCGCCTTGGGTCTGCGCCTCGAATTCGCCCATAGTCTTTGTCGTGACGGTAGATTCGAGGGCGCGACGATCCAATGTCTCACGGATCTCGTCGAGTTCGACGCCGAGCGCGCGGGCCATCAATCGAATCTGACCGCCCCACACCATGGTAGGAATGCCGGGCGCGGTCATCGGCGGCTGGTATTCCATGGGCTGACCCATGCCTACCAGGTAGCGGACCGAATCGGGCTGGTCGTAGGTCGAGTAGTCGAAGATCTCCTGGCAGCGGATCGCATCGACGGTGTGGCCGAGGCCGCTGAGCAGCAGCGGGAGCACATCATTGCCCCAGCCCGGGTCGACGCCGGAGACGAACAGCGACCCGCCGCCGTCGGCGATCGCGGCCACGACCGGGTCTCGCAGTTCCGGCGGGGCGTTGTGTGGGTCGTAGAGCGCGTACAACGCGGGGGTGACGACAACGGCACCGGCGCGGATCGCTCGGACGATGTCGGCAAGCGCGTCGTCGGGCCGGATATCACCCGATGCCGCGTAGACGACCGCGCGCGGTCGGGTGGCCAGCATCGCGTCGATGTCGTCGGACGCCTCGACACCTACCTCGTAGCCGAGCCCGGCCAATGTGCCCGCATCGCGGCCGACCTTGTCCGGGTTGTGCACCAGCACACCGGTCAGTTGGAGCTCGGGATGGGCCTCGACGGCACGGATGGCCGACCGGCCGACATTGCCCGTGCCCCAGACGATCGTGGGGATCATCGGCCGAGACTAGCAAGCGCTTGGTTCGGTGTCCGGGGTACGCGCAATCTCGAAGCGCGACCGAATAATTCGCGGCGGCCGAACGCTCAATTCGTCACGTTGTCGGCAACCTGGCCGCCGTCGCATCTCGGCGCATTCCATCAGAGGCCGCGCCGCAGCATGCCCGGCAAGAGGCCGAGGAGGACTTCGAAGAGTCTGTCGGCGTCTGACCCGCAACCCACACCGGCAAGGTATGCTGTCCTGCATCGGCCGCCGAATTCATTCACCAGGTTGGCCACCGGGGGTTCTTTCACATTCTTCAGTAGAACTAGAGTATGTGTAACTGCAAGTTACAGATACATGCGTTCGTGCTGCTACTCATCACGCACTGCACGTTCGACGCGGTGGAATCGGCGCCTCGACAAGCGGGGCACTCTTCGTCGTAACGGAATGCGCACCTGCGGAGGATTGAGCCGCCGACCCCAAGGCCCGCCGAGTACGGTATATCCCGCCACACCGCACAGGACGGGGGCGACAACCATCGGTTGGAAGGCGGGGCGCGAATGAATGATCCGTATTCACAGTGGCATGCGCGGAATTCGGCTGTCAACCTACCGCTGGCCGCCCGCTACCAGTCCGCCGATCCGATCCGCTGGAACGGCAGCATGGTCTATCCCATGTACACCGAACAGGTCGGACCTTCGCCGATCTGGGTCAGCATGACGTTGCTTTCGGCCGCACCGCCCGCCGGATTGCGTGGGCACGGCATCGGCCTTTCGGTGATCGATGGATACATCGGTCTCGCGGGCAGGCAACTCGGCGGCGTCGATGTATGGAGTGACGCCCTCGCCTCCGGCATCACCTTCGAACTGTTCCCCAACGACCCCGGCGCCCTGTTCAGCCTGACGCCGGTCTGGGTCGACCCGTTCGGGATCGAGCAATCCTATTCGGGCAACTACGGAATCCTGATCGAACAACCTCCGAGCGGTCGGCTCGTGCTCTGGTGCAGTGTCGGCGAAGGCCCGCCGAACTTCGCCAACCTGGTGGTGGAGATCGAGACGACACTCGCCGAGTCCATGGCCGCCGAGAGCGCCCCGGCCCAGAAACCGCCCGTACAAAGCTCGCCTGTGCCCGCCCCGCCTCCGCGAAACCCGTCCGCACACACCCCGCCTCCGCGAAACCCGCCAGCACAAAATCCACCTCCGCACACCGCTCCAACCCACAATCCACCCACGCAGAGCCCACCTGCGAACCTCCCACCCGCACACACCCCGCCCACGCAAAACCCACCTGCGAACCTCCCACCCGCACACACCCCGCCAACCCACAATCCACCCACGCACGCCCCGCTCGCACACACTCCGCCCACGCAAAACCCACCTGCGAACCTCCCACCCGCACACACCCCGCCAACCCACAATCCACCCACGCACGCCCCGCTCGCACACACTCCGCCCACGCAAAACCCACCAAACAATTCATCCGCGCAAAGCCCAACCGCGCACACCCCGCTGGCACACACCCCGCCTGCGCAAAACCCGCTCACGCAAGACACACTCGGCCACACCGGGCTTGCACGCACGCCACCTGCTTACGCCCCGCTCATACAGAGCCAACCCACGGAAAGTCCACTCGCACACACTCCGACGGCACACACTCCGCCTCCGACCGCGCAAAGTCCACTCGCACACACTCCAGATGCGGAGAATCGGTACGCAGCGGGCGCGGCGGTATCCGAGCAACAGGCAGCGGCCGACCCCGGGTATCGCGGCGCTCTCTACGATCTCGGCGTTGCCATGTACAGCCGAGGCGAGGAAGACGGGGCGTGCAGTCTATGGGCGCAAGCCTCCGAGGCCGGTCACGCGGGCGCGGCCTACGACCTCGGTGTTGTCCGCTTTCGCGGCGGCGACTTGGCCGGGGCCGAACGCTGGTGGCGTACGGCCGCGGATCGCCGTGAGTCCCGCGCGATGATCGGCCTCGCCGAACTTCTCGAAAGCCAGGGCAATTCCTCGGAGGCCAGCGTCTGGCGCGCGTGCGCCACCGACACCGATCATTCGCTCAGTTCCGGCTGAGCGGGACGCAATTCGTCGCGCACGGCCATCAGGGCGAACCCGAGCAGATTCAGTCCGCGCCAATGCGCGGGATTGTCGGCCCGCGGATCGTCGGCGGCCAACCCGATCCCCCAAATCCGGTCCACCGGACTGGCTTCCACCAGCACCCGGTCCCCCGTCTCGAGCAGGTACTGCTTCAGCTGCTCGTGCTGCCCGAACTTCGCCACGTTTGCGGCCACCACGATCTCGAAACGACGTGCGCCCCAAATGATGTCGTTGTATCCACGCACCTGGCGGCCCAACTCCTTCGCCTGCTTCGGGTGTTCGGCCGCCAAGATCCGCTCGGCGGCCTCGATATCACCGAAAAGCATCGCCTTGCCCCACATCATGTAGTGCTCGGCGGTGGCGAAACTCAGCCCGTCGACCTGGAACGGCGCGGGCCACCACTGACTGAAACAGCCTGCCCCGACACTTCCGTCACGCTGCGGCTGATGCCCCCAGAACCGCACGTAGCTCACCTGCCCCGCGCTCTCGGCATGGCTGATCAACTCCGATACCGACCGCACGCGCATGACCGATAGTCTGCCCGAGCCGCGCAGTCACCGCACATCGGTCTATCGCCCGCGACACCGACACCGTCGCTACAGTCGTCGCCATAGCGCCTGCGATGGACTGGACATTGGAAGTGGTCGTAGCAAATTCCCTGCTCAACAGTCCGCAGATGCAGCGGGGATACGGTGCGCTCCCTGTCACCTTCTTTGCCGTGCGCGGCATGTACCCGATGTTCCTTCCGCACGGCGGGCTCGGCACCGAGGACGCCCGCCAGCTCGAGCAATTGGAGCGCCGCAGCACCTATTTCCTCGCTATCGCCGCGGCGGTCCCACTGCTCGGCGTGGCGGGCGCCACGTTCATTCCGCCCGAGGACATGCCCGCGGTGATCATCGCGCTGCGCGTACTGTGCGTCGGCAGCGCCCTGGCCTTCATCGGCGTCTACTGGCTGTTCCGCATGCTGGAGAAAGACCTCGCGGCCTTGCAACGCATCGTCTCGCGCGGTTGAGGGTGATCAGCTCGGCCGGATCAGGATCCGCGAGAGCACAATGTGATCGAGAACGCCACGTGGACAGTCAGATCCACACGGCCGAAGGGGAGACACCGGGATGACCGCGAGAACAGACCTCGAACACGAACTGGGCGGGCCGCTCTCGGCCCTCGATCTGCTCTCCGACCAGGAGACCGACGAACTGCTGACGATGTTCCGTGACGCGCAGCGGATCGAGACCGAGGGGCTCACCGACGCCGTGCACAAGGTGGTCGGCGCGCTGCCGTGGCCGTTGCGCACGGCGGCCAAGAAGATCATGTTCGGGAATGCGCTCGGCTGATGACAGATTTGGTAACCAAGGCCCAGATCATGCTGCTGGCCACTTGCCGACGTCGCTCCCCCTGGCCCGGTCATCCGGATAACCAAGGAGCTGTTACGCCGTGGCGACTACATCACCGCCGGACCGCTGCTCGCCTATGCGACACCGGAATTGATCCGCGCCGTCGAGCAGGACGTGCACGACGACGAGGCGCTCATCCGCTCGGCCGCGTACGCGTTCTCCGGCGCGAACGTCAGCGCCATCGTGCGGGAGCTGCTCGCCGGTCCCGCCCAACGGATTCCAGGCATGGTGACCGCAACGGCTGACGCCGGGAACTAGACCGGCGTGAAGTCCCGGCTACCGATATAGCCGGGACGGCGCGACGGCGCCGCGAACGGCTCCACCAGTGTGTTCTCCACACTGTTGAACACCAGGAAGATATTCGAGCGAGGGAACGGGGTGATGTTGTTCGACGACCCGTGCATGACATTGGAGTCGAACAACAGCGCCGATCCGGCCGCACCGGTGAACTGGGCGATCCCGTACCTGTTGGCCAGTGTCGCCACATCGTCCTCGCTGGGCACGCCGATTTCCTGCTTCTGCAACGACTCCCGATAGTTGTCGACGGGCGTGCTTCCCGCACAGGGCACGAAGGTGCGCTGCGAACCCGGCATCACCATGAGACTGCCGTTGATCGAATAGTTGTTGGTGAGTGCGATCGACAGACTCACCGCGCGCGGGGCCGGCATTCCGTCCTCGGCGTGCCAGGTTTCGAAATCCGAATGCCAGTAGAAGCCCGCTCCACGGAAACCCGGCATGTAATTGACCCGGGTCTGGTGTAGATAGACCTCGGAACCCAGTACCTGCCTTGCCAATCCGGCAACCCGCGACTCGCGCACCAGCTCCGCCACCGCCGTACTGAGCCGGTGCACCTCGAAGATCGAGCGCACCCGGTTGGACGACTTCTCGACAATGAAGCGGTCGTCGTCGTGCAGTGCCGGGTCCCCGGCGAGACGGTCGATTTCGGCGCTGAAATCGGTCACCTCCCCGGGGGTCAGCAGCGCATCGATGATCGCGAAGCCATCGGCGTCGAAGCTCGCGAGCTCCTCGCGCTCGATCCGGCCCCATACCGTCGGATCGGAACGATCCAGGTGCGGCGCGGGGCCGACGAGCCGAGTCGGATAGCGATCGCCGATGCGAGTATCAGTGTGCGCAAGCACTATTGCGCGTCCTTTCAGCTGGCGTTAGCGGCGACCAGTGGGTAGGCGCCATTGCTGTCGTGAACTTCCTGCCCGGTGACGGGAGGGTTGAAGACGCACATCATCCGCATCTCGGTGCTCGCGTGCAGGCGGTGGCGCTCGTGCTCGTCGAGCAGGTACATCGAGCCGGGCCGCAGTTCGTAGGTGACGTCGTTGTCCAGATCGGTCAGCGTCCCCTCCCCCTCGACGAGCCACACCGCTTCGACGTGATACCGGTAGTGGAATTCGTGCTCGGTCCCCGCGTCGATGGTGGTTTCGTGGAAGGAGAAGCCCACGCCGTCACCACCGAGGATGATGCGCTTGCTGCGCCATCCCGTGCCAGCGACGTCGCGTTCGGTACCGGTGATGGCCGTAGTGGTTCGTACGATCATGTTCAGTGACCTCCGACGGTATCGATGGCAGTGCTCAGCAGGTCAAGGCCGAGGTCGAGTTCCTCGTCGCTGACGGTCAGAGGCGGCAACAACTTCACCACCTCGTCCATGGAGCCGGAGGTTTCCACCAGCAATCCACGTTCGAAGGCCACCTGGCAGACCTTGCTGGCCTGGGACGGATCGTCGAACACGACGCCCTGTACCAGCCCCCGCCCGCGCAACGAGACACCCGGGACTTCCGCGGCCAGCCTACCGAGCACCTGCTCGATCCGCTCGCCTTTCGCCAAGGTCGAAGTCTGCAAGGCGTCATCGGACCAGAAGTGTTCCAGCGCAACCTGTGCCGTGACGAAGGCCGGGTTGTTGCCGCGGAAGGTGCCGTTGTGCTCACCGGGCGCCCACTGGTCGAGTTCCGGCTTGAACAGCACGAGCGCCATCGGCAACCCGTAGCCGCCGATCGACTTCGACAGGGTCACGATGTCCGGAGTAATGCCCGCGACCTCGAAGGAGAAGAACGGCCCTGTCCTGCCGCAGCCCATCTGCACATCGTCGACAATCAGCAGGATCTCCCGCGCCGCGCACAAACCGGCCAGGTGGCGTAGCCATTCCGCGCGTGCCACGTTCACGCCGCCCTCGCCCTGCACCGTCTCGACGATTACCGCGGCGGGGCGATCGAAACCGGACGACGAGTCGTCGAGCACCCGCTCCATCCACTGGAAATCGGCGGTGGTGCCGTCGAAGTAGCCGTCGTAGGGCATCGGCGTCGCGTGCACCAACGGCACACCGGCGCCGGCCCGTTTGGCGGCATTGCCGGTGACCGACAACGCGCCGAGCGTCATGCCGTGGAAGGCATTGGTGAAGCTGAGGATCGTCTTGCGACCGGTGATCTTGCGCGCCAGCTTCAGCGCCGCCTCCACCGCGTTTGCTCCGGTCGGGCCGGGGAACTGGACCTTATAATCGAGGCCGCGCGGCGCGAAGATGGTGTCGCGCAACGTCTCCAGCAACTTCCGCTTGGCCACGGTCGACATGTCCAGGCCGTGCGTGATGCCGTCACTCGCGATGTAATCCAGCAGCGGCTGCTTGAGAACCGGATGGTTGTGGCCGTAGTTCAGCGCGCCTGCGCCTGCGAAGAAATCGAGGTAGTCCTTGCCGTCCTCGTCGCGCAGCCAGGTTCCCTTCGCGGTGGTGAATACCGTCGGCCATGCTCGGCAGTATCCACGAACATTCGATTCGAGTTCTTCGAAAATGGTCTTTTCAGCGGTAATCATCGGCGATCCTCCTGTGTGGTACGGACGGTCGGTGCGATTCGATAGAGATCTTCAGCGGCGTGGCTGTCCGGGAAGACCCCCGGCTCGAAAAGGGCGCGCTTGGTGATTCGCGCGTCGCGGCGTCGCGCGATCGCGGTGAACATGGCGATGGATCCGGCGTTGTCCGGTGCGATGGTCGTTTCCAGGACCGACGCTCCGTCTTCGGCAACGGTGTCGAGCAATTTTTCGAGCAGCGCGGCACCGATGCCGCGGCCCTGCTGGGCCTGATCGACCGCGACTTGCCAGACGAACACCGTGTGCGGCGCCTGTGGCCGGAGGTATCCGATTACGAATCCCACTACCTGGCCGCCCACTTCGGCGACCACCGAGGTACCGGCGAAATCTCGACACCAGAGCACGTAGGCGTAGCTGGAATTGACGTCCAACACGTGCGAATCCTTGGCGATCCGCCAGATATGGGCCCCGTCGCCGACGCGTGGCGCACGAAGCACCACCCGCGCTCCTGACGCGGATCTCGTGGTGGCCGAACGGGCTTCGACATCTCGCCGATCGATCGTTGCGGTTGACAAGGTTGGCAGTGACATACATCTCCCAGGTTGGGTCTGCAGTACTTATCAAGGTTTGCGAATCAACGTTGAGGTGGTCCGGTCGAGTTGTTTACGGTTGCGTTACGAAAAGATCACGGAGGCTAACAATCGAGGCCCGGCAAGCGAATGGAGAAGCGCGCGCCGCCGCCTGGACGGTCGGCACACTCGACCCGGCCGCGATGCGCGGCCACCGTCTCCGCGACCAACGCCAGACCGATGCCCGTTCCAGTAGCCGTGCTCCGGCGCGAGCGCACGGTCACGAAGCGTTCGAAGATGCGAACCCGATCAGCCGCTGGGACGCCAGGGCCCGCGTCGTCGATGGTGATCACCGCGTCGCCACTGTCCCTGCACACGGTCACCGCGACGACACCGCCACCGTGCCGGTCGGCGTTCGCGAGCAGGTTCACCACGGCCCGCTCCAGCTCGAGTTTCCTGCCCGCCACCGTCACGTCCTCGGCCACTGTCAGCAACTCCGGTGCGTGCATGCTGTCGGCCAGCGTGTGGGTCAACAGTTCGCCTACCGACATCGGATCGACGTCGCCGCGATGCATGCCCGCTTCGGCGCGGGCCAGGGCCAGCAGGTCGTCGAGGAGCCTGCGCAGGTGATCGACCTCGTCGGTGACCAGTTCCAACGCCCTGCGCGGGCGCTCGGGGAATTCGCCGCTGTGCCGATTGAGCACGCCGACCCCCGCCATCAGGGTGGTCAGCGGTGTGCGCAGTTCGTGGCTGACATCGCCGACGAGGCGGTGTTCACGTTCGATCCGGCGCTGCAGCGAGTCGACCATCGTGTTGAACGACTCGACGGTGGTGGTCAGGTCCTGGTCGCGGGTTTCGGGTAGCCGGGTGGTGAGATCACCCGCAGCGATCCGCGCCGCGGTCCTGGAGACCTGCTGTAGCGGCGTGAGCACCCGCTTGCTTGCCCACCAGCCGACCGCCGCACCGATCAGGGTGGCGACAAACGCACAGCCGATCAGGACATTGCGCAGCAACTCCAGATCCGACTGCAGGTCACCGGCCGCATAGCCCTGCCGCTGCGCCTCCAGATAGCTGCGGCTGATGGCGAAGACCGACACGACCAGTACCAGCGACATGAGCGCGGTGATGGCGGCAAAGGCTGCCATCACCCGGCTGCGCAGGCTCCAACGCTCGGGATCGAACCCGAAAGCGCGCCGGGGCTGCGGGGGCATCGCCACATCTTGCCGATGCTCGGCCGCGGGCTGATCGCGATCAGCGTTGGACATCGAGCCTATACCCGAGCCCGCGCACCGTCACGACGATGCGAGGGTCGGAAGGGTCCAATTCGATCTTGGTACGCAGCCTGCGCATATGCACATCGACGATCCGCTCGTCGCCGAAAAAGCCTCGATCCCAAACCCTTTCGAGGAGCAGGGTGCGGCTGAGCACCCGGCCCGGGGTTTCGGCGAGCTCGCACAGTAGCCGGAACTCGGTCAGCGTCAGGCCGATCTGCTCCTCGCCACGACGAACCGCGCCCCCCTCGGGGGCGAGCACCAACGGCGCCTCCGGATGTGCGTCGAGCACGACTTCCTGCGGGGTTTCGCGCTCCGCGGACAACCGCGCACGACGCCGTAGCGCCCGCATCCTGGCGCTGATCTCCTTGATCTCGAACGGCTTGGCGACAAAATCGTCCGCACCCGCCTCCAGTGCCGCGACGACATCGTGAGTATCGTCACGCGCGCTGACCACGATGATCGGCACGTCGTGCTCGCGCCGAATCTCCCGGATGCAGTCGAATCCATCCATCTCGCCGAGCATCAGGTCGACGATCATCACATCGGGGACGCCATTGCTGCGCAGATGGGTGAGCGCGTCCTCGGCTTCGGCCGCCTCCGCGACGTCGTAGCCCTCGTCTTCCATGGCCAGCCGCAGCGCACCTCGCACACGGTTGTCATCTTCCACGATCATCAGGTTCGCGCTCAAGACCTATCCTTTGCAGACACGCACGGAGCGTGCCGCACCGCGGAGAATCGCATCCCCATACCGACGCGACATTTCCCGCACTTCGAGCAACTTGCCGAACAGTCAAATACCCGGAACCGCCGTTCGCTAAACGTTGCGGTTCTCGATCAACTGTCTGTACGGCAGCACCCAAGCCTGCTCATGAACACGGCAGCAATGCAAACAAGAGGTGACGTCCGACACGTTCGCGCGTGCTGCTCGACAGGTCACGCTTGTATGCGATACGCGCCCTCGAGCCGGTGGAAGTTACTCGGAGATCCGTCGGCCCATTGCTCGACGTAGAGGAAGCTGAGCCCTTGCGAGTTGAAGTGGTCGAACCATTCGTCCCAGGTCACCGGCTGCAGGACGACACCACCGAAACCGGGCAGTTCCAAACGCAAGACACCGAGTTCCCCGTGGTAGGAACTGCCCGGCGTTATCGCGGGGCGAGCGCCACGCTGCTCGGCCCACCGATGGATAACCTCGTGATCGGTGGTGATGAGCGGGCGCCCCGGCCGTGCGGGCCGGTCGTCGAGAGAGAAGACTTCTTGTATTTGTTTCAGCGACCGCGGACTACCTGGAATCGTTTGCAATTCCCGGGTGCGTGGTCGTCGCTGATAATTCATGACGACCTCCTTTGCCGTTGGCATCTAAATACGGCTGTCCTTTGCGTACCCGCTGGGCGTGTCCGGCAAACCAGACCGCATCGAACATCAAACCCGTTCGCAAGCAAGGTAATTCGGACGCCTCGCACGCCACACTCAGTCGCGCAGCGCTTGCTCGCGCAGTGTTCGCAGGGTGCGTGACAGAATCCGCGAGACGTGCATCTGGGAAACCCCGAGATACGCGGCGATCTGAGCCTGAGTTCTCGACTCGAAGAACCGCATCATCAGCACTTGGCGTTCTCGCTCCGGCAGCTCCCCGATCAGCGGCTTCACCGCCATGAAGTCCACGACCAGATGGAAGGCAGGTTCCTCGGCACCGAGGCTTTCCAATAGCGGAAGCGGCGTGTTCTGATTGTCCTCGCCCGCAAGCGCGTCGATCGATGACGACTGGTATGCATTGCCCGCGATCAGCGCATGGGTGACCTCCACCACGTCCACCTCGAGCTCCGCGGCGATCTCTTTTGCTCTCGGCAGCCTGCCGAGTCGCTGCGCGAGCACCTCGACCGTAGGACCGATCGTGAGCTGAATCTCCTTGACCCGCCGCGGAACTCGCACTGACCAGGTGTTGTCGCGGAAGTGCCTGCGCACCTCGCCCATGATCGTCGGCACCGCGAACGACAGGAACGACGAACCACGGGTCACGTCGAAGCGATCGGTCGCCTGCACCAGCCCGAGGCGCGCCACTTGCAGCAGGTCATCGAAAATCTCGCCGCGGCCCGCGAACCTGCGCGCGATGTGCTCGGCCAATGGCAGACAACGCTCGATCAGCTCGCCGCGCAGGGTTTCCCGGCGGGAGTCCGATGCGTCCAGTGCCTCGATCTTCTCGAACAGCGGCTCGATATTGTCGTAGCTGTCACCGCGGGATCTCAACTCACGGGACATCCGAGACCCCTCGCACCCAGCTGAAATCGACCGCGGTCGGATATCCCGACACCACATGGTCGAACGGGGATTGCATCGCGGCGATGGAATCGGTCAGGGTGCGCACGATATGCCACCCGAAGCCGGCGTGCGCCACCACCGTTTCCGCGACGGCGACCGAAGCGACATGCACGAACATCTGACTCTCGTCGTAGCTGAATTCACAGTCGATGGTCGAGCCGGGCACCGCGTCGAAGATCAGCGAGGTAGCCACCTCGTCGAGCGCGAGCCGGATGTCGATTACTTCGTCGAGCCCGAAATCCGCGATCATCGCCACGGTTTCGGTGAGCGCGCGCA
Organism: Nocardia arseniciresistens; assembly: GCF_046764875.1. Lineage (NCBI taxonomy): Bacteria > Bacillati > Actinomycetota > Actinomycetes > Mycobacteriales > Nocardiaceae > Nocardia > Nocardia arseniciresistens. The sequence continues at coordinate 121,417 of NZ_JBKORD010000009.1, forward strand.
GCATCGTCAGCTGTTCGAGTCGGGCGGGCACCTGGATCCCGATTGTTGTTGTATGCACCGAATCAAGCTCCTTCCGGGATGGTTCGAACAGGTACCCAAGAGGTTCAGTGGCAAAACCCGTACGCGCTTTGCGCTTTGGGGCCACGAACGGTGTCCTTCCCTCTCTGTTCGCATACCCGAGATCACGGCGCATACACCCATGGTTCGGGGGTATTCGGACCAACGCCCCTGTTCGACGGTTCGACGAAAGGACACTCTCATGCACCCCGAACCGAACGATTCGAGCGGAAACAGCCGCACCGAACGGCCGGGATACGAATTCCCGGACACCTCGCGGACCACACGATCCCATGCCGGTGAATCCATCGAAGACACCCGCAACTGGCCGGGACTCATCCTGATGGGCGTCGGTATCGCGCTGCTCGGGCTCACATTGACCGCAGCCGGATACGGCTTTGCCGGCTGGGCGGTAATCGGCGGTATCGCGTGTGTGCTGTGCCTGGCAATAGGGGCTCTGCTTGTGGTCGCCGAGCACCGAAGGATCAAACGCAAGGAAGGCCTCGATCTCAGCGAACCGCGTGGCCATTGATGCTGGACAACGAAAGGGTTGCCAGGCGCAATGCCCGGCAACCCTTTCTGTGCTCAGTTATGAACCGACTCGGCTACTTGCCTTGCTGGTGAGCGCGCTGGCGCTGTTCATCCAAATTCGCTTCGGCACGTTCCTTTTCGGCGGCGGCCTCCTTTTGCGCGGCTGCGCGCTGGGATTCCGCCTTATCCTGCTGAGCTTTTCCTTCGCCCCGAAGGTCGTCGTTTCCGAAGATTGCTCCGGCGGCCTCCTTGACCTTTCCCTTGACGCCTTCGACAACGCCTTCGACACCTTCACGGGGACCGCTATTGTGTTCCGACACGATATCTACCTCCGAAGTATCGGTTATCAGTTGACACTCACCGCATACCCGCCTCCGATGGCTTCAATCGCAACTCTCGATTCTCGCAAGTGTTCACCGTCACAATGATTTTCGATTGTTTGCCGCCGATTACATGGGGTAACGCGTCCGCAGGACGGTAATGACATAAACCAAGGAGGACAAGATGGAATCCACTTCGATACCTCCCATTCCGGATCCCGATCCGATACCGGACCCGGGATCGCCCACGCCGATACCTCAACCTGGACAGCCGGATCCGCCCGCCGTTCCCGAGCCCCCACTGCCGGATCCGCTGCCGCCGGTACCAGGGCCGCGACCGACCGAACCGCCGCCGACTGTTCAGTAACAAGCATTTCCAGCGTCACCCATTGTCCGGGGCCCGCACCCAGGTGAAGTCCACCACGGTCGGGTACCCGGACAACAATCCGTCGTAGGGTTCCCGCGTCACGGTGACCGAGTCTGTCAACGTGCGCACGATATGCCAGCTGAAGCTGTCCTCGCCAATGGCTGAGAGCATCGCCGTGACCGACCCGACACGGACGAACATTCTGTCTTCGGCATAGCGGAATTCACAGTCGAGCGTGCTGCCTGGAACGGCGTCCAGAATCAGCGAGGTGGCCACCTCGTCGAGCGCGAGGCGGATGTCGGTGACCTCATCGATCCCGAAATCCGCTATCAACGCGACGGTTTCGGCCAACGCGCGCAACATGATCAGATGCCCGGTCTCGGCAGGCACTCGAACGCCGATAGTTGTCGTTCCCACTACTGTTTCGGAGATTCGATTCCCCATGCCAAATCACCACCTCTTCTAGCCGCTGACCAAGCGGGCTGCGCCGCCCGTTATCCGGGGCGCCGACCCGACCCCGCGTGGAGCTGATGCCTTCATCGGGCGATCGAGGGTGCGACGAAGGTCGGCGTTGTGCGCATGGACCGGCTACCCGGCCCAGCGCGCTCGAAACCCCAGGTCTTACCGGAAACCCGATTCCTCGGCTCACTGCTACGTGGCGGGCCCATCCGACGGGATGCGGGTGTGCACGGTCAACAGCAAGTGGTCGAATTCCGTGCGCATCCCGGTGGTGGAGTGCACCATCGACCGCAAATCGGTAACCAGCTGGGTGGCAAGAGCGCGCAGCTTGGTGTTGGTCTCCTGTGAGCGCCAGCTCAGCACCCGGAACGCCTGCTCGGCATTGAGGCCGTAGACCAGCATCAACGCCCCCTTCGCCTGTTCGATCACCGCGCGCGCCGCATACAGCTCGGGCAGTGTGTCGTCGAGGGTTTCCCTGCGATGTTCCGCGATGGTTGTCGTGACGTCGATGTAGTAACCCGAGGTACCGATCACCTCGTTCTTGCCGTCGACCATGCGGTCGGCGACGACGATCACGTGGTGCACGCCGCCCTCGGTGTCGATGATGCGGTGGCTACTGCAGAACGGCTCGCCGGTCTCGATGGACTTGGCGAGCGCACTTGCTACCTGAGCCCGGTCGTCGGGATGCTTGTGGGCAAGCAATAGCTCGGTGGTCGGTTCCATGCCCGATACATATCCATGCATTCGTGCGACCTCATCGGACCACTCCCATTTCTGGCCGGAGAACCAGAAATGGAAATAGCCGACGTTCTGCGGCGTGCCCGCACCGAGCACACGATCGAACGCGCGCGCGTCTTCGGGGGTCAACCCGCTCTCCATCACCTCACAATTATGTGCCGCGTGCCTGCCGGCGACACCTGAATGAGGACTACCCGAGCATCGCCCGGCGCGTCATGTGCCCAACGCCGCGCGCATCGTCGGATAGCGGCGGAATAGGGGCCGTACCCCGGCGATCTCCAATGCGCGTTCGACTTCTTCGGTGCCGGTGACCAAGCGCAGATCGAGCCCCTTGTGCCAGGCCCTCATCTTCGCGGCAGCCAGCGACGCGGCCGTGCGGATACCGAGGAACCGCGCCGCCCGGAGATCGACGACCACTGCGGCGCAGCGCATGCCGATCGCGGTGTCGAGCATGCGGTGGAACTGCTCATGCACGGCGGCATCCAGCTCACCCTCTACCCGCACGACCACACAATGCCTCCTGCGGTCGCTCTGCTGCCGCCACAGTCGCCGCTGCCGAGGGCCGGAGCCCCCGGTACTGATGCCGTCGGCGTGGTGCTGGAGAACGGCGATGGAAGACATTAAAACCTCCCGTACAAAAAGAGGCCAGTCCCACGCGGCAGATCGCTCGGGCTGTGGGGAGGACGGCGGCCACTACGTCCCGTCGACCGGCGCTTGCAATCACGCGTGCTGAACCGGGTTTGGCTGTAGTTTTCAACCTGCGACCATTGTGACATGTGCACCGCTCCGCTGTATACCAATCGCGGCGTTGAATACCGGCGCTGCGCGATTGAGCGGTTGTTCTCCGGGTAAGCCGATCGCGACGCCATCGTGGCGGCGTTATCCGATATCGAGGAGGAATAGTGAATCGGCTCAGTATTGCGGCGCGCATCGTACTCTCCGCCGGTGTACTCACCGCCGGCGCTCTGCTCTCGGCGTGCACGAGTAACGACGAACCCGATATAGCGCCCGCGACACCGACGACCAATAGCATCTCGATCTCCATTCCGGCGCCGTCGAGTTCTGGGGGCGCGCCGAATACCGACCAAATCACCTCGGCCGCGGCCACCCAACTGTGCGACATGATGCGGCCCGAGGTCGGCAAGTGGCGCGACGAAGGCACTGTGCTCGCCAAGATCTCGTTCAATGGCACCGTGCACAACTGGGCGGCCCGAAACGGCGGCCTCAACGACGTCGTCATCACCGACCGCAAGATCATCGACACGATCACCCTCGAACATTGCCCCGATGTCCGTCAGCAGGTGCTCGACGCGCTGAATATCCCTGACCTCGCTTCCGGTCTTGCGGGCTTCAACTGAATTGTCGTGCTCGTCGCAATGTCGTGAATCTCCTACTCGCACAGCGCAAGCGAATGAAATAGTACGAGGCCACCGAGGATGAATTGGTCAGCGTCACCGCATGCTGAATACCCGAAAAAGTTGCCCGGAAAATGTTCCGGCGCGGGCATCATATAGCTTCCCACGTTTCACGGCGGCCGGAACGGTTATGTCGGGGACATGACGCCACTCTGGTTGAACGACGCCGAAGTTCCGGCGCGACTGCGCCTCACACCGGGACTCCACTTCGATACTGTCGTGATCGGCGGCGGCTTGACCGGTCTTGTGACCGCACTGCTGTTGGCCGAGAGCGGCGTCGAAGTGGCGGTGGTCGAGGGCAGGCGGCTCGGGGCGGGTACTACCGGCGCTACCACCGGAAAGGTCAGTCTGCTCCAGGGAACTCGTGCGCAGCGTATCGCCGAGCATCACTCCGATCGAACAGTCGCCGAGTACGTCGAGGCCAATCGCGCGGGCCAGCAATGGCTGTTGCGCTACTGCGCGGAACATGGGCTGCCTGTGCAGCGGATACCCGCGCTCACCTACGCACAGACCGAGGCCGAAATGTCCGCGGTGCGTGCCGAACTCCGGGTGACGCGCGCCGCGGGACTCGATACGTATCTGGTCGAGGACCTCGATGTGCCCTTTCCTTTCCATGGTGCGGTCGGGCTCGCTGATCAGGCGCAGCTCGACCCGATGGCGCTGCTTGCGACATTGGCCGCCGATGTCGAAGCGCATGCCGCACCGATCTTCGAGTCGACCATCGTCCAGGGCGTCCATCACGGCGACAACGATGACCTGATCATCGAAACCGAACACTGTGAACTCACTGCGCGCACCATTATTTTGGCCACGGGTACACCGATGCTCGATCGCGGTGGCTTCTTCGCGCGGCTCACAGCCCAGCGGTCCTATCTGGCGGCGTTCCGCGTTGCCGAACCGCCCAGGCGCGAAACCTTCATCAGCGCAGGCGAACCCACTCGTTCGCTGCGCTATGTACCGGGCACCGATGGTGATCTACTGCTCGTCGGCGGCAACGGTCACGTGGTCGGCCGGACCGGCTCCGCGAGCCGACTCGTGGACGATCTGACCGACTGGACCAAGACCTGGTTCCCCAGTGCCGAGCTCATACAGTCATGGTCCGCGCAGGATTACCACCCGATCGACGAACTCCCGTACGTCGGACCGCTACTGCCCGGCCGAGAACACATCCTGGTGGCGACGGGCTACGCGAAATGGGGCCTCACCAACGGCGTCGCCGCCGCGCTCGCCCTCGCGGGCAGAATCAACGGCAAACCACCCACATGGTCCGGCGCTCTCGCCAGCTGGCGCCCTGCCGAGCTCAAAGCACTACCGTCCGCCGCCAAGACCAATAGCGCTGTCGCACTGCGCCTTTCCATCGGCTGGCTACGCATGGCCCGTTCCGGCTACGGCGCCCTACCCGCCGAAGGTTGCGGCCACGTCGAACGCCACGGCTTGCAACCGACCGCCGTCAGCACCGTCGACGGACAAACCACCGAAGTCTCGGCCATCTGCCCCCATCTCCACGGCATAGTCCGCTGGAACGACGCCGAAAAGTCATGGGACTGCCCGCTACACGGCTCCCGATTCGCCGCCGACGGCACCCTCCTCGACGGCCCCGCCACCACATCGCTCTCCCCCATATCGGGCCCCGCCGCGATCCCGGTCACCAACGCGCCCTGACAGTCCGGGCGGTCAGCCGAGGTCGGCGAGCTTGCGTGTCAAGACTGCCCGCTCGCGCCCGTTGCCGCACAGTCCGACGGCGAGTTCCAGTTCGGCGCGTGCCTCGTCGGTGCGGCCGAGTCGGGTCAGCAGCTCCCCGCGAACACTCGGCAGCAGATGCGAATTCGTCAGTGCCTGTGCGTCCACCAGCGCGTCCACGATCGCTAGCGCCGCGGTCGGGCCATGGGCCATGGACACCGCCACCGCGCGGTTGAGCTCGACCACCGGTGACGGCGCGACCCGGCCGAGCGCCTCGTAGATGAGCACGATGCGCTCCCAGTTCGTCGCGTCGACCGACGCGGCGACGGCATGGCATTCGGCGATCGCCGCCTGTAAACCGTAAGCCCCGAGGCCGCGGCCGACCTGCTCCGCGCGGGCAAGGGCGGCGCGTCCCCTGCGGATCGCGGCACGATCCCAGCGGCGGCGATCCTGCTGCTCCAACAGCACCGGCTCGCCGTCTGGGCCGGTTCGGGCGGGGAAGCGTGCCGCGGTCAGTTCCAGCAGTGCGAGCAGGCCGTGAACCTCGGGCTCGGTCGGCACCAGCCTGGCAAGCACCCGTGCGAGACGCTGAGCCTCGCTGGCGACGTCGAATCGGATCAGATCGTCGCCGGAGCTGGCCGAGGACCCTTCGGTGAAGATGACGTAGACGACGTTGAGCACCGAACCGAGCCGCTCGGTCCGTTGCTGGGCCGTCGGCACCTCGAACGGCACCCTTGCCGCACCGAGGGTTTTCTTCGCCCGAGTGATCCTCGCCTGCACGGTCGCGGTCGGCACGAGAAACGCCTTCGCGATCTCGTCGCTGGTCAGGCCACCGACGACCCGCAGGGTGAGCGCCATCCTCGCTTCCCGCGAGAGCACGGGGTGGCAGGAGATGAACATCAAGGCGAGCACGTCGTCGTCGATCTGGTCCGGATCCCACAGCACGTTCTCGGCGTCCCCGACCGGATCGGCGGGTGGGGTTCCCGAGACGGCACCGCCCTCGCTCAGGTTGTGAGCGAAGGCGGCGTACCGCTCGTCGAGGGCGGAATGCCTGCGGAACGCGTCGATCGCGCGGCGCCTGCCGACGGTGAGCAACCACCCCGCGGGGTTGCGCGGCACGCCGTCACGTGGCCAGGTCACCAGGGCCTCGGCCAGCGCCTCCTGGGCGAGGTCCTCGGCGAGCGCGAAGTCGCCGGTGTATCGCGCGAGCGCACCGACGATCCGCGCGGACTCGATCCGCCAGACCGCGCCGACGGCCTCACGGCCGGTGGGATCGGCCATCGCCTCCTCGATCCGCTAGAGCTGGCCGGTGGCTTCGCGCCACGCACGTTCCTTCTTGATCCACTCGTTGTCCTGTGGGAACTCATCGATCGAGGAGACCCTGCGGATCTCGACCTTGAAGCCGGGGTCGGACAGCGGGGCCCGCTTGGCCCACTCGACGGCCTCCTCCTTCGAGGCCACATTGAGGATGTAGAACCCGCCGAACAGCTCCTTGGTCTCGCCGTACGGGCCGTCGGTGACCACGGGCTTCTCGGCGGAGAAGTCGACGACCACGCCCTCGGCGGCGTCGGTGAGTCCCTCCGCGGCGACCAGCACCCCGGCCCGGATCATCTCGTCGTTGAACTTGCCGACGATCGAGAGCATCTCGTTGAAGTCGTTGTTCTCAAGTCCCGCGTAGGCCTCGTCGGTGGCACGCCATATCAGCATGTACTTCATGGTTCTGTCTCCCTGGGTTATCCGGGTCCCGTTCGGACCCACTCACCACTGGGTCGAATGGGGATGGTCGCAGATCGACACGCTCGTCGATCTACCTCTGAAGATTCCCGCAGCGTACGACGCCTCGTCCACAAATGTTCGGTAGGTGAGGGTCACCGGCCCCCCGCAAAGCTGCTCGCCGCCACCGCCGTCCCAGTCACCACCGGCACCGCCTACTTCTCGATCTACGACATCGCCGACTGTGCGCACCCGCCCTGATCAACATCCTCGATATCAGCGCGATTCAGCGGCGCGATCCCTATGGCTCACGGCCTAATCGCCTGTTGCTCAGCCAGGTTCGGCGGTAACCGTGATCGTTGTCCAGCCGCCGAGGTGAATGCGGTCGCCGCTGCGCAGTGCGACCGCCACCTTGGCGGCGATGAGCTCGTCGCTGCCATTGAGGCTGGTGCCGTTGGTGGAGCCGAGATCGGTGATGCTGAGGCCGTCGGTGGCGACATGGATCATCGCGTGCGCCCGCGAGACCCCGATGTCGGCGGGGGCGATACCCAGATCGATGTCGGGCTGTAGGCCCTGAGAGACGCTGCGCTTGCCGATCAGAATATCGCCGTCGCGCAGGGCTATTCGGCGTTCGGGGTAGAACGCGGGGAAACCGACCTGATCGGCGTCGGGCCCCTTGCGGGCGCGCATCCGGTCGTAGAAGTCACGGTCGGCGGCGATTGTCGCAACCCATGCCACCGGGCCGGAAATCGGTGCGGCCAGGGCAGTGGGTACGAGTTCGGCTGCTGCGGGTTCGACGGATAAGGGCTGCGGACGCGGCGGTGCTGCCGTTGCGGGGGCGGGCAATGCCGAATCATGTCCGCACACCTCACAGAATCGGCCACTGCCCGGCGCGCCGCACTGCGGGCATTCCACAGCCGACACGGGCATCACCTGTGGCACCGCGACCAGTGGCGAGCCACAGATATCGCAATAGTCGGTGGCGGCGGACTGGTGGCCTTCGAGACAGCGCATCACGCCTCTTTCCGCACCCTGGCTGTTTTGGTCGAGCGCGCATCGAGAGCCATTTCATCGGCGGCCGCCACCTTGGTGCGCAACCGCACCGTCCCGTTGTGCTCGTCCACCTCGACCACACCGCGCAGCAGCTTCGCGGTGCCTTCGTTGCCGGACTCTGCGGCCAACTGCACCGCCCTGCGCAGTTTCGCCGTCGCGGTGTCCACATCGCCGTTCTTGCGCGCGGTCAGGCCCTCCTGCACGACCTGTGCGAGCTCGGCCTGACCGGTGTAATGCGCTACGCGCCTGCTGATTCGGGCCGACAGGTCGGCCTCGGTGGTCCACACCGCGCGCACAAGTCCCTGTCCGACCACTTCCTGGCCCATCACAACGCTGACCCTGGCCGCCAGCTTCTCCCGCCCCGCTGCGGCGGGCTCCACGCGCACCTGCACGTGATAGTCGCGGTCTTCCGCGCCCCATGCGCCGAGCGGGTACTCCCCCAGCTGCGCACCGGATTCGGTACGGCGCGCGGTCAGGTCCTCGATGGTCGGCGCGACCTGTTTGACGAATTGCACCACCGCGCCCGCGGGTGTCCAGACCCGCAGCGTCAGCTCCGGGATCGCCTTGGTCATCGCGGTCTGTGTCATGGCGGCGAAGTCGGCGGCCAGGTGGACGGGGTCGGCGACGATGTCGACGGTCCCGTGCAAAGCCGAGGCGATGGTACGCAGTTCGTCTACCCGCCAATCGGTGCCGACGCCACGGCAGTCGCAGGTGAACACGCCTTCGGACTGCCGGATCTCGGCGGCGAGTGCCTCGGGTTCCTCGTGTTCGTTCTTACCGTCGGTCAGCAGGATGGCGTGCACGAGTGCGCCGGGATGCATCGTGGCCAGCTGTCTGGCGAGTCCGAGCCAGGTGCCCATCGCGGTGCCGCCGGTGGGCCGCAACTTATCGAGGTGGCGGCGCGCGGCGGCCCTGCTCTCCCGACTCGCGGGCACCGACGGCGTGTCGATGGGAAACACCAGGCGCGCCATCGAGGTGCCCTGCACGATCGCGAACTTGGTGCCGTCGGGCAGCACATCCAACGCCGCGAGCGTCGCTTTGCGCGCTTCGTCGAACTTCCGTTGCGTGCCCATCGACCCCGAACTGTCGATGATGAGGATCTCCACCCGATCCGGCGGTGGACCCGAGGCCACGAAATCCGCCCCGGTCTCGACGGTGACAACGGCATCGACGGTGCCCGCGCCCTCGGCCAGGTACTCGTTCTGGTCGATCGCTACCGAAATACCGTTGCCGTCAACAGAACTCACTGCGCTTCTCCTGGCTTACCCGGCTGTCCGACGGGAACGAGCGCGACGGTGATGTTGTCGCCGCCGCCGCTGCGCAACGCGAAGTCGACGAGCTCGCGCGCGGCGAGCATCGCGGGGGCGGCGGTGGCCATGCCCGCCAACACCTCCGGGTCGGACTGGTAGTTCCACAGTCCGTCGCTGCACAGCAACAGCACGCCGGGGCCGGTGGTGCGCAGGGTCCGCACACAGGAATCCGACCACGGTTTCAAATCGCTGTCCGCACCGAGCCAGCGCAACAGGGTATGCGCGCGAGGGTCTTTCATGGCGGCCGCCTCGTCCATCGCACCGGCGTCGACGAGCGCCTGCGCCCAGGAATCATCGGACGACAGCCGTTGGGACGGCGCGGCGTCGCGGGCCTGTGAAGTGTCGGTGCGCAACCAATATGCCCGGCTGTCACCGACATTCGCGACGGTGATCTCCGCGGTACCGTCGCTCAGTCGGCGCACGATCGCCGAGACGTAGGTGCACGACGGTGCGTGGTCATCGGACTCGCCGATATCACGCACCGCCGCAGCGGCCGCCGCGAGTCCCACCATCACCGCGTCCTGGTCGGAACGTGACTCGCCGAGCGCGGTGACGGCGGCATCGACTCCCGCGCGTGCCGCGGCACCGGAGGCCGCCTGCGGATTCTGCGACGTCGATACTCCGTCGCTGACGACGACCACCGTCGAGGCGGGCTGCCACGGCGTTCGGCCCGGCACAACCGCCGCGGCGACCGCGTCCTCGTTGCGCGCGTGTGCGATGCCGCGGTCGGTGACCACACTCACCGCGCCGAGATCCGCCTCGCATCGGTCGGGTTCCGGACGCAACTGCCCGCAGTCACGGCAGTAACCGTCGGGGTCGTAGCGCAGCCCACCGCAGCCCTCGCACGTCATTGTCGCCTGCGGGTCGGGCTGCGGCAATGCGATCCGGCGCGGCTTTTCCCTTTCCGTCGATCCCAGCTCGCTACCGCAGGCTTCGCAATAGCGGTCGGTCGCAATGACACTCACCGCGCAGCCAGGACACCTGGCCGCGGTGTTCTTGCCTGCGTTCGTGACTTCACCCGCGGGCGCTTTATCGATGGTTCGCTCCTTACGCTCGCTCATAACGTTGTCCTCGGCCGGATCGCGTTGGCCCGATCCACCAGCTCGAAACGCGTCCACATGTCGTCGCTTTCGCGGGCAAGGTCGCGGTAGCACCGTTCCAATCCGGTGCGTACCCCATCCTGGTCCAGACTCACACCGAGCAACGGATCATGCACCGAGGGCGCCTTGCCCGCGCTGAGCCAGGTCAGGGCGGCGTCGAGCACCCGCATCCGTACCTGCGCCACTCGATGTTTGGAGTCCAGCCGCAACCGCTCGACTCGGCCACCCGCATCGCGCAGCAGCGGTTCGGACAGCTCGGTCGAGGGGCGGCCGGCCAGCATGGTTTCCACCGCCGCGATCCGCGCCTCGGTGTACAACGCCGAGGCCACGTCGACCTGATCGAGGACCGCCACCGCGCCCTGACGGTCGCCGCGCGCCTGGCGCAGGCGGGCCAGACCGAATGCGGCACTGGCGAAGGCATGATCGGTGCGCCACACCGTGTCGTAGTACCGCGACGCCTCCCGGGTGGCCGACTCGGCCCCTGCCAGTTCGGCGACGGCCGCCAGCGCCAGTTTCGGTGCGGGCTCGCCGGGCAACGCGGCGTAGACGGCGTCGAATTCCGTATGTGCCGCACCGAAATCGCCTGCGAGCAGCCGCGCCTGTCCGCGGTACCAGGCCAATCGCCAATCGCCGGGCAGGGTTTCGGCGAGACCGTCGAGTCGACGCTCGGCCTCGGCCGGATCTGCCACCTCGAGCGCGGCGCGCACCAGTCGCAGCGGGATCTCCATCGACTCACCACGTTTGGTGAGCACCGAGCGCAGTCCCGCCTCAAGAGCGCTCTCCAATTCCGTCGGCGTGCTACCGACGGTGGTGGCCAGTAGCGCGGCCCCGCTATCGCCGGGGTCGACCAGCGGAACCGGCAGCGCCGCGACGACGGCGCCCGGTGTCACCAGGGCGTGTGTGCCGGCGCCGAACACCGCCCGCGGCGGCCCGAAGTACGCCGACATCCCCGGTCGCGGCACAGCGTCATCGGCGCTGAGCACTTCGCGCAGCACGCCGGTCAGCTGATCGGCCATCTCCTCCATCGAGGAGAACCGCACCTCCGGGTCGGCGTCGGTGGCCCGCAGCAGGAACCGGTGCAGCGAATCGTATTTCGCCAGTAGCGTTTCGGTGGCGGGCGCCGGCAGGTCGCCGAAGTGCCCGTCTCGCTGCGGCACCTGCATCACCAGCACGGCGAGGGTGCGCCCGACCGTATAGATCTCGGTGGCGACTGTCGGCCCCGATTCGGCGATCTCGGGAGCCTGATATCCGATGGTGCCGTAGATATTGCTGTCCTGATCGTCCATGGCGATCACGGCGCCGAGGTCGATGAGCTTGAGCTGCTCATCGGTCTGCATCACGTTGTCGGGCTTGAAATCGCAGTAGGCAAGCCCGAGGGAGTGCAGATAGCCCAGTGCGGGCAGCATTTCCAGAATGTAGGCGATCGCCTGGGCGGGCGGCAGATAGCCGCCATCGGTGTCCCGACGGGCGCGCAAGATCTGCTTGAGCGAGGTGCCGCCGACGTACTCCATGACGATGTAGCCGACCGCGATGCCATCGGGTCCGGTGTGTTCGACGAAGTTGTGAATCTTCACGATGCTCGGATGCTCGACTTCGGCGAGGAAACGCTTCTCGGCCATCGCGGCCGCCATCGCGTCGATGTCGCCGGAATTCAACAAGCCTTTCAGGACCACCCAGCGATCGCTGACATTGCGGTCGGTCGCCAGATAAATCCAGCCGAGCCCACCATGCGCCAGGCAACCCGCCACCTCATATTGGCCGCCGATCAGATCACCCCTGGACAGTTTGGGGGTGAAGGAGAATCGCGTGCCGCAGTTCGGGCAGAAGCCCTCGGTCCTGCCGGGCTCACCGTCGCGGCCACGGCCGACCGACTGTTCGCACTTGCCGCAGAACCGCTTCGACTCGGCGACCTCGGGGTCGGCCATGATCGCGGTGGTCGGGTCGATGCGTGGCAGTCGTGGCACCTCGACCATGCCCGCACCGAGTCGGCCGCGGACGCTGGCCTTCGAGGAGCTGGAGCGGCCGGTGCGCACCGAGCGGCCGGACGCCCGGGCGGTGCCGGTGGATCTCGACGATGCCGCCGAGGTCGCGGTGCGGGCGGCGGGCGCGGTGCCGCATTCGTCGCAGTAGCCCTCGACTATGGTGCCGGCGCAGCCGGGCTCGGCACACGCACTGTCCTCGGTCGGCACCGAATCGGGCACGGACGCAGTGTGTTCCGACACCATGGTCGCCTCGGCGGGCGCGGTACCGCACACCACGCAGTACCCGTCTTCGATGGCTCCGCCGCACCCCGGCTCATGACAGATCATGGTCGTCTCCCCGATTTCTCGCCGATGAGCTGCTGATAGTCGGCGACGGCCCGGGTGACGGCGGCCAGGTCGCACGGCTTGCGCGAGAGCAGGCCCGCAGCGATCTGCGCGGCGGACAACAGGTCTCGATCCTCGCCGACTCCGAGGCGGGCCGCCTTGGCCTGATAGGCGGACAACCGGCCGCGCAGTTCGGCACGTCGATCGAGTAGTCCCTGCGCCAACTGCTGGGCGGTACTCGCGTCCGCGATGGCCTCGGCAATCCGGCGGCGCAGCGCCAGGAGTGCCGCGGTCGCACCGGGATTGGCCGACAGTGCCTCCAGTTGGGTGCCGAGCGCCGCGGTGTTGTCGACGGGCACCGGCAGCGGGCCCGCCGAAATCGTGCGCTCGACCTCCGCCCGGGCCTGCGCGGCGTGCTCGCGGGTGTCGTGCAACACCTCCCACTTGGCACGCGTTTGAGCGATCGCGGCCGGCCAATCGGCTTTCATCGCAGCGAGTTCGGCGAGGACGGCGGACTGGTGGCGCAGCTTGCCGGTCAATTCGGCTATGCGCGCGTCGATCTCGGGCGCGGTCAGCGCGAGCGGGTCGGTGGCCGAGCGCCTCAACAGTTCGGCGATGCCGCGCTCGATCGCTTTCAACTCGCCGACCGCAGCCACGCCCGTCTTGTCCAGCGCTTCCTGTAATGGCGTGAGGCCCGACATGATCCGGGAGTTGACCGCGTCGACCGCGTCGAGGAATTCGGCGATCTCCGGGAAAGTGGCCCGCATACGGTCCACGGTATCGGCGAGCCCGACGAACAGGACCTGTTCGCTCGGGCCGGTGAGCGAACGTTGCGCCATCGGTATCGGCGTGCGCGAAACCTCGTAGGGACGCCCACGCAACAATCTGGTCACCTCGGCCAGTTCACCATCGTCGAGCCTGGCGCGATCGCCGCGCACCGTCCGCGCCGAATCCAATATTGAGCGGAGCGTGCCGAAGTCCTCCCACATCAACGCCAGCGCCTCGCGCACAGGCTGCCAACGCTGCCCGGTCAGTCCGCTCGGCGGAAAGCGGCGCAGCAGCGTATGTCCGGGATGTTTGTCCAACTCCAGCAGCGTGGCGGCGATGGCGTCGAGTTCCGCTGTGCGGGCTGCTAATTCGCGGTCTATCTGGACGACAGTGAGCGGCTGCATAGTCGCCGCACTCACTCCGCGTACCGGGGTACGGGCGGGCCCGGCGAGGTGCCGAGCGGGCTGAGTCTGGCGTTGTAGACGCGCTGCCAGGTGCCGTCGGTCCGTATGCGCTCGAGCACGCCGTTGACGAAACGAACCAGCTCAGGGTTGCCCTGTGCGATACCGACCGCGTAGGCGCCGGTGCCGATTTCCTCCCCCACGACCTCCAGATTGCGATCCTGTGCGACGAGTCCGAACAGGATCGGATCATCGCCGCTGATGGCGTCGACGTTGCCCTGCTGTAGCGCGGCAAGACAGTCGGTCCAGTTGCCAGCGCCCACGATGGTCGGTCTCTTGGGCAGTCCGAACAATGGCCCGGGCGCGGTGGTGCCCCTGGTGACGCATACGACCTTGTCCGCGAGGTCGGCGGAGGTCTTGATACCCGAGTTCGCCGGCGCGAGAATGCGTTGCCCCGCACGGTAATACACTGCGGAGAAGTCGACGTCCCTGCGGCGCTCACAGGTGGCCGAGAAGGTGCGCACGATGACATCCACCTGTTTGTCGCGCAAAGCCGTGATGCGATCCGCGGCAGCGACCGAACGCAACTCGATCTTGTCCGGGTCACCGAACAGAGCACGGGCGATCTCCCGTGCGATATCGATGTCGAATCCCTCGAGCTGGCCGGTAGTCGGATTGCGGAAGCCGAAGAGGTAGGTGTTCTGATCCACACCGACCCGCACGCGACCGTTCGCGACGATCGCGGCCATCGGCGATCCCGGCGGCATGGCACCCGGCCTCGGCAGCGGCCCAGGCCGCAGACTGACCTCGGGATTGCAGCTGTCGTCGGACTCGGAACCCGGCGCGGTGGTGATCTCTACCAGATCCGGCTGTGGGATCACCGCCGCAACCCTGGTCGGATCCGGAACCCTTGTGCCCGAACCGCAGGCGGTCACCAGTGCGCTCACGCCGACCAACGTCGCGGCCAGCAGCAGCCTCGTGTTCACAGGAACTCCTTCAGCCGCGACCACGATCCGACAGTCACCGCAGACGCCGCGACAACCATCAGGAGCAGGGTGCCCGACGGGCTGAACGCCAATGAGCCACCCGCGGAATCGACTCCGTCGCGTAGCTCCTTGCGGACCTGGGCGAGTTCGTCGCGCAATGCGCCATCGAGGTCGGCGAATCGGGTGGCCGAGTTATCGGGTGCGGAACCGATGGCCTGTGCCACGGCCGCGGGATAGTTGGCCGCCTCGTAGGCGTCCTTCTGGCGCCCGTGCCCGGTCCGCCACTTCGAGAGCGCCTGTGCCGCAGCCGAATCCGGCCCGATCGTGCTCGCCAGCCGGTCGCCGAGCGCGGCGGTGTGCTCGGCGAAATCCGCCTCACCTGCGGTGATGTCGCCGCGGGTGATCAGCTGAAGGGTTTCGTCGCTTCGGGCTTGCTGGGCGAGGATCCTGGCCTGCGCCAGCGTCTCGAACCGAGTGCTCGCCCCGGATTTTCCAGTGTCCACATCGGTCGCGGCGACCAAGGTCGCGATCACCGACCACAGCAATACGACCGCGGTTGCCCCCGCGCAGGCGGCCACACCGAGATTCATCCGCCGATTGGTCCGCCGCAGCAGCACCGCAGAGCCGACGCCGCAGGCGATCAACGTCGAGAGCAGCAAGGCGATGCTCTTCATCGGCAGTGCACCGATATCGTCCTGATCCTGTCGTACCGCGGCGAAACGGTTCTCGCTGAGCTGTTCGGCATTGGGCAGCAAGGAGTTCTGCATCAAGGTCGATGCCTCGCGCAAGTAGGCGGAGCCGACCGGGAACCCTTGCCGGTTGTTGGCTCGCGCGGCCTCCACCAACCCGGTGTAAGCGGGCAGGTCGGCGGAGACGCGCGCGACGATCGATCGGGTCTGCGCGTCGGAGGCGCCGGTGGTGGCCTCGGCGAGTGCGCCCGCCGCGTCGGCAAGGGACTGTTGATACCGCCCGCGCACCTCCGGCGATTCGATCCCGCCCGAGAGAAAGGCTGCCGCAGCGGACGCGTCGGCGGCCGACAGCGCGACGTACAGACTCTGCGCCGCGTAGGCCAGCGGCTCGGTCCGCTCCAGCACGATATAGCGCCGAGTGATCTTGTCGCTCAACTGATCAGCGCACATGAACCCCGAAAACACGCACAGCACAACGGTGATGACCAGCACCGCACCGATCGCACCGGGAGTTGTCGCGGCGAATCGCCGCAACCACAGTGCCCCCTTGCCCACGGTCGCCGGTAGACGAACTCCCACACCGCCCCCCTTCATCCACCCGGCGGGTGCCTTCGATCGCGATATTACGGGAGCCTGTTCCACTTTGCTGCCCGTCGCATCAGGGGCTGGAATTCTCGAACCCGCTCCAGTGTTGGCGCAAGAAAGCAACCGAACAGACGGGACAACATGAACGACTTCAATGCGCAGATCGTCGACGAATTCCGAGCGAACGATGGCAAGGTCGGTGGCATGTTCGAGCAGGCGCACATGGTGCTCATCACCACCACCGGCGCAAAATCGGGACGACAGATCCTCAACCCGCTCGTCTATTTGCCCGACGGCGAACGGATCGTGATCATCGCCTCCAACGGCGGCTCGGACAAGAACCCCGCCTGGTACCACAACTTGCGCGCGAACCCGGCGCTCACCGTGGAGATCGGCACCGAGAAGTACCAGGCCAAGGCAGAGTTCGTCACCGGAGCCGAACGCGACGCGCTCTACGCGCGGATGGTCGAGATCCTGCCCGGTTTCGCCGAGTACCAAGCCAACACCGACCGCGTCATCCCGGTCGCCGTGGTCTATCGCCAAACCGCCTGACGCCTGATGGGCGCAACCGTACGCCGTACGCGCTCTAGATGATTGATTCCGACCACCGCCGAATTTGGTGACCCTGGACGACTTCCCGCAAACGGGGAGGGTGGTTTGTTCTGGTAAGGGCAGGATGAGCCGACGAAGATCAGGATCTTGCCTCGGTATCGGCGCGTTGACTTACCGCAAGCCACGACAGCGACAAGGTCGTTATTTAGGCGACAGGAATACCACCGTGGCACAAGCGGTTTACGAACATTCTGCACTGAAGCCAGACGGTGAGTTCTCGGCCTGGGTACTCGACGTGCTTCCCACTCTCGGCTCTCGTGTCATCGCGGGCTCATTGGACGCGTTCGCCTTCACCGGCCTTGCTAACCAGGCACTTGCCCACTTGCCGTCGGCGGCCGACATCGACGTCGGCGCCGCCCGACGACTGATCGTCGAGTTGGGCATTATCGGATCCTCGGTCGCCTGCTACTGCCAGCAGCAGGATTTGGACCTGGCACGGCACGATCCGGGCCACAGCCTACGAGGACTCCGAGTCGGCGCAAACGGGACACCGTTCCGGGCCTACTTCAATGCCCTCGTCACCGGTTCGGGTACCGGCCACCCGAATCGGGATGCCTATGCGTCCCTGATCCGTTGGAACGCGCCGGAGATGAGCGCATATTCGGGCGGCAGCCGCATCTGCACAGAACCCAGCGTGTTCGATGACGGCCATATTCGCACCTACACCGCAGAGATCGGCGAAACGCTGATCATCGAGCTGTTCAAGCGCTGTGAGACACTCGAACTGGCCGCCAATGTGGCCCTGCAACCGATATGGACCGGTGGGACATCCACCATGGGCCACGGTGAGCTCGCCGAGCGATTCGCCACGGCACGGCTGATGCTGGCAGGTGTTCGGCGGCTATTACTGGACTTCCATCGAGGCGACGACCGCGGATCTCTGTCAGTGGCTCACTTCGTGGATGTCTTTCGCCAGTATGCGGTGCACTGGGACCAGGGTGATGTCCCGCCGAGCGGCCCACAGGACGTTCAGTTCATCCTGCGCGACCTGATGACCGGCATCCAGATGCCCGGCTACACGCGCCACGTCGAGCGGATACACGCCGGGTTGCTGGCGAGCGAGCGGCAGGTAGTCACCGAGGCCGCGGCACGACGTTCGCTGCCCAGGGTCTTGCTGGACGAGGCCGGACTCTGCACGGCAGACCTGAACGCCCTGCCCGACCCCGAGGTGGCGGCGACGCTAGGTCGGCATCCATCACTCGGCGAGTGCTACCTGCTGCTAGAGCTGAACGCGCGATTGTCGGCGGCCCACTTGATGGTTGCGAAGAAGTATCTCTACAAGCCCAGCCGACAGCGCGACGAGGCCGGAGCGGCCGTCCCGGCCCCCGTCCCGAACGACAAGGGCATCACCGAGCTGACCGAGTCCGCTCTCGACATGCTCAACCGGGCCCGCCGCCAACATGTCATGGCCGGGATCGGCCGGTGGCGCGCAGGCGAAGTCGCTGCGTTGTGCGGGGCCGCCGTCCAGCCCGATATCTCGATGCCCGATGCCCTCGAGTTGTTCGTGCCCGGCGCGAGATCACGCGCAGTCGCGCCGGATGCGGAACACCTCCAGCGACGATAAATACCGCCAGAAAAAGCGAGAATGCGAAGCGCAGTAACCGTATTCGGCCCAGCCCGTCAGCTCCGAGCGACGCACCGTTTCCTTCGACCGGCCGGAGCGAAGGCGCTGGTACGCACTAACGCAAGGCCGGAGCGAAGGCCGAGGTACGCACTCGCGCACGGCCGGAGCGAAAGCCGAGGTACGCACTCGCGCACGGCCGCAGCGAAAGCCGAGGTACGCACTCGCGCACGGCCGCAGCGAAAGCCGAGGTACGCACTCGCGCACGGCCGCAGCGAAAGCCGAGGTACGCACTCGCGCACGGCCGGAGCGAAGGCGGAGGTACGCCTAACCCCGCTGTTGGACGGCCGTGACCGCCTTGCGCGCGGCCACCAGCACGGGGTCCCATACCGGCGAGAAGGGCGGCGCGTAGCCGAGATCCAGTGCCGTCATCTGCTCGACCGTCATGCGCGCGGTGAGCGCGACCGCCGCGATATCCACCCGTTTGCCCGCCCCTTCCCCGCCGACGATCTGCACCCCGAGCAGGCGTCCGGTGCGACGCTCGGCCAACATCTTCACCGTCATCTTCGCGGCGCCGGGGTAGTAGCCCGAACGGCTGGTCGACTCGATAATCACCGTCACGTACTGCAAGCCTGCCGCGCGAGCTTCCTTCTCGCGCAACCCGGTTCGGGCGACCTCCAGATCACACACCTTGCTCACCGCGGTGCCGACGACGCCCGGGAACGTCGCGTATCCGCCGCCGATGCCCGAGCCGATGATCTGGCCGTGTTTGTTGGCGTGCGTGCCGAGTGCGATGTGGCGTTCCACACCGGATACGAGGTCGAGTACCTCCACACAGTCACCGCCCGCCCAGATGTTGTCCTGGCCGCGCACCCGCATCGCCAGATCGGTGAGCAGGCCGCCGTGCTTGCCCAACGGCAGACCCGCGGTCGCGGCGAGGGTGGTCTCCGGGTGCACGCCGATGCCGAGCACCACCACATCGGCGGGATACTCGGCGTCCACGGTGACCACCGCATTCACCCGCCCGTCGGGGCCGGTACGGATCTCGGTCACCTCGGCCCCGCTGACGATCTCGACGCCCATGCCACACATCGCGGTACGCACTAGCGCGCCCATATCCGGGTCGAGGGTGGACATCGGTTCGTCGCCGCGATTGACCATCGTGACGGCATAGTCGCGCTTGATCAGGGCCTCCGCCATCTCCACACCGATGTAGCCCGCACCGATCACGACGGCCCGCTTGCCTTCGGTCCGGCCGAGGGTTTCGATCAGCGCCTGGCCGTCGTCCAGGGTCTGCACACCGTGCACACCGGGTGCGTCGATCCCCGGCAGCGGTGGCCGGATCGGCCGCGCGCCGGTGGCGATCACGAGTTTGTCGTAGTCCGTCCATGATTCGGCGCCGGACTCCAAGTCGCGGGCGCGCACCCGGCCGCCCGCGACGTCGATCTCCACGACCTCGGTCCGCATCCGCAGATCGATAGCCCGGGACCGATGTTCCTCGGGGGTACGGGCGATCAGATCGTCGCGCTCGGACACATCCCCCGACACCCAGTACGGGATTCCACACGCGGAGAAGGAGGTGAAGTGCCCACGCTCGAAGACGACGATCTCCAGTTCGTCGGCACCTTTGAGCCTGCGTGCCTGCGACGCCGCCGACATGCCCGCCGCGTCGCCGCCGATGACAATTAGTCGCTCACTCATACCGGCCACGCTACGGCGGTCCCGGCACGCAAGATCAACTGGTCAGCGCTGTCGCGCTCGCGCACCACCTGATAGCTCAGTTGGCATCGATCAGCGTGTGCCGACCTCGACTTCCTGGTCGAGATAGCGATTCATCGCCCAGTTCATGCCGCGCATGGCGAGGTTGTAGGAGGGTGGGAAGTATCGCTGTGCCCAGTGCCCGACCCGGATATCGGCCGAGGTGTAGACCAGATACCGATTGCGTTCCACGCCGCGCACGATGGAGCGCGCCGCGGCGTCGGGAGTGACAGCGTGGCGCATGAACAGCCCGATGGCGCGCTGCATGGTGGCGTCGGCGCGATCGACACCTGCGATATCGACGCTGTCGACCATCGGTGTCGCCATCGCGCCGGGAACGGCCAGACTGACACCGATGCCGTGGCGGCGCAGATCGAAACGCAGTACCTCCGAGACACCGCGCAGACCGAATTTGCCCGCGCTGTACGGCGCGTGCCATGGCAGGCCGAACAATCCCGCGGCCGAGGACACATTCAGCAGGTGACCGCCGCTACCCGCCTCGATCATGCGCGGCACGAACTCCTCGATCACGTGGATCGGGCCCATCAGGTCGATGTCGATGGTCCGCCGCCACTGCGTGTGGGTGAGCCGGTCCACCGCGCCCCAGGTGGCGATACCCGCCACATTCATCACGATGTCCACGCTGTCGACCTGTGCGTGGGCCTCGGCCGCCAGTGCGACCACGGCGTCGTAATCACTCACATCTGCAGGCGCCGCGAGGTGCACGGTGCCGCCCTCGGCCTGCACCTCGGCCGCGGTCCGCCGGAGTCCTTCGGCGTCGATATCGGTCAGAATGACCGAGGCGCCCTTGGCCGTGACCGCCAGCGCGATGCTGCGACCCAAGCCGCTTGCGGCCCCGGTGATCAGGCAGCTCTTGCCGCCGAACTTCGTCATGGGTCATGACGATAGGCGTAAGTGAACAGTGTTGTCTATAGATCGTCCCGCACTGTCTCGGACACGAGGTCAACAGCGGTGATTCAGCATTTGCCGCAGCCATCGCTCGATGGGCGGTGACCAGGACCGCGT
The DNA here is from genome assembly GCF_046764875.1 of Nocardia arseniciresistens. Taxonomy (NCBI): domain Bacteria; kingdom Bacillati; phylum Actinomycetota; class Actinomycetes; order Mycobacteriales; family Nocardiaceae; genus Nocardia; species Nocardia arseniciresistens. The sequence continues at coordinate 142,852 of NZ_JBKORD010000009.1, forward strand.
CCCGTTCGCGCACGAGGAACGGGCTATCTCCGGCCGCGCGGATCATGGCGCTGACCCGCCCCGGAACACGCTTCGCGCGCGGCACCGACAAAAACCGTTTCCGTGGCGAAGGAATGTTCGGGATCCTGTCACGTGTTCGGCATAGTGTGGGTTGGTACGGGATCATAGGGAGGACCATATGGGGAACCTGTTCGTGAGCGTGCCGCGGACGCGGGCCCGACTAGGCCTGATCGGGTACGGGCGTGACTGAGGAGCGGCAGACGGCGGCGCGAAGCCTGACCACGCTTGCCGGGTACCGGCAGACCACCTTCAGCGCGACGCCCGCGGTCCGGCCCATTCTGACCATCGCATTGCTGCTGCTGAGCGCGGTGCTGGTGTACGAGGCGGGGTTGGCCGCGCAGGACGGCGTCAACCGCGGCTGGTTCATCGCCGCGTCGATCGCCGGATTGTTCGTGGTCCGCGGTCTGCACCTGCGCAGGCCGATCACCTTGCCGCATCTCACGATCGCGGTGTTCGTGCTCGCCGCGGCCAATACCGCCTACCGCGCTTCCCATCCCGGCTTCGGATTCGTCTTCCTCGCCTCGACCGGCTTGATCCTGATGCTGCCGCAATCGAGCAGGCCGCAGCCACAGCAGCTGTATCGGGTGGCCGAGTTGGTCGGGCGCACCGAGCGCGATCCGCTCGCCGCATTCGCACTACATTCGTCGAAAAGCTACTTCTTCAACGCGAACTCGTCCGCGGCGATCGCCTATCGCACCCGATTCGGTATCGCGGCGGTAGCGGGCGATCCGATCGGCGAGCGTGCCGCGTTCGCCGAATTGCTCTCGGAGTTCTCCGAATTCGCGGCCAACAACGGTTGGCGGATCGCGGTGCTCGGCGCGAGTCCCGAACTGGCGGCACTGTGGCGGTATCGCGCGATCGAACATCGCGGGCTGCGTGCCATCCCGGTCGGGCGCGATGTGGTGATCGAGGTGGACCGTTTCGCGATGGTCGGGCGCAAGTACCGCAATCTGCGCCAAGCCGTCAGCCGCACCCACAACTTCGGCGTGAGCACGCAGGTGCTCAGCGAAGCCACCCTGAGCGAGCCGCTGCGCGCCGAGTTGCTCGCGATCGTCGACGACTGGCATCACGGCAGGCAAACCCGCGGCTTCTCGATGATCCTCGATCACCTGCTCGACGGCCGAAACCCCGGCATCCTCGTCGTGATCGCCCGCGACAGCGACGGGCGAGTCGCCGGGTTCCAGCGCTATGGCGTGTCAGACCGAGGCCGCGAACTGAGCCTCGATGTTCCGTGGCGGCGCAGGGACGCTCCGAACGGCCTCGACGAACGGATGATCCTCGATTTGATCGACTACGCGCGCGAAGAGGGCATCCAACGCATCTCCTTGGCGTTCGCTCCTTTCCCGGAACTGTTCGCCGACAAGGACCGTTCCCGCACCGCCAGGCTGATCTATGTTCTTGTGCACCTTGGTGATCCCCTGATCCGACTGGAATCGCTCTACCGATTCCTGCGCAAGTTCCGCGCCATGTCCGACCAGCGCTTCGTACTCATCCGCTGGCGCGAGGTCCTTTTCGCCGCTGCGGCACTGCTGACCCTGGAGTTCGTCCCGCACCGCAAGGAGTACTGACAAGATGGTCAAGAAACTGCGGCGAGCTTGATTCGTTCCGCGAGCTCGGCGCAGTCGACCGGCTGGGTCGTGTCGACGACGACGGTGGGCAAAAGTCCGAGTGGCTCTGCCCGCTCGGCCCATATCGCCCAGTCGTCGGCCAGGAGCCGTTCGTCCTGATGCAGCGCGGCACGGCGCCTGCTCGCGTAGCGGGCCTTCGCTACCTCGGCCGGGATGTCGCACCAGACTTCCACAGCACAGTCGGCTCTGGTTCGCTCGATACCGGCCTCGGCGAATTGCAGGTCGCGTGGTTTGAACCACCACGAGTCGATGACAACAGTCTCCGGCGTTGCCCGCGCCAGCGCCCACAGCGCGTCCATCGCGATCCCGCCGATTGCGGGGATCGCGAGCGCATTGTCGACGCAACTGGCCAGGGCCTCTTTCACGATGTCCTTCGACAGGAATTGAGCACTCAGCGTGTGAGCCAATGACCGGCCCAACGTTGACTTGCCCGAGCCCGGCAATCCGTTGACCAGCACCAGAAGTTTGTCCACCGAGACATCATGCCGGAAGACTCATTGATCTCGAATGGACCGACCTGGCCACGGCGGCAACGGTTTCCGATGCTGCCGGTGCGCTCGGTCTGCGGGATCGGTCTCCCTCGCGAGGAATCCACGGCGCTCCAGCCGATCCACCATGCCGGTGACGTTGGTCTTGTCGCGAGCAGAGCCGCAAGCGAAGAGTTGGTTCGCGTGCTGGCCAAGGAGCTCGGCCCACGGGGCATCACGGTCAACAGTCGGGTGACTCGGGTCGTCAACCGTGCATCGGGCCGCCCAACCCGGGTGCGAATCGGATCAATGATCGTCGTTGAGTGTGGACAGGTAGGAGCCGGGCTTCGGGATGAGATGGCGGCCGTCGAGTAGGACGCGGACGCGGATGCGGCCGGTGGAGGTTGTGTGGGGCGCCTCGATGGCAACCGATGTGGTCACCGGGAGTGCGAGGAACTGGGTGGCGAAGGGCATCGAGTCCGAAAGGTCCCAGACCGATCGCACCGACCACGCTCCATGGTCGTGATCTTGCAGGCAGCTGACCATCCAGCCGGAGAAGTCCGGGTCGTCGGTTTCCTCACGGCTCAGTACCAGCGCGGGCATCGTCTCGTTTACGCATTCGGCAACGGCCACATACTGCTCTTCGGCCGGGAACATCAGCCGTCGTGCCAGGCCGAGGCTTGCCGCGACCTCTTTGTGGTACCACGTGTCACGCAGGGTCTGTTCGACATGTTCGTCCCAGGTATCGGCGTCGACCCGTTCTTGCAGGCCGAGCATCCCATCGGCCCGCTCGATAACACGCAGGGTCCGCCACCCGACGCGGATCGTCTGACCGGGTTCGAACCGAGTTCCCACGGCGATCGAATCTTGCAGATCGTCCAATATCCACTGCACCAATGGACCGGCAGCCCCTGGTATCGCAGGCTCGGTGAGGCGAGCAACGATCTCGGGATGCCCGTGCTGATCGCCTATCCCCGTACAATACAAACCCTCACCGATCTGGCCAATCGCAGAGTGCGCCATGGGAATAGGGGTGACTGCTATGGGTTCCGGACCGAAATACAGCCCATCGTCCGGGGTCAGCAGTGTGTCGTTGTGCGCCACCTCGGCCACAACACCGCCGGTCGGGCCAACCGCGTGACGCTCGATGACCAGCCCGGTCCCCGGTGGCAGAGCTAGAAATTGGGCGACGAACGGCAGCTTTGCCGATAGCTGAAACAACTCCATGAACGACCAGTCCGCGTGCTCGTGATCGTCTCCACAATTGGCTGCCCAGCCACCGTATTGCGGCGAGTCCGCACCGAGACGGTTGAGAATCAACGTCGAGGCTTCGAAAGCACAGGTCTGGACGGCTGTGATCTGATCCTCGGTGACGGAGTCCGGGTCCTCTGGCAAGCCGAGTTTCGCGGCGGCCTCGACCTGATACCACAGATCGCCCAGCGCCTGGTCGACGTGCTCTTCCCAAATATCCTCCGCGACACGCTCTTCGACCCCGAGCGTCCGATCATCACGTTCGATGATCCGTAGCGTTCGCCATCGGATTTCGATTGTCTGTCCGGGTACGAAACGGGTGCCATCGGCTACGGCATCCTGTAAATGGTCCAGCATCCAGCCCACCGTGTTGGGTGTTGGTGGTTCCTCTCTGAAAACCAGAGTGAACTCGGGGTGCCCGAAGCCAGCACAGGTTGCGGTACGAAAGCTTTGCACCCGATCCGTTCTAACATCGGCCAGGTCGACACCGCGGACCCTCGATTCCCAGTCCTGGGATGAACCTCGGTGCGCATGCCACCGACGCGTCGGTAGGCCCTCATACCCCGGGACCGTGCAAATTCGTTGCGGCGCGGTGGATTTTCGCCAGCGCGCTCAGTAGGTGAGCACGTTCGGCTTCGGTGAGATCAGCGGTGACCGCTTCCTCCAGCGATCGCCGCTCGGCCTCGACCGGCTCGCGGAGATCACGGCCCGCGGCGGTGAGCCAGAGGCGGACCAGGCGGTTGTCACGGTCGTCGCGCTGACGGATCAGTAGACCGGCGTCGGTCATCCTGGTGGCCATCTTGACGATGGTGGGTGTCGTGACGTTCGCCGCGGCGGCCAGTTCACCGGGTGTCTGTCCGTCCTGCTCCCACAGCGCGGCAAGGAGGTGGTTCTGTCCCAGGTGCAGCCCGTGCCGTCGCATGCCGGCGTCGGCCACCGCGCGCAAAGCCTTCGTTGTCTTGCTGTGTAGGTCCAAGAACTCGGGCATTGCGGTCTCCATGGTCGAGTGGCAGGTCGATTGACGGCTAATCATTAACCGGCTAACGTTCTGCTCCGGCAGTCGATAGTCGGCTAATGAACTGGGAGAAGTGATGATACTGATTACCGGAGGCACCGGAAATGTGGGGCGGGAACTGGTCCGCGAACTCGATGCGCGTGGTGCCGCATTCCGGATGCTGGTCCGCGACCCGGCGCGTGCTGCCGGGTTACCCGATCGCATCGCCCGCGTCGTCGGCGATCTGGATAAGCCCGACACTTTGCCGACCGCCTTCGATCGTGTCGACACCCTGTTTCTGCTGACTCCTGGCATCGGTACGGAGCAGACCACCCACGCGGTCGCGGCCGCGATACAGGCAGGCGTACGCCGCGTCGTGCACCTGTCCTCCATCAATGTGCTCGGGGATCCCATACCCGCGATGGGCAGTTGGCACCACGCGCGGGAGGAAATCGTCCGCGCCAGCGGCATTTCCGCCACGATCCTGCGTCCGGGCGGCTTCATGACGAACGCACTCGAATGGGTGGCGAGCATTCGCGACGAAGGATTCGTCCTCGATCCCGTCGGCCCCGGACGCTACGCGCCGATCGACCCCGCCGATATCGCCGCCGTCGCGGCGCGCATCCTGACCGAAAACAGCCATGAGAATACCGAATACGTGCTCACCGGCGCCGAGGCGCTCACAGTCACCGAGCAGGTGCGGACGCTCGCAACCGCGCTCGGTCGCACCATCGAAGTCCGTCCGATCCGCACACCCGAAGAAGCTGTGCGCTCCCGTTTTCCCAACGGCGCCCCCCCAGCCCTTGCTGCCGCCGTCGCCGAGGGGTTTGCGCTCATGCGCGCCGATACGGTCGGGCTTCGCACCGACACCGTAGAGCGAATGCTCGGCCGTAGGCCCCGGACTTTCGCCGCGTGGTGCGCGGCCAACACCGCCGCATTCCGTGGCGACGCCGCGAATACCTCTACTCGCTGAGACATAGTGCGGCGCAAGCATTCTCCACAGTCCACCGTACCTATCGGCCGAAACACCCGACCGTCAAGCCGGGAACCACCGAACGTCCCGCACCGTCGACGCGGCGGTGATACGCGGCGCGAGGTCAGCTGTCGACGACGTTGATGCCGATCGCGCGGGCGAAGTCGGGGGCCAGGTCCAGCAGTTGACGGCTGCTGATCGTCGCACCGCGCAACGCGTCGAGGCCGTCAGCGATGCTGATACTCACCGCGTCACGCAGGTCGAACTTCTTCAGGCGCGCGCTGTTCAACAGCAATCCCTGCACCACGGTTCCAGGGAAGGTCACATTGGTCAGCTCCGCGTCACCGAAATCGGTGTGCCGCAACACGCAATCGACAAACGACACGTCGCGGAACTTCGCACGACGGAAGTTCACCGAGTCGAACTTGCAGCCCTCGAACCGAACGCGCCGCAAGTTCGACCCACCCGCGTCCACCCCCGACATGGCACCCTCGACCAGCTCCGCGTCCTGCCATGACGTATCGGCCAATTCGGTACCGACCCAGCGCACATGGCGCATCCACACGTCCGAGAACCGCGAATACCGCATGCTGCCGCGAGTGATCGACATCGAGGTGAAAACCGTCTCGGAGAACCGGGCGTGGCCCGCTTCGACATCATCGATGTCCGCGCCGCTCACCTGTACGCAGTCGTAGTCGCCCTCCTGCTCGAGCCCACCTTCCAGCGGCTTCAAATAGCTCGCATAAGAAAGCTCTGCCAACTCGCGGGGCATCTCGCCCACCTCCCTGGTTCAGTCTTCGACGGCGAACACTGTCTACCAGGCGAGGCTGACACATCGGTGTGGCCCGACCTGCAGCGACCAATCAATTCCCACTGGAGGGAAGGCATTCGATACGGGCCTGGGATTCTGTCGGAAAGATGCGTGCCACCAACGTCCAAGCGTCCGACCGTGCCTGGCGGGTCACCACGAGAGAGAAGTGAATTCGATGAGGATCAACCGTGTGCTCCGCTTCGGCATAGGGGCGGTCGCCGTGGCCCTCGCTGCTACCGCCTGCGGTGGTGGCAGCGACACCGCGTCCGCAGCTGATCACGTGCGGGAGGGCAAACTGACCATCGGCATCAAGTTCGACCAGCCGGGTCTCGGCCTGCGCAACAAGGACGGCTCCTACAGCGGATTCGACGTCGAGGTCGCGAAGTACGTTGCGGGCAAGCTGGGCGTGAAGCCGGAAGCCATCACGTTCAAAGAGGCAGTGTCGACGCAGCGCGAAACGCTGCTCGAGAACGGTCAGGTCGACTTCATCGTCGCGACCTACTCGATCACCGACAAGCGCAAGCAGAGCGTCGACTTCGCCGGGCCCTACTACGTGGCAGGACAGGCCCTGTTGGTGAGGTCGGACAACACCGACATCGTCGGGGTCGAGTCGCTCAACGGCAATAAGAAGCTCTGCTCGGTCAAGGGCTCCACACCATCGCAGAACGTCAAGGACAATCACGCCAAGGATGTTCAGCTGCAGGAATTCGACACCTACTCGCTGTGCGTCGAGGCGCTGCGTAGCGGTTCGGTCGACGCGGTGACCACCGACGACATCATCCTCGCTGGTTACGCGGGGCAGGCGCCGGGCGAAATGAAGGTGGTCGGCGAGGCGTTCACCGAAGAGAAGTACGGCATCGGACTGAAGAAGGGCGATCAGGAGACCCGCAACAAGATCAACGACGCGATCGAGGAGATGTTCGCCGACGGTTCCTGGCAGACGGCGTTCGAGACACAGATCGGCCCACTCGAGGGATCGACCCTGACTCCGCCCGCTGTAGACCGATACTGAGTGAACTCGCCCCGGGGCCATGGGTGGCCCCGGGGCCGCTAGTCGAAGAACGGCTCGATGTCGGCGTCTGTGTCCTCAGGCAGCAGCCGATGCGCAAGGCAGGTCAGACGGATTGCCTCAGTGGACACTTCGACCCGGTGCAGGCTCGCTCCGAAGGTGCTCGCGTATCTCTCGGTGAAGATGCCGGAACTTCCGGTCGCAGTTCCCGAGATGTCCCAGAACTCGGTCAGTTGGCGCCGTTTGAGCGCTGGTCGATGAATGCGCCGGAGCACGCGGCCAGCGCGGCACTGGCGGCCGCGCGGTCGGGGAGGTGCGGGTCGGGTGGGGTGCGCAGGAGCACCAACTGGTGGTAGATCGGGGCGGTAGCAGCGATCAGCAGGGCACGCGCGTCGACGTCGGCCGGGAGCTCTCCGCGTCGGATCGCTCGCTGAATGATGATCTCGGACTGCGTGTATCGGTCCTCCCACAATCGCCGTAGGGCTCGGGCGGCCTCATCTGAGCGGAACGACACCGCGATCAGCGCCACCGCGATCGACGACTCCTCGGTCAGGGAATCCTGGATCTCCTGGTTGAGCACCGCCAGGTCGCCACGCAGAGTACCGGTGTCGCGGGGGTGCCACTCCATGTCGGTCGCCGCGTCGAAGACGTCGCTGAGCAGGCCGCCGACGTCGTGCCAACGGCGATACACCGTGGTGCGGTGCACCCCTGCGCGAGCGGCGACCGTATCCACGGTGAGTGCGTCGTAGCCGTGCTCGGTCAACTCCGCTCGGACCGCGTCGAGGACCTGATCGCGGATGCGGGCGGTTCGGCCACCCGGCCGGGACCGGGGCGCGGGAGGCGGGGATTCGCCCGATAAAGGGGGTAGAGAACTCAAAGTCGAAGTCCGGTTGCTCGATGGGGCAGGCTATGGCACCATGTTAACGCAACATACGTCGCACTAGTGAGGTTTACCGATGCTCATTCGAAGTGTTCACCCGGCCCTGCGGTCCCCCATGACCACGTCGTCCTCGAACGCTTCGGAGTGTGTACATGCCAACCCAGATCACCGCGCTCGCGGTCAGCAAGTCCTTCCATGGCAGGCGAGTACTCGATGAGGTGACGTGCTCGCTCGCCGCGGGTGAACGCACCGGGATCATCGGCGAGAACGGATCAGGCAAGACCACGCTGCTTCGTCTGTTCGCCGGGCGGGAACAGCCCGATCAGGGCGAGATCGTCATCCAGGCCGACGGCGGCGTCGGCTACCTGGCCCAGGACGAGCGGCTATCGCCACACATGACCGTCCAAGAGGTTGTCGACCGGGCCATGAGCGAGCTCCGCACGATCGAACAGCGGATGCGCCGTTCAGAGGCCGCGATGGCCGCGGACGATGAGTCCGGGATGGCCGAATACGGCGAGCTGACAACCATTTTCGAACTACGCGGCGGCTACGACGCCGACGCTCGGATGGAACGGGCTTTACACGGACTGGGATTGGGCCTGGTGGATCGCGACCGCACGATCGGCGAACTGTCCGGCGGCGAGCAGGTCCGGCTGCGCCTGGCCGCGGTGCTGGCGGCCGGTTCCGAAGTTCTGTTACTGGACGAGCCGACCAACCATCTCGACGACGATGCCCTGACCTGGCTCGAAGATCACCTGCGCACCCGTCGCGGCACCACGGTGATGGTCTCCCACGACCGGGTCTTTCTCGAGCGGGTCGCGACCAGCCTGCTGGAGGTCGACGCGGACCTCCAGCGCATCATTCGCTACGGCAACGGCTACTCGGGATTCCTGACCGAGAAGGCGGCGATGCGACAGCGGTGGGTGCAGGCTCACGCGCAATGGCAGTCCGACACCGACCGGCTCCGCGAGGTCGCCGCCACCAGCGCCCGCCATGTCGCACCGGGCCGGGCGATGAAAGACAACAACAAAATGGCCTACGACCGGGCCGGCGGACGGGTGCAGCAGTCGCTGGCCAGCCGGGTCCGCAACGCGGAGGAACGGCTGCGCCGCCTCCTCGCGGACCCGGTGCCACCGCCGCCGCAACCGCTGCGTTTCGCGCCCGCACTGCGGTCCGGCCGTGCGCGCGGCGTCGTGCTCGACGCTACCGACATCGCCGTCGCCGACCGGCTCGAACCGACGAGCGTCAGGGTCGCCGTGGGTGACCGTCTGCTGATCAGCGGTCCGAACGGGGCGGGCAAGACCACCCTGCTGCGCGTACTGGCGGGCATACTCGCTCCGGACAGCGGCGCTGTCGCCCGCCATGGCAGGGTCGGCTACCTTGCGCAGGACCCGCGGCCCGCCGAACTCGGAGACACGCTGCTGGCCGCCTTCGCCCGCGGTCGCACGGGTGAAGCCGATCAGCACGCCGAACGACTGTTGTCGCTGGGGCTGTTCGACCGCGTCCAGCTCACGACGAACGTCGCGAACCTGTCCACCGGGCAGCGCCAGCGCCTCGCCTTGGCTCGCCTGGTCACCGAACCTGTCGATGTCCTGTTGCTCGACGAGCCGACCAACCATCTTTCTCCGGGCCTGGTCGAGGAGCTCGAAACCGCCCTTGCCGAATACCGGGGTGCCCTCGTAATCGTCAGCCATGATCGTCGGATGCGCGCACGCTGGCGAGGCGCTCACCTCGCCCTACGGGCGTCGGCCTCCGTCTGAAGTCCTCGGATACCCGATCACCCACGCACCGAAGGAGTTTCGCTGTGCCCACCGAACCCGCCCCGATGCCCGCGGACCCGACCGTGCTGCACCCGATGCCCGGCCAGCCGCGCGTGGTGCTGCTGAAGCCGCTGGTCACCTCTCCCCTGATCGAGGTCGGGGAGTTCTCCTATTACGACGACCCGGACGATCCAACCGCGTTCGAAACTCGCAACGTGCTGTATCACTACGGGCCCGAGAAGCTGATCATCGGAAAGTTCTGTGCCATGGGCACCGGAGTGCGGTTCATCATGAACGGCGCCAACCACCGCATGGACGGTCCGTCGACATTCCCCTTCCCCACCATGGGCGGCTCGTGGTCGGAACACTTCGACCTGCTCACCGGACTGCCGAGCCGAGGGGACACCGTGGTCGGCAACGACGTCTGGTTCGGTAACGGCGCGACGGTGATGCCCGGCGTGCGGATCGGTAACGGCGCGATCATCAGCACCGGTTCCGTGGTCACCAGCGATGTACCCGACTACGGCATCGTCGGCGGCAATCCGGCCCGCCTCATCCGAACCCGCTACAGCGACGACGACATCGCCCGGCTGTTGGCGGTGGCCTGGTGGGACTGGCCCGTCGAACACATCACCGAACACATGCGAACGATCATGTCGGGCAGCATCGCCGACCTCGAAGCCGCCGCCGAGAACCTGAAATGAGCGAAACCCCTGTGCCTTCCAGTCCTGCACACATCTCGATGATCGGCATCCCCATCGTCAGCCACGTCCTGCCGAGCCTCGAGATAATCCGTGAGTTGGTGGCCCGCGGCCATCGCGTGACCTACGCCAACGACCCGGCCGTGGCCGACCGGATAATCGCAACCGGCGCCGAATTCGTCCCGTGCACCTCGGTGCTGCCGGTCGCCGACAACAATTGGCCCGACGATCCCATCGAGACGATGGACCTGTTCTTCGACAATGCCGTTCAAGCGCTCCCGCAGCTGCGAGCTGCCTACGACAACGACCGCGCGGACCTCTACCTGTACGACATCGGCGCCTACGCCGCGCGGGCCCTCGCCGAAGCGCAGAGCCGCCCGATAGTCCAGCTGTCACCCACATTCGTGGCATGGAAGGGCTACGACCAGGAGGTAGCAGCCCAACTTCGACAACTACCGGGTGCCGACATCTACCGGGCGAAGTTCGCGCAGTGGCTTGCCGACTGCGGTGCGATAACCACCGATGTGGATGACTTCTCCGGCCTGCCCGACCGAGCCCTCGCCCTGATCCCCCGGGCGATGCAACCGCATGCCGACCAAACCGACACCGACACGGTGACATTCGTCGGCCCCTGCTTCGACACCCGCAAGAGTGCGGAGAGTTGGGTCCGACCGCCCGGCGCAAAGAATGTCCTGCTGATCTCCCTCGGCTCGACATACACCCGACAACCAGAGTTCTACCGCCAGTGTCTGCTTGCCTACGGCGACCTGCCCGGCTGGCACGTCGTACTACAGATCGGAAAGCACACCGCCTCAGCGGAACTCGGCGAAATCCCGTCCAATGTCGAAGTGCACTCCTGGGTCGCCCAGCGAGCGATCCTGGAACAGGCGCACGCCTTCGTCACCCACGCCGGCATGGGCGGCTGCGGCGAAGGACTGCTGGCAGGCGTCCCGATGATCGCGGTGCCACAGGCCGCCGAGCAGTTCATCAACGCCGACCGGCTCGTCGAACTGGGTGTGGCCCGCCGCATCGACACCCCAGAAGCCACCGCCCAGAACCTACGGGCGGCCCTGCACGACCTGGTCACCGATCCGGAGGTGGCCCGCCGCTCGGCGCGGCTGCGCGCCGACGCGGGAGCCGAGGGCGGCACCATGAGAGCCGCTGACCTGATCGAGAACGTCGCGGTCAGCATTGCCGGCTGAGCTGGAATGATCACGGCAGCACCGAAACCCCGCGGTGTCCGCGCGGCGATCAGGACCGCGGGCGTTGGGGCGAATCAGGCCGCTCGGTCGGCTGCCGTGAGATGCTGGGCCGCATGGTGATCGAGGGAACCGTAGCTCCCGGATACAACGCGGTGCGCGAGGCATTCGCTGCGAACTTCGCCGAGAGAGGCGACGTCGGCGCGGCGGTGTGCGTGTATCTGGATGGAAAGCCGGTCGTCGATCTGTGGGGTGGGCTCGCAGATCCCGATGTCGAACGGCCATGGGAGCGCGACACCCTGCAACTGGTCTACTCGGCGACCAAAGGCGTCACGGCGACCGTGGCGCACCTGCTCGCTCAACGTGGACAGCTCGACCTCGACGCGCCGGTTACGCGGTACTGGCCGGAGTTCGCGGCCGCAGGTAAGGCGGACATCCCGGTGCGCTGGTTGCTCAGCCACCGCGCGGGTCTTGCCGCGCTCGACAAGCCGGTCCCCGTCGCCGACGCGCTGGCATGGCAGCCGATGGTTGCCGCGCTCGCCGCGCAATCACCGAATTGGCCGCCGGGCACCGCGCACGGCTACCACGGCAGGACCTTCGCCTGGCTTGTCGGCGAGGTGATCCGCCGCGCGACGGGGCACACTGTCGGCCAGATTCTCGCCACCGACATCGCGGGCCCCCTCGGCATCGACTTCTTCATCGGCCTGCCCGCGGCGCAACGTCCTCGCGTCAGTCGTCTCGTGTTCGCTCCCGCCATCGATACTTCGGCCATCCCCGAGGAGCTGATTCCCGAGGAGCTGCGCGCACTGGTCGCCGCGATGAAAGACCCTGATTCACTGGCGAATCGGGCTTTCCAGATCACCGATCCGCCCGACATCGACTTCAACGCCCCGGCCGTCCAGGCTGCGGAAATTCCGTCCAGTAATGGCATCGGCACCGCGCGTGGCCTGGCTCGGCTCTACGCATCGCTGGTGAGCGAGGTCGACGGAGTCCGACTCCTCTCCCCTGACACCCTGGCCGGCGCCATCGCGGAGCAGGCCAGCGGAATCGACCGCGTGATGATGCTGCCGGACCGCTACGCCACCGGCTTCATGCTTCCCACCGTCGGCTTCCCCCTCGGCGGCCCAACCTCTTTCGGCCACCCCGGCCGCGGCGGCGCCCTCGCCTTCGCCGACCCGCGGCGCCGCCTCGCCTTCGCCTACACCCCGAACTACATCATCGAAGGCGCACCGGACTTGCGCGCCCGCACCCTCGTCGAGGCCGTCGACGGAGCACTCGCCTGACATAGCGAAGTCGGCGCGCACGGTGGATTGCCGAGCAACTCCGACCTGGTCCTGTCATGACTGTCTCCCACCGACAGCAGCCCGAGGTTTGGGCGAGCGACCGTACTGTACTAGCCGGTCAGCCATCAATTCACGCAACACTCATTCACGTCTGCGCCTGTCGCCTCCGTGATCTAATGGTGTTAGCCGAATGAATGCTGTCGCCGTATTGCGGAGACCGATGAGCCCGCTCGACACGTCTCGCCAGGTGTCGCTGCGCTGATCCGACCAATAGACGTGGAGGCTGTCGTGCTGCATACCGATATCCCGAGCCATAGCGAAATCAAGGCGCTCGCGGGCGTCACGGACAACTGGTGTGTCTCGATCTACACCCCCACCGAGCCGGACACCGCGAACCCCGACCAGAATCGGATCGCTTTCTCGAACCAAGCCAGGCGGGCGCTCGACCTGGTCGCCGCCCCCGACGCGCGCGCCGCACTGGAGGAAGAGTTCGATGGCCTCATCGACGATACCGAGTTCTGGCGCTATCAGTCGCACACACTGGTCGTGCTCGCAACGCCAACGCGCATCCGTACATACCGGGTGCCCAACTTGCTGGGCGCCGCCGAATCAGTGGGCGATCGGTTCGACCTCAAACGACTCTTCCGCGCGGTGACCTTCCCGCAATCGGCCTTCGTTCTCGCCCTCGCCGAGGGCGCGGTCCGCCTGGTGGAAGTCAATGCCGATCGACCGGCACAGACCGTGCCGGTACCCGGTTTGCCGACCAGCGCTGCCGATCATGCCCGCAAGGCAAGCCTTGGCGATCGCGCACCCAAGGGTCGCGTCCAGGGCGATGAAGGCAGCAAGATGCGCGTACGCCAGTACGCCCGCGCCATCGACACCGAACTACGCACCATCCTGGCCGGGCGCGCTGTCCCGCTGATTCTGGCCGCCGCCGAACCAAGCGCCTCCGTGTACCGCTTGGTGAACAGCTACGACGTCCTGCTCGACGAGACCATCCCCGGCAACCCCGAACACACTTCCGACCAGGACCTCGCCGAGCGATCCAGGCAAATCCTGGACCGGCACTACGCAATGCAGCTGGCCGAACTGATCGAGTTGCTGGAGAAGCGGCGCAGCGAGGGCCGGGCGAGCACCGATGTTTCCGACCTTGCCCGAGCGGCGTCCGCCGGAGCCGTGGACACGTTGCTCATCGATATCGAAGCGTCGGTTCCCGGCACCGTATCCGACGACGGCGCAGTCAGTTTCGACGAACCGACAGCAACCGAAACCCCCGGAATCCTGGACGAGATCAGCCGCCGAGTCCTGCTCGCCGGTGGCCACATCCTCGCCGTGCGCGCAGATGACATGCCCGAGGGCGCCCAGATCGCGGGCCTGCTTCGATACGCACCGTAGACAACCAGCACGTCTAGGGCAGCTCCGGTGCTTCCGATGACGGTACTGTCCGATCGAGCTCACCCAATATCCCGACGATAAGACCTCGCGCGGCACGTCCGTATACAGCGGAACCCTTGAGCACCTCGAACATTCGCGCATACATGGCGCACTCCTGTGGCTGGGTGACCTGGATGCTCGCCGTGGGTGTTTCGAGTGCGACCAAGTCATCGTCGAAGATCCAGAATCCGGTCGAGCCGACGGCCGTGCGTTCGGTCATCAACGGGACGATCCCCAGCCAGATGTTCGGCTGTGACAATAATTCGAGGAGCCGACCGAGCTGCCCCGCTTGGGTTTCCGCCGTGCCGAACCAGGTGCGCAACGCCTGCTCTTCGAGCACGACGACGAACCGCTTGCCGCCACGCCGAATGACGCGCTGACGTTCCATCCGGACGGTCACCGCTTCCTCGATATCGTTCGGCGCGCCGAGGAACTTGGTCCAGAACGACAGCATCGCGGTCGAGTACTCCGCGGTCTGAAAGATTCCGGGAATGACGTTGTGCTCATAGATGCGAAAGACCTTGGTCTGTTCGTACTGCTGAAGTGTGTGCGCGCCGAGCACCCGTTTCATTCCGGCGCGGCTCTGCCTGCGGAACTCCAGATAGGACGAATCGACCGAACGCAGTGTCGCGATCAGATCGGGCACCTGGTCGTCGGCGACGCATGCGGCACACCATCGGCGGATGTCGTGATCGGTCGGCGCCTGGGCGCCGTTCTCGATCTTGCTGACTCTGGTCGGGTGCTGACCTGTCACGGTCGCCAACTCTCGTCCGGAGAGACCTGCGTCCTTGCGGATTTCCCGAAGCCTCCCGCCGAGCGCGCGTCGCGCCTCCTGAGCAGAGCTAGACGGGCTGATAGTCATGGTGCGGTATCGCCAGTTGCCACAGTGCATCGAAGGTGTTGCGGCACAATCGAACATCGTGCGGTTCGGTCGAAGCCATCTTGTCGATGGCAAGACCGTTGCCCGCGTAGATCAGGAACACGACGAGACGATCGTCGAACAGGTAGAAGTCGTTGCCGGGCATCGCGACCGACGACACCAATTGCCGAGGCGCCCATCGGATATCCTCGCCTGCCTCGACCATCGGCCACGCGATACTGTGTGACCAGCGCTGATAGTCACTGAGTGGCTCGGAGACGATCCGGACCCTCCGCACCGACCGCCCCGCCGAGCTGTGCAGGCGCACTGTCGCGCACCACCTTCGAAGCCACGCCAGATCATCCGGCTGACCTGCCGCCCATTTCGCCATGTGTGGAAGTTCGACCGCCGTTCCGTAGGCATCGCGCGCCTCCAAATGCACAGCTTCGCGCTCGAAATGCGTTAGTAGGCGGTCGAACTCATCATCCGATATCGACGCCACGATCTCCCTGCCCGAAGAACCGCATCATCCTGTCCGGGATCTCGACACACGTTTCACCCTTGGGAATGTCCATCTGAGCGAGAGCATCCGAATCGGTAACCACCCAACCCTGTACCACCCACGAATCTCGATCGGTTCGGTAGAGCGTGGGCGAACCGGCCGGATTCGAACCGGGATCCTTGCCGATGAACGTCAGCCGCATGATGCCCCCTGGCCTCGACGGTTGCGAAGAATTGCGTCGCGCGTTCATAGTGAACCGCACTGTCGCCGCACGTCAAGGGGCGTACGGACAGTCCCGCAACAAATCGCAACTGTGTTCCGCTTCGGCGCGGATGGCGCATACATTTTGCCTCGGCACCCGGCGTGGGGTCGATCCAGTGGGCACATCGACTTGCGGTGAGCCGCCGGTCGGTGACGAATGCCCGTTGCGCCGGGTGCCACCGAATTCACACACTCGTACCCGGGAGAGCAGCGATGAAGCCGAAGGCGATCGGATTTCTGCGCCGCGACGTTTCAGGCATCCGGCAGGGCCGCCACGAAATGGAAATCCGTTCGCGGGCACGCGAACTCGGCTACGACCTAGCCCGCATGGTCACTCTAGGCCCGTCGACCGATGCCATCGACCGGCTGATCGCGATGCTGCACCGCCTCAACGCGGCCGCAGTGATCGCGCCGAGCGCCGAACACGTCATCGATGCACGCGACAAACTATGCGCGGTGTGCGATCTGCTCACCGTCACACCACAGCAGACGTGGCCCGCCACCCGCCCCCTCACCGATTCGCCAGCAGCATCGCGACCCCCGAACCGCTGAGCTCGGCCACGGCAGCGGTGCGACCGGTTACCAGAAGCAGCAGAGCCGCGACCGGGCCTTCGATCGTCGGCCCACTCCCCGCTGCCCAGGCGGTGTCCGTCGCCACCAGGCGGTATCCGGTCCACTTCTTCGAGGCATGGAACGGGTAGCCCCTTCCCCATATTCGCTCGATTGCGACATGTGCGGCGGCAGTAGGCATATCGCGAGAGAGACCGAGCGGGATCGCGATGTCCTGGCCGTGGACGAGCAGATCCATCAGACGATCGGCGGGGGTTGTGCCGACCGGGGCGCGCCGAGAGTCGATGGTGGCGCGCATCTCGGCGAGCAGGCTGCCCGGCTCGGCACCGGCCGCGTGCCGAATAGCGGTATCGCGGCCCATCCGGGAGATGCTGCCGCGCGCCCGGATCAGATTGCCGATGATCGAGGCGGTGCTGGCTTGGACGGGCAGAATGAGGTGGGCAACGACGTCGCGGATGCGCCAGCCTTCGCAGAGTGAATCGTGGTTCCAGTCGGCATCGGCAAGGGTCGCGAGGAGATCGACGAGGGTGGCGCGTTCGGTCGCGACGGCGCGCCAGATGTCGTCTGCGTTCATGGTCATCGGGTGATGTCCTTCCGTATCGGTCGCTGTACGGTAGGAACTCCACCCGGGTGGAGGTTCAAGAGATTGTGACTGACGACACATGGCACCGCGGTCTGGTGAGTATCGGGGAACTGTCGCAACTGACCGGGGTTTCGGTCCGGACGGTTCGGTTCTATTGCGATAATGGGATTTTGGAGTCCCAGCGAACCACTGGCGGGCATCGGGTGTTCGATCCGACGACCACCGTCGACCGGTTGCTGCTGGTTCGTCGGCTGCGGGCGCTCGGAGTCGGTTTGGCGGCGATCGTCGCGGTATTGACAGGCGAACAAACGATCGCGGAGGCCGTCGCGGTCGAGCGAGCAGCGGTGGATGTCGAGTTCAGGGCAATGGCGTGGCGCCGCGCCTCCCTGCGGGCCGTCGAGGCGGCGGCGCCGTCCGAACGTGCGCATCGACTGGAGTTGCTTGCGGCGGTGCAGAGCGGACACGCCGCGCACGACGCGGTGGTGAGGTTCTGGCGTCGGATCCTGACGCCGTTGCCTGCGGACATGTTCGATGGTTTCGTCGCCATGAACGTGCCCGAGCTGCCGACGGACCCGACGCCCGAGCAAGTAGTCGGTTACGCCGAGCTGGTGCGATACGTCGCCGACAGCGCCTTCAATACCGTTGTTTCACAACAGATCTGGCACTCGAACCGGACTGTGGTTCGAGACAAGGTGGCGCTCCTGGTCGGTGTCGCCGAAGCGTGCACGATGGCCGAACCGTTTATCGGCACGGATGCCGATCCCGGCCACGTGCTCGACCGCTTCGTGGAGGCCCACGCGAGCGCCCGGGGCGAGCGGGACACACCGCGATTCCGTGAACGCCTCCTCGCGGACCTGCCCGCAGACAACCGGCGCATCCACCGCTACTGGCGGATCACCGGTGAGATCACCGGCGCACCGACAACAGGGAACGCGCAGCGCTGGCTGTACGACGCATTGCATCGGTCGACAAGCGCGGTGGTCTAACGGTCTGCGTGACAAACGTGCGTGCCCGGGCCTGTGGTGTCGAACCGTCAATGACTTCCGCTCAGCGCGACGCTGGCGCCGACACCGATGATCATCACACCGCCGGTGGTGCCGACTGCTTCGAGACGGCGTGGCGAACGAACGAACCACGAACGGGCCGTGCCCGCGAGAATGGCCCAGCAGCTGTCGGAGAGTACTTGGATGGCAAGGCAGATCGCTCCGAGGAGCAGCAGTTGCATGGGTAGGGCGCCGGACTCGGGGACCGCGAACTGAGGCAGCACCGCACCGAAGAAGACGTACGCCTTCGGGTTGGTGGCTCCTACGACAAATCCTTGGCGCACGATACGGCCCACGGGCGGATGCTCGGCGGCCGACTCCAATGCGGTGGCCATGTCCTTGCGGTCGCGAATCGCCATGACGCCCAGATAGATCAGGTAGGCAGCGCCGGCGATCTTGATGAAGGTGAACAGCATCGCGGATGCGGCGAGAATCGTGCCGAGCCCCAGCACGACGGCCATCAACGGCACAGTCGATCCCAATGTCGCACCGAGCACCGACAATAACGCGGGTCGCCGCCCGAGCGTCAACGCGCGCCCGACCGCGAAGAGCACATTCGGGCCGGGGATAACGATGATGACCAGCGCGGCGAGCACGAGTGCTGCGAGATGGGAAGGGGGAACCATCAGCGCAGCCTATTCCGACGACAGCACCTGGGATGGCCGAACGACTTTGCGCTGCTGGAAGATCGGTAGTCAGCGCAGGGTGCGAATCCAGCGGCGGGTGTCGGCGGGATCGATGACAGCGTCGAGCTCGAGGACAGTGGCGGCGGTGAGGGCTTTGCCATTGGCGTAGGCGAGTTGGACGAGGTTGTCGAAGGCCTCACGCTGTTTGTCGGGGTCTTCGATGGCGGCCAGTTCCTTGGCGAAGCCGAGACGAACGGCGCCCTCGAGACCCATGCCGCCGATCTCGCCGGTGGGCCATGCGATGACGAAACGTGGGGCACGGAAGGAGCCCGCCGCCATGGCTTGGGCGCCGAGGCCGTAGCCCTTTCTCAGGATGACGGTGCCGAACGCGACCGTCAGGGACGCGGAGTCGATGAACAGCTTGCTGAACTTGGTGACCGTCGCCTCCTTCTCGGCCTCGGGGCCGACCATGAAACCCGGTGTGTCACAGAGGGATACGATCGGCAGGCCGTGGGCGTCGCACAGCTGGAGAAATGCGCTCAGTTTGTCGGCAGCCGGAGCGTCGATCGCGCCGCCGAGGTGGTGGCAGTTGTTGGCGATCAAGCCGAACGGGCGGCCCTCCACTCGAACCAACGCGGTGACGACACCGACGCCCCAGTCCCGGCGCAGTTCCAGTACCGAGTCGAGGTCGGCGACGGATTCGATGGCGGCACGAATATCGTAGGCACGCAGGCGATTCTCGGGCACCACATGCCGGGACAGACGTGGATCCGGTTCCTGCCAGTCACCCACCGCCCCTTGGAAATACGCCAGGTAGCGGCGCGCGAATGCGACTGCCTCGGCTTCGTCGGTCGCGACGATGTGCACGACACCGTTGCGGCGTTGGACCTCGATGGGCCCGATGTCTTCGGGGGCGTAGACGCCGAGACCGCCGCCCTCGATCATCGCGGGTCCGCCCATGCCGATATTCGCGTCCGGCGTGGCGATGACAACATCGCAGATACCCAGCAGCGCGGCGTTGCCCGCGAAACAACGCCCGGACACGATGCCGATCAAGGGAACTCGGCCCGATAGCGCACCCATGGCACGAAATGTGGTGACGTCGAGACCCGAGATACCGGCATAGTCGGTGTCGCCGGGCCGCCCGCCGCCGCCCTCGGTGAAGAACACCACCGGCAGCCGCTGCTCGTGCGCCATCTCGAGCATCCGGTCGGTCTTGGCGTGGTTGCGCATGCCCTGGGTGCCCGCCAGCACCGTGTAGTCGTAGGACATCACCAGGGCGCGAGTCGATTCCGCGCCGTAGCGATCCGCGTTGATGGTGGCGATACCCGCGATCAGGCCGTCGGCGGGTGTGTTCGCGATCAGGTCTTCTTGGCTGCGGCGCAGGCGCTGCGCCGCCACCGCGAGAGCACCGTATTCGATGAAGCTGTCGTCGTCGACCAGGTCGGCGATGTTCTCCCTCGCCGTACGCCTGCCGAGCCGACGGCGTTTAGCCACCGCATCCGGACGTCCCTCGTCGAGCCCGATGCGATGGCGCTGTAAGACCTCCGCGAGGTCCGGGCGCACAGCGTCCAGGTCCACCGCGTCGATATAGGTGGTCGGCCCGTCGTGGTCCACCTCGATCCAGGACAGCAGCACGGCGTGTGGGTCGACGACTTCGCCCGGCTCGACGATGTGGCGAAGCACTCGCAATGGCTGTTCTGCGCGCAGCACATGCTGCATCTTCATCGCCTCCAGCACAACAACTTCCGCGCCCGCGGGTATGACGACGCCCGGTGGTGCGAGTGCGACGACGGTGCCGCCCATCGGGGATCGAAGCGCCTGCTCGTCGTCGTGCAGGACCGCTGGCGGCCCCGACTCCACGTATCGTCTCCCGAGAGCGGCGGTCGCGCCGTGCCCATCGGGGGACAGTTCGACGGCATGTTCGAAATGCACCGTCGATGGTGCGTAATGCGCTGCGCTACTCGAGAGTTCACCGATGTTCTCCTCGAACCACGAGGTAGTCGCGGTGATCCCACCGGCAAGCTGGTCGAGTACCGCCCGCACCAGACCCGTATTGGTATCCACCCCGGCGACGACCGTTTCCGTCAATGCGTCCGAGCAACGCCGCAGTGCGGCCGAATATGTCGGCCCATGGGCGATGACCTTCGCAAGCAACGAGTCGAACAGCGGACCCTGCCGCATCCCGGCGTACGCGGCGGTGTCGACCCGAACGCCCGCACCGGTCGCAGCGGCGAACTGTGTCATGGTGCCGGTACTCGGCCATACTTCCCCACCGGCGGTCACGAGTTCGGCATTGATCCGTGCCTGCACGGCGAATCCGCGCGCGGGGCCCTCTGGCAATTCCAGATCGGCGAGCTCGCATCCCCGTGCGAGATCGAACTGGACCGCCACCAGATCAATACCGGTCACTTCTTCGGTAACCGTATGCTCGACCTGTAGCCGAGGGTTGACCTCGAGGAACCACGCGTCGTCCCCGGCGACCAGGAATTCGACGGTGATCACGCCGCGACAGCCCACCGACTCCGCGATCCGGACGGCATCGGCATGCAGCCGTTCCCGAAGCGCCACACCGAGATTCGGTGCGGGAGCAATTTCGACGAGTTTTTGATGACGGCGCTGGACACTGCAATCGCGATCACCGACCGTGACTGCCCGTGTGCCGTCCGCGACGATCTGAACCTCGATGTGCCGGGCATCGGGCGCCAGCGCTTCGGCGTAGACGGTGCTGTCACCGAAACCCGCGAGCGCCTCGGCGGCACAGCGCTCGTACGCCTCGGCGATCCGAGAGGCGTCGCGCACCACACGTATCCCGCGCCCGCCTCCCCCTGCTGCGGCCTTCACCATCACACCGCCCGGGTGGTCCGCGAGCAGCCTCGCGATCTCAGCCGGACCTGCCCCAGCGAAATCCGCAGGCAGCACCGCGCTATCAGTCGCGTCCCCCCTCCCGGACGTAGCAGGCACAACCTCCGCCCCCACGGACGTCGCGGGCAGCACCGCGACCCCCGCCCGCCGCGCGGTCTCGCGGGCCGCGAGCTTGTTGCCGAAAATCCGCAGCACCTCCGGCGCAGGACCGACGAACACCAGCCCCGCATCAGCGCATGCTGTGGCGAACTCCGCACTCTCACTGAGGAATCCGTAGCCCGGATGCACCAGCGCGCCGGGGCCCGCCGTACCCGCCGCGGCGACCACGGCGGCGATATCGAGATATGCCGCCGCCCCGGCCCCCGGCAATCGCGTCGCGTTTTCAGCCAGCCGGACGTGCAGCGCTCCCGCCTCATCCTCGGTATGCACCGCCAGGACCGAGTACGCCCGCTCGCGAGCCGTCCGGATAACCCGAACCGCGATCTCGCCTCTGTTCGCAACCACTACGCGCATGGCGACAGTCTGCTTTGACATTGACGTCAATGTCAACGACGATGGTCTCATGACGGAGGGCTGGTCGGTGCGCGCGGCGCGGGAACGATCGCACACCTCTCGGCACCGTGGCCTACTGAACGCCGCGGCCCAGGTCTTCGCCACCCGCGGCTACGAAAACACCACCGTCGCCGATATCACCGCGGCGGCCGGAGTCTCGCGAGCCACCCTCTACGTCTACTTCGCCTCCAAAGACGAAATCTTCCTAGCCCTCGCCGCCCAGGTCCGCGACGATTTCCTCGCCGCACAGGAGCCGGATATCGACGATGCGGACCCGCGAAACATGTTGGCAGCCACCATCGAATCGTTCGCCGCCGCCGTTCTGGCCGCAGGTCCGATGCTGCGCCTCATCGACGAACGCGGCGCCGTCGATGAGCGCGTCGCCGCCCTCGCCGAGGAAATCGCCGAACGCCCCATCCGGCGCTTCACCCGCTACCTCGAGCGTTTACACGCCACAGGCCAGGTATCCCCCGTGGTCCCACTCCGCGTCATCGCCGAAACCATCGGCTACACCCTCACCCGAGGTACCTCGGCCCGCGCCGAGGCCACCCCCGCCGACCGCGCGGAATACTTCGCCCATATCCAGACAGTCGCCGATACTCTACTGAACTCGACACCGAAAAACCCTGACTAGCAACATCTTCGAGCACGCGGTTCGATGCTCGGCAGCCCATCCGGCAGTGCCCGAGCACAGCCTTGTTTGCCGGTCCGGCCGAGCGGCTTCAGCGAATCGACCTTCTCCGCGAGAAGCAGATCAGGCGATGCGGGTATCGGCCATGGGGCGTTCGCCGGAGCCGGTTGCCGTGTTGGAGGCGCGGAATGCGAGTACACCGTCTTCGATGGGCCCCTTGCGGAGCAGGGTGCGGTCGCGGAAGTAGTTGTTGATCACCTTCCACGGGCCGCGGGTGCCTTGGCGCGGCATCACCGCGTCGCCGCGCTGGATGTAGCCCGAGGTCAGTGCGCCGCCCATGAGGGAGTCTTCCGAGCGGTCGCCGTCCTGTGCCGCCGCGACGACCTGGTCGAAGCCGTTGGCCTTCATGTGGTTGAGCAGGCGGCAGAAGTACTCGGCGGCCAGGTCGGCCTTGAGGGTCCAGGAGGCATTGGTATAGCCGAGCACCACCATGGCGTTGGGGATGCCGCTGAGCAGTGCGCCCTTGTAGGCCACTCGTTCGCGGGTCACCACCGGCTCGCCGTCGACCTCGAGTGTCGCGCCGCCCAGCATCTGGACGGTCAGGCCGGTCGCACTGATCACGACGTCGGCAGGCAGTTCCTCGCCGGACTCGAGGCGAATGCCGGTCTCGATGAATTTCTCGATGCGGTCGGTGACGATCGAGGCGCGCCCACTGCGCAGGACCTTGAACAGATCACCGTTCGGCACGACGCACAGGCGCTGATCCCATGGGTTGTAGGACGGCGTGAAATGGCGCATGTCGATGGTCTTGCCGACCTGCATCCGCACCGCGCCGAGCAGCAGCTTCTTGGCCATCGCCGGGTTGGTGCGCGAGAGCTGGAAGCTGGCCCGCTGCAAGGCGATATTGCGAGCACGGCCCATTTTGTAGGCGACCTTGGCGGGCACCCGGGTGAGCTTCATCCCGACCGCTACCGGATCGTCGGCGGGCAGTGCCGTGATGTAGGTCGGTGACCGTTGCAGCATGGTGATGTGCGCGGCGTCGTCACTCATCGCGGGGATCAGGGTGATCGCGGTCGCGCCGCTGCCGATCACGACGACACGCTTGCCTCGGTAGTCGAGATCCGCGGGCCAATGCTGGGGATGCACGATCTGCCCACCGAAGTCGGCCTCGCCGGGGAATTCCGGGCGATACCCCTTGTCGTAGTCGTAGTAGCCAGTGCATCCGACGAGGAAGTTGCTGGTATAGACCTCGATGCTGCCGGTCTGCTCGTCGAGGGCCTCGACGGTCCACAGCCCGGCCTCGGTGGACCAGCGGGCCGTGGTCACCTTGCGGCCGAACCGGATGTGGTCGGTGACGCCGTACTCCGCCGCCGTGTCCTCGATGTACTGCCGGATGTGCGGCCCGTCGGCGAGCACCTTGGTGCCGATCCACGGACGAAAGCCGTAACCGAAGGTGTACATATCCGAGTCGGAGCGAATGCCCGGGTAGCGGAACAAATCCCACGTGCCTCCGATCGCGGACCTGCGCTCCAGGATCGCGTAGCTGCGCCCGGTCTGCTCGCGGGTCAGGTGGCAGGCCATGCCGATTCCGGACAGGCCCGCGCCGATGATCAGTACGTCGACATGCCGCGTCATTGAGGAACTCGTTTCGTCTGGTCTCGCCCGGGCGCCCTCGGCCGCGCGTTTCACCAGGTTACGTGTTATCAGAAGTTACGTCTAGTAGCGCGCCGCCGCTGCCAGCCGCACGCCACGTCCGTCACAGCGTCGGCCGATTCGCCGCGTGCCCGCCATGCATTAAAACCGCGTTGGTTACAAGGAGTGACCCGGGGTCTTATCGCGCACATCATGAACGACTGCGGCGCTCACGAGGCGCCGCGAACCGACATCGTCGATCCGCCGATGCAGCGGAGCTGACCGGGCTGCCGGAGGAGGTCACCCAGTCGTGGTCAAGCGCGGCCGTACCACGACCATCGCCTCGATCCGGCCACCATCGCCGCCGAGCAGAGCATCGCCGACGGCTTCGCGGGCGCCGGGCTCATTCCGCACAAGGTGTCCATCGCCGACTTCACCGACACGCGCTTCAACGACCTGTTCCCCCGAACTCCTGAAGGGAGATTGGCTCCGATGAGTCTGTCGTTCCACTGGTTCCTCCCCACCTACGGTGATTCCCGCGGCTTGGTCGCGGGCGGGCACGGCACCTTCATGTCTGGGGATCGCCCCGCGACACTGCGCTACCTCAACCAGATCAGCGCCGCGGCCGAGGACAACGGTTTCGAGGCCGTCCTCACCCCCACCGGTACCTGGTGCGAGGACGCCTGGCTGACCACCGCCATGCTTGTCGAAACCACCGAAACCCTGAAATACCTGGTGGCCTTGCGGCCCGGCCTGATCAGCCCCACCCTTGCCGCGCAGATGGGTGCCACCTTCCAGCGGCATTCGCGCGGCAGACTGCTGCTGAACGTGGTGACCGGCGGCGAGCAACACGAGCAGCAGGCCTACGGCGACTTCCTCGACAAGGAGCAGCGCTACACCCGCACCGGCGAGTTCCTGCACGTGGTGCGGGAACTGTGGAACTCCACCGATCCGGTGAGCTTCGAAGGCAAGCACATCCAGGTGCGCGGCGCGCAGCTGGCCAATCGGCCGGACCCGATCCCGCCGGTGTTCTTCGGTGGCTCCTCCGCTCCCGCGGGTCCCGTCGCCGCCCAGTACGCCGACACCTACCTCACGTGGGGTGAACCGGTGCTCGCGGTGAGCAGAAAGCTCGACTGGATCCGCGGGCTCGCCGTCGACCGCGGTCGTGTCCTCGACTACGGCCTGCGCATCCACGTCATCACCCGTGACACCGCCGAGCAGGCATGGGCCGAGGCCGATCGACTACTCGAGGGCATCGACCCCGCCGATATCGAGCGGGTACAGGCCAGCTTGGCCCGCAGCGAATCCGAGGGCCAGCGCCGAATGTCCGAACTGCACGGCGGCAGCACCGACCGACTCGAGATCGCGCCCAACCTGTGGGCGGGCGTCGGCTTGGTTCGCGGCGGCGCGGGCACCGCATTGGTCGGCTCGCACGAGGAAGTAGCAGAGCGCCTCATCGAATATTCGAAGGTCGGCGTCAGCCATTTCATCCTGTCGGGCTACCCGCATTTGGAAGAGGCCTACTGGTTCGGCGAGGGTGTACTGCCCATCCTCGAACGCAAAGGGCTGTGGCGCAATCCGATCAGTAAGTCGGTCACCCCGAGCGCTACTCCTTTCGCGGCGTCCTCCAGCAGCTGAGGCCCGCACCCGCGAGTGGCGGAATCCATGGCGCGGAGGTCGGCGGTGTCCGCCGGGTGACAAGTAACCGCAGGTGGTGCAGGTACGCACGCACTGCGTTGTCGCAGGCGACGTAGCACCCCGGTCATGGGCACCAGCGCCCCGACGGCGAGAATGATCGTTCGAGTCCTGCCCTACCCGGCAGACTCGGCAGACCATTTTCGTCCGAAGGGGAGTCGATGACAAGCGAAACAGCACGGCGGTGGCGCCGCCGCTTCCCCGATGAAGCGAGCACGCCCGCCACCGGTTCGGCGACACTGAAGCGCAGTCTCGGCCGTGTCGATCTCACCGCGATGGGCGTCGGCACCATCGTCGGCGCTGGCATTTTCGTGATCACCGGTGTGGCCGCTGCGGAGAAAGCGGGTCCGTCGATCGTGCTGTCGTTCCTGCTCGCGGGCACGGTCTGCGTGCTCGTCGCGCTCTGCTACAGCGAGCTCGCCGCGATGGTGCCGGTCTCCGGCAGCGCCTACACCTATACCTATGCGACGCTCGGCGAGGGACCCGCGTTCCTGGTCGGGTGGAATCTGCTGTTGGAATTCGTCATCGCGGGCGCCGCGGTTGCCATCGGCTGGTCCGGCACCTTGGTGTCCGCACTGGACACCATGTTCGGAATCACGCTGCCGAGTGCCATCACAGCGAGCCCCTCTGAGGGCGGCATCGTCAATCTGCCCGCGGTGCTGATTATCGGGGTGGTCGTCGCGGTGCTCGTCGGTGAGGTCTCGCTGACCGCTCGCATCACAAAGGTGCTTGTCGGTGTAACCATCGGCGTGCTCGTGCTGGTCGTCGCCATCGGCACTCCGCATATCGACGTGGCCAATTGGACCCCGTTCGCGCCCTTCGGCCTCGGCGGCATCGTCGGAGGGGCGGCGATCGCGTTCTTCGCCTTTCTCGGCTTCGACGTGGTCGCGGCCTCGGCGGAGGAAGCGCGCACTCCTCGCCGTGACGTACCGTTCGCGATCATCGGCACGGTGCTGATCGCCACGGTGCTCTACGCGCTCGTCAGCGCGGTGCTCACCGGAATCGCCCCCTTTGGGACTCTGAACAACGCCGCGCCTATCGCCACGGCCTTCGGTGGACTGCACATCGGCTGGATCGGCAATGCCATCGTGATCGCCTCGATCATCGCACTCACCAAGGGCTTGCTGCTTATCGTGTACGCACAGGTGCGACTGATGTTCGCCATGTGCCGTGACCGACTGCTGCCGAGCAACCTCGCCACCACCGGTAAACGTTCCACTCCGGTCCAGCTGACGCTGCTGCTCGGCACCGTCTGCGCGGCCATCGCCGGGCTGCTGCCGATCGACATCGTCGTCGAACTGGTGAACATCGGCGCACTCTCTGCCTTCGCGGTGGTCTGCGTCGGGGTGTTGGTGCTACGCAAGCTGGAACCGAACAGGGAGCGCCCGTTCCGTACTCCGCTGGTTCCACTGGTGCCGATTCTTGCGCTGGTCGGCTGCATCTTGCTGGCAACCACGCTCGACGTGTTGACCTGGGTGCGTTTCGCGGTCTGGGTGGCGATCGGTATTGCCGTCTACCTGGGCTATGGGCGTAAACGCTCGGTGATGGCCGACCCAGCGCCCAGCACGGAAACGGTTCAGGCCGAGCGGTAGCGGGCGACTTTTCCGCAATTGGGATCTTGCATGAATTCGACCGAGAGCATTCCCGAATCATTGCGAATAACCAGGGATTTCGGCACTCTCTTTGGCAACAGTCGCGGCACCCACCCTCCAGGGCCGTGCGGAAAGGACAACTACCTATGTCCGATGACGAGAAGCAGATCCGGATCCTGATCGAACGGTGGGCGGCAGCGGTCCATATCGGCGATCTCACAGGCGTACTGAGCGACCATGCCCCCGATATCGTGATGTTCGATGTGCCGCCGCCGAACGAGGGCGTCCGCGGTATCGACGCTTATCGGGACGTCTGGCCCGGCTTCTTCGAATGGCAGTCCCAGGGCGCGATGTTCGACATCGTCTCCCTCGAGGTCGCCGCGGCCGGTGATGTGGCCTTCGCCTACGCCCTACTGCTGTGCGGCACCGCGGAGGATTTCGCGACCGACCCGGCGAAACGACTGCGCCTGACCCTCGGCCTGCGCAAGCAGAATGGGCGCTGGGTCGTTGTGCACGAACACCATTCCTTCCCTGACTTCAGCATCGAATCGTAAAAACGGACAGCTTCGGCACGTCTCCGTGAATGCACGCGCTGCAACAATGCAGCGTGCGCGACATCGGGTCATCAAGGAACGGAAGGGAATTGCGCGCGGATCGCCGGGAGGCGATTCGTCCGCGCAATAACCCGCTGAGCTCTTCTTTTACCTGTCGCGAACACCCGAGCGACGCACGAAATTTCACCGGATGCCAATGTGCGCGCCGTGCGGTCTTGTCATCGCATTCCGGCCGTCACCATGCCGTGCGCAACACCGCACGGGGTGCACCAGGGGTTCCACGTGAATCAGCCGCCTACACGGGCTATTTCGGGTAGCCGTAGAAGCGCCCGTACACCGAAGTCGGCACGCCGAGCGTCGACCCCACACTGTTGGCCGCACCGGTCCATCAACGGCAACGGGAGATCACCGACGCGTGGGCGGAACGTCGCAGGCGTCAGCGCAAGGAGAGCTGGGGCGGCGCCGCCTCCTCGGACTGTGACGGTCAGAAGCCGGTCCCACTCCGGCTGTCGAGAATGCGACGCCGACTCCGTCCTGGATACATCAGCGGCCACGACGGGCCGCGCAACGAAAAGGAGAACCACCAATGACGATTCAACGGATGGACCACGTAGGCGTCGTCGTCGACGATCTCGAGGCCGCTATTGCGTTCTTTGTCGAACTCGGTATGGAACTGGAGGGCGAGGCGCAGGTCGAGGGAAGTTGGGTGGACCGCGTCAACGGGCTCGACGGCGTCCGAGTCGACCTCGCGATGATGCGGACCCCGGACGGCCACAGCCGGCTCGAGCTGACGAGGTTCCATACTCCGACGGCGGTCTGCGCTGAGCCGAAGAATGCGCTGGGGAACACGCTCGGCCTCCGTAGCATCATGTTCGCCGTCGACGACATCGACGCCACTGTCGCGAGCCTGCGCGCCCACGGCGCGGAACTCGTCGGTGAGGTGGCGCAGTACCAGGACAGCTACCGAGTTTGCTACGTCCGCGGCCCCGAGGGGATCATCGTCGCGTTGGCCCAACAACTCAATTAACAGCCCGTCGCGGCCCAGGTGGAGCTGTAGACCTCCGGTACGCCGCGCTCGATGCCGAGCAGGCGGGTAGGCCGCCTCCATCCCGGTTCGCACGGAATACTCGGTCGTGCAGATGCAGTCGCGCGAGGTTTCGGCGAATTGGCCGATGAAGGCGAAGTTCACCGCGTCCTTCGGCACAACATCGGGGCGGTCACCGGCCTGCCTCGGCATGAAGAACGCCGTCACGTACGGCATCATGACCGGAACGCATTTCGCGGCGTTCGCCGCGAGCTCCTGGATAGACCCCAGACCACGATCTGGTCCTTCGGCTGCTGCTTGAAGTGCGGCTGCCTGTTGACCGTCCAGCTCATCAGCCAGCTGGAATCCTTGACGGTGACGATACCGCCCGTGACGACCTTGCCGCTGAAAGGGTCACGCTTGCAGATCTTTTGGATGTATTCGGGAATGCGCTCGTCGACTGCTGTAATACATGTGGCTCCTCTCCTCGAACTGGTTCGAAGTACCTGCGCTTATTCGGCGGAATACCGGTAGAACCCCTCTCCGCTGGCGATGCCGAGCTTGCCCTTATCGATGTAGTTGGCCTTGAGCCACGCGGCGAGCTCCTGGCCGTCCTCGCTGTTGACGAGGATGTTGTAAGGGGTGTTGAGACCGACGACGTCGAGGATCTGAAATGGCCCGACGGGTGCGCCGGTGCCGATTCGCCAGGTCTTGTCGACCGCTTCCGGTTCCGCGTACCCGCCCGCGGCCAGTGCCATCGCCGAGTTCAGCAGCGGCACGAGCAGCGAGTTGAGCACATATCCCGCCTTTTCCTTGTGCAGCTCGATGGGCACCATGCCGATGGCGGCGGCGAAATCGACCACCGCCTGGTACACCTCGGGGTCCGTTTCGGGGGTACCCATCACTTCGGCGGTGTTGTACTTCCACACCTGGTTCGCGAAATGCAGCGCAAGGAACTTGTCCGGGCGTCCGGTGAAGTCCTTGATGTCGCTCGGCAGCAGGGTGGAGGAGTTGGTGGCGAAAATGGTTCGCTCGGGCGCGAATTCGCTCAGGTGCTGATAGGTCTGTTGCTTGATGGTGAGGACCTCCGGCACTGCCTCGATGACGAGGTCGGCGTCCTTCACCGCCGCGGCCAGATCGGCGGTGAGCGTGATTCCCGCCGCCGCCTTGTCCGCCTTGCCGCCGGCCGCCGCGGGGACCTCGTCACGATAGGTCGCCGCCAGTTCGGTGAAGCGAGCACCTGCCGCGGCGAGTGCGTCATCGCTGATGTCGTAGGCGGTGACTTCGAACCCGCTGAACGCGGACTGGTACGCGATCTGCGAACCGAGCACTCCCGTTCCGAGAACGGTCACCTTACGGATCTGGATGGTCATTGCGCTCTCCTTCTTTCGGGGGCGAGAAACCGGCAACGATCTGAGCGATCTGGTCACCCGGATCGCCCAACGTGTCACGACCGGGATGGGCATCGGTCGCGGGCCGGGTGAGCATCAGATGCAGTGCTGTGAACACCACTGAAATAGCGAAGGCCCGACATAACGCCGGGCCGCAACAATTAGGAGCGCGGTCGAACAATTGAGACCGCATATCTACTTCCAATTGAATGTATACCAGCAAGGGGTACTTGCGGCAAGGCTCCCATTGAGGCATCTGAGCTGCGATTATGGACTGCCGTAGACATAGCGGATCTTCCGGCCGATAGGGTCGGCATGTGACCTGGACCGTTGGTTTCGACCTCGATATGACTCTCATCGACTCGCGTCCCGGCGTCGCGCGGGCCATCGACACCATCGCCGCCGAGTTCGGTCTCGCACTGCGTGGTGTCGAGCTCGCCGACCGGCTCGGTCCCCCGCTCGACATGCTGCTGGACGACGCGGGTGTGCCCGCCGACCTGATTCCGGCCATGATCGCGCGTTACCGAGAGCTCTATCCGACAGTGGTGCCGCAAATTCCGGCGATGCCGGGCGCCGATGCGGCACTGGCAGCGGTTGCCGAGCGCGGCGGGCGGGTATTGATCGTCACGGGCAAACACGAGCCACTTGCCAGGCTGCATCTGCTCGAACTCGATTGGCGGGTGGACCATTTGGCGGGTGGACTCTGGGCGGCGGGCAAGGCCGGTGTGCTGCGCGAGCAGCGGGCCGACGTGTTCGTCGGCGACCATGCCGGCGATATGCGGGGCGCGCGGGCGGCAGGTGTGACGGCCGTCGGCGTCACCACCGGACCATGCGACGCCGCAGAACTACGCGCGGCGGGAGCGGATGTCGTGCTCGATGACCTCACCGAATTCCCTGACTGGCTCACCGAATTCGGCGAACCCGCGGTCGCGGAGATCGCCGAGACAGGCACCAGGCCACCGCATGAGGAACTCGCGGCTGACTCTCCTAATGGAGGCGCAATCCCGCGATAACGAGTTCGACCATGCGACGCGCGTCGTAGCGGGAGTCGTTGCCTCCACCGATACAGAGATTGCCGACGCCACGCATGAGCTGGTGGGCATCCATGTCGGGGCGAATCTCGCCCGCCGTTGCGGCGGCATCGAGCAATTGCGCGCATACGGGGACGAGGCGGTCGAGGAAATAGGCGTGCAGGGTCTCGAAGGCGGCATTGTCGGACTGCAACGCCTCGGCGAGGCCATGTTTGGTGACCAGGAAATCGACGAAGAGGTTGATCCAACGCGCCAGCGCGGCATGCGGCGTGCCGCTGCTCGCCAGCAGTGCCGGACCGGCCGCGGCGCATGCCTCGACCTGGTGCCGGTAGACAGCGACGATGAGATCGGAACGCGTCGGGAAGTGACGGTAGATCGTGCCGAGGCCGACGCCCGCCCTTGCCGCGATGTCACGCACGGGCACGTCTACGCCGGAAGCGATGAAAGCCGCCGCGGCCGCGACCAGCAGTGCCTCCTCGTTGCGCCGGGCATCAGCCCGCTTCCGCGGCACTGACGACCCTGATCCGCTGTCGACGTCGACCACTGCGCCGCTACCTCCGTCATCCCACTTGGCAAACGGAACGATGTTCCGTATGTTGAATTATCGGAACAAGGTTCCGCTTGTCCAGGATGCCAGAGCGGGCGAGCCGAACCAAGCCACACAACATCGCTTCACCTCTCGAGGAGGAACAGTCATGCAGTACCGCACCTTGGGCCGCACCGGCGTACAGGTCAGCACCCTCGCGCTCGGCGCGATGAACTTCGGCCAGATCGGGCGCACTACCCAGGACGAAGCCACCGCGATAGTCGATGCCGCTCTCGAGGGCGGGATCAACCTCATCGACACCGCCGACGCGTACAGCGACGGCGAGTCGGAGCAGATGGTCGGCAAGGCCATCGCCGGACGTCGCGACGACATCGTGCTTGCCACGAAGGCGTATCTGCCCATGGGCGAGGAACGCAACCATCGGGGTAGTTCACGCCGCTGGTTGGTCAGCGAGTTGGACAACAGCCTGCGCCGTCTGGACGTCGATCATGTCGATCTCTACCAAATCCACCGGTGGGATCCGACCACCAGCGACGAGGAGACGCTGTCGGCTCTGACCGACCTGCAGCGCGCGGGCAAGATTCGCTACTTCGGATCCTCGACGTTCCCCGCGTACCGCATCGTGCAGGCCCAGTGGGCCGCGCGGGAGAATCATCTGAGCCGGTACGTCACCGAACAGCCCAGCTACTCGATCCTGCAGCGCGGCATCGAGACCCACGTCCTGCCGGTGACCCAAGAGTACGGACTCGGCGTGCTGGCGTGGAGCCCGTTGGCCACGGGCTGGCTGTCGGGCGCGATCCGCGAGGGCCGGGAAATCACCACCAGCCGTTCGAAATTCATGCCGCAACGCTTCGACACCACCATCCCCTCCAACCGGGCCAGGCTCGACGCCGTCGAGCAGCTGGCCACAGTCGCCGACGAGGCGGGTCTGACCCTGATCCAGCTCGCACTCGGATTCGTCACCGCGCACCCCGCCGTGACCAGCGCGATCATCGGTCCCCGCACGCTGGACCACCTGCACTCGCAACTCGCCGCCGCGGACACCGCGCTCTCCGCCGACGTGCTCGACGCGATCGACGCGATCGTGGCTCCCGGCGTCGACCTTGCCGCACAGGAAAAGTTCGATACCCCGCCCGCTCTGCTCGACCCATCGCTGCGCCGTCGCTGATCGCTCGCTATCTCGGTCTCCAGGCGGGCGGTGACTTGCGCCCGCCTGCCGACAGGACGACCCATGCCGTAAGCACCCGCGGCCCCGTTTCGGGATCCTCACTGCCCCATCACAAGTCGACTACTACAACGTGCGCTATTCGGCGCGAGGCGGACACCATCCGATCCAGGTGAAGGTTTCGTGCATCCTCACTTGGCGTCCCAGTAGCACTCCACCACCGCTGTCGTGAACGGGAATCGCACGGGTGTCGGGCCGAACGCGATCCGGCCTGCGGTCTCTGCCGCGGTGGCGATCACTTCGGCTACCGTCGTTGCCTCTTCAGCTGGGCAGTGCACGATTACCTCGTCGTGCTGGAAGAAGACCAGTTCGGCACGGAGCCCGGCGCGCGCCATCGCATGGCGCACGCCCGCCAGTACCAGCAGGGCCCAGTCGGCGGCGCTGCCCTGCACCACGAAGTTGCGGGTGAAGCGGCCGCGGGCGCGCGCCGCGGAGGTGCTGCCGTATCCGCCGACAGGCTCGTCGGATACCTGGTCGGGCGACGCGACCGACAGCGGCGTGCAGGTGCGCCCCAACCAGGTGCGCACGAGGCGACCCTCCTCACCGGCGCGGGCCGCGTCGTCGACATAAGCCACCGCGGCCGGATAACGTCGGCGCAGGCCGGCCATGTGGGTGAGGGCATCGCCCGAGGTCTGGCCGTAAATCGCGCCCAACAGGGCGATTTTGGCTTGGGCGCGATCGCCGCCGAAGGCACGGGCCGCCAGATCCGCGTACAGGTCTTCGCCGCGACCGGCCACCTCCATCAGTCCCGGGTCGCGGGAGACCGCGGCAAGTATTCGCGGCTCCATTTGGTCGGCGTCGGCGACAACCAGAACCCATCCTGGGTCCGCGCGTATCGCTTGACGGATCACCTTGGGGATCTGAAGGGCACCACCACCATTGGTGGTCCAACGTCCGGAAACCGTTCCACCGGGCAGGTATTCGGGACGGAAGCGCCCGCCGTGCACCCACTGCTCGAGCCAGGACCAGCCATGGGCGGTGTACAGACGGTAGAGCGATTTGTAGGCCAGCAACGGCGCTACGGCGGGGTGATCGACCTGCTGGAGCTCCCATTTTCGGGTCGAGGACAGCTCTATCCCGGCGCGGGCGAAGGCTCTGATGATGTCGTTGGGCAGATCTGGTCGGACCCGCACACCCGCTCCGAACGCCCGGGACACTTCGTCGGCCAACTCCGCCATCCTGCGCGGTTCCAGCCCGCCGGCAAAGCGCTCACCCAGCAGCTTGTCCAGCAACTCGCGGTGCACGTCCGCACGCCAGGGGATCCCGGATCGGGACATCTCCGCGGCAACCAGCATGCCCGCCGATTCGGCGGCGAGCAGCAACCGCATTCGTTCCGGGTATTCGGTCTTCGCCGTACGGACCAGCTGTCCTGCGTAGACCTCCAGCATGGCGTTGAACTCATCGGTGCCCGGTGGCAGCGGTACCGGGCCCGAATCGAACAACGACGGCTGGGTCTCGGCGGCCCGCGCGGGCGCGTCCGGCGGAACGGGCAGGTTGCGCAGTCGCGCCCAGGCGGCAGCCAGCGAACGGGCCTGGCCCGACTGGCCCTCCTCGTAGCCGATCAGCAGGGCCTCCGCGGCCTGCACGTCATAGCAGCGCTCGACGCGAACACCTGCCGCAAGCAACGGTCGGTAGATCTCGGCCGTGGACCGCCAGACCCACCGCTCGACCTCGGGGCGTGCGCGCACCGCCTCGGCGAGTGAGGGCTCGCGGAGGATCGGACCCGCGGGCCGACCGTCCTGACCGAGCGGACACAGACGCGCACCTCCGTCGCCCGTTTCCGCCACTGCCCATCGCACGCCCCCGAGTCTTGCACCTCGACCATGCCGTCGACGACCTCGACGTGGCCGAACCGCAGGCCGGAGGCGCCCGAGACTTCAGCTGAATCGGAAGATCGAGAGCAACCCTGCGACCACGCAGTACACCGCGAATGGGAGCAGCGTGCGGGTGTGGAAGTACCGCTCGAGGAACCGCACGGCCAGCCATGACGACAGCCCGGAGACGACGGATCCGACCAGCACCGGCCCTCGGATGCCGTCGGTCGCCGGTCCGACCAGCTCCGGTATTTCCAGCAACCCCGCGCCGAAGATCGCCGGGGTCGCGAGCAGGAACGCGAATTTGGCCGCATGCTTGTATTCCAGGCCACGCCAAAGTCCGCCGACCATGGCCAGACCCGCGCGACTGAACCCGGGTAGTAGCGCGCAGGCTTGGACAAAGCCGATACCGACGCCATCCTCGGACCCCAGGGCGGCCAATGGCCGGTCGGATTGGCGGCGAGTCCGCGCTTCGGCGGTGAGCACCCCCGCGCCGGTCTGTCGCATGGCGAACCGTCGCCCGTATTCCGCCAGCGACGGCTCGTTGCGTCGGCGCAATCCCTCACCGACGGTCAGCACGACACCATTGAGCACCAGAAAGAAACCAGCACAGACCGGCGCCGCGAAAAGCGCGTGCAATGGATGCGCCAGCAACGGCCCGAGAACACCGACAGGAACGGTGGCGATCACGATCAGCAGCGCCAACCGCTGCGCGACGGTGTCCAGACGCCGCGTCCGCACCGTGCTGACCAAACCGGCCACGATGGCGCACCAGTCCCGCCAGTAGTGACCGAGCAGCGCAACGGCCGTCGCGACATGCAATGACACCACAAACGCCAGATACGGTGTGCCCCTACCAGACTCGTCCGGGCTGACCAACTTCTGCCAATCACCGCCGAGCCATGCCGCGACCAACACCGAATGCCCGAGGCTCGAAACCGGGAACAGTTCGGTGACACCCTGTACCGCTCCGATAACAGTCGCTTGAAAATAGGTGAGCATCGCGACGAGTCTCGCACGCGCGCAACAGCGACGCCGCATGACCCCGCGCACCGACCGTTATGCCCGAATCCGCTTCCCTTCAGCGACTTTCGTCTCATTCGGGGCCGCCGTGCCGTGCCGGATCGCGACTCCGGCTCAGCCGACAGTGCTCGACGGCCAGGCCCGGTCGTCCACAGCGAGCCATGGTTCACCCGCGGCGGAAGTGAGGGCCGCGCCGGTGAACTCACGGACGTCGCGGTAGAGATGTGACTGGTCCGCGTAACCGCTGTCGGCCGCCACTTGCGCAGGCGAATGCCCCCGCACCAACTGGTGCATGGCGTGATCGAAACGAACCAGCATCGCGGCGCGCTTGGGTGTCACGCCGATCTGGGTGCTGAATCGTGACCACAGTCGTTGGCGGCTCCACCCGAGTCGACCGGCGAGGTGCTCGACGCGGAATCGGCCTCGGCTGACGATGATTTGGTGCCACGCCCAGGCGACCTCCGGGTCGGCCGGGCGGTCGTCTCGCAACCGCGCCGACAGCGCCGTGCCGACCAGTACGAATCGTTCCTGCCAGCTTTGCGTCTCTCGCAGACGCTCACGCAGGCGCGTTGCGTCGCGACCCCAAAGATCATCGAGGCCAACGAATTTCCCGCTCAACTCGGCAAGCGGGCAGCCGAGGATGGCGTGTGCGACAACCGGTGACAAGCGCACCTGTACGCACTCGATGTCTTCGAAACGCACCGGGGCCGCACTGCCGGAGAGACCGAGAGCCAGGCTGCCCGAGTGGCTTCGGCCTGTCGAGTCGCGGACGTCGAAGCGATCGTCACCGAACTCGACGACCACCGTGACGGCCGGATGGGGAATGACACGCAGTTGGGCCGGGCCGTCACCGTGAATACGGAATCCGGCCATGTCGACGCCGCGCAGTGCGGGCGTCCACGATGGTCGCGCGATCTCCCAGGCCATATGCCGATTGTATGAGCGGTTCATGCCATCCGCGGGCGCTGACATTTCTTCAAGACATATCGCGCTGTCGCCCAGCAGGGTTGGAGGCATCACGGATCGATCGAAGGAGGACCCATTGGATGAGACCACTGCCGCCTCAACGTCGAGGCGGCGGCGACACATCGGGCTGATGGTCGTCGGCGTGCTTGTCGCTCTGATCGTGGGCAACACGACAGGTGGCGCTACCGCCACCCCGAGCGATTCCCAGGAGCAAATGGTGCACCTTCCGGACGGAGACATCCACGTCGTCTCCAGCGGAGCACCCGACGTCCGCGCGGTGGTGCTGCTGCACGGACTGGCGGCATCGACTCCGTGGTGGGACCCGGTGATACCCGCGTTGGGAAATGCGTACGTGGTGCGGATCGACCTGCTGGGGCACGGCCGATCAGCGAAACCGGACAGCGGGTACAGCATGGCCGAGCAAGCGCGCCGAGTCGGGGCCGTGCTCGATCAACTCGGCGTGCGCCACGCGATCGTCGTCGGGCATTCCACCGGCGGCTACGTGACCACATCGCTTGCCGAACAGCGCCGCGACCTGGTGAGCGCGATCGCGCTGATCAGCACCGGTCCACGGTTGGATGCGTTCACCGACAACGGCCCGGTCGGTGATCTGCTGCTCAACCCGTCGATAGGGCAACCCCTGTGGCCGCTGCTCCCGGAAGCCGCCATTCGGATTGCGATGAGCACGGCGTTCACCCGCGACGTACAAATCCCGGACCAACTCGTCGCCGACCTTCGAGGCATGACCTACCGCAGCCTCACCGCGACATCCGACGCATCGGATACGTACCTGAGGGAACGGCCCGAACCGGACCGGCTCGCTGATCTCGGCCTGCCGACGATGGTGATCTTCGGCGCCCGAGATCGGCGATGGCAGCCGTCGTCCTTCCAGGACTACCGCCGAGTCCCGGACGTTCGGATCGAGGGCCTCGACTGCGGGCACTCACCCATGATCGAGGAACCCGACAGCACCGGCGCACTTATCCGCGACTTCGCCGAACAGCACTGACCAAGTGCGGCAACGGAAACCGTGCGCAACCAGAACTCGACCCTCGAGGAGACATACTCATGCGGATTCTCATCTCCGGCGCCAGCATCGCAGGCCCAATGCTGGCGTACTGGCTCACCAGGCACGGCTTCTCCGTCACCGTCGTCGAGCGCGCGCCGGTCCTGCGCAAGACCGGTGGCCACGCGGTCGACCTTTTCCGGCCCGCGGTGGACATCTCGGAGAAGATGGGCGTCCTCTCTCGCGTGCAGGAGCGGGCCACCGGCACGAACCGGATGACCCTGCACCCGGAGGGCGCACGACGTCCCGTCGGGGTGGACCTCACCAAGATCTTCAGCGCCACCTCCGACCGGCACGTCGAGATCATGCGCGACGACCTGAGCGCGATCTATTACGACGCCACCAGCGACGACGTCGAGTACATCTTCGGCGACTCGATCACCGAGATCTCGCCCGACGGCGAGGTGCGGTTCGAGAACGCCGTGGCGCGCCGCT
This sequence comes from Nocardia arseniciresistens, assembly GCF_046764875.1. Classification (NCBI taxonomy): domain Bacteria; kingdom Bacillati; phylum Actinomycetota; class Actinomycetes; order Mycobacteriales; family Nocardiaceae; genus Nocardia; species Nocardia arseniciresistens. The sequence continues at coordinate 181,789 of NZ_JBKORD010000009.1, forward strand.
TCGACCTCGTCGTCGGCGCGGACGGACTGCACTCCAACGTGCGCCGCCTCGTCTTCGGCGACGAGGCCCGCTTCAGCGCCTTCATCGGCGCCTACCTCGCGGTGCTGACCCTGCCCAACACCTACGGCCGCGACGGCGAACTCCACATCCACGTCGGGATCGGTCGCACCGCTGGGATATACAGCGCGCGACACCTGGGCGATGCGCGGGCGTTGTTCCTGTTCCGAAGCGAGCGCGAACTCGATTACGGCCGCCACGACGTGCCCAGGCAGAAGGAGCTGCTGCGCGCTGCGTTCGTCGGCTTCGATGCCGACGTGGACCGCTGGCTGGACGAACTCGACCGCACCTCGGCGTTCTACTTCGACTCGATCACCCAGGTCAGCATGGACACCTGGTCGCGTGGGCGGATAACCCTCGTCGGGGACGCCGGCTACTGCCCCGGCCCGGCTGTCGGCGGCAGCACCAGCCTGGCCGTCGTCGGCGCGTACATCCTCGCCGGGGAGCTGGCACGGGCGGGCGGCGACCACGAGCTCGCCTTCCCCGCCTACGAGCGCGCGATGGCGGAGCACGTGCGCGGCAGCAGGGAGGTCGCGCTGAGTGCCGCGAAGACCCTGGTCCCCATGTCCCGCCTCGGCGTATCGGGACTGGTCCACGGCACCCGCCTGATCTCCGCCCTGCCCGCAGGCCCCAGCCGTGCCTTCCTGCGCCTGGTCACCAAGAGCGCACGCCTCTACAACTCCATGACCGTCGAGGACTATCTGTCATCGCCCACCGCGCCACCGACAACCACGGGAGCGGGCGCGAGCTGACGGGTCGGATCCGCACTGTTAGCGTGCGCCCGGCAGCATGACCGCGCACTCCCGCAGACGATGGCCAGGGTGGTGCTCGGGCAGCTATCACACCGCAGTCCTATTCCATGTCATACCAAGGGATTACATGGAACGAGAATTCGGCCGATAGCTTCGAATCGGCACCGCCGCCCGACCCACCGAGCAGTTCCCGCTGAATCAGATCTCCGATCGACATCGACCGACCGACATCGAGAACGGGCGAAGGTGGCATCTCCGACCCAGCTCTCAGGAAGATCTATGACGACATCGGCCTTGGTCCCAGAGTCATTTCCACGATCATCGCGGCGCGGGGGCGGCGACGGTGATTACGCTCGTCTGTTGCGCCGGATCTCCGACGCGGGACTGATGAACCGGCGTCCCCGTTACTATGCGGTCCGGCTCAGCCTCGTCGGAATCGCGTTCGCGGCCGGCTGGGCAGCGTTCGTCCTGGTCGGCGACTCGTGGTGGACACTCATGATCGCGGCGTTCATGGCCGTGACGTGCGCTCAGGTCGCCCTCGTCATGCACGATGTCGCGCACCGCCAAGTCTTCCGGTTGCGGCGACCGACGCAGATCGTGGGTCGACTGGCCGGCAACGCCGGCATCGGCCTGGCGTACGGATGGTGGCAAGACAAGCACACCCGGCATCACGCCAACCCGAATCACGAGGAACTCGACCCAGATGTCGCGCCCGACATTCTGCTCTGGTCACAACGGCAGGCGCGGGCCAGCCGCGGCCTGCCTCGTCTCATCGGGAGGGCGCAGGCATTCCTGTTCGTGCCCCTGCTGATGTTGGAGGGCCTGAATCTCCATGTAGCCGGCGCACGTTCGCTCAAAAATCGATCGGTGAAGCATCGCGGATTGGAGGGTGCGCTGCTCTTCGGCCATTTCGCCGCCTACCTGGCCGCCCTGTTCGCGGTTCTGCCCACCGACAAAGCCTTCGCGTTCCTCGCGGTCCACCAGGCGCTGTTCGGCCTGTACATGGGCTGCATCTTCGCGCCGAACCACAAAGGCATGCCGACCTTGACCGGCGACGACCGTCCCGACTATCTACGTCGGCAGGTGCTGACCTCTCGCAACGTGCGGGGTGGCATGCTGACCGACCTCGCCTTAGGTGGGCTCAACTATCAGATCGAGCACCATTTGTTCCCGAGCATGCCGACGCCGAATCTGCGTCACGCCCAGGTGATCGTCCGCGACTACTGTTCCGAAATCGACGTGCCGTACCACGAAACCGGGCTGATCTCCTCTTACAGCGAGGCGCTGAAGCATCTGCACCACGTCGGCGCACCCCTCCGCAACGCCGACCGGCACCGAGACGCCGGATGAGCCCGGGCCGCTCCAAACCGCTGGCGAGCGTCTAACTTTGCGCAGTTCGGTGCAGTGCAATGGGAAAGTCGCTGGAAGCGCCGCAGAGAACTTATTCCCAGAGTGAAGTTCTCGTCGATCTTTCCGGATGAGCTCACCTCGGTGCCGAGCTTGGCGCGGCTCTTCGGCGGGTACGCGCCAGATATCTACTACTCGATATACTCGGTCGACCCGAGTTTCCGCCGCCGTTGGCTACCAAAAGCTATGGATCCCGAACGCGCTCTCGATATGCTGCGGGACTATCAGATCAAGACCCGCAAGATACCTGTCCTGCATTTCGCGTTCATCTCCGGTGAGAACGATTCCGAAGAGAGCGTGCACAATATTTGCGCGATAGTCAACAGCAAGCAGTTTCGCGTCGATGTCAATATCGTTCGATACAATCCGCACTCGCCGCGGGTCGGTCAGGAACCTGCCGAGGAAGTCCTGCGGCGCAACGGTGCCATCATGGAAAAGGCGCTGCCCGGCAGTCGAGTGAAAATAATCCCGCGCGTCGGCTTCGATGTGAAGGCATCGTGCGGAATGTTCGTAACGAAGTCCGACATCGACAATGTTTGATGCCTACCAGCTCGAAGTGCGCCGTACCGCAATCGTTGGTCTCTCGACACGAGAGGAAATATTCCTCGGCGCCATCGGACTCTGCGGAGAATCGGGAGAGGTTGCGGAGCTGGTCAAAAAGCATGCATTCCATGGTGACAAACTCGCGGGAGCCTTCGGTTTCGGTCACCCGAAACGTGGCCGGGGGACGAGATCACCGCCAGGTACCGTTGGGCGGTGAACCCAGCTGATGCGCGACGCCTCAAAGACGGCGATCTCGAGACCCGCGAGGAAAATCTGCGGCTCCTGCTCGTGCGAGCTGCTGACGGCGACACCTCCGCCAAGGAAGCACTGTGCGCGCTCGTCCGCGACTATTCCGACTACCACCGGTCGCTGTACAGCCGGGCGTTGAACCGGGCGGCGGTCTTCGGTGACGACACTCTGAAGGCGCCGCTGCTCGCGTCACTCGCCGACACTCGGTACAACTGCCAGGCATGGGCCGCGATGGGCTGCGCCGCGCTCGGCTTTCGCGACGCGGTTCCAGGCTTGGTCGCGATGCTGGACCACCCACAGGAGATGGCTCGCGAGCAAGCGGTGATCGCTCTGGGCGTATTGGGGGACGAATCGGTCGTCCCGGCGCTCACGCCCGTGCTGCGGGACTCGATCGCAGGAATGCGCGAACGTGCCGCCGAGGCCCTCGGCATGATCGGCGGCGATGCAGCCCTGGCCGCACTATGGGACGAACTCGAGAACCGCAGGTACTACCGCATCGGCTATATCGCCAGCGCGCTGGCCGAATTCGCCCCGGACATCATCCCGAGGCTATGCGAGGCGGCCGACAGCGACGACCCGGACCAGCGATACTGGACGGCTGTCGCGCTCGGTTCGACCGGCGACGATCGCGCCGTGCCGACGCTGGAACGGCTGATGGCCACCGACCAGGGCTCGACAGTCTTCGACGGCATGGTGAGCGTCGCTGCCAAGAAGGGCCTGCGCACGCTACGACGAATCCAAGCCGCAATCGCAGCCCGCGAATCCTGAAAACGCAGCGTCCCGCGCTATGACCTCGGCCGAACAGCCCTCCGTACGTAACGCCCAGTCTGGAACATCTCGACCCCTACGAGGACGCGCGTTCATGGCACAGCCGAGAGGCTGAGATCACCGACACCACCGGCCTCGATCCGCGGCAAGTCGCCGGCCTCATCGCCGCCGACGCTGGCGGCCGCACATAAGACTCACCACGGCACTGAGCCGACCCGGTCGAAGAAACCGCCGGTCGGTCCGTCCGGTCCGAGGGACGCGAGATGGACGATCGCGTCGGTGCCCTCGGAGACCGTCTGGTGCCCGGAGTTGTTGTTCAGATCCGTTGCGGTGTAGCCGGGGTCGGCGGCGTTGATCTGAAAGTCGGGCAGCGAACGGGAGTACATCGAGGTGATCATGTTCAGCGCGGTTTTCGAAGCGGGATACGGCAGGCCGAGCAGGGTCGACTCGAGGCGGGTGGGGTCGGAAGTGCGGGCCAGTGAACCGATACCGCTGGACACCATCACGATTCGTGGTTGAGCGGCGGCGCGCAGCAGCGGTAGAAACGCGTTGGTGACCGCTACGACGCCGAAGACGTTGGTCTCGAAGACTTCTCGCAGCTCGGCCGCGGTGATCTCGGGCGGGAGTTTGCGAGTACCGCCGATGCCGGCGTTGTTCACCAGGACGTCCAGCCGAGGTGTTCGTTGTCCGACGGCCTCGACGGCGGCGGCGATGGAAGCGGCGGAGGTGACGTCCAGCTGGATGAACTCGACGTCGGCGCCGGCCTCGGCGAGCTCGGCCGCCGCCGTCTTTCCCGCATCGGTGTTGCGTGCGGCGAGAAACACCTGCCAGCCAATAGCCGCCAGCCTGCGGACGGTCTCGCGGCCGAGTCCTTTGTTCGCTCCGGTGACCAGAGCAGTCGTTGGATTGTTCATCATCCGAGCATCGCCCGCCATCACCCCGCCCACCAGGGCCGCCATCTCCTGGGACCAGCGATACCACCCCGCCGAACGCGTCCTGCGGCATTATCGATGACATGGATCGCACGGAACTCGCCGAACTGCTTCGGCAGGCCCGCGCGCACATCCAGCCCCGCGATGTCGGCCTGCCCGCAGGCTCACGCAGACAGGTGCCGGGATTGCGCCGCGAAGAGGTCGCGCAACTGGCCGGGGTCAGCGTCGATTACGTGGTTCGGCTGGAGCAGGCCCGCGGCCCACGACCTTCGACCGCTGTGCTCGCGGCACTGGCCAGGGCGCTACGCCTCAACGACGAAAACCGCGATCTGCTGTTCCAGTTCGCCGGATCCGCACCACCGCAGGCGGGCCGGATCAATATCGTGGTCCGCCCGAGCGTGCTGCGGCTGCTCGACAGGATGGTCGATCTACCAGCGCTGGTCATTTCCGCGAAAGGCGATGTGCTGGCGTGGAATCCGATGGCGGCGGCGTTGCTCGGCGACTTCAGCGAGTGGCCGCCCGCGCAACGCAACATCATCTGGCAGCAGTTCCTCGGCACCGGGCCACGCCGCGTCGCACTCTCCCCCGCCGAGGCCCAGGCCACCGCCGTTTTCTCGGTGAGCAGCCTGCGCAGCGCAAGGGCCCGTTACCCCGGCGACCCCGAACTGTTGCGCCTGATCGGCGAACTCCGTTCGCGCAGTCGACGATTCGAGCAGCTGTGGAACGAACGCCGATCCGAACCATGGCGCAGCGCCACCAAGTCGGTCGACCATCCCGAGCTCGGCGTCCTGGTGCTGGAATGCGACAACCTGCTCGTCCCCGACTCCGACCAGTCCGTCATCGTCTACTCCGCGCAACCAGGAACCCCCGCCGCCAGCGCACTCGAGCTGCTCCGCATCACCGGCACCCAACAGTTCAGCAGCCGTGCCTGATTCACCCCGGCGACAGGTCGGTGTGGCCGGGTATCCGGCCACACCGAAACCTTTACGCCGCCTTGTACTTCCGCAGGTACTCGCCGGTCAGCGACGTCGGATGCTCCAGCAGCTCGGCGGGAGTGCCGGTAAAGACCACTTCGCCGCCGTCCTTGCCGCCGTCCGGTCCGAGGTCGATCACCCAGTCGGAGTGGGCGACCACGTCGAGGTTGTGCTCGATCACCACCACCGTGTTGCCCCGCTCGACCAACCCGTCCATCAGCGCGAGCAAGGTGTCCACGTCCGACATGTGCAGGCCGGTGGTCGGTTCGTCGAGCACATAGACGGAGCCGGTGTTCTGTAGCTGCGTGGCCAGCTTGATGCGTTGACGTTCACCGCCGGACAGGGTGCTCATCGCCTGGCCGAGGCTCAAATAGTCGAGGCCGACCTCGTTCATGGTGCGCAGCTTGGTGTGCAGCGCCTTCTCCGGGAAGAACTGCACCGCCTCCTCGGCCGACATCTCCAGCACGTCGGCGATCGACTTCTCGCGCAAGGTATGCGCGAGCACCTCCTCCGAGAAGCGCCGTCCATCGCAGGCATCGCAGTGCGTGGTCACCGGATCCATGTAGGCGATCTCGGTGATGATGACACCGCGTCCTTCGCACTGTTTGCACGCGCCCGCCGAGTTGAAGCTGAACAGCCCCGGCGATTCACCGCTGGACTTGGCGAACAGCTTGCGGATCGGATCCATCAGCCCCAAGTAGGTGGCCGGGGTGGAACGCGATGAGGCCGCGATGGCGGACTGGTCCACGAAGATGGCCTCGGGATGCTCGCGCACGAACACATCCCGGATCAGGCTGCTCTTTCCGGAACCCGCGACGCCGGTGATCGCGGTGAGCACACCGATCGGAATCGCGACCGTCACATCCTTCAGGTTGTGTGCGTTCGCGTGCTCGATCAACAACTCTCCGTTCGACGTCCGAAAGATGTCCTTCACCGCGAACTGCCTGCGCAGCCCGGCACCGGTCGGAGTATCGGCCACGCGCAGCTGCGCGAAGCTGCCCTCGAACACCACCTGTCCGCCGTGCACCCCCGCGCGCGGTCCGACATCGACGATGTGGTCGGCGATCTGGATGACATCGGGATCGTGCTCGACGACCAGCACGGTATTGCCCTTGTCTCGCAACGCCTTCAAGAGATTGTTCAGCCGCCCGACATCACGCGGATGCAACCCGACGCTCGGCTCGTCGAAGATGTAGGTCATCCCGATCAGCGTGCTGGCCAGGTGCTTGATCATCTTCAGCCGCTGACCCTCACCACCGGACAGGCTCGAGGTAGCCCGGTCCAGGCTCAGATAACCGAGCCCGATATCGGCCACCCGTCGCAATGCGGTGCGAATGGCGGCGGCCAAGCCCAGCGCGGCGGGGTCGGTGATCTCGTCGAGCACCACGATCAGATCGGTGATCTGCAACCCCGACCAGTCGGCGATATTGCGGCCGTCGATCTTCGTCGCGAGCGCCTCGGCATTGAGCCGTGCGCCATTGCACGTCGTACACACACCCTCGGTGAGAAATTTTTGAATCTGTTCACGGGTCTTTTCACTCAGCGCGGAGGTGTCACGCTGCAACCGGGTGCGGGTGAACTTCGCCGCCACCCCTTCGTAATTCGCCTTCCAGGTGCCTTTGCTGAAGGTCAACTCCACCTTGCCGCCGGTACCGTACAGCAGATCCTGGAACTCCTCGGCGCTGTAGTCGACGAGCTTCTTGTCCGGATCGAAACGGCCGGAGTTGCCGTACAACTGCCAGTCGCCGCTTCCTGGCGCATAGCCCGGCAAGAGGATCGCGCCCTCATTGAGCGACTTGCTCCGATCCACCAGCCGGTCGGGATCGGCGCGCACCGACTGACCGATCCCATCGCAATCCGGGCACATGCCCTGGGGCACGTTGAACGAGTAGCTGTAGACGAATCCGGCCGATGGCGAACCGAATCGGGCGAACATAGCCCGCACCATCGAGTAAATATCGGTCATGGTGCCGACCGTGGAACGCGGCCCACCACCGACCGGCTGCTGATCGATGATCACCGGCGCGGTCAGGTTCTCGATCGCCTCGGCGTGCGGGCGCTCGTAGCGGGGCAGGAAGTTCAGAATGAACGCCGGAAACGTCGCGTAGAGCTGGCGCTGCGACTCGACGGCGATGGTGTCGAACACGATGGACGACTTCCCGGAACCGGACACACCGGTAAATACCGTGATCTTGTTCTTCGGGATCTCCAGCGACACATCGCGCAGGTTGTGTTCGCTGGCTCCCAGCACCCGGATGACATCGGTGGTGGCAACGGAATCGGTCAATGGCATACCGATAACCATGCCATCGACCACCGACATTTTACCCACAGCGATGTGATGCAAATCACATTTTCACAAGGGCTGAATAACACTCCGGCGAGGGCTCAACGGCCGCCAACGGTGAGGACCGGCAACAGGTAACGGATGCGGGTGTCGATCTCGGTGGCGGTGGCGCGGAAGATCGGATAGCTGTCTTTGTGGGTGTCACCTGACACGGCCGGGTCCGGGATGCTCCAGTGGATCCACCGTGGGTCGTCGCCGAACTCGGGGCAGACTTCACGAGCCTTGTCGCACAAGGTGATCACCGCATCGAACCGGTGGTCGTCGAGGGTGTCGAGGTGGCGCGGGGACCGGTCGGATATGTCGATCCCGAACTCCTCGCGCAGCACCCGCACCGTATTGGGGTGCATCGCGGGTTTGGGGCGGCTACCGGCGCTGACCACCTCGACGCGGTCATCGGCGTGATGGCGCAGCAAAGCCTCCGCGATCGCGGAGCGAGCACTGTTGCCGGTACACACGAACAACACCGCGAGCGACCCTGCCGGATCGAATGTTGTTGGTGCGGTGCTCAACTGAAGTGCCGGGTGCAGTGCCGCGCCCGCGTCGGCGAGTGTCTCGGTGCAGCGGTCCAGATCCAGGTGGTAGTAGCTGTCGCGACCGTCGTGGCTGCTGCGTGTGGCGGTCACCAGGCCACCGTTGCGCAGCAGCCGCAGGTGGTAGGAGACCAGATTCTGCGGCTCACCCACCAGTGTCACCAACTCCCGAACCCGATAATCGCTGCCGGACAGCTCGTTCAACAGACGCCACCGCACCGGGTGCGCGGCCAGATCAACGAACAGCGGAACAACTTGACGGCACGACGTCATCAGTCGAGAATAACACCCAATGCATCAATTGCAATTGATGGAATTCATCGGATCTGGTCTGCGACAGGAGCACGGTGCCAAAACCAAGGCCGACGCAGACACCCGATGAGCTGCGTCGAAGCTTGGGAGTAACCGATGCTGTCGCGATCGGGCTCGGCTCCATGATCGGGGCAGGGATCTTCGCGGCCCTGGCACCGGCGGCACGGGCGGCGGGATCGGGGCTGGCACTCGGGCTCGCGGTCGCGGCGGGAGTGGCCTACTGCAATGCGACGTCATCGGCGCGGTTGGCCGCCCGGTATCCGTTCTCGGGCGGCACGTATGTGTATGGGCGCGAACGGCTCGGCGAGTTCTGGGGGTACCTCGCGGGGTGGTGTTTCGTGGTCGGCAAGATAGCGTCCTGCGCGGCGATGGCGTTGACCGTCGGCGCGTACGCGTGGCCTACCCATGCCCACGCTGTCGCTGTCGCGGCGGTCGTCGCGTTGACAGCGGTGAACTATCGCGGTGTACAGAAGTCAGCGTTGTTGACCCGGGCGATCGTGGCGATCGTGCTGGCCGTGCTCGCCGCGGTGGTTGTCGCGGCATTCACCTCCGACACCGCTGATCCCGCCCGGATCGAATTCGGTTGCGACATCACTGTTGTGGGGGTGTTACAGGCGGCGGGTCTGTTGTTCTTCGCCTTCGCCGGATACGCCCGGATCGCCACCCTCGGTGAGGAGGTGCGTGACCCGGCGCGCACAATTCCTCGCGCGATCCCGCTCGCACTCGCGATCACCTTGCTCGTGTACGCGGTCGTTGTGGTCGCGGCGCTGACAGTGCTGGGACCGCAGGCCCTGTCCGAGGCGACCGCGCCGTTATCGGCGGTGGTGCGGGCGGCCGATGCGGGTTGGTTGGAACCGGTGGTGCGAGTCGGTGCCGTCCTCGCCGCGCTGGGATCACTGCTCGCGTTGATTCTCGGTGTCTCGCGCACAACGTTGGCGATGGCCCGCGACCGGCACCTGCCCCACGCCCTGGCTGTGGTGCATCCGCGGTTCGCGGTGCCGCACCGCGCCGAGATCGCTGTCGGCGTCATCGTGGCCGCCGCGGCGGCGACTACCGATGTCCGTGCGGCGATCGGGTTCTCGTCTTTCGGTGTGCTGCTCTACTACGCCATCGCCAACGCGTCCGCGGCGACACTGACCGCCTCCGAGGGACGGCCGGTGCGGCTGATCCCGGCGGTCGGGTTGCTCGGGTGCCTGATTCTGGCCTTCACGCTGCCGATGACCTCAGTGCTCGCAGGCGCGGTCATTGTCGCGGTCGGCGCGGCGGTTTACACGATCCGCCGCAAGTTCACCTGATGGCCGACGGGGTCGAATACGTTCTGGCCGAGGACAACATTGCCGAAGCGCTCAGCGGCTGGATCCACCACGACGCGCACCGGCTGGTGGCCTCCAGCGATCCGGTACGGCCATGGCTGGCGCCCTGCGCATCACCTCGGGACCGCGTCACATCGACCACGACCCCGATCAGACGCGGAGATCAGCTGCTGCGGCGGGAGCGGGCCAGACCCAGCCCGCCGAGGGCCATGCTGATCAGGCCCAACGCCATGGCCGCCCAGGACGCGACTATCCCGTTGCCGGTGCCGGGACCACCGTCGGCGGTGGCCGCCAAGACCCCACCTACGACCACGCCGATCAGCCCCGACACCAGGGCAACAATGGCCCTTCTTCCCCCGCTGCCGGTGCCGATACGACCGGCGGAGCGAGCCAGCGCCAGCCCGCCGATGACCACACCGGCCAGCGCCACCAGCGCGGTCAGGGAGGGCCCGATTCGCCCGGAGATCATGCCGGTAACAGCGGCGGCGGGCTGGACCGAGGCCTGCGCGGCCGCCGGTGCGGCAAGTGCGAAACCTGCGAGCATGGCGGCTGCTACAGCGGCAGGCAGATGGCGGACGGACATGGGGTGCTCCTTCGTCGAACGACTGGACCTCGCCTCATCATGTCCGCTGGACCCACCGCCGATCATCCTGCGGGCGTATACAATTCGCGCTACCACTGTTGCCGTAGCAGACTGCTGCGGACGTCGTAGAGTGCCGCGAGACTACCGCGGGTGTGGTAGGCCGCCGATCATCCGTGAGCAGGAGTTGCCCGCGCGAATATCCAGCTAGGGTTGCACGCGTGAGCAGCGGACGGATCGGAGACTGGGCGATCGCCGTCGGCGTGGCTACCGTCTTGCTGGTCACCTCGCTGGCCGGGCAACACCCGCCCACGAAACTCGACACGCCGGGCTACACGCTGTTGATAGTCGGCGGTCTGGCGCTGGCAGCGCACCGCTGGGCTCCGATCGCCGTGCTGGCCGCGACCGGGTTATGCGTACTGGGTTACCAGGCAATCGGTTTCGAGGTGCCCGCCGTCGCGTATCTGGTCGCCGTGTACGCCACAGTACGAGCGGGACACCGCCTCGTCGCGGTGGCGGGTTCGGTGCTCATGGTGGCTACGCTTCCGTTCGCGATGCTGGCCTCGCACCCCGACTGGGCCGTGGGCGAGGCATTCACGCAGGCCCGGGATGCCCTCCAACTGGCCTGGCTGATCGCGGCCGGTGCGGCGGGGGAAGCGCTGCGCCAAGCCGAACGACGGGCCGACGAAGCCGAGCGCACCCGGGAGGCGACCGCGCGGCAACGCGCCGACGAGGAACGGCTGCACATCGCGCGGGAACTGCACGATTCGCTCACCCACCAGATCTCGGTCATCAAGGTGCAGTCCGAGGCTGCTGTCCATGTGGCCCGCAAGCAGGGCGAAGAGGTGCCCGAGGCCCTGCTGGTGATCCGGGAGGCCGGGCGTGAAGCGGCCCGGGAACTGCGCGCGACTCTGGAGGCGCTGCGCGACGACGACACCAATCCGCCGCGAGGGCTCGACCACATCCCGGACCTGGTGGAACGGGCCAGAACGACCGGGCTGGACACGACGCTGACCATCGAAGGACAACGCAAGGACCTGCCTGTCGCAGTGGACCGAACCGTCTACCGGATCGTTCAAGAGTCGCTGACGAACATCGGCCGGCACGCCGCCGCCGCGACAGCGTCGGTCCGGATCGACTATCGACCCGACGCCCTGGTCGTCCAGGTCGATGACGACGGCAAGGCCACCCCGGACACCACGCCGGTTCCCGGGGTCGGGCTGCTCGGGATGCGCGAACGAGTCACCGCCCTCGGCGGTCGCCTGCGGGCGGCGCCGCGCAGCGAGGGCGGCTTTTCCGTACAAGCCGAACTTCCCGTGGACCGAACATGATTCGTATCCTGCTCGTCGACGACCAGCCGCTCATTCGCAGCGGATTCCGCGCCCTGCTGGACCTCGAGGACGACATCGAGGTGGTGGCCGAGGCCGCCGACGGAAGCCAGGCGCTGGCGCTGGCCAGACAGCACCTGCCCGATATCGCGCTCATCGACATCCAGATGCCGGTCATCGACGGCATCGAGGCGACCCGGCTCATCGCCGCCGACCCGGCCCTGGCCGAGGTGCACGTCGTCATCCTGACCAACTACGGGTTGGACGAATACGTCTTCAACGCGCTACGAGCCGGTGCGGCCGGATTCCTCGTCAAAGATATCGAGCCGGACGATTTCCTGCACGCCGTCCGCGTCGCCGCACGCGGCGACGCCCTGCTCGCGCCCTCGATCACCCGCCGCCTGATCGACCGGTACGTCACCCAACCACTCACCCCTGACAACAGCGCGGGGCTGAAAGAACTGACCAACCGCGAACGCGAAGCCGTTGTCCTGGTCGCCCAAGGTCTTTCGAACAACCAGATCGCCAACCGTATGGTGATCAGCCCACTGACCGCGAAAACCCACATCAACCGAGCCATGACCAAACTCGACGCCCGGGACCGCGCCCAACTCGTCGTTCTCGCCTACGAATCCGGCCTGGTGACCCCGCACAATCACTGACATCCACTGGACCGCTGGGATGTTCATGTTTCCGAGATGTCGCGGACGCTGGTCGGCTCGATCTCGATCACTCGTCTTCGTCCACGGGGCATACCGAACCGTCCGCGCGCTGACAGGTGCACTCAGATTGTCCGAAATATGCTGTCACACAAGCAGTTTACCGCCGTCCATGGTGATGATCTCGCCCGTGATCCAGGAGCTGGCGGGCTCGGCGAGGCGGGTGATCCAGGAGCTGACTTCCGCTGCCTTGCCGATGCGTCCCGCAGGGGCCGACGCGGCGTATACCGAGTACCAATCCTGCACGGCCTCGGGCGAGACACCGCCGGAACCGAGGATCGGGGTTTCGACCTGTCCCGGCGCGACCCCGTTCACTCGAATCCGCTTGGGGCCGAGCTCCACCGCCCAGCTCCGAATGAGGCTGTCCACGGCCGCTTTGCTCGCGGAGTACACCGACGAACCCGCCCCGGCCAGCCGCGCCGAGATACTCGATACCAGCACGATATTGCCGCCCTCGCGCAGTAGCGGCAGGAGGCGACCGGTCAGCAACACGGGCCCGATCACATTGACTTCCAGCTGTTCTCGGACCGCATCCGCGCCCAAGTCGTCGAGCGGCGTATTCCGGAAGATTCCGGCATTGTGCACGAGCACGTCGAGCTGGCCGCCGAGCTCGGAAACCGCCGCGACCACCGCGTCCGCGCCCTCCGGCGTGGTGACATCCGCGACCACCGGGATCAGCGCCTCGTGCTCGGCCGCCACCTCCTCGAGAGCTGCACCTCGACGGCCGGTAATGATCACTCCTGCCGCGCCCTGCTCAGCGAATGCCAGCGCCGTGGCCCGGCCGATACCCGTGCCTCCTCCGGTGACCACCACGTACTGATCGACAAATGTCTTCCCGAACAAGACTTCTCCTCTGTAGCAGCAGAACCCTGAGGGGCTGTGGCAGAGGGAACCAACACGGCACAGGTGAGGTTCTATTCCACACGGGGGCACTCGCCCGTCACGGATCTACGGCAGGACTTCCTCGGCGATGACCCGCAGAAGACGGCGCGTTCCACCCGCGCTAGCGCAGTAGCGGAATCACCGGCGCGAAGTTCTCCATGCTGTCCTCGAGCACGGTGATGTAGCTGATGCCGTAACGCTCGCGGCGGTCGCGTAGTCGCTGCGCCATCTCCTCCGGCGTGCCGATGAGCAGGATCGGCAGCTCTTCCGGACTCTCGGCGACCTCCGGCGGCAGGGCGGGGCCGAATACCTCCAGCACGGCGGCCCGTTCATGTGGCGGAACTACCCGCTGGATCAGGATATTCAGCTCCACCTGATCGGCCCTGGCACCCAGTAGCCCCCGCACGTAGTCGATCCGCTCGGCGGTTTCTTCGGGTCCCGCCATCTGCAAGGGTCCTCCATTGCGGGCGGCGGCGGCACCGGTGAAACCGATGATGTCGGCATGCTTCGCCGCGACACCGAGCAGCTTGTCACCCCAGCCCGCGATCAACATCGGCGGCCCCGATGGCTGCGTGGGGCGCGGCTGATACTCCGGATCCGAAAACAGCGCGCGCAGTGTGGTGATCGTGTTTTCCAAATGCTCGACGCGCTTGCCGCCGCTGACGAACGGGATGCCCGCCGCCTCGAATTCGGCCCGCACATAGCCCGCGCCCAACCCGAGTTCCACGCGACCATCGGTGAGCTGGTCCGCGCCCGCTACATCGCGCGCGAGCAGCACCGGGTTGTAGAAGGGTGTGTTCAGCACGAAGGTGTTCAACCGGACCCGCTCGGTGGCCTCGGCCGCCAGAATCATCGCAGGGAAGGGCGCGGGCATTCCGAGATGATCGGCCACACCGATCACGTCGTAGCCGAACTCCTCTGCCCTGCGGCACTTTTCGATCCAGTTCGCCCGAGAGTCTGGAACTACCATGTTGACGCCGAACCGGAACGGACGCTGCGCAGTCATCAGCCCTGTCTACCACCATGATTGGACACCGGGGCGGCCACACGCCGCGCCCGGCGGGTCAACATTCCACGAGTGCGCTCGCCGCGATGGCGATTCCGACGAGCGTCACGAGCGTGGCCGATACCGGTACCGGCCGTCGGATATTGCTCCATCTCGACGACACGGCCGAGCGGCTGCGCCGTTGATCGGCGGAGGATGGCGTGGTGGTGGCAGTGGTGCGCCGACGCAGCCAGCGTCTGACCATGGTGATGATGGAGACGATCAACGTGGCGGTCAGCATGCCCGAACCCCTATGCGCCCACAGCGCTGGGCCGGGGCGAGCGCGCACTGGAACGCCGTGGGGCCGCGACGACACCGTTGTCGATCATGCTTTCGGCGGTGTCAAGCACGGTTTCCCGCACCGGGCGCATAGTCCACCCGAGCTCCCGGCGAGCCTTTTCGGCGCTGAGTCGTTCCGGTCGCCCCAGCGTCGGCACCGTAAGCCGAATGCTCTTGTCGAACAGCGCCATCGCCCGCACCAGTAGATCGGGAACACTTCGGGTAGGCACTCGGAAGCCACGCGGCCCGAATTCCTCGGCAAGGATCGCGGCCATCTCCGCCATCCAAACATGTTCGCCCGCACAGATATACCTGCCCGCCGCCTGCGGCACCTCCATCGCGAGCCGGTGCGCCACAGCGAGATCGCGCACGTCGACTACCGACCAGCCCACCCGCGGTGAGCCGGGCACGTCGCGCCCGAGCAGCCGCCGCACCGGTATGTGCGATGTGCTCGATGCGGTGGATTGTAGCGGCCCGAGAATCATTCCCGGATTGATCACGACCAGCTCCAGCCCACGCTCCTCCGGCAGCCCACCGACGAATTCCCAGGCGGCGCGCTCGGCGAGCGTCTTGCTCTTCTGATAGGACGCGCTGCGTTCGACCACCGACCAGTCCGCCTCGGTGCGCACCACCTCCGGGTCGTCGTGGCCATACGCGACCGCCGCGGTCGAGGAGGTCAGCACCACCCGTCGCACCGTGGCGGCATCCGCGCACGCGCGCAATAACCGCAGGGTCCCGTTTACGGCGGTGGCGATCAATTGCTGTTCATCCTCCGGCGGGGCGGATGGGAACGGCGACGCGACGTGCATGACGTAATCGCAGCCCGAAACCGCTGCCGCCCAGCCGGAGTCGTCGTCGAGATCGGCCTCGACGAAACTCAGCTCGCCGCCGGACCGATCGGCCAGGCCGACCAAGTGCGCCCACTTATCCTTATTGTCGAGATTCCGGACCGTCGCACGCACCGCGTAGCCGTGCTCCAACAGTTCGGCGATGCAGTGTCCGGCGACGAAACCTGTTGCGCCGGTGACGAGTACCTGTGTGCCCATGTGTTTACCTGCCTCGAAGACGCGAGTGCGGCCGACCGATCTGAGCGCCGCTCAGATAATCTAAGCATCGTATAGATAGATTGTCCAGGACTCGTCGCATAGGCTCCGATCGTGACGCGGACGAGTTACCACCACGGCGCGCTGCGCGACACACTGCTGGCCGCCAGCCTCAGGCTTATCGAAACCGAGGGCATCGGCGCGGTGAGCCTGCGCCGCGTGGCCCGCGAGGCGGGAGTGAGCACCGGCGCTCCCTACCACCACTTCGCCGATCGATCGGCACTGCTCGCCGCGCTGTCCACCCAAGGCTTCGAACTGCTCGGCAGCGAGGTGGCAGCCGCACGCGACGCCGCGGAGACTCCACTACAAGCATTGACCGCACTGGCCGAGGCCTACGTGCGCTTCTCCCGTGAACATCCCGGCCACTTCCGGCTGATGTTTCGCCCGGAGCTCTCGCAGCCGGACAAGCATCCCGAGGCAGAGGCCGCAGGTGACGCCGCGTTCGGCGTGCTGTCGGACTGCATTGCCGACTGCGTCGCGGCGGGCTTGCTGCCCGCCGATAAAGCCGACATCATCGCTGTCGCCTGGTGGGGTCTCGCGCACGGTCTCGCCTCGTTGTGGCTCGACGGACAACTCGACAAGCGCAGCGTCCAGCTCGGCACCGTGGCTCCTACGCTGGTCGACGACATCATGCGTACATTCGCCACGCTCATCACGCCGGGCGCGTAACACCGCAACATCACACGTCCTAGGTCCACACTGACCTAGAGTGGGTGCCGAATATTTGCTGTTTCACTCAACATCACCCACCTGATCGAGAGGAAACCCGAATGACCGCACAGCAACTCAATCCAGTGGTTCAGGAATTCGTGGACGCGCTCAATGCCAACGACCAGGATCGGCTCTCCGCGATACTGACCGATGACGCGTCGATGTCCGACGACGGCGTCGAACGCAACCTCACGCAGTGGACCGACTCCGAGGTCTTCAGCAGCAACGGGCGACTCGACGTCGAAACCATCGGCGACCACGGCACCGAACTTGTGGCCAACTACACCAACTCGCGCTGGGGATCGATGCTCACCACGTGGCGCTTCACCGTCCGCGACGGGAAGGTCAGCCGATTCGAGACCGGGCAGGCTTGAAACCTCTTGCTGTCCCTGACCCCCTTGCGGTCACAGTCCCGATCTTGACAGGCTGACCCTCGTGTTCGTCGCGCCCCGCTACGGTACGGGCTCCCTCGCAGATTTGTTCCCCTCACTCCTCGCCGGACTCGGGGTGCCCGGCGAGGTCGACCGGCTCGGCCTCGGCTGCACCGCCGATCGGATCTGCGTGCTGCTGGTTGACGGCCTCGGCGCCGAGGCATTGGCGGCGAACACCGAAGTGGCGCCGTTCCTGTCGAGCCTGATGCCCGCCGAGCTGACAGCGGGCTTTCCGAGTACCACCGCGACCAGCCTGAGTTCGCTCGGCGTCGGCGTGCCGCCCGGTGAGCACGGGATCGTCGGATATCTGATCAACGTTCCCGGCTACGACCGGTTGCTGAACGCGCTGCGCTGGAGCCTGCACGGCGAGGGACCGAAGACCGACCTGCTGCGCGAGCTCGTACCCGAGCAATTCCAGCCCACCGCGACAGTTTTCGAGCGCGCCGCAGCCGACGGTATCGTCGTCACGCAGGTGGCCCCCAATTATCAAGCAGGATCCGGACTCACCCGGGCGGTACTGCGCGGCTGCGAGTTTCGTCCGAACGTCTCCACCGGCGACCTCGTCGCGGGCGTCGCCGAAGCCCTGCGCGCGGACGACCGCTCGCTGGTGTATGCCTACCACGGCGACCTCGACACCACCGGTCACCTCCGCGGACCTGCCTCCGACGCTTGGCTTTTGGAGTTGGCGCACGTGGACCGACTCGCCGCCACCATCGCCGAGCACCTGCCGCCGGACGGCGCGCTGATCGTCACCGCCGACCACGGCATGGTCGAACTCGACGCCCGGATAGATTTCGACACCACCCCCACGCTGCAAAACGCGGTAGCCCGTCTCGGCGGCGAGCCACGCGCCCGCCACGTCTACACCACCGAGGGCGCGGCCACCGACGTCGCGTCGACTTGGCGAGAAGTTCTCGGCCCCGACTTCCATGTCCTGCCGCGCGCCGAAGTCATCACCCGCGGCTGGTTCGGCCCCACCGTCTGCCCGCACATCGCCGATCGCATCGGCGACCTCGTCGTCGTCGCGGCAGGCTCGCGCGGCGTCATCCGCACCGGCGCGGAGCCACTGCAATCCATGCTCATCGGCCATCACGGATCGCTCACACCCGCGGAAATGAACGTGCCGCTGCGCGTGCACCGCCCCTGACCGGAACTCACGAGGGCACCATAGCGAACGACAGCCTGATTGGCTCTACGCTGGGAACGATCGCTGCGGGCCATACCGCGCGACCAGCTGCCAGGAGGAACAGATGAATGCCACGATGTCACGAACCGGCCGGACCGGCCTCGGGGTCGCGGCGGTCGCGCTACTACTGGCGGGATGCAGTGACGTCGAGCGAGTGCTCAATCGCGGTGGTGACACCCCGTGCAGCGACTACGTCAAGCAGGACCAGGACACCAAGCGGGTGACGATCACCAAGTTCGTCAAGGAGCAGACCAAGAACGACCACGAGCCGGCGGGCACCACCGTAGACGCCACGATCATCTCCGTGGATCTGCTGTGCGGCAGCCAGCGCAACGCGCAAACGCCGATCAAGAACGCCGACGTGGCAGGCATTTTCGTTACGAAATGAGCCCTTGTACACCAGCGCTGCGCCTGTCCGATGGACGGGCGCAGCGCTGATTCGGTAGGACCCGCTCAGCCATCGGCCAACGGAATGAAAGCGTCCGCCGCCGCGCCCGACGAGCCGAGGCTGAGCCCGACCACCACGGTCAGGCTCAGCCCGAATACCTTGCCGCCCTTGATATTCCTCCGCGTGCTTCCGATCACCCGCTCACTCCGGCCACACCGGGCACGAAGTTCAGACCGAGGGTCGAGCTC
Organism: Nocardia arseniciresistens; assembly: GCF_046764875.1. Taxonomy (NCBI): domain Bacteria; kingdom Bacillati; phylum Actinomycetota; class Actinomycetes; order Mycobacteriales; family Nocardiaceae; genus Nocardia; species Nocardia arseniciresistens. The sequence continues at coordinate 200,873 of NZ_JBKORD010000009.1, forward strand.
AGCGACGCCGATTGCACCTGGCAGCCGACGATGTAGCCGACGGTCAGCCCCGAGGATCCGTGCGTCGAAGAATCATTGCTGCCCGGGAAGTTTCGGGCACCGTTGTTCGGACCGACCCCTACCGGGGTCGGTCGCTACGAGCAAAAGAGACCGCATGGTATGCCGCGATGTGGCGGCACGCTTGATAAAGTGTCGTCGTATAGCGGCACGTTAGATGACGGCATTGCAGCGATGTTTGTTCGATCTGCCTACTCATCGGAAATCTGTGGTGTAGGCGATGCGAGTGGTACTGACAACGTCCAAAACCTGTCCTCCGGAATGGAATTCGTTGGCGGCCTCGACCCCGAATTTCGAGGTGTCTACCCAGTGGTTGGAGACCATGGCTCCCCTGCTGCCCGGCGAGCCGCGGTGGCTGGTCGCCCACGCAGGTGGTCAGGCGCAAGTCGGGCTGCATACCCGGTTTCTGAAAACCCCTCCCGAAGAGTCGCGTTACGACATCGCTGCCGTCCTTCGTGGCGAGATCCCGTCGCCTGAGTCGCGCCCCGTACTTCTGTCAAGGCGCCTGCTATCGAGTCGCTGTATCCAGCTGTGTTGGCAGTACTTCCCGGCTACACCTGCGTACCCGCAGGGCCTGGTGCGACCGACCCGATTCTGCTGGCCGAAACCCTGCGGGCAAATTACACGTGGGCCGGGAAACAAGGGGCTCGGTCGGTGACGTTTCTTTATGTTCCTGAGCGAGAAAAGATACCGCACCGTGCCTTGGAAGACTTTGGCGCGCGGCCAGTTCAGCTGCGATACCCGACCTGCGTGATGCCGATAAGTTTCGGCAGCATCGACGAGTATCTGATGCAGCTGACTGGAAAGCGGCGCACCGGTCTGCGTCGACTGTTGCGCTGGATCGACGAGAACGGAATGAAGCTAGACGAGGAGGACCTGAGCGACGTTCGGGAGGAAGTGCTGGAGTTGCGCATGGGTTTGCTGCGCAAATACCACCACTCGGCCGACGACAAGGTCGTCCAGCTGGCGACCCTGGACCGTATTTTCCGCAATTACCCACCTGAGGACCGGGTACTGCTTACAGTCCGACAGCGGAACCAGATGGTTGGATTCACACTGGCGCTGCGCCATGGTGACGTGCTGCGTGGACTCTGGTGTGGGCAGCGGCCCGCGGCACGCGGAGCCTATTTCCTGCTGATGTTCTACGGTCGGGTTGAAGCCGCGCTGCGGCGCGGGCTGACCAGCATCAACTATGGCACCCTGCAATGGCAGGAGAAAACCTCCTTCGGCTGCAGGCTGGAGCAGTTGGCAGGCCACACGTGGTCGCTCTGATCCGTGTCGGCAATAGCCGACTATTCCTTGCCGGTCAGGCGATATCACTGCTCGGCGATGGGCTGGCCGTTCTGGCGATTCCACTGCTGGTGCTGCAACTAACTCACAATGCGCCGGCGGCGGCGCTGGCCTCCGTGCCGCGCGCGGTCGGCTACCTGGTAGTTGGACTGCCCGCAGGCCCGTTGATCGACCGTGTCGATCCCTGGCAGGTTCTCATTGCCGCCGACGTTGTGCGGGTGGCGATCTTCGCCGCCTTGTTCGGACTGTCGCTCAACGCGACCGACTGGGTCGGCGTCATCCTCGCGCTTGCGTTTCTGGCGGGCATTGCCGGAGTGTTCTTCGAGACCGCGCTTGCGGTTGCGGTGCGCGATCTCTATCGAGATCGAGAACTTGTGCGCGCCAACTCGTTTCTCGAAACCGCGAGTCAAACATCGATTCTGCTCGGACCGATGGCTGTCGGATTGCTCGCTGTCGCCGCCGGATTGAGCGCTGCGCTGCTAGTGAACGCTGCCACCTTCGTAGTGTCACTTGTGACGCTGCGAGGGACCTACCGCCGTGCGACCCGGGTTTCCGACCCCTGCGGGTCGGCACCTTGGCGTCAGTTCGGGGCCGAATTCCGTGATGGCCTCCATTACCTCGCCACCAGCTCGATCCTGGCGTCGCTCGCGGTCTTATCCGTCGTCGCGAACCTCTGTCTCGGAGCCGCGACGCTGCTCGTGTTTTTCGCAAGCGACTACCTGAACGCGGCGCCGGTTCCGTTGTGCGTCGTGGCGACGTCGATCACCGGCATCGCGCTGGCCCGGGCGGGCCTAGCGGCCAACGTCTGGTGGCTTGCGGTTGGCAATGTCGTGTTGGTTTGGTCCGACGTACTGGCCAGCATTGTGGTCCGGACGCTGCGTCAGCAGATAGTGCCGCGCAAGCTCCTCGGACGGGTCACCAGCGCGGTGCGGTGGGTTGTGTTAGCGGCGACCCCGCTCGGGGCGGTCCTCGCGGGCCTACTGACTCAACTCGCCGACAACGATCCCCGGCCCGCTTTCCTGGTCGGTGCGGCATTTCTCGCGCTGTCCACCCCGTTCATCAGGACTATCGGGCTGCGCAACCACCGAAACACCCCACTGGTTCACCAAGGCGACAAGTTGGTATCAGGATGAAGATATATAGCGGTGAGCGACTTGCCGAGCTGGCCCGCCGACACGGACTGCCCGACGACTATCTTCGCGACCTACGCGTTGTGTCCTCGGTGCTGCCGTTCCGGGTGAACGACTATGTCGCGCAGGAGCTGATCGACTGGTCGGCAGCACCTGACGACCCGATATTCCGTCTCACGTTTCCGCACCGGGACATGCTGCCGCCCGAGCTGTTTGCCGGCATCGCCGAACTGCACGACGCGGGTTCGTCCCGCGATGAGCTGAGCAAGGCGGCCGCGGAGGTCCGCCACAGGCTCAATCCGCATCCCGGCGGTCAGATCGACGCCAACATACCGATGTTGGATGGGCAGCCAGTACTCGGTCTGCAACACAAATACCGAGAGACGGTGTTGGTGTTTCCCTCGCAAGGACAGACCTGTCATTCCTACTGTGGCTATTGCTTCCGCTGGGCCCAGTTCGTCAGCACCGAAACCCGTCAAGCTCTCTCGGCACCCGACACAATGGTTGCCTATCTGCGGCAGCATCCAGAGGTCACCGATGTGCTGTTCACCGGCGGCGACCCGATGATCATGAGGACGGCGGTGCTTCGTCGGTGGGTTGATCCGCTGCTCGCGCCTGGCCTGGAACACATCCGGACGCTGCGGTTCGGAACAAAGGCGCTGTCCTACTGGCCCGCCCGGTTCACCGACGATGCGGATGCGGACGACCTACTGCGTCTACTCGAGCAATGTGTCGCAACTGGTCGCCACGTCGCGGTGATGGCGCACTTCTCGCATGAACGGGAGCTGCAGACCGCTACCGTTCGGCGGGCAATCGCAAGGGTCAGGGCCACCGGCGCGGTGATCCGGGCGCAGGCGCCGCTGATCGCGCATGTCAATGACACAGCCGAAGCTTGGGCAGACATGTGGCAGCAACTGGTCGAATCCGGAGTTGTCCCCTATTACATGTTCGTCGAGCGGGACACCGGTGCACGCAACTACTTCGAGGTTCCGCTGACGAAGGCATTGGACATCTATACCGAGGCCATCAAGAAGGTGTCCGGAGTGGCCAGGACCGCCCGCGGTCCGGTGATGTCCACCCGAATCGGCAAGATCCTGATCGACGGTGCTCCCACCATTATGGGCATGAAAGTATTCGCCCTGCGCATGTTGCAATCCAGGGATCCGAACCAGGTCGGAGAACAATTCTTCGCCCGCTACGACCCGGCCGCACACTGGCTCGACGACCTGGAACCTGTGCTGGGCACCGCGGTTCCTGGTTCTGCGTCGAACACCCCGACGGTTGTGTCCAACATTCAACGTATTGATGCGCAACCTGACCTGACCATTCGCTGATCGGGTCAGCTTTCGGTCTCGTTCAGTTTCGAGTTCCGGTAGCCGAAGCCCCAGTACAGCGTGAGGCCGAGCAGCAGCCAGACGATGAAGCGCACCCAGGTGATCACATCGAGGTGGCTGATCAGCCAGATCGAGAAGCCGATGCCGATCAGTGGCACCACCGGCACCCACGGGGTACGGAAGGCGCGATCGGCGTCCGGACGGGTCTTGCGCAACCGGATCACCCCGAGCGCAACCACGATGAACGCCATCAGAATTCCGACATTGGTGAGTTCGGCAGCTTCGCGAATGGGCAGGAAGCCCGCGATGATGGCGGAGACGATGCCGACCGGCCAGATGACCCGGGTGGGCACCTTGCGGCGCTCGCTGCTCTTGCCGAAGTAGGACGGCAGCAGGCCGTCGCGGCTCATCGCGAAGCCGACGCGGGTGACGGCGAGCATATTCGCGAAGGCCGAGGTGGTGACGCCGACGACGGCTCCGACCGCGATGACCAGGCCGAGGATGCCCATGCCGACGGTGTCGAACGCGCTGGAAAACGGCGAAGCGACGTTGATCTCGGTGTAGTTGACCATGCCGACGATGACGAGGCACACCAGCAGGTAGACCACCGAGGCGATACCGAGGCTGATCAGGATCGCCTTGGGCAGCAGCTTCTTACCGTCCTTGGATTCCTCGGCGGCCGCGCTCATCGCGTCGTAGCCGTAGACCGCGAAGAAGGCCAGTGCCGCACCGGACACCGCGCTGCCGACACCGAACGGGAAGAACGGCGAGTAATTGCCCGACTTGATATGGAAAGCGCCCGCGACAATCACCACCGCGACGATCACCATCTTCAGCGCGACAAGTCCGGTTTGCACGCGTGCGGATTCTTGGGTGCCGCGCGAGAGCAGGTAGGCGAGCAGCAAACAGAGCACCACCGCGAACAAGTCGACCCGGTGGCCGTCGCCGGTGCCCGGCGCACCGAGTGCCCAGGTGGGCAGGTCGAATCCGATGTAATGGGTGATGTAGTTCAGGTATCCGGACACCGCGATCGCGACGACGGAAACAATGGCGGTGTATTCGAGCAGCAGATCCCACCCGATCATGAAGCCGATGATCTCGCCGAGCGCGACATAGGAATAGGTGTAGGCCGAACCCGCTTTCGGGACCATGCCCGCGAATTCGGCGTAGCACAGACCGGCCGCACCGGAGGCGATGATGGCGATCGCGAACGAAACCAGGACCGCGGGACCTGACACCTCATGGGCCACGACGCCCGCGAGGGAGAAAACGCCCGCACCGACCAACCCGCCCAGGCTCAGCGCGACCAGCTGCCACAGCCCCATGCTCCTTTTGAAGTCACCGGTGTCGGCGGTGGTCACGGGCATCCGCCGCATCACCCCGCTCATGGTCATAGGGGGACGTTGGCGCCGCGTTACGACAGACATTGTCGTGGCCTTTCAGTGGTGATCAGTGAAAACATGGGTCGATGTCGATGGGATGTGCGCGTAATCGATTGCGCTAGAAGACGAATCCCTCGGGAAATGGGTCCGCCGGGTCGAGTAGGTAGTTCGCCGTGCCGGTCAGCCAGGCGCGACCGGTGATCGTTGGCACGATCGCGGGGTAGTCGCCGACCGTGGTGGTTTCGATCGCACGCGCGTAGAAGGTGGTATCGATGAACGAATCGTTGCGCAGCACTTGATCTCCGGAGAGCAGGCCGCGCGCATGCTGGCGTGCAAGCAGTGCGGAGGTGCCGGTGCCGCAGGGCGACCGATCGAACCAGCCCGGGTGGATGGCCATCGCGTTACGCGTATGCGCAGGCTCGGAAGCGGGATCGAGGAACAGCACATGCTTGCAGCCGGAGATCCGCTCGTCCTCGAGATGCACCGGGCGACAAGATTCGTTGATGGCCTGCATGATTCGCAGTCCGGCATCGAGGATCCGGTCCTTGTGCGCGCGATCGAACGGCAGACCGAGCTCAGCGGGGTCGACGATGGCGTAGAAGTTACCGCCGTAGGCCATGTCGTAGCGCACCGTGCCGAGCCCTGGGACATCGACATCGTTGTCGAGGTTGTCGCAATAGGAAGGCACATTGCGCAGCGTTACCGAATCCGCGTGCCCCGCACTGACAGCCACCGTGGCGACGACACGCCCGGCCGGAGTGTCGAGCCGAATCTCGGTCACCGGCTCGGTGACCGGAACCATGCCCGCCTCGACGAGTGCGGTCGCGACACCGATGGTGCCGTGCCCGCACATCGGCAGCAGCCCACTGACTTCGATGAACAGCACGCCGTAGTGCCCGTCCTCGGTGGTGGCGGGTTGCAGAATCGCGCCACTCATCGACGCATGCCCGCGCGGCTCGTTGACAAGTAGCTTGCGTAGTCCGTCGAGATGCTCGACGAAATGTGTGCGCCGCTGCGCCATCGTGTCGCCCGGAATCGTGCCGACCCCGCCCGTGATCACCCGGGTAGGCATGCCCTCGGTATGGGTGTCGATCGCGGAGATGATCGTGCTGCTGTGCATCAGGACTGTCCTTCGGTGTCGAGATCGGCAAGTTCGCGCAGGCGGATCGGGGCGGCGATGGGGCGCAGGGCGGGGGTGGCGGCGGCGAGGCCGGCGGTGGGGTATGCCCGCGCGGCACCATCTGGGAAATTTCCGCCGTACACCGCACCGGAGGCACCGACCGATAGGTCTTGGCACGACGGCGCTTCGGCTGTGCCGCAGGCGTTTTCGTGGTCGCGCAGTGCCTCGATGTTGGCCGCGCATATCCGGCCCTGGCACGGTCCGAGTCCGGCGCGGGTAGCCAGTTTCGCCGCGCGGTAACCGTCGCCCGCCACGCGTGACCACGCTGTGGTCAGTTCGCCGCATGTCGTGGACTCGCATCGGCAGATCACGGTGTCGGGTTTCGACCAGCTCAGCACGCCAGGACGGATCGGGTGGGCGGCCGCGAGCCGAACCACGAATTGCTCGGCGGTCCGGTGCCTGGCGCGCAGCGCACGATCCGAGTCGGGATCGGCTCCTGCCGCCGCCAGCCCCGCAACAGCCCCTTCGACGGCGGAGACCTGAGCTCCGCCGATCCCGGCTATTTCCCCTGCCGCCCAAACAGATTCGGCAGTCGTCTGCTGGGTTCGGTCGACCCGCACGAAGCCGTCCCCGGTCAGCTGCGCACCCGCGGCGACCGCGAGTTCGTGCTGCGGGGTGAACCCGTGCGACACCGCGACCGCATCCACGGCCATGGTGGTGTGACTGCCGGGTATCGGCGCCCAGTTCTCGTCGAGGCGGGCGACTGTTGCTTCCTGCACCCGACCATCCCCTGTCACCGCGACGATCGCACTGCTGGTGCGTAACGGAATCCGGTGTCGCACACCGGAACTGATATACCCGATCAGCTCAGCGGCCTTGCCGACGCTGTGCCGCAGCTCCCAAGGCCTTGCCGCCCAATGCCGAAGGATCCGACGGCCCGAATTGGCCTCCAGCACCGCACGAACATCGGCACCACCCTCGGCCAGCGATTGGGCGACGGGAAGCAGGAACGGTCCTGTTCCCGACAGCAACACCGATTGCCCGACCAGGACCCGCTGCGTCTTCGCGAGAGTCTGTGCGGCACCGGCGGTATAGACGCCGGGCAGATCCCAGCCGGGAAATGGACACACCCGGTCATAGGCGCCGGTCGCAAGCACCAGCGCATCGCCCTGTACCACCCGGTGGGTCCGCCGGTCACCTTCGAAGCCGATCAGCAACCGCACCGCGGGGCAGCCACCGTCGGCGTGCCGCTCGAGCTGATAAACCGCCGCCCACGACAGGTATTCGCACCGCGGATGCGCCATCAACCAACCGGCGATCCGCTCGGACGCCGAGTAGCCGTGCCCGATGGCGAGGGGCCGACGCACCCCGTAGGCAGCCGGAATACGCCGGTTGTACTGCCCACCGAGCGCCTCGTTCGAATCGATCAGCGTCACCGTCGCGCCATGGCGCAGCGCCGATTCCGCTGCGGCGATACCGGCCGGACCGCCTCCGATGACCACAACATGCCTACTCATCGATCGTCTCCACGGCTCCGGTCACCCGGGTCTGGGTGGCAATCGTGTCGCCATCACGCGCCGGGCGACGGCACAGTCGAATGTCGGGCACCCCGTTGACAGTGGCGACACAGTCGAAACAGACACCGATCCCGCAGAACACGCCACGCGGCCCACCGTTCGGTGCCGTCCGCCAGTGCGAACGGTCGGCGGCCAGCAGCACAGTCGCGAGCGTCTGCCCGTGCACTCCCGACACCTCCGCACCATCGACGACGATCGTCAATGGCCGGTCCGCACGGCCGAGCGGATCGACATGCGCTGGAATCATCCTGGGGCTCACAGCAATACCCGCTCATCACTCGATGCGGGGTAGGCGAACCCGCGTTCGCCGCCACAATTTTCGGCGCACAGCCGACCGGCCCTCATCGGCCGCTCGGCACGGCCATCCGGCCGAATCAGGTTGGGCTTCACGGGGACACCTTCTCCGTAGTCGGTTCGATCGGGCGTGCGCGGAGAACGGCTGGTCGGTCGACGGTGAAGGCCGCGATATCGACTTCGTCTTCGCGATCGGCGAGGGCGGAGGCGATTAATCGGGCGGTGCCGACCGAGAGGCCGATGCCCGCGCCCTCGTGGCCGGTTGCGTGCCAGAGGCCAGGTAGCCGGGGGTCGGGGCCGATGACCGGGAGGTGATCTTCGACGTAGGGGCGGAAGCCGCCGTAGGCGCGCATGATCGCGACGTCGGCGAGTACCGGGTACAGGCGTAGCGCCTTGCGGGCGATGGCGGCCAGGCTGTCCGGGCGCAGTCGGTTGTCGAAGCCGCATTGGCGGCGTGACGAGCCGAGCAGCAGTGGGCCGCCGCGTGTTGACTCGACCACGGCGGAGGATTGCAGTGCAGCGTCCGCGCTACCGACTGCGCCTACATAGTCCGCGTCGTAGACCTTGTGAAAAACGGTGGGCGGCATGGGTGCGGTGATCAGGACGTCGCCGCGTCGCGGTTTGACCGCGATCGGTGCGCCGAGCAGCTCGGATACCGGTCCCGACCATGGACCCGCCGCGTTGATCACGACATCGGCGTGGCGCGGTCCCCTGTTGGTCTGCACGCCGATCAAGCGGCCCGCACCGACGATGGGTCCGGTGACAGCGCAACGTGTTTCGATAACAGCTCCGGCCGCGACGGCGGACCCGATCAGGGCCGCCGCCGCGCCGACGGGTTGGACCTGTGCGTCGTCGGGGTAATAGACGCTCGCGGTCACATCCCGGGTCAACGCGGGCTCGGCTCCGGCAAGCAGGTCCGCGTCGAGGTCTTCGCAACGCACCCCGGCGGCGCGTTGGCCGCGGGCGAACTCGTCCAGCGCGGTGGCTCCGGCCTCGGTGGTGGCGACAACGATGCCGCCCTTGGGTTCCCATTCCGCCGCCGCGACATCCTCGGGCAGTCGCTCGGCGATGCGCTGCAAGATGTCGGGCCACAGTCCGCGCGAGAATTGCGCGAGCTGCAGTTCGGGCCCCGGTCCTTTATCCGAGACGAGTATGTTGCCCTCGCCGTGCGCGGTGGTTCCAGAGGCGAACCCGCCCGCCTCGCAAACCCGCACCGAAGCACCCTCGAGGGTGAGCCGGTCCGCGAGCGCGCAGCCGATCATGCCGCCACCGATGATCAGCACGTCTGTCCCTACGAGAGACGCCGCACCGGACGAGTCGAGAGTCATTGCGCGCGTGCCCCGTTCACCGAACGCGGAACGCCGAGCGGGTTCTCGGTGCGCAACTGCGCCGGCAGCAATTCCTCGGGCACCGACTGGAACGCCACCGGACGCAGGAACCGTGTGATGGCCGCGGTCCCCACCGAGGTCGTCGCCGGTGCGGTGGTGGCGGGGTAGGGGCCGCCGTGCTGTTGGGCGTAGGTCACCGAAAGCCCTGTGGGCCACGAGTTCCAGAGCACCCGCCCTGCTGCCCCCGCCGCGGCGGCGAGTAGTGCGCGGGTGGTGTCGTCGGCATGATCGCCGAAAACGGACACAGTCAGCTCACCGCGCACCGACCGGGCCAACTCCAGCAGCTCGGTGGTGTCCCGATAGGTCACCAATAGCGTTGCCGGGCCGAAAATCTCGTGCATCAGCGCATCACGATCGGCGAGCACGGTCCGCGCGGTAGTGACCATCAGCAGCGCCTCCCCCGGTCCACCACCCATCAACACAGTTACCTCCGGATGCCCGCGCACGTGCTCGACGGCCATGGCGAACCCCGCCGCAATCGACTCATTGAGCATCTCGCCTGTCGGTACCGGCGCAGTCCCAGCCAGCTCGGCCAGCACCGGTGACCCCTCGGGCACCGCTACCAACCCGGGCTTGGTGCACAGTTGCCCAGCACTCGAACTCACCGCGGTCAGCAGCCCTGCAGCGATCTCCTCGGCCCGCGACTGCGCCGCCTCCGCCGTCACGAACACCGGATTGACAGATCCCAACTCGCCGTAGAAGGGAATCGGCACCGGCCGCCCGCACGCCAGGTCATACAGTGCCCGACCACCCGCGGTCGAGCCGGTGAATGCCACAGCGGTGACGGCGGGATGGGTGAGGGCCCGCACTCCGGCATCACGCCCGAAGATCAGACCGAAGGTCTCACTAGGCGCACCACATTCGACGAACGCCTCGTCGACAAGCCTGCCGACCGCACGCGAAAGCGCGGGATGCCCAGGATTGCCCTTGACGATCACCGGGCACCCCGCGGCAAGCGCGGAGGCGGTGTCACCGCCCGCAACCGAAAACGCGAACGGGAAATTGCTCGCCGCGAAATTGAGAACCGGACCGAGCGGAACATTCATTCGGCGCAGATCCGGTCGCGGTGCCCCCATCGGCCACTGCGCATCCGCACCGTCGATGCGCACATCGAGAAAGCCGCCGTCGAGCACCTGCTGCGCGAACAGCCGCAACTGGAAACTGGTGCGCTTCAGCTCGCCGACCAGCCGCGTCTCTGGCAACCGCGTCTCGCACATGGCCAGCGGAATCAACTCCGCGGCATGTGCGTCGAGTCGATCGGCGATGCCACCGAGCACCCGGGCTCGGTCGGCCGATTCCATCACCGCCCACGGTCCCGAGGCCGCAGCGGCGGCCTCGACGACGGCATCGACCTCGTCCGCCCTTGTATCGGCGACGGATTCGACCATGAAGGTCATCGCGTTCTCACTTCCCGTATGCGCATGCGGATTTCGGTTACCGGTAGCCCTTGGCGAGCACGTCGCGGGTGGCGGCGGTGATCTTCGCGGCCAGTTCGGGCGCCAGCGGAACCCGCGGCGGGCGGCACGCACCGCCGGGACGTCCTGCCAGGTCCATCGACAGCTTGATCGCGTGCACGAACTCGGTCTTCGAATCCCAGCGCAGCAGCTTGTGCAGGTCGCGATACAGCGGAAGCGCCTTGTCCAGGTCCCGGTTCAGCGACGCGTTGTACAGCTGCACCGTCGCCTGCGGAATCGCGTTCGGGTACCCCGCCACCCAGCCGACCGCGCCCGCGATGCCGAGCTCCAGGACCACATCGTCGGAGCCGATGAGCACATCGAGTTCCGGCGCGAGCTCCTTGATTTCGTAGAAGCGGCGCACATCGCCGGTGAACTCCTTGACCCCGACGATCAGGCCCTCGGCATGCAATTCGGCCAGGATGTCCGGGGTCAGGTCGATGCGCGTATCGATCGGATTGTTGTACGCCACGATCGGCAGCCCCACCTGCGCGACGGTGCGGTAGTGATCGAGGATCGAATCTCGACCGCCACGATAGGTGTTGGGCGGCAACAGCATTACCGCTTGCGCCCCGGCCTCGGCAGCCTGTTCGGCCCACCTGCGCGCCTGCAACGCCCCATAGGCCGCGATGCCCGGCATTACCGTGAATCCCGCGGGGGCGGCAGCGATAGCCGTGGTCACCACCCTGGCCCGCTCCTCGTCACCGAGGGTCTGATATTCGCCGAGCGAGCCGTTCGGGCTCACGCCGTGACATCCGTTGGCCGCCAGCCACGCCACGTGTTCGGCGTAGGCGTCGTAGTCGACCGAGAGGTTCTCGGTGAACGGCAAGGTCGTCGCGACCAACACCCCGTGCCATGGCTTATCGCGTGCCGACGTGGTCGTTTCGGTCATGAGATCCTCCATCTACTCGAGTCCGGGTAGAGCGCCCGGCCACCACTGCCACTCAGTGCCGTGTGACATTGCACTGAAGCTAGCGGATGTGACGGGGGTCATGCAACCACTTGCGTGAGTGCGGCCATTTCCCTATGGTGCAATGTCACACATCACAACGCACCCCGGTTTCGCGCTCCGCATCTACGCCGCCGACGAGCGGTGAGGTCTCTATGCAACGTGACATGGCATAGAATGCCGTCGAACGATCGAATCAGCTGATCATGAGCAGGGGAACGATCACGTGAGCATCGACCACTTCACCCACATGGAGAAGATCAGCCTCCGCGATAAGGTCTCGCGCGCGCTACGCGCGGCTATCATCGCCGGCGAGATGGAGCCTGGCGTGGTGTATTCGGCGCCGACCCTCGGCGCACGATTCGGTGTGTCCGCGACACCGGTGCGCGAAGCGATGCTCGATCTGGCCCGCGAAAACCTCATCTCGATCGTGCCGAACAAGGGATTCCGCGTCACCGAGGTCGCCGAAAAAGATCTCGACGACATCACCCAGATACGGCTCCTGCTCGAGCCGCGCATCGTCCGCGATGTCACGCCACTGATTCCGGTCGAGGACCTCCCCCGGCTGCGTCAACTCGCCGCCACGATCGTCGAGGGCGCCGAAAAGGGCGATCTGGTCGAATACACCGCCGCCGACCAGATCTTCCACCTGGCCCTGCTCGGCTACGCGGACAACCCGCGCCTGACCACCCTCGTCTCCGACCTGCGCGACCACACCCGCCTGTTCGGCCTTGCCTCGCTGGCCGAGAAGGGTGAGCTCGTCGACGTGGCCCGCGAACACTTCACCATCGTCGACCTCATCGAATCCAGAGATCAGGCTGCCGTCGAAGGCTTTATGCGCGACCACATCAGCCAGGCCAGGGGCCGTTGGGCCAAACCCCAGGATTGACCGATCCCCAGGCTTGTCGGCCACCGCACCTTTCAGATCCGCCTGGATCTACGGTAGGCAGGTGAACGCCTCCCTGAACCACGAACAGCAACGCGGCGCTTCGCGAGACCGGCGGCATGTGGAGCTGCGCGAGTTTCTGCGCAGCCGACGGGAACGATTGACACCGTCCGATGTCGGTTTGCCGGATCCGGGGCGGCGGCGCACACCGGGGTTGCGGCGCGAGGAGGTCGCGGTGCTCGCGGGCGTGGGGGTGTCCTGGTACACGTGGCTGGAGCAGGGCCGTGACATCAAGGTCTCCGATGACGTGCTCGACGCGGTCGCCCGCGCTTTGCTGCTCAACGACATCGAGCGCGCCCATCTGTACCGGCTGGCGGGACTCAACCCGCCGCAGGCTCAGTCGGCGCCGTCGATTCCCGCATCACCGCAGCTGCAGCGACTGCTGGAGTCCTGGGCACCCCGACCGGGCTACATCCGCGACCGGCACTGGAACTTCACCGCTGTCAACGACGCGGCCAGGCTGGTGTTCGGGTACGGCGACACCGACCACAACTGCCTGGTCTCGTTCTTCACCAATGCACGCTATCGGGTGTTGCACCAGCATTGGGCCGATACCGCGCCCGCCGTTGCCGCGGGTTTCCGCGCCGACGCCGCCCGCTATCCCGACGACCCCGAGTTCGACCGCATCGCCGATGACCTGATCCAGGTGAGTCCGGAGTTCGCCGAGCTGTGGGCGCGCCACGACGCCGCAGACCATTCCAGCGCGGTGAAGGCCGTCGACCACCCCGAGGCCGGGCTGCTGGTCTTCGAAGCCACCCTCTTCGCATTGCCCGAGCACCCCGGACAGCATCTGATCCTGCACAACCCGCGCCCCGACACCGATACGGCCGAGCGACTGGAGCGGCTGATGCGGTCGCAGCCTGGTGGTGCCACACCCACCATCAACTGACACTGCCTATCCGCGCGCCGAGCACGCAAGATCATTGTCATGAACAACAACGCGCAGATGAAGGCAGTCAACATCCCCGAATTCGGCCCGGCCGAGGTGCTGCGACTGGACACCGTGGCGATCCCTGAGCCCGGCCCCGGCCAGGTAGCCATCGACGTGGCGTACGCCGGAGCGAACTTCGCCGAGGTCCTCTACCGTCAGGGCGTTGTCGACGTACCGTTGCCGTTCGTACCCGGCATCGAGGTATCCGGCCGGATTCGCGCCCTCGGCGCCGACGTCACCGGATTCGCGATCGGCCAGCCCGTCGCCGCGCTGACCATCGTCGAAAGTGGCGGCTATGCCGAAGTAGTCGTCACCTCCGCCGATCTGGTCGCCCCGCTCGACGAACACGACCTGAGCCTGGAGTTCGCCGCTGCGCTACCGTCCAACAGCACCACCGCATTCTTGGTGCTCGACCGCGTCGCCCGCATCGAACCCGGCGACAGCGTGCTGGTCCACGCCGCAGCAGGCGGCGTCGGCAGCCAGCTCGGCCAAGCGGCACGCCTGCTCGGCGCGGGTCGTGTGGTCGGCACGGTCGGAAGCCCCGCAAAGATCGACACCGCCAAGGCATTCGGCTATGACGAAGTGATTCTGCGTGACCAGCTCGCCGACGCGGGCGAATTCGACATCGTGGTCGACATGGTCGGCGGCCCGACCCGCCGCGCCAGCCTGGACCGGCTCGCGCCGATGGGCCGAATGGTCGTGATGGGCAACGCTTCCGGAGCCGAAGACATCGGACTGTCAGCGAACGAACTGTGGTTCACCAACAAGACCGTCTCCGGATTCAACCTGGCCGCATTCTCCGCCGCCTACCCCGCCGAGGCCGGAATGGCGCTGCGGCGCGCGGTGACCGCTGCCGCCCGCGGCGACCTACTGGTGCGGGTAGAAACCCTGCCTCTCGAACAGGCCGGTGAGGCGCACCGGCGAATCGAATCCGGTTCCACGACAGGCAAACTCGTCCTCGAGGTTGCACCGGCCTGAGACCTCGCGGCGAGGCCCGACGGCTTCCTCGTGCTGGGCGGCGAGACGAGCGGTGGCAGAACCAAGTTCTGTGCGGTCGCGGCACTGGATGGGGAGGGTAGCGGTCAGGATGTGCGCTGGGGATCGTCGAATCTGCCGGTGGCGAGGGCGCTCTCGCGGTGGCGGGCGGGGAAGCCGGGGCCGAGGCTTGCCGAGATGTCGGGGTGGCGGAGGGGTTCGCGGCAATGGGCGCAGACTACTTCGGCGTGGGTGTCGTGGGCGCAGGTCTTATGGTGCAGGACGATCGGGGGGCCGTCGGGAGCCAGCCAGCGGTCGCCCCAGCGCATCATGGCGGCTATGACGGGGAAGAAGTCGCGGCCTTTGTCGGTGAGGTGGTATTCGTGGCGGGGTGGGCGGTCCTGGTAGCGGACGCGTTCCAAGAGGCCCTCTTCGGTGAGGCGAGTCAGGCGCTGAGTGAGGACGTTGCGACTGAGGCCGAGGACGCGTTCGAACTCCTCGAAACGCCTTGCGCCGTAAAATGCTTCACGCAGCACCAGTGGCGTCCACCAGTCGCCGATCAGATCGACGGTGCGGGCCACGGTGCACGGCCAGTCAGCGAAGGTCGTGCGTTTCATGCGCCTACGGTATCCAGACGGGCGGGCACGTATTTGTGCCACGGGGTGCCGACCCATTCGTCGCGGGAGTCGAATTCGGTCAGCTCGTTGGGGGCTACGCCGGTGGTGATGGTGGTGCCGTCGGGGTCGGTCACCGAGAGCCCGAAACCGTTCGGGAGCGACAGGTGGCCGGGGCGCATGCGGTCGGTGGGTTCGACCGGAACTTCGGTACTGCCGCGCCGGGTGGTTATGCGGACCAGGTCGCCTGCGCTCAAACCCAGGCGGTCGGCGTCGGTGGCGCTCATCCGCAGCGCGCCGCCACCATCGCGCTTACGCCAGCTCGGATCGCGGACAATGGTGTTCGCGGTGAACGCGCGGCGCTCACCCGCCGAGAGCACGAACGGCCAGTCACCGAGGTCACCGTTCGGTTCGGGCAAGGTCGCCACCACCTCCAGTAGATCGGCGAGATGGAGCCGAACCTTGTTGTCACGCAATCTACTCCACGTCACCTCGTAGTCGTCATCGGTAATGACGATGCCGTGCGCGCCGGTCAGAATGGCATCGAACAGTCGCTCTCCGGCCGCCAATCCGGTTCCGTATCCGGCGCGTTCGACACTCTGCGGGAATTTGCGAACGCAGTTGTAGGCCGCCGCCCACAGCAGGGCCGC
Source organism: Nocardia arseniciresistens (assembly GCF_046764875.1). Taxonomy (NCBI): domain Bacteria; kingdom Bacillati; phylum Actinomycetota; class Actinomycetes; order Mycobacteriales; family Nocardiaceae; genus Nocardia; species Nocardia arseniciresistens. The sequence continues at coordinate 216,964 of NZ_JBKORD010000009.1, forward strand.
CGCTGCGGCACCACCGGGAAGGGTCTCACCCAGTGTGCGATACAGCAGCACGGGAACAAGTTTCGACTTGCTGGGATCGGCGAGAATTCCGAGGAAGGCCATGGCGAATGCCTCCCGTCCCTGTGCGAGCGCGGCCCGCAGTGGTGCGTAGTCGTCCTCGGTGAGCACGCCCGCGGCCTCCACTAGCCGGGCGTGGATTTCCGGTTCGGGCAGTACGCCCGCGGGCGCGGACAGTACGGGATGCCGGAGGTGGAAGATGTTGCGGGGAAAATCGAAATTGAAGAATGTGGCCTCGTACTTCTCGAACTGGGTCGGCACGGGCAGCACGTAATCGGCCAGCCGCGCGGTTTCGGTCATCGCGACATCGACGACCACCACCAGTTCCAGGGATTCCAGCGCCTCCCGCATGCGCGCTGAATCCGCCAGTGAGTGTGCGGGATTGCTGCTCTCGATGAACATCGCCCGATAGCGGGCCGGGTGATCGGTGAGGATCTCCTCGGTGATCACATTGCATGGCACCAAACCGCTGATGATCGGCGCACCGGCCACCGGGCTCTTCGGCCCCTCCCCCGCCGGATGCCCCCGATCGTGGCCGAGCGCCGACAAACCGGTGAACGCGTAGTGGGTACCGGGCTTGCCGAGATTTCCGGTCAGTAACCACACCAATTTCTCGACATAGCTGACCACCGTGGAATACCGATTCATCTGCACACCGAGATCCTCGAGCGCCGCCACCGACGCCGCGCCCGCCAGCCGCCGGGTCGCCGCTGTCACCAGTTCCAGATCGACATCGGCTATGGCGCAGTACTTTTCGATCGGCACCGCCCGCAATACCGCGAGCACCTCTTCGACGCCCTCGGCGTGTTCGGCCAGCCAGTTCTCGTCGATCAGGTTGTCGCGCACCAGAATCGCCGACATCGCCGACAATAGGTACACGTCGGTCCCGGGCCGCAATTGCAGATGGAAGTCCGCGAGTTCCGCCGTTTCGGTACGCACCGGGTCCAGCACGATCATCGACCGACCGGGATCGCGGGCGATCTCTTTCAACACCGTCCGTGCGCGTGGAAACCCGTGCGATTGATAAGGATTCTTCCCGACGAAGAACGCCACTTCGGCATGCTCGACATCGGCGCGCAGCGGATGCCCGAACAGCCGCGCACCCACCCAGAAGTCGCCCGTCTTCTCCTGCGCCAGCGCACTGGACCGGTATCGCATCCCGAACGCTGCCATGGTCGCCGGGGCATATGCCCCACCCAGGTGATTGCCCTGCCCGCCGCCACCGTAGTAGAAGATCGACTCACCCCCGTACCGATGCCCGATCTCCCGCATCCGCGCGGCGATCTCGGAGATCGCTGTCTCCCAATCGATCTCCTCGAAATCGCCATCCGCGCGCCGCCGCAACGGCGCGGTCACCCGCCCCGTGCGCCCGTTCTGATAATGGTCGAGCCGCAGCGCCTTGTTGCAGGTGTACCCCGCCGACGCGGGATGCAGCTTGTCCCCCGAATCTTCTCGAAAGACCGCCCGTCATCCCCGAGCAGCACCTGTATGCCGCAGTTGCACTCACACAGGATGCACGCCGTAGGCCGCCACTCCGTCATCCGAACAGCGTAGATGAGTTAGTTCACTAGCGCTACTGACTCCGTGAAATCCGGGACGCCTTCCATGTTGGTGAACCATCCGGAACTCGGCCGTTGGCCGTGCGGTATCCACGACGAGCCACGCGGCAATTCGCGTATCCGCTCGTCATCGAGGGCCGGGTAGCCTGCGCCTACGGCACACACCCACTGGGCGTCGGTCAGTTCCACCAGCCATGTAGGCCATATCGGACACGACGGGAAGGATGACTGATGAACGAGACCAACCCCGGCAACAGCACGGAGCCGGAAGCGACAGACGAGCAGCCGATCAGCTGGAAGGCCCGCCGAGCAGCGCAGCCGAGCGACGCCGAACGCGACGCCCTGCAAACGAGCCTGGTCGGACGGACCCGCACGGTGCAGCAGAACGGCTGGGACGACTACCGCGATGCGTGGTCCAATGGGGAGGTGGCCGGCGTCGCCTACTTGCTCGGTGACACCGCGTTGCTCGCCGAACTCGACGAGACCGAGGGCACGGTGCTCAGCCGCTTCGCCGGAGAGCTGTTCGGGTTCCACGGTGCCGGCAAGGACATCAAGGCCGGACTGCCCGCTACCCAGGCATGGTTCGCCGCCGCCCGCGCTCGGTTGCTCGACCAGTCCTGAAGCCCACGCGGACAACCCGCACCGCCGCGCCCGGGCGGCAGCAGATCGACCACACCGCGTTGATGCAGCCGCACCGCGGCTTCAAGCTTTTCGGCCACGGTAGCGAGGCGAGCCGGCGCGCCGAATTTCATGACCCGGCCTCCTCCCTGCGGCGCGCCTCGGCGACCAATTTCCGAAGCTTCGGCCAGTTGGCCAGTGCGAGGTCACCGAGCGGCCCCGACAGCCCGCGCAGCCGATCCAGCGGCCACCACGCCGCGGGCGCGACGATCCACGATTTGCGGCGTTCGATTCCGCGTAGCAGGTGCGCGGCGGCTCGATCGGCGGTGATCCGCTTCGTCAGGGCGCCGGGCAGCAATGCCTCCAACTGTTCGGTCAGTGGGTCGCCATCCAGGCTGCCGCGAATAAGGTCGGTGTCGACGAACCCGAAATGTGCTGTAGTGACGGCGATTCCATCACCCGCGAGTTCGACGTGCAGGGTCCGGCCGAGCGCTTCTACACCCGCTTTGCTCACCGCATACGGTGCGCAGAACATCCCGTTAAGAAACGAGTACACCGACGCGACGACCACGAACTGACCTCTCGTCGCTCGCAGGTGCGGCAGACCGGCTTGCACGGTGTTCCACGCACCGCGCAGGTTGATCCCGATAACGCGGTCGAACTCCGCGGTGCTGGTACCGGCGACGGTGACCATCTTCGGTGCCACACCGGCATTGGCGAACACGACATCGAGTCCGCCGAGTGCTTCCGCCGCCGCATCGACGGCGGCGGCGAGCTGGTCTGGATCGGTGACATCGGCGACGAACGCGGTCGCCGACGGACCCAGCCGCTCGGCGGCCTCCCGCACCGCGAGCTCGTCCCGATCCAGCAGCGCGACCACCGCACCCCGTCCGATCGCGCCCCGCGCGGTGGCGAAACCGATACCGCGCGCAGCCCCGGTGATGACGATCCGCTTGCCGGAGAGGGTTTTTCGCTGCGTGGTCACCGGTTGGCCGCCTTGCCGTGCTCGTAGTTCTCGAAGTCCACGTCGTTGGTCGCGCGGGCGTAAGACAGATGCGAGCCGGACCAGACGGCGGTGACCTTGCCGTCTTCGGTGTGATACCACCCCGGGCAGCCGGTAGTGAAGACCGTCCCGGCGAGCGTGTCCTGGAGGTCTTCATTGAAGGTGTCCTGCGCGCTTCGGCGGATGTCGAGCCACCCGCCCTGCGCGGCGATTCGCTCGAGCGCGAGCCGCGTATACCTGGCCTGCTTCTCCAATAGGTAGATGATCGTGTTGGTCAGCGATCCGGTGTTCGGGCCGTACATCATGAACAGGTTCGGATAGCCCGACACCGAAATGCCCAGGTATGCCTCGGGACCGTCCTTCCACTCGGTGTGTAGCTTGCGACCGTCACGCCCGGTGATGTCGATCGGCGCCAGGTACTCACTGGGGGTGAATCCGGTGCACCACACGATGGCATCGACATCGACCCGCGAACCGTCCGACAGGATCAGGCCGGTCTCGGTGACCCGCCCGACCCCCTCGGCATGCAGCGATACGTCGTCACGATCGAGCGTGGGGTACCACCTATTGGACAACAGAACCCGGTTGCACCCGAAGCGGTACTTCGGCAGCACTTTCGCGCGCAGCCGTGGATCACGGATCTCACGAAAGATCTTGAACCGCAACCACTTTTCGAATCCGATCTGTGCCAGCTCCGCCTTGCGTGAGATCAGTGGCGCGCGCGACTCGTACCAGATCCACTCGACGTTGTGCTGCAACCGAGCCAGGCCGGGGATGGTACCGAGCAGGTCCCGCAGCAACGAGCTGGTCCGGTGGTCCCACTTGTTGCCGACCCAATACGCTGAACGCTGCACCACATGCAGTTGCGCGACCTGGTCGGCGATTGCGGGCACGATCTGCACCGCACTGGCGCCACTACCGACGACGGCGACCTTCTTACCGGTCAGATCGACATCGTGATCCCACTCCGCCGAGTGGAACTGGGCGCCCGAGAACTGTTCGCGGCCTTCGACATCGGGGATCTTGGGCCGTGAAAGCTGACCCGTCGCGCAGATTATGGCGTCGAACCGCTGCGTCTCACCGCCGGCCAACTCGATCAGCCACTCCCCCGTGGCCTCGTCGAACGATGCAGCCATCACCTCGGTGCCGAAACGCACCTTCGGTGTCACACCGTACTTGTCCGCGGTGCGGACCAGATAGTCGTGGATTTCGGGCTGCGACCCGAACCGGCGCGACCACCGGGACTCCAGCTCGAATGAGAAGGAGTAGATGGGCGAGGGAACATCACACGCCGCACCGGGATAGGAATTGGCGCGCCATACGCCGCCGACCGAATCGCCGCGTTCGAACACGGTGTAGTCGCCGAGTCCGTTCCGATCGAGCTCCATCGCCGCGGCCAGACCACCGAATCCAGCGCCGATGATGGCGGTCCTGGGTGTCGAAGACTTCATGCCCCAAAGGTAGGGAACCAGCGTGGCGCTGTCGTTGTCACACCAGGGCGTATCGTTGACATTCGCGGACATGATCATGTCGCGCGTCAATGGATCGAGGAGTCACCACATGCCAGCGTGGGACCACCCCCGAGGCACCGGCGCGGCGCGAATCCTGGTCGAACTGGGCGTCGACCGTGGGCTGACGACCTCCGAATGCCTCATCGGCTCGGGGCTGTCGCGCGGGGAGCTGAACGACCCGGACACCCAGGTCGAAGCCGGGCAAGAGCTGACAATCGCCCGCAATATCCTCCATCGCCTCGGCGACCTCCCCGGGCTCGGAGCCGACGCGGGCCACCGCTACACCTACGGCGCGCTCGGCATCTGGGGTTACGCGATCTTGTCCAGCCGGACTGTACGCGACATGATCGCGCTCGGCGTCCGCTACGCCGAATTATCCTTCGCATTCATCAAACCCGTTATCGAGCCGGGCACCGACCGAATCACGGTCATTTTCGATGATGCCGAGATCCCCGAAGACGTCCGGGCATTCTTCGTCGAACGGGAACTCGCCAAGATCGCCACCCTGATGCCGGTCGTGGTCGGCGCGCGCCACGGAGTCAAGATCGAAACCTCCTTCACCGGCCGTCGCGCGTCCGCCCTGCGGCAGCGACTCGGCGCGGTCCCGCTCACCACCGGCGCCCGACGGCACGCCATCGTGGTCGATACCGCGATCCTCGATGCCCCACTGCCGCAATCAGATCCGGTAGTCGCCAGCGCCCTCGAACAACAGTGCACACAGCTACTGGCATTGCGCCGCCAACGCCGCGGCACCTCGGGCCGCGTGCGTTCCCTCATCCTGGCCGAACTCGACACCTCCCCCACCATCGAATCCGTCGCTACCCACCTACACGTCGACGAACGCACGCTGCGCCGCCGCCTCGTGAGCGAAGGAACAACCTTCCGTGAACTCATCGACGAAATCCGCGCCACCCTCGCAGAGGAACTGCTCACCATCGACGGCATCACCCTCGGCGACATCGCGGGCCGACTCGGCTACCACGACGCCGCCTCCTTCAGCCGCGCCTACCGACGCTGGACCGGCCGCACGCCCCGGCACAGCGACCTGGCTCGCGCAGCGCCGGTTCGGCGATAGCGTTCGAGCCGATCTAGGTCCCGGCGAGATAGTCGGCCAGGATCGTGGTGACCGACAGCGCGGTGTCGAAGTTCGGCACGAGCCGGGTTTTCGTCAGCGCGAAGGCGACCCCCCGCGCGGGGTCCGCGTAGGCGTAACTTCCGCCCCCGCCCGGCCATCCGAATGCCACGGAGTTCTCCTCGGCAGGGGCGCCTATCCTGCCGATCGGGAAGCCGAGCGCCATCCGCGCCGGATTACCGAAAACCTGATCCACACCCTCGAACGCGAGCGCGGACAGTTCCGCCAACCGCACGGAGTCCACGAGCTTGCCCTGCAACATGGCGTTGTACATCGCGGCAAGGCCATGCGCAGTGGCGATACACACCGACGGAATATCGGCGCGCAGGATCTCGCCGTTATTGCCGCAATCGGCACTCGGCCGGCTTTCCCACGGCGCGAGGATCGCATCACCATCGTCCGGGTCGGCAGGCCAATTCCACGCCTGCTGCTCCAGGCGCGCCAAGCCCGGCAGCGACTCCTTTGGTGCTGCGAAGTAGAGCTGCCCCTCGAGTCCGAGCGGCGTAGTGATCCACTCACGCAGCAGCTCGCACATAGGCCACCCGGTCGCACGTCGAGCGAGCTCGCCGACGAGATAGCCAAAGGTGTAGGAGTGATAGCCCGTGGCGGCGCCCGGCCGCCAGCACGGCTCGGCGGCGGCCAGCGACTCACATACTTTGGACCAGTCGGAAAGCTCACCCGGGGTGATCTCGCGCGGCATGGCCGGAAGACCGACCGTGTGGGTCAGCACGTGCCGCAGTGTCGCCGTGGCCTTTCCGTGCACGCCGAACTCGGGCCAGAGGTCGGTGACCGGCCTGCCGTAATCGAGGAAGCCACGCGCGACGAGCATATGCGTGAGCGTGGCCGCCACGTTCTTGCCGGTGGAGAAACTGAAGATCGGCGTGCCGGAGGTGAGTGGTCGCCCGGTGGCGGAATCGGCTGTGCCGGCCACCGCGTCGACGATCAGCGCGCCATCCTGAAAGACAGCGACCTGCACACCGGCCTCCGCGCCGGTACCGACCAGCGAATCGATATGACGCTGAATCTGTTGCTGTATCTCACTCATCGCTGTCCTCGTCACTTCTCCGATGGCGAGCGGGATCCCTGCTCCATCGGTAACCAGCATCGCCTCGGTGCCTGCTCGGCGGCGGAGATCCGGCTGAACACCTGGAACAATTCCGGAGATGGCTCTCGGCCGCGGCGAATCAGTACCCATAGCCAGCCTTACTCATCCGGGTGAGCGCCTCCAGAATTGTCGGCAGCGGCGGCCCCAAATACAGCCGATAACACGGTGTCCCATCGTCGGCGTCCGCAGTCCACCGATCGACACCGACGAGTACGCCCGCATGCCGCAGGCAGTCACGGCGGAACTGCCCCACCGCACGGTTCTGCGGTGCTCGAGGTAGCGGTATGCGCGCAAAGGGCGCGAATTCCCCTACCTGCGCCAGACCCGCCGGATAACCGAGATCCTCGAGTAATGCCTCTTGCACAGCGGCACGCTTTTCGGTGTACTCCCGCCCCTGTTCGACGAGATAGCGCTCGGCGGCCGGGTCGGCCAGCCAGCTGGCCATCGCCGCTTGCAGCGGGATAGCGCTGGCGAAACTCCGCTGGAACTGCCACTGGTTGACGAGTGTGTCGAGTCGGCGAAGAAATGCGGCAATATCCGGAATCCGAATGAACCAACCGATATTCGGCGGTCGCCGGACCAGCAAATCACCAAGCAAGCGATAGGATGGGTGCGCGGTCCCGAGCCAGAGCATATAGCCCGAATCGCCAGTGATCTGCCGCAATACGCTCGGCACAATTTCGGACCAGGAAACTTCTGGTGATAATTCCAATCCGGAAATCGAGGTGATCTGTTCCGGACACGGCTGCCCAGGCAGCCAGCTGGGAACAGGAAAACTAGGAATTCCGCCATAGCCCGATACCGCATATCCAACAGGCCGGTCACCCTGTTCTCGCGGCCACGGCCGGTCAGCTCGTATACCCACAGAGATCGGTCGCGCTCACACCTCAATAATGCCCGCGACCCAGCACCGCGGTCGATATCCCGCAGAAAGTGCACATCTGCCGTAGTAGCGGTGCGCAGTCCGACGAGCTCCCCCTCCGGGGGCACCGGCGGCAGGTCTCGTTTACGGCCACCACGGCCCGCTCGTTGAGTGAGCACCGAGTGATAGCCGTATTCCTGATGGAAGTACATCAGGTCGGTGACGACCTGCATCAGATGGCCTCGGGACGCACTGCGCTCGTGCAGTACCTCGAACTGGCGGCCGATCAGCCCCCGACGACGATACTCGGCGTGGGTAGCCACCAGCTCGAGTCGACCCACACCGAAAGGTATCCCGGCGTACGACCAGGTTTGCGGCACCAGGGTCAAGCCAGAGACCAGCGCACCGGTGCCCGGATCCGCCACCACGGTGATATCCGCCAACTCCATCGTCGGATGCGCGCGATCGAATAGCTCAGCACTTCAGACGCCCACGGCCGCACTCGGTTTCGCATCCACCCCAGCATGCGCAGCGGCCTGCAGGGACGTGAACCCCGCTCGATCTGCCGCGCTCGCCGATCGCAGTATCAAACCGTCGGGCAAGCAAATCGGCGGCGCCGTCATCGCGCCGAACCCGCCGCGCGTTTGTCGCGACTCACATACGCACCCACACGCTGAATTCTGGCGGATCAGAACCGACCGTCCTGTCCAACCGTGGGAAGCAACCCCGTCGCTATCGCAGTCGGCGCGACTGCTGGACCGGAGGGTTGTGCGCACCAATCCCCCACAGCCACAACGAGGTGGCAGTGTGGTCTCGGCTAGTTGTACTGACCACGGACGTTGGTAACGGCGTGGCGAGCTGACATAGCGAAGACCTCCGAGTGAAGTGCGAGCTGTCTAAGGAACGCACCCACCTACCGGAGGTCTTCGTGTCACACCGTAATGCGCCACTCTCAGAACTGGGTCGGCTTCGTCTGGCACGTTGCGTCATCGATGACGGTTGGCCACTGCGGCGAGCGGCCGAACGGTTCCAGGTCTCAACAACCACCGCCGGTCGCTGGGCAGGCCGCTATCGCTTACTCGGAGCGGCCGGTATGGCCGACCGATCTTCGCGCCCGCGTCACAGCCCGACCCGCACACCGACCCGCACCGAACGACGCATCATCAAAGTTCGTGTGCTGCGCAGGTGGGGACCCGCCCGTATCGGCTACCTGCTCGGGTTGCATCCCTCAACGGTGCACCAGGTCCTGACCCGCTACCGGCTCGCGCGGCTGCGCTGGCTCGACCGCGCCACCAGCGCCCCGATCCGCCGCTACCAACACGATGCCCCGGGTGATCTGATCCATATCGATGTCAAGAAGCTCGGCAAGATCCCCGACGGCGGCGGTTGGCGCGTCAGGGGCAGAGCAGCGGGTAAACGGAACTCCCAAGCCCACACCACGATCCGCTCCGCCAGCGGTCACACAGTGCTCGGCTACCACTACCTCCACACCGCCCTGGATGATCACTCACGACTGGCCTACACCGAACTACTGGATGACGAACGCAAAGAAACCGCCGCCGCGTTCTGGAAACGCGCGAATACCTGGTTCGCCAGCCACGGAATCAATACCCGAAAAGTATTGACCGACAACGGTTCCTGCTACCGATCCCACGCTTTCGCTGAAGCTCTCGGTGATGTGGTGCATAAACGCACCCGCCCTTACCGGCCGCAAACCAATGGCAAGGTCGAACGCTTCCACCGCACTCTCGCCGATGAATGGGCTTACGCGCGGGCCTACCGCAGCGACACCGAACGATGTGAAGCCTTCATCGGCTGGCTGCATACCTACAATCACCACCGCGGCCACACCGCACTCGCAGGCCATCCACCAGCTAGCCGTGTCTCCAACCTCTCAGGTCAGTACAGCTAGCCGCGGCCCGCGTTTCGGGCTGTGCCGCGGTGGGCGGGCACGGTGGCAGGGTCTTCCGGCCAGGCGTGTTTGGGGTAACGGCCGCGGAGGTCGGCGCGAACTCGAGGCCAGCCGGTGCGCCAGAACGATGCCAGATCAGCGGTGACTGCGACCGGGCGTCGGGCGGGCGAGAGCAGGTGCAGCACGATCGGGACGCGGCCTTGCGCGAGGCGTGGTGCGTCTGTCCAACCGAAAACTTCCTGCACTTTGACCGCCAGCACCGGTGGGTCGGTCGAGTAGTCGAGGCGGGGGCGGCTGCCGGAGGGGACCTCCAAGCGTTCCGGTGCCAGTTCGTCCATACGGGCGGCGTCCGGCCAAGGCAGCAAGCGGCGCAGTGCCTGCCCGGCGTCTATGCGTTCGAGGTCGACGCGGCGGCGGGCGGCGGCGAGTTCGGGGCCGAGCCAGATGTCCGCGGCGGCGAGTAGCGACTCGTCATCGACCGGCGGCCAGGGGGCGCCGAGGGTGCGGTGCAGGAAGCCCAGACGCTGACGTAAGGCGATCGCATCGGAATCCCAGCGCAGCACGACGAGACCGATCGAGGTCAGTCCACGACGCACCGCGGCACCGAGCGATTCGCGATCGGGGTCACGAATCGGCTTCTCCGACAACATGATCACGCCCAGTCGTTCGACCCGCCTGGCTACCACATCTTCATCGATCCAATCCACCTCGTCGACGGTCGTCAGCAGACTCGATGCGGCACGGCGGGCCAGTTGTTCATCGGCGACCGCAGCCAACCGTATCCACCCGTCGGAACGACCCGGATCGCGCGTCGCTACGCCGACCGCCAGCCACTCCGCATCCCCTATTCCGGAGCCGGGCGGCAGCGTCACGGCAGTGCCGCCGACCATCAGATAGCTCGCCGACCCCGGGCCGCGCCGTCGCGCCAGCCGCTCCGGATGAGCCAGTGCGACAACGAAAGCCGGATCGTCCACCCCGTCCGACGTCTCGACCAATCGTGCCAGTCGCTCGACCTCCCGCCGCCAGCGCGCCGGCCGCTCGCGCCGCAGCACACGCAGACCGGCCGTGAGATCGACCCCGGATATGAGAGTGTCGTCGTCCAGGACGGTGACAACTTCCGCGGCCGCCCGGGCACCGACCTCGGCCGCCCCGTCGAGCAACGCCCGCGCCAACCGAGGATGCAGCCCGATCCTGGCGATTCGCCGCCCACGTTCGGTGACATCACCGTCTCCGTTCACGGCCCCCAACGCGCGCAAGACATCCCGCCCAGCGGCCAACCCGCCGGGCGGCGGAGCATCCCACCAGGCGAGGCCATGACCGTCGGCCGTGCCCCAACACGCCAGTTCCAACGCCAACCGCGTCAGATCCGCCGTCCGGATCTCCGGCTCCGGATAGGCGGGCAACGTGCCGTGCTCATATTCCGGCCAGCATCGCCACACCCACCCCGCGGCCTCACGCCCCGCCCGCCCGGCCCGCTGGTCGGCCACCGCCGCCGAAACTCGAACTGTCGCAAGCCCGGACAGCCCCCGCCCCCTATCGATGCGTGGCACCCGAGCCAGTCCTGAATCGACCACCGCCCGCACGCCGGGCACCGTCAAACTGGACTCCGCTACCGCCGTGGACAACACCACTCGCCGCCGTGCCCCTGGCCGCAACGCCGTGTCCTGCCCCGCAGCGGAAAGTCTTCCGTGCAACGGAACGATATCCACACCGTCTACGTCGGCCAGAAGTGCTGTCGTCCTGCGAATTTCGGCTGCTCCCGGCAGGAAGACCAACACGTCGCCGTCGGTTCCGGCCAGCGCCGCCCTGGTGGCGCGCGCCACCTGCGCTTCGACCCGCTCCCGCGGCAACGACGGAACATACGTCATCTCCACCGGATGGGTCCGCCCCTGGACCTGCACTACCGGCGCCGCACGATCCCCACCCAACAGCACCGAAAGCCGTTCCGCCGCAACAGTCGCCGACGTGGCGAGCACCCGAAGATCCGGCCGCAACCCAGCTCGAGCGTCGAGCAGCAACGCCAACAACAGATCCGCGTCGAGATGCCGCTCATGACACTCATCGAGCACAACAACATCAACCCCCGCCAACTCGGGATCGCCCTGCAACCGTCGCACCAACAACCCCGACGTGACGACCTCGACCCGAGTCGCCCGCCCCACTCGCCGCTCCCCTCGGACCGAGTACCCGACGGTCTCCCCCACCGACTCCCCCAGCAAAGCGGCCATCCGCCCAGCCGCGGCCCGAGCCGCCAACCGCCGAGGCTCGGCCACCAGCACCCGCCCCGCAGTCCCCGCCGCCAACGCCAACGGCACCAAGGTCGTCTTCCCGGTCCCCGGCGGCGCGACCAGCACCGCAGTCTCACGCTCGGCCAGCGTCTCGACAATACGATCGAGTACGCCACGGACCGGCAGATCAGGAAGCTCAGGCAGTTTCATTACCAACCAGTCTGCGGTCTCGCCTCCAGTCGACGACGCCTACCCACCGCACCACGCGTTCCCCACCGCCTTCCATGTTGCTTTTGCTCGAGCGTTCAGCATTGAAGGCTCTGGTTAACAGATAGATCGGAAGATATATTTTAATGCGCATGTCTACATATGCAGATATGTTCCACCCACGACCCTGAGCCGGTAGAACCGGTGCGCGTAGTCGGTGCCCGGCACGGCCACGATCCAGCGGATTCGCTGTCCACCTACCGATATTCGACCAACTCGCGCCGACACACCGTCGATAGAAGGCCGGTAACCATGGCGACCGGCCGGTTGCCGTCAACCCCTCCCCTACCCGTCTTGCGTACGCCATTATGAGATAGCGAATGTGAGTCTCACAACGAAGACGGGGTTTCGAGGTGGCATTGTTCCGCACCCTCACCCAGCAGCGGGCCGAACTGGAAAAGGAATGGAACCGCTGGGCGACGGCGTCGACCGCGGAAGCGGCTGATATTTCCGCGGAAACCAGCTCGCTCCGCGCTGAAGTCGCGCAGTCCTGGCGGCGCTCGTTGCACACGGTCGACCCGGGTTGCACGGAGGCGCCCAGCCTCGATGATGTGGGTGACCGCTGGTCGGAGTCCGCGTTGCGCGCACCGATAACCGAACTCGCGAACCCACTGCGCAGCCTCGCCGAGGAGGCGGGCTACGTCGCCGCGGTCAGCGATGAAGCGGGCACCATCCTGTGGTCGTGCGGCGATCGCGCGGTCCGTCGGCAAGCCGAGCAGGTGAACTTCGCCCCTGGCGGATGCTGGGACGAAAGCCATATGGGTACCAACGGTTTATCGCTCGCGCTGCACGACGATCGCCCGACCACCGTATTCTCCGCCGAACATCTGGTCGCCGCGCTACACGGCTGGGTCTGCTACTCCGCGCCGATCCACGCCCCCGACGGCAGACAGCTCGGCGTGCTCGATCTCTCCAGCGCGTGGAACCGTTCGCATCCCGCGGTCATGACCTCGGTCCGGGCGCTTGTCACCGCGGTCGAGACCATGCTGCGCGCCGCCGCACCCAACCCGACGCGAGGTGTTCGCCTCGAATGCCTTGGCGCGGCAAGGCTTTTACGCGAGGGCAGACCGGTGCCACTGCCGCCGCGCCAGCTCGAAATCCTGGCGCTGCTCGCGCTGGAGCCCGACGGCTTCACCCCCGAACAACTGCACGCCGCCGTGTACGGCGACCGCCAGGTCTCCACCAACACGTTGAAAGCCGATGTCTCGCACCTGCGCAGGACCACAGGTGGCGAGATCACCAATCGCCGCTACATGCTCACCGGCGCGGTAACCTGCGACGCGGCAGACCTGTTCGCCGCGATCGCCGCCGGCGACGCCACCTCGGCGCTGTGGCTGTATCGCGGACCGCTGTTGCCTGGTTCGGACACGCCGGGCGTGGTGGAGTGGCGGGCATATCTCGACGTGGGCGTGCGCACGGTAGTGCTGGCGAGCGACCGCGCCGAGCACGCCGTGACGCTCGGCGAGCGGGTTCCCGACGACATCGAAGTGCACGAACACGCGCTGCGATTGCTGCCCGCCGACGACGTGCGTCGCGCCGTGGTGGCCGCCCGGCTCTACACCGCATCGCGCAGTTAGCCTTCGGGATTGATCGTCACCAACCTCGCACCAACCTTCACGGGTCATAGTGGGCCCCTCAGAGGAAGATTCCGCGAGGTGCGCTCGATCATGATCTACGCCAAACCAGGGTACTTCGACAACCCCTCCCCCATCGACGGCGAGATTTTCTGTACAGTGGCCCGCTCCACCGCCGCCGATATCGATATGGCCCTGGAAGCCGCACACCATGCCGCCGAGGGCTGGGGCGCAACGTCGGTCACCGAACGCGCCAACATTCTCAATCGGATCGCCGACCGGATCGAGAACAGCATCGAGCCGCTCGCGGTCGCCGAATCCTGGGGCAACGGCAAACCGGTCCGCGAACATCGACATCGGCAAGCAGGAAGGCGCCCGCGTGCTCACCGGAGGGGAAGCACGTAAGGTGGACGGGCTGCCTGGCGGACATTACATCCAGCCGACGATCTTCGAGGGCACCAACACCATGCGGATCTTCCAGGAGGAGATCTTCGGACCGGTGGTCGCGGTGACCAGGTTCGACACTGTCGAGGAAGCTGTGCGCATCGCCAACGACACTCTCTATGGACTCGGCGCCGGTGTATGGACCAGGAACGTCACGACCGCATACCGGATAGGCCGAGCGATAAAGGCAGGACGAGTATGGACCAATTGCTTCCACGCGTACCCAACACGCGCCGCATTCGGCGGTTACAAAAAGTCCGGCATCGGCCGCGAGAACCACAAAATGATGCTCGATCACTACCAGCAGACCAAGAATCTGCTCGTCAGCTACTCGCCGAACAAACTCGGATTCTTCTGATGCACGGCAGGGTCCATCGCGTTGCCATCACCGATCCGGCACGAATCGTGTTGCGGCGGTTGATCGAACAGAACGGACCGGTGCTGTTTCATCAGTCCGGCGGTTGCTGCGACGGCAGTTCGCCGATGTGCTTCCCGGTCCGCGACTTCCGCATCGGCGCCGCCGACGTCCTACTCGGCCGACTGCCCTGGCACACCGAATTCTGGATCAGCGGCGACCAATACCAGTTATGGAAGCACACTCATCTCACCGTGGATGTGGTCAACGGCCGCGGCAGCGGTTTCTCCCTCGAAGCGCCGGACGGTGTGCGCTTCATCATCCGATCCCGGCTGCTGACCGACGACGAATCCGCCGTGCTCACCGCCGGGCCACCACCACACACCGGAACAGACCGGATGACCTGACACCGCACAGACGGGTGCTGGTCCGGGGATCCGCAGCCCTTGGCCGGCACCGCACGGCCTCGTCGTCCCGGTTTCACACCGGGACGACGAGGTGCGGTGTTCCTAGCGACCGGGCAGGATCCGGAAGCTGCGTACGAGGGTCATCAGCAGCCGCTGCCACTTGTCCTGCGAAATCATCGGGGGCGCATCCAGATTCATGAATCTGGTGACAACCACCGTCTGCGGTTCGGTGAACTTCAGCAGTCCGTCCGGGCCGTGCCTGCGTCCCACGCCCGAGATACCCATGCCGCCCATCGGCGCCGCGGTGGAACCCCATGCCGGTGCGTAGCCCTCATCGATGCACACGGTGCCCGCGTGCAGCTGCTGTGCGATCTTCTCACCCTCGCTCGCACTCGCCGCCCAGACGCTGGCGTTGAGGCCGTACTCGGTGTCGTTGGCCAGGCGAATAGCCTCGTCCACCGTGTCGACCGGGTAGATCGACACCAGCGGGCCGAAGGTTTCGTCGCGGCCGCATTCCATCTCGTCGGTCACCTCAGCGAGCACGGTCGGCTCGAAGAACAGCGGGCCCAGATCTGGACGGGCCTTGCCCCCGGCGAGCACCTTGGCGCCCTTGGACGTGGCGTCGGCGACGTGCTTGGTCACCGTCTCCAGCTGTGCTTCGGAGATGAGGCTGCCCATATCGGCCGAATAGTCGTAGGCGGCCCCGAGTTTCGTCGCCGCTATCGCGGCGACGAACTTCTCGGTGAACTCCGCGGCGACCGACCGTTCCACATACAACCGCTCGATCGAGATGCACAGCTGTCCGGCGTTGGAGAAGCAGGCACGCACCGCCGCCTTGGCGACCTTGTCCAGCTTCGCGCCCTTGGTGACGATCATCGGGTTCTTGCCGCCCAGTTCCGCGGAGAAACCGATCAGCCTGCGCCCACACTGTTCGGCCAGCGAACGGCCGGTCGCCGAGGAGCCGGTGAACATCAGATAGTCGCAGGCATCGACGATCGCGGTGCCGACAACCGTGCCGGGCCCGGTCACGACCGCCAGCAGATCACGGGGGAGCCCGGCCTGATACAGCAGCTCCGCACTCGCCAAAGAGGAGAACGGCGTTTGACTGTCCGGCTTCACGACCACGGCGTTGCCTGCGAGCAGCGCGGGGATCGAGTCACCGATCGACAGCAGCATCGGATAGTTCCACGGCGCGATGACACCGACAACACCCTTCGGTTGGGTGCGCACCGACGCCCGGTTGAGTACGGGGAACGCACCGGGCACCGAGTGTGGTTCGAGTAGTCCCGGCGCCGCCTTCGCGAAGTATCGCGCGGCGAACATCAGGCCCATGATCTCTTCCTGGGCGGCCCAGCGCGCCTTGCCTGTCTCGGCCTGGATCACGTCCATCAGGAACTCGCGGTGCTCGACCACCAGCACCCGATACCGCTCGAGCACGGCGGCACGTTCCTTGGCCGAGCGCTCGGCCCACCTGGCCTGTGCGGCTCTTGCCCTGCTGAAGGCGGCGGTCACGTCCTCAGCGGCGCCCACCGGCACAGAGCCGAGCGGCTTACCTGTGAAGGTCTCGACGATCGTCTTTGTCGAGCGGGCCTCGGGGTTGTCGATCGCCGCCAGTGCGCTCAGACGAGCGAAAACTTCGGCTTCCGGCGCGGGCATCGTCGCCTCCTACTTGTGAGTAACCGTGGATTACACACAATCTACGCCGTCGCGGGTCCGCGCGGCACACACACCGACCGGTTTCGGCCGCTGATGACAGCGATTCGGCGGAAAGTGTCGACCTCGCATCCACGCGACCACCGGTCCGAACAGCGTAGAACTCCGAATATCGGGTAACTACCGCAGAGACCAAGGTGTCCAGTGGAATTCACCATCGCGGCACCCAAAACCCAGATCTCCATACGAATGTCAAATCGAGTCTCGCTCAGCGGGACCCGATCGCCGTGCCGGTCAGGATCTCGATTACGTTGTGCCGATGTTCAGAGCGAGGCTCGGTGTCCGAACACGGATACTGGCGATCGCGCTCATCCCGAGTCTGACTCTGCTCGTGGTCGGCGTGGGTGCGGCGGGATACCTGGTAGCCCAGGGAAATAAGGCCCAGGATTGGGCGGAGCAGAATCAGCAGGCAATCCCACGAACCAGGGAATTGCTCGAGGCCGTCCAGCAGGAACGTCAAGTGACGATCTCCGCGCTGACCGGCGACGATTCGGTCACACCACTACTCGGCGCCGCGCGGGTGCGGCTCGACAGCGCGCTGCGCGGACTGATCGAGGCCTCCACCGGACTGCGCGAGGTCGATGATTCGAAGATCGGCGACGACGCCGCGGGCTTCATGACACTCGGCACGCAGATAACGCAGGTGCGCACCGCGACCGATGCGGCCCAGCTGCCGGTGCCCGACGCGTACATGTTCTACAACCGCCTGCTCGACGTCATCACCTTCGGCACTCAGATCGTCGAAGGGACCGCACCCGACGCCGAAATCGGCGTGCGTATCGCCGACGGCATGCGCATCTTCCTTGCCGCGGAAGCGATGTCGCGCAGCAACGCATTGTCGGGCATGTTCGCCAATGCCACCGGGCCCACCCCGATCCCGGTAGAGGAGTTCCTGCGTCAGATCGGCTTCTATCACACCGAAGTCGCGAATCTGTCCACCCAGCTCGATCAATCACAACGCGATCGATTGCAGGCGCTCACCAACAGCACCGCATGGCAGCAGCTGACCTCCATGGAAAACGCGCTCGTCCAGCGCGCTATGACCAGCACAGCCAACTCGTCGGGCTCCTCGAGTTCGTCCAGCTCGGCGAGTTCGACGAACAAGCAATCGACACCCCCCGCCCTGCCGCTGAGCACTTCCGAATGGAACAACGCCGCCGCCGAGGTCAACCGCGGGCTCGTCGACACCTGGATCGCGCAGAACAAGCAAGCGCAGAAACTGGCCGAGGACAAGGCCGCCGACTCCGCGCAGACCTCCGCGTGGGCGGGCGGTGGAGTCATGGCCATCAGTATTCTTGCGTTCCTGATCGCACTGTTGCTGGCCAACCGCATCATCCGCAGGCTCAAGCGCCTGCGCGGAGAAACGCTCGCACTCGCCGATGAGCGGCTGCCCGAGACGATGCGGCGGCTGAGCGAGGGCGAGGTCATCGATCCGGATGCGGAATCCCCGACCCTCGACTACGGCCACGACGAAATCGGCCAGGTAGCCAAGGCATTCGAGCATGCGCACTCCGCGGCCATCGCCGCGGCGGTGAACGAGGCCCGCACCCGGGAGGGTGTGAAGGCCGTGTTCCTCAATATCGCCCACCGCAGCCAGATCGTGGTGCACCGGCAGCTCGAGATTCTCGACGAGGCCGAATCGAAGCAGGAAGATCCCGCCCTGCTCGACGTGCTCTTCCGGCTCGACCATCTGGCCACCCGCGAACGCCGCAACGCCGAGAACCTCACCATCCTCGGCGGCGGTCGGCCCGGCAGGCAGTGGCGCAACCCGGTGCCGCTGGTCGACGTGGTGCGCAGTGCTGTCGGCGAAACCCTCGACTACGCACGGGTTCGGGTGGCCCGGCTGCCCGATACGCATGTCATGGGCACCGTCGTCGCCGACCTCATCCACCTCGTCGCGGAACTGGTCGACAACGCGACCGCCTTCTCGCCGCCGCAGTCGCGAGTCGAGGTAACCGGCAATGTGGTCGGCAAGGGGATCGTCGCCGAGATCAGCGATCAGGGCATGGGCATGTCGGACGCCGATATGGCCAAGATGAACGACATGCTGCGCAACCCACCGGATTTCGGTGTCGCGGCGTTGTCCGCGGATTCCCGGCTCGGCCTGTTCGTTGTCGCCCAGTTGGCCGTCCGGCACGGTGTCTCGGTCCGGCTCGCGGAATCCGACTACGGCGGGATCAGGGCCATCGTGCTCATTCCCTCCGCACTGATCGCCAACGAAGCCGTCCTGCCTCCCTCGGAATCCGAGACGACCGACGCCGGACGGCGGCGCCGTCAGCCGCTGCCGTACGTCGAATCCGCGAGGTACGGCACAGAACCCGAGTCGGCGTCGACGGTGCTGACCGCACCACCGGAGGCGCCCCCGATGGTGGAACCGCCCCGGCAGACTACGACAGCCGCGCCCCGACCGACCACACCGGCACCGCACACGGGCCCCGACAGCAGGCCCGCGCTGCCACGCAGGCACCGGCAGGCAAGTCTCGCACCGGAATTGGCGCAGCCCGCTCCTGTCGAGCCCGTCGCCGAACCCGGAACGGAGCGCGCACGCACCGCCGAACAGGCCCGAGATCTCATGTCCGCCATCGAGAACGGCACCAGGCAGGGCCGCAAGGCCGTCCCCGATGAACTCCCCACTACCTCGGCCGCCAAGCCCGCGGACGAACAGGAAGGCAATGGTGACTACTTCCAACACCGGTGATCTCAACTGGCTGCTCGACGATCTCGTCGACCGGCTTGCCGGCGTGCGTCACGCGGTGGTGCTATCCACCGATGGCCTGCTGCTCGGTAGATCGACCGCCATGACCCGCGAGGATGCCGAACACTTCGCCGCGATGTCCTCCACCCTCTACGGATTGGCTCGCAGCGCGGGCAGCCGTTTCGACGGCGGCGGGGTCAGGCAGGCGGTGATCGAACTCGATCGCGCCGTGCTGTTCGTGACCTCGGCGGGCGACAACGCCTGCCTCGCACTGCAAGCGGCCGAGACGGCGAATCTCGGCATGGTGGCCTACGAAATGAACGTCACCGTCCAACGCGTCGGCACCTACCTCTCCACTCCCGCGCGCCTGCCATGACAGGCAAGGGTGAGCCGTGGTTCGACGAGGCCGCCGGTCCGCTGGTCCGGCCTTACGCGGTGACCCGTGGCCGCACCATCGGTGCGGGTCATGAACTGGACATGCTCACGGTGGTGGTCATCGCCGACCGCGCGCCCACCCTGCGACGGACCGAACCCGAGTACATCGACATCGTTCGGCTCTGCCGCGTCCCACAATCGGTCGCCGAGTTAGCGGCCCATGTGAAACTGCCCTTGGCGGTTACCAAGATTCTCGTCGGCGACCTGATCGGCGAGGGACACCTGATCTTCCGGGCTCCGGTACAGCCGGAGGCCGGCCCGGGCGATCTCAACATATTGCGAGCGGTACTCGATGGCATCCGAAAACTCTGACCCGCATTTGGCCGCCTCGGTCAAGATCCTTATCGCCGGTGGGTTCGGCGTCGGCAAGACCACCATGGTCTCGGCGATCAGCGAAATCACGCCGCTGCGCACAGAGGAGCTGATCACCGAGGTCAGCACCGGTGTCGACGATCTGTCCGGTGTCGAGCAGAAAACCACGACCACGGTGGCGCTCGACTTCGGCCGCATCACCATCGACCGTGATCTGGTGCTGTACCTGTTCGGCACGCCCGGACAGGATCGATTCTGGTTCCTGTGGGACGAGCTGGCCCGCGGCGCACTCGGCGCCGTCGTACTCGCCGACACCCGCCGTCTCGGCAATTCCTTTGCCGCCGTTGACTTCTTCGAGCGCCGCGGCCTCGCGTTCACGGTCGCGGTGAACTGCTTCGACGGCGCGCCCGTCTACACCGTCGATGAGGTCCGCGACGCACTCGACCTCGACGACCACACTCCGGTGATGCTGTGCGACGCGCGCAGCAGGGAATCCTGTAAGGATGTACTGCTGAACCTCGTGCAACACCTCATCGAGCGGGCGGACAGGCCGACTGTCACCACCTGATCGCGCAAAAGGTCGTTCACCGGCTCCGAGGCCCGACTCTGCTGATCGGATTCACGCCTGGTGCAGCCAGGCGATGAAGAACAGGACGCCCGCGACGCCGAGCAGCACAGACACCGGGACCGGCCACCACGGCCCGGCGCGCCCGAGCAACTGATGGCTCAAACGCACTTGCAGTACACCGAGCCCGGCGATCAGCGTCGGCCACGCGGGAAGCAACAACACCGCAAGCGCATGCACCGCCCAGGCACCTGCCAGCGTCGGCCCGCCCCAGGAATGTTCGAGGTCGTCGGCCGCGATCAGTGGATAGGCGATGCCGCGCACCGCGGAAACGGTGGCCAGAAACGCCAGAAAGCACGCGAGCAAGCACACGGTGACCGCGAGCACGGAGTGCGCGGCGGCCCGCAGGCGGGATCGGGTACCCATCGGGAACGAAGCACCGAGCAGCCTGCGCGGCACCCGTAACCTGACCGCCACCGGCCGACAGGCGAGCGGACCCGCCACCAATGCGTAACCGGCCCAGCGCAACAACGAGCAAACCGACTTCATATCAGCGACCGTATCGCGCTGTACGGTAGCAGCGTCACCGCACCGGCCGACAACACGTTGAACTGTGCATGATCGGAGTGGTTCAGGCCAATCGCCCTGCGTCCAGGAGATCATCGAACAGCAGCTGATCGACCGGCGGCACCTGCTCCCGATCGGCGTAGCTGAACCAGGCCACCTCTTCGATCTCGCTGCTCGCCGCGAGCGTGCCGCGATAGTCGGCGGTGTAGCAGCTCATCCGCACCACGGTGCCGCCGTCGGGTCCGTGCACCGCCGCCTCATAGGTGCCGACGTGCGCGACGGTGTCGGGCAGCAGCGCGACGGTCAGCTCCTCCTCGATCTCACGTAGCAGCGTCTGCAAATCGGTCTCGGCGCCCTCGCGCTTGCCGCCGGGAATGTAGAAGATGTTCTTCCCGCGCGGCCGCGCACACAGAATGCGCCCGTCTTCGATACGCACCCATGCGACCGTATCGATCAGCTGCCCCACTCGCCCGTCCGCCACCGCCGCAGCCTAATCGACGCGCCCGAACCGGCCTGCCCGCAACCACAGCCCGCATCGAATGCGATGAATTCGACCCGGACATGCGAACTCCTCGGCACTTCAGCCGGTGTCGCAATATCCCCTCGAGGGTGAGGCGACATTCGCTGCGCTCATGTCCCGTTCGTCGTCAGCGGCCCGGAATGAGTGAGACGTCGCGGACGCCGGGGCCGTCGACCAGCTCTAGGTCGCGACGGTGAACATGTTCGCCACACTCGGAGCACGTCGGCTGGATGACGGTGATGTGGCCGCAGGTCTTGTGCAGGGTTTGGACCGGGGGCCCCTCCGGCGCCGCCCAATCGTCGCCCCATTGGCGCATTGCGGTGAGGACCTGCCACAGGGAACGCCCCCTTGGGGTGAGGCGGTAGTCGTAGCGGACCGGGTTGTCCTGATACGGCACCTTCGACATGATGTCGTGCGCGACAAGGTGTTCCAGGCGTTGGGTGAGCACATTGCGTGCGATGCCGAGACGTTCGCGGAAGTCGTCGAAGCGGGTCACGCCCATCAGTGCGTCGCGCACGATCAGCAGAGTCCACCACTCGCCGACCACCTCGAGGCACTGGGCGATCGAGCAGTTCATGTTCTCGAAACTGGTCCTCCGCATTATCACAGCATAGTCGGTTGCTTCAAAGAACTCACTACTCTATGGTTCGTTGCATGATGCAACTCACCCGTCGGCTCGGTGACGGATTCGCACTGACCCAGGTCGACTACCGCGTCTGGCGCGCGCACGTCGACGACAGCCCGCTGCGGGACCGCCGCTCGCCTCGGCCCACCGAACCCGTCGCGCTCTCGGCTGAGTCGGAGATAATCTCGTGAATACCGTTGTGGCAACCAAAGATCGGCCCGCCGTCGATTCGCGGGTCGTGCTCGCCATCGTGTCGGTCGGCGTACTGCTGTCGAGCCTGGACCTGTTCATCGTCAACGTCGCGCTTCCCGATATGGGGAGGGATTTCGGCGACACCCAGCTGTCGGGGCTGTCGTGGGTGCTCAACGCCTATGCGATCGTTTTCGCCGCGCTGCTTGTGCCCGCGGGGCGGCTCGGCGATCGCGGCAGCAACCGGACGACGTTCCTGATCGGTCTCGCCGTGTTCGTGCTCGGCTCGGGCCTCTGCTCGGCCGCATGGAATGTCGAGTCGCTGGTCGCCTTCCGGGTGTTGCAGGCGGTGGGCGGTGCCATGCTGATCCCGTCCTCGCTCGGCCTGGTGCTGGCCACTACCCCCGCCGAGCGCCGTCCGATGGCAGTTCGGCTGTGGGTGGCCTTCGGCGGCCTCGGCGCCGCGCTAGGGCCGGTGTTCGGCGGGCTGCTCGTCGAAATCGATTGGCGTTGGGTGTTTCTCGTGAACGTGCCGATCGGGCTGGCCGCGTTGGCCGTCGGCGTGCGGCTGCTGCCGCGCCAGCGCGGCGACGGCGGACCGCTGCCCGATGTGTTCGGCGCGATCATGCTCATCGGCGCCATCGCCGCGTTCATCCTCGCCTTGGTGAAAGGGGAGGACTGGGGTTGGACGTCGGCAGGCGTACTCGTGTCCTTCGCCGTGGCAGTGGCACTCGCGGTAGCCTTCGCGATCTCCTCGGCCCGCCACCACAGCCCGGTTGTCGATCCCACGCTGTTCAGAGCGCCCCATTTCGCACTGATGGCCGGTAATTCGCTGTTCTTCCAGATCGCCTTCGCCGGAATGCTGCTCTCGGTGGTGCTCTGGGCGCAGAACGTCTGGGAATGGTCGGCCCTGCGGGCTGGACTGGCGATCGCCCCAGGACCATTGGTGGTACCGATCGTCGCGATCCTCGCCGGTCGGCTCATCAGCCGAATCGGTGCCGGCCTCACCATCGCCGCCGGTGGTATCGCTTTCGCGGCGGGCCTGATCTGGTGGGCCACGGCCGTCACCCTCGAACCCAACTATGCGGGTGGCCTTCTCGGCGGCATGATCTTCACCGGAGTCGGTGTCGGGCTCACCCTGCCCACCTCCTTCGCCACCGGCAGCGCCGGTCTACCACCGCAACGCTTCGCCACCGGATCGGCGGTACTGAGCATGGCCAGGCAGATCGGCCTCGCCATCGGCGTAGCCGTCGTCGTAGCGACCCTCGGCTCCCCCGCCGGACCACAGCAGACCCTCGACGCCTTCCATCGCAGCTGGTACGTGACAGCAGCCATCGCCCTGTTCGCCGGACTGATCGGACTCGCAGCCAGAATTCCGCGTCCCGTTCTCCCTGAACCAAATCCGGCAAGCGACCCCGCCGCAGTCTGACTCACCAACGGTGCCCGGCATTCCATGGATGCCGGGCACCGTCCGTGAGGTCAGCGACTCAGTCGCTGGAAGCGCCGGACCGCCAGTGGCAGGAAGATCGCCGTGAGGATCAGCGGCCATACCATCGCCATGGGCAGCGCATGCTGTTCGATCCACGAATCACCGCCGCCCACAGGTGTTCCGAACAGTTCACGGGTTGCGGCGACGGTGGAGGAGATCGGGTTCCATGCTGCGATCGCACCGAGCCAGCTCGGCATCAGCTGCGGGGCAACGAAAATGCTCGAGATCATGGTCAGGGGGAAGGCCACCGCGAAAAGACCACCGGCCGCCTCCGGATTCGGTACCAGTAGTCCGAGCCAGACGCCGACCCAGATCAGGGCGAAGCGCAGCAGGAGCAACAGCCCGAAAGCCGCTATGCCGTTGAGGATTCCACCGTCGGGTCGCCAGCCGATCGCCAGTGCGGTGAGCATCAGGATCGCCAACTCCGCACAGGCCAGTAGCAGATCGGTGACACCGCGCCCGGCTACCACCGCCGAGGGCGACATCGGCATCGAACGGAATCGGTCGATCACACCATTGGTCGCGTCATATACGACCACCGTCGCGGTATTGATGAACCCGAACGCCATCGTCATCGCGAACATGCCCGGCATCAGGAAGCTACGGTAGTCCCCGCCACCCGGCACGCTCATCGCACTGCCGAACACGTAGCCGTACAGCAGCACCGACAGAATCGGGAAACCGAGCTGCCAAGCGATATTCACCGGCTGGCGCTGATAGTGGGTCAGCCCGCGCCGCACCACATTCCAGCAATCGGCGATCGCCCAGAATGCTCGCGAGCGAGTCGGCGATTCATCCACGATGGTCATCAGGCGGCCTCCTCGGCAACAGTGCGGTGTCCGGTCAAATTCAGGAAGACATCGTCGAGGCTCGGCCTACGCAGTCCGATGTCCTCGACGCCGATCCCCTCGTCCTGCAGAGTGCGCGCCACTTCGGTGAGCGCGGCGACGCGGTCGGAGACCGACGCGTGCACGCGTCGATCGAGCTCGTCGATCTCGGGCTCACCCGCACACACCCTGGCCACCACCTTGGCGACCGCGGGCAAGTCGGCGACCTCAGCCGCGACGACCTCGATGAGATCGGCCCCGACGGTATTCTTCAGCCCGTCGGGGGTGTCGTCGGCGATGGACTTGCCCTGGTCGATCACCGTGATGTGGGAGGCGAGTTTGTCTGCCTCCTCCAGGTATTGGGTGGTGAGCAGCACCGTGGTGCCGTCGGCGACCAACGCCCGCACCGAATCCCATACCTCGTTACGACTGCGCGGATCGAGGCCGGTGGTCGGCTCGTCGAGGAAGAGCACCTCGGGCGAGAGGATCATCGACGCCGCGAGGTCGAGCCTGCGCCGCATGCCGCCGCTGTATTTGCCGACACCCTTGTCGGCGGCATCGCTGAGATCGAAGCGATCCAGCAATTCACTTGCCCGCCGCCGCGCCCCGCGTCCACCGAGATGAAAGAGCCTGCCGAACATTTCGAGGTTCTGCCGCCCGGTCAGCACCTCGTCCACCGCCGCGTACTGACCGGTGAGCCCGATGCGCGAGCGCACGGCCCATGGTCGGGCTGCCACATCGAGCCCCGCGACCGTGGCGTGACCGCCATCCAGGCGAATCAGTGTCGACAGGATCCGCACGGCCGTGGTCTTGCCCGCGCCGTTCGGCCCGAGCAGTCCGTGCACTGTCCCGCGCCGCACCCTCAGATCGAAACCGTCCAGAGCCCGCTTGTCGCCATATTTCTTCTCGAGCCCCTCGGCCCGGACCGCGTACTCGTCTCTCACTATCGCCCTCCGCTTCGCACTTCGATTCTCAACTGGGTACAACGTACCCTATTTAAGGTACAACGTACCCAGTTTTTCGCCAAGCAGTTAAGCTGGCCTTCATGACCAGCACGGAGGCCAGCGGAAGCGGCGATATCGCCCGCACTCTCGACCTGCTCTGGGACACCGGTCCGCGGCCAAGGCGCGGGCCGAAGCCCGCACTCACGTTGGACCGGATCGTCGAGGCGGCAATTGCGGTGGCCGACACCGAGGGTTTGGAGGCGCTCACCATGCGCCGGGTCGCCACCGAACTCGGCACCGGCACCATGTCGCTGTACCGCTATGTCCCCGGCAAAGCCGAACTACTCGACGTGATACTGGATCGTGTCCAGCGGCCCTCCGCCGATGCCGACCGCGGCGATGGTTGGCGCGGCGCGTTGGAGGCCATGGCCAACGAATCCCTCGCCCTCTATCGCCGCCATCCGTGGCTGCTCCACATCAATCAGGCCCGCCCCGTGATGGGTCCGAGTGCCGTGGAAGGCATGGAACTCGTGGTTTCGCGCATCAAGTCGATGGGGCTGACGGACCCTGAGCTCGTCTCCGCGGTCATCCTGGTGTCCGACTATGTCGCGGGCGCTGCCCGCACGCTGCTGTATCTGCAAGAGGCGGAACGCAAATCGGGCCTGACAGACGCGCAGTTCTGGCAGGCCCAGGCCCCGGTCCTGGAACGGGCCATGGCCAGCGGCCGCTACCCGACGATGGCGGCATTGTCGAGCGACGCGTTCGATCCCGGCTTCGACCACTTCGGATTCGGCCTCGCACGCATCCTCGACGGACTCGAAGTCCTGGTCACCGCCCGCGCCGCCGAATAGTCGCCACTCGACTCGGACGGACGCATGCCCCGTCCAAGGGCGACGGTCACGTGATCGGCTGACGTGCGATCAACCAGCGGTAGCTCTTCTTCCCGATGCCAGGCCGGCAGCTCGAGCTCGGCGTGGCGGAGCGCTTCCGCCATGGGTAGTCGCAAGGGCATAGCCAGTTTGCCGGTGCTTCGTCGCCGGTCTCCGCTTACTACTACGGTCGACCTTGTGAGCCGCACCCAGTGGACGATCCATGGTGAGAACGTCGTGGACGAAACCGACACATCAAGCTATCTACCGTCGACATCGAGTTGCCCGACGGGGTGAAGTTCACGCAGTACGTCGCACGGATGCCACGTTGCGCAATGACGTTGGTACTCAACGACTTGCTGATGTACCGGCATCGATTCATCATCGATCGGTGGGTGTGGGAGCTGCCCGGCGGCTACGTCGACCACGCCGAGGACGTAGCCATCGCGGCGGCGCGCGAGGTCGAGGAAGAGACCGGCTGGCGGCCGAAGACCATGGAGCACCTGGTCAGCTTTCAGCCGTCCATCGGAACCTTGGACCAGCCGCAGGAGATCTATCTTGCGCGGGGCGCGGATCTGACCGATACCCCGCCGGACATCAACGAAGCCGAAGACGTCCGGTGGATTCCGCTGGAGGACGCGGTCGCGATGATCGATCGCAGCGAAACTTCCATCATCCCCGGACCTGTGCACGGCACTCATGGTCCTGCCGAACCTGCCGCAGTCACATTCGAACTGTCCGGACCACACTCCGACGAGTTCCGGCAGGCGATAGCCGAACACTCCTGACCGACGAGAACAGACGCGACCCCGATCGCCCGGGACTTACATGCGACCGGGGCCGCGTCGTGTCCCGTGTCGCAATCGCTGTCGTCCATGGCGTCAGGAACTCGCCTCATCCAGAACGAACTCCGGACCCGCCTCGTGGTTGCTGCACCACGGCGGCGGATGACGGAGGTTGCCGGGTCGGGCAGCCCGTGCCAACCGGGGACCTGATGCGCCGCGCTGGTAAGGGTGATCCGATTGCCCTGGGCCGGACCGTGACACAACGCGCCCTGCCAGGCCAGCGGCTCGAGCAAATGCACCCCAGACCGATCGCAACTCCTCGCCGAGACGATGCAGCGCCGGGTCGGCGACGCCGCGACCAGTTCGGCGCGGGTGAGCACGGTGCCGTCGAGTATCGTCGATACCGCGTCGACCAGTGCGGCAACCTCCGCGGGCGACGCGCCGAAGTTGCGCTGCCACACGGGTTTTTCCCAGGTCCGGGCGGAGGCGATCAAGGCGAGCGCCGTGGCCGCGAAGTCCCACGCATCGCCCAGGTCTTGATCAGCGTGCCCGAATTCAGTTCGCGCACCACCGCATCCGGCTCCGAAGTCCGGCGGCGAAGCGCCACAGCCAGCTCCGCCGACGAGGTGACCTGGGCCTGTACTCCGCACAACCGATCGACGATGTCAGGAACGCTCGCCTCTGAGGGTGGTGCAACGAACTGTTGCCCCAGCCTCCACGCGAAGACCTGATCCCATGTGAGCTGCATCGCCCGCCTCCTGGTTCACCGGATTGATCCGCTCGAAAACGGAGCCTTCACGGCCCCCGGTAGCTTGCGAAAAGAGGCAGCCTCGTCTCGCTTTCGCCCCCTGAGAAATGCACACCGAACGCATGGTTGCCCGCACGCCTGTGGTAGGCATGGCCGCCGCGCATGACGGTCACCAACCGAAAATCGAGCTACAGATCAACAATCCGGCGGCGACCTCGAGCATCCCCATCATGGTGGCGGTGATTACGCCGAGCAATGCGGTGCCGTTGGTGGCCTTGCGCACCGTACTGGCCGGTGACACCAGCCGCTCCGCGCGAGCCACCACAGCGGTGCCCGCCGCACCCATGGCATGCGCCGGTGTCCCCGCACCGACCAGCGCGATCAGGCCGCCGAGCAAAGGTTCCGCACCGTGCCTGCGTGCGGCCTCGTCATCGGCGCGCATCTCGAGCAGTCGGTTGATCTCTTCGGCACCGTTCGTCAGCAACCGAAGGCGGGGCAGGATCGTCGCCAAACCGCGCACCAGCGCGGTCAGTGCCGGATGCCTGCCACGAAGGTGTGCGCGTTCGTGCGCGAGCACCGCGGTCAGCTGATCAGGAGTCAGTGCGTCCAGCGCCGCACTGGTGACGACGATCGCGTCCGGCCGACCCGCGACGCAATACGCTTGCGGCTGATCCGAATCCAGCACCACAGCGCCGAGATCGGGCCTCGGACGCCCGACCAGCAGTACCGCCCGCGCATGCTCCAGGGTGCGTCGCCGCATCCGCAGCAGAATCCGGGCCGACCGCCACAGCACCACCGCGCTTGCGATGACGACCACCACCGCGAGCGTGAACGATCCCGCGCGCAGCGCCGGGCTGGTCGCCTCGTTCACCGGCGTCGACAGTGCGGCGACACACACGCGCACCGCCGCATCCGCGTGCCAATACGTAGCGAACTCGACGAACAGCATCCCCGCCGCGAGCAACCACGACCCGAGCGCACCGGCAATCGCCACCAGCCAGGCGGCAATGCCGAGGCGAGGCGCGGCGCCGCCGCGGGTGAGCCGTCGCAGCACCGCGGGACCGAACAGCGCGACGCCACCGCCGTACACCAACAGGCAGATGGCCACGTTCACGAGGATTCCGGCGGCTTCTGGGCCGTCAGCCTGCGCAGCGCCGCGCGCAGGCCCGCCGATTCGTCGGCGCTGATCCGATCGACGAAGTGACTGAGCACCAGGTCCGAGCGGCCGCCGGAGCCGAGCGCGTCGAGCATCAGCCGCGCGCTGTGCTCTTCGCGGGTGAGCGTCGGCCAATAGCGGTAGGCCTTGCCCGCACGCTCACGCGCCAGCCAGCCCTTGCGATGCAGATTGTCCATCGTCGACATGACCGTGGTGTAGGCGATACCGCGTTCGGCCGCCAGTTCGTCGAATATTTCGCGGACCGTTGTGGTCTCCGCGTCCCGATCCCAGATGCGGTCCATGATCACCGCCTCCAGGTCCCCGAATCCACGCAAGTGCCGACTCCTCATCGCCAAATCGTCCAATTGACGACCCAGGATACCCGGTCCGGCCGAACTCCTACGTAGGTAGGCCGTAGATTTGGCTAGCGGCGACCGCGGAAGGTCCGGCGCAGATCATCGATCCACAGTTCGGGAATTTCCCACGGGATGAAGTGTCCGCCCTGGTCGTGGACGGTGAGGTTGACGTGGTTGTACCAGCTGGCGCGTTCGCTCGCGAGGAAGCTCTCGATGCGCTGCTCGGTGCTGACACCGGGTGGGTTTTCGTAGCCGACGAAGGTGATGCCGGTCGGCGCTTCGATCTCCGGCCGCCGGTCGTGCGACGGCTTCCACGGGTAGCGATTGTTGTTGGCGTAGGTGCGAATCGATGTGCCGATCGAGTTGGTGACCCAGAAGATCATGGCGTGGGTGAGCAGCTCGTCCTTGGTGAAGACGGTCTCGATATCACCGCCGTTGTCACTCCATTTCACCCAGCGCTGCAATATCCACGCGAGCATGCCGGCGGGTGAGTCGGACAGACCGACGGCGAGAGTGCTCGGTTCCAGCACGTGGGCGGCGAGGTGGACGGCGAATCGCCGGTCCATCTCGATGATCCTGGCGTAGACATCGGCGGGCAGGCCGTCGGGGATGGGCCTGCCGCCACTGAAGTCCCAAGCCCGGTCACCCTCGAACATACTCAGCATCTGACCGGACCCGATATGGATCGCGTACAGCTCGTCGGCGTACTTGTGCCCGAGTTGGCCGGTGACCAGCGCGCCGACGTCATTGCCCGCGGCCGCGTACTTCGCATAACCGAGGGTCTCGGTCATGAGGGTGTGCCAGAGGTCGGCGACCTTCCAGAAGTTCATATCGGGGTTGTTCGGGAGCGGAGTGGAGAACCCGAAGCCGGGGAACGACGGCACGATCACATCGAACGCCTCGGCCGGATCGCCGCCGTGCGCGCCGGGGTCGGCCAACTGGTCGATGACCTTGGACCAGTGCCAGAACGTCCACGGCCAGCCGTGCGTGAGGATCAACGGCGTCGGGTTCGGCCCGACACCCGCCTTGCGCATGAAATGCACCGGCACGCCGTCGACCTCGACCCGGTAGTGCTCGTAGGCGTTGATCGCGGCTTCGGCCTTACGCCAGTCGTAACCGTCGCGCCAGTACTCGACGAGTTCACGCAGGTAGCGGCCGTCGACGCCGTAGGACGAGTCTTCGTTGCCCGCGTCGACCGGCCAGCGCGTCAAGGCAATGCGCTGGCGAAGATCGTCGAGCACGTCATCGGGCACGTGGATCGGCGTCGGCGACAACGGGAACTCCGCCCTGGCGGCTTCGCTACTCAATTGCCTTCTCCCGCAGTCGTTTCACAAGCTTTCCGATGAGCGAGACACACCGATGAGAGAGACACACCGTCACGGTACACCCGGCGCCCGCTGGATTCATCCCGGCAACCAGGCTTCGCCGGGGCCGCTCCGTTGCTGGCCCTTCGATCATTTTGCGTGCTTCTCATCGGTTGCCGCGGATGAGACGGCGCTTCACTATATCGAACATACGTGCGAACATGTACGCGTGTCCGAGACCACGCCCGCCCCCACTCGATCCGGCAGACCCCGGATCGAGGCGCGCGCGGAGGCGTCGATCCTGCACGCCGACCTCGATTCGTTCTATGCCTCGGTCGAACAGCGTGACGACCCGCGACTGCGCGGCCGCCCTGTCATCGTCGGCGGGGGCGTCGTGCTCGCCGCCAGCTACGAGGCGAAGGCCCTCGGCGTGCGCACACCGATGAACGGCGGAGCCGCTCTTCGGCTGTGTCCGCACGCGATCGTGGTGCAACCACGCATGTCGGCTTATGCCGAGGCCAGCAAGGCGGTGTTCGAAGTCTTTCGCAACACCACACCGATCGTCGAAGGCATCTCCATCGACGAAGCCTTTCTGGACGTGAGTGGCCTGCGCAGGATCGCGGGCGAGCCCATCGATATCGCACATCGACTGCGTGCCGAGGTCCTGGAGCAGGTCGGTCTGCCCATCTCCGTCGGCATCGCACGCACCAAGTTCCTCGCGAAAGTGGCCAGCGCGGTCTCCAAACCGGACGGCCTTCGACTGGTGCCTCCGGACGGCGAGCTCGACTTCCTGCATCCACTGCCCGTCGAAAGGCTATGGGGCGTTGGCGAAGTCACCGCACGCACGCTGCACGACCACGGCATCACCCGCGTCGGCCACCTCGCCGAACTCGGCGAACCCGTGCTGCGCTCGATCCTCGGCCCAGGCGCCGCCCGCCACCTGTTCGCCCTCTCGTGGGCCCGCGACCCGCGCCGCGTCGAGACCGGACGCCGCCGTCGTTCGATCGGCGCCCAACGCGCGCTGGGCCGCCACCTTCGCCCGCCCGATGAAATCGAGGCCTACCTGCACGGCCTCACCGACCGCCTCGGCCGCCGCCTGCGCGCCGCCGACCGCGTCTGCCGAACCGTGGTGCTACGCATGCGTTTCGACGATTTCACCCGAGCCACCCGCTCCCACACCCTCCCGGAAGCGACCGATCACACCGAAACGATCCTGCGCACCGCCCGCACCCTGCTCGCCACCGCCACACCGATGATCCAGGAACGCGGCCTCACCCTCATCGGCCTCGCCCTCACCAACCTGGAGGACGCCGACGCCGTTCAACTAACCCTCCCCTTCGACCCCCACGCGACCAACACCCTCGACTCCACCCTCGACAACCTCCGCCAACGCTTCGGCTCCACCGCGGTAACCCGCGCTGCCCTCATCAACCGAGGCGAGGGCATCTCGGTCCCGCTACTCCCCGACTAACCCTCGTCGCCCGGGACCTCGGCTATCGGCCGTCGGTCATGCTGCGCCGCATGGCAACACGACCGACGTCGAGCCGCTGGCCTACAGCCGCTCGATGATGGTGGCGTTGGCGAGGCCACCCGCCTCACACATGGTTTGCAGCGCGTAGCGGCCGCCGGTTTGTTCGAGATGATTGAGCATGGTTGCCAGGATTCGGGTGCCGGACGCGCCTAGTGGGTGACCGAGGGCGATGGCGCCGCCGCAGGGGTTGAGTTTGGCGGGGTCGGCGTCGAGCTCGTGCTGCCAGATGAGCGGGACGGGGGCGAAAGCCTCGTTCACTTCGTAGGCGTCGATATCGTCGATGGTCAGGCCCGCCTTCACGAGCACTTTGCGGGTGGCCGGGATGACGGCGGTGAGCATGAGCAAGGGGTCGTCGCCGGTGACCGCGAAGGAATGGAAGCGGGCGCGGGGACGTAGGCCGAGTGCGTCGGCCTTTTCCTCGCTCATGATCAGCGCGGCCGAGGCACCGTCGGTGAGCGGCGAGGAATTGCCGGGGGTGATCGACCATTCGATCTCCGGGAAGCGCGCTTCGAATTCGGCGGCGGCGAACGCGGGCCGCAGCCCGGCCAAGCCCTCCGGGGTGGTTCCGGCGCGAATCGTTTCGTCGGCGGTCAGTGTTCCCGCGGCGACAAGTTCATTGTCGAAGCCGCCTGCCGCCGCGGTCTCGGCAGCCAGGCGATGCGAACGAGCGGCGAACGCGTCAAGGGTTTCCCGATCGAGCTTCCACCGCTGGGTGATGATCTCCGCCGCAATGCCTTGTCCGATAAGACCTTCCGGAAACCGGTGCGACAGCGGACCCCGATTCGCGTCCTTGCCATGCGCACTGGAGAACATCGGCGCCCGGCTCATCGACTCCACACCGCAGGCGATCGCGATGTCGTAGGCCCCCGCGATCACGCCCTGCGCGGCGAAATGCGCCGCCTGCTGACTGGACCCACACTGCCGGTCCACCGTCGTCGCGGGCACCGTATCGGGGAACCCCGCCGCCAGCACCGCGGTCCGCGAAATATTGAACGCTTGCTCACCACTCTGCGTGACACAACCACCGATCACATCATCGACAAGCGCCGGGTCGAGACCATTCCGGTCGACCAGCGTCCGCAGCACCTCCGCCAGCAACGTCGCCGGGTGAACTTTCGACAGCCCACCACCCGCTTTCCCCCTCCCGGAAGGCGTGCGCACTACGTCGACAATGACCGCGGAAGTCATAACTACCCCTTGCTCGTATCGGCGACCATCACGTGAACGATGGTTAACTTAGAGACACTCTACGCCGCGCATACCCGCCTCGCGACCCCCAGTCCGCCCAACCCAGGAAAGCGCTGCGGCATCGGCGCGACCGGCTCTTGCCGATCACCGAGATCGCTTGGGACGCTTGTCCATCAGACGCAAAATCAGCGGGGTGAAGATCAGTTGCATGGCCAGTTCCATTTTGCCGCCGGGCACCACGATGCAATTGGGGCGCGACATGAAGGAGTCGTGCAGCATCGAAAGCAGGTAGGGGAAGTCGATAACCTTGGGATCGGCGAAGCGGATTACTACGAAGCTCTCGTCGGCGGTGGGGATGGTGCGGGCGATGAAGGGGTTCGAGGTATCCACGGTGGGCACGCGCTGGAAGTTGACGTAGGTGTGGGAGAACTGGGGGCAGATGTATTTCACGTAGTCGGGCATGCGACGCAGGATCGTATCGATGACGGCTTCGCTGGAGTAGCCGCGTTCGGTCTTGTCGCGGATGACCTTCTGGGTCCACTCGAGATTCACGATCGGCACCACGCCGACCAGCAGATCCGCGTGCTGCGCGACGTTCACGGAATCGGTGATGGCGGCGCCGTGCAAGCCCTCGTAGAACAGCAGATCACTCCCGGGGGTCAGGTCCTCCCATGGCGTGAAGGTGCCGGCGGGCAGCCCGTAGGGCTTGGCTTCGGTGTCGTCGTGCAGGTAGTTGCGTACCGAACCGACCCCGGTTTCGCCGTAGTCACGGAAGAGCGCCTCCAGCTCTTTCAAGAGATTCGCCTCCTCACCGAAGTGCGAGAAGGTGAGATTGCCGTTGCGTTCGGCCTCCACCATCGCCAGCTTCATCTCGTTGCGGTCGTAGCGGTGGAAGGAATCCCCTTCCACCACCACCGCATTGATGCCCTCGCGGCGGAATATCTCCTGGAAAGTCCTTGTGACGCTTGTCGTTCCCGCACCGGATGATCCGGTGATCGCGACGACGGGATGTTTGACCGACATGGCACGTCCTCGATTCTCAGTGCGGAGCCGGCCGGAACAGCGAACGGGAACCGAACAGCGAGCTGTCGAAGCTCGGTCCTTCGTCGGGCTCGCTGTGATAGCGCTCGATCCGCTCGACCTCATTGCGGGATCCGAAGATCAACGGCACCTGGTGGTGCACGTGCTCGGGCGGTACCTCGAGCACGCGCTCACCGCCAGTGGTCGCCCACCCACCGGCCTGTTCGACAATGAACGCGATCGGGTTGGCGCCGTAGAGCAACGACACTCGTCCCGGCCGCA
This sequence comes from Nocardia arseniciresistens, assembly GCF_046764875.1. Lineage (NCBI taxonomy): Bacteria > Bacillati > Actinomycetota > Actinomycetes > Mycobacteriales > Nocardiaceae > Nocardia > Nocardia arseniciresistens. The sequence goes on from NZ_JBKORD010000009.1 coordinate 252,118, forward strand.
ACGGCGGCCGGGCATCGTGCGGGTACAGATAGACCCCACCGCGGGTGAGGATGTGGAAGGTGTCGGCGACCAGCGACGCCACCCAGCGCATATTGAAGTCCCTGCCGCGCGGCCCATCCACTCCGTCGAGGCACTCGTGCACGTACCTGCGCACCGGCCGTTCCCAGAACCGCTCGTTCGCGGCATTGATCGCGAAACCCGAGGTGTCCTCCGGAATTCGCATCCGAGGATGCGTCAGCACGAACGCGCCGATCTCCCGATCGAGAGTGAACCCGTCCACGCCGCTTCCTGTGGTGAGCACCAGCATCGTCGCTGGACCGTAGAGGGTGAACCCGGCGCAGACCTGTCGCGTGCCGGGCTGCAAGAAGTCCCCGGCGTCCGGCGTGGCGCCACTGTCTGGAGCACGCGCCCGCTCCGGTGCCCGAAGCACACTGAATATCGTTCCCACTGGTAGATTCACGTCGATATTCGAGGAACCGTCCAATGGGTCGAACGCCAGCAGATACTTCCCACGCCGGTGCACATCCGGTACCGGATGGATGACCGACATCTGCTCCGACAGCAGCGACGACAGATACCCGGTCCACTGCGTCTCGGACACCATGATGTCATTGGCGATCGCGTCGAGTTTGCGGTGCACCGTCGGCGGCAGGTTGTCCGGCTCCGAGGCGCCCAGCGAGCCGACGATGGCCCCGCGCATCACCTGGTTGGCGATGATCTTCGTCGCCGTCGCAACGACATTCACCAGGGCGGAGAACTCACCGGAGGAGCCGGGGTGCCGATGCTCCTGCTCGATGGTGTAGCGGGTGAGGGTCTTCAGTCCTTCTGGCATGGTGACTCGATCTCGTCAGTCGGGGGCCCTGGCGGTCGGCCCGTCCGGCAGCTCGGTGGCCCCGAACACGCTGCTGCCGTACACATCCCGGTCGGTCAGCGTGATCAGGTCGGTCTTGGTGAGCGGTCGCCGCAGCTCGACAAGGCGCTTGGCCTGGCGCAGCCGGCACCGATCGAGGGCGTTGCGGACGCTGCGCGCGTTGGAGAACCGCGGCCTTCGCATCCGCAACTCGAGGTATTCGCCGAAGGCGGATCGCGCCGGATCGTCGAAACGAAAGTTGTCCCGCCCCAACATGATCTCGGCGATGGCCAGCAGTTCGTCGTGGGTGTAGTCGCTGAATGCGAGATGGTGCGCAACCCGCGAGGACAATCCGGGATTGGCGGAAAAGAACCGCTCCATCCGATCCTCGTAGCCCGCGAAGATCACGACCGAACTCGCACGTTCGCCCTCCATCTCCTGCAAGAGGATCTCGATGACCTCTTGCCCATAGTCCCGCTCGTTTTCGGGACGGAACAGGTAGTACGCCTCATCGATGAACAGCACTCCCCCCGCTGCCTTCGCCAGTGCCTCTTTCGTCTTTGGCGCGGTGTGTCCGATGAACTGACCGACCAGATCGTCTCGAGTTACGATGTGCACCTTCGGTTTACGGATGTATCCCAGCGCGTGCAGCATTTCGGCCATCCGCAGCGCGACGGTGGTTTTGCCGGTGCCGGGTCCGCCGGTGAAACTCATGTGCATGGTCGGGCGTGATGCCAGCAGCCCGAAACGCTGCCGCGCCCTGTCGATCAGCAGCAGTGCGGCGATCTCTCCGACGCGCAACTTCACATTCGCGAGGCCGACCAGCTCCGCGTCGAGCCTGGTCAATACCTCCTCGACGTCGTTGCCCGCGATATCGGTCGACAGATCGAGTAGCGCGCCATCGTCGAGGACCTCCGCGACAGCGGGCGACCCGGACTCGGGCGGCACCGCCCGAACCGGGCGGGGATCCTCGGCCCCCGGCCGGTGTAAACGGAAACCGCCCGCCGCGCCGGAACGCTCAGCCGCCATACCGCGTACCCGGACGTTGCCTCGTCGCGTACGAATGCAGACCGTAGATCTGCCGCCGATCCGATCCTTCGCTTCGGGTCAGCAGGAATCCCGGCTCGTCGGCGGGCCGCTGCACAAGAAAGCTCAACGCCGTGGTCTGCCTGCCGTAGGTCGCGTCATAGGCCAGCAGCCGAATGTAGTGTCGCGGAAAAGTTCTTCGGCAGGCTTCGAGCTCGACGAGCACGCCGTCGGGCTCGTCGAGATCGAATAGCGGCAGCCCCCACATTTCCCAGTAGGCATTGCGCGGATGCGGGTCGTCGGTGTACTCGATCGACACCGGCCAGTTGTTCAGCAGCGCGTAGCGTACTTGCGCGGCGATCTCCGCATCGGTGAATTCGGGCAGGTACGAGAAGGTTCCCTGACGCAGATACATGGCACTCCTTCGAAAGGTCAGTGGGTTGCCGTCGGCACGGCATCCGGTGCGTCGGTTGAGGTGTAATCGAAGGTGACATCACCCCAGGTCGCCAGGGCGACATCGAGCGGCCGGCAGGTCTGGGCGGCCTTGCGTAGCGCCTCGGGTCCCTCCTTCAGCAGATCGCGACCCTCGTTGCGAGCCTTGACGATTACTTCCAGCGCGACCCGGTTCGCTTCGGCACCCGCCGCGATGCCGAGCGGGTGGCCGATGGTGCCGCCGCCGAATTGCAGCACCACATCGTCACCGAACAGTTCGACGAGTTGATGCATCTGGCCGGCGTGGATTCCGCCGGAGGCCACCGGCATCACCCCGGGCATACTCGCCCATTCCTGGTCGAAGAAGATGCCGTTACCCGGGTTGGCCGGAATGTGGTTCTCCCGCAATGTGTCATAGAAACCACGGGTGGTGGCCGGATCGCCCTCCAGCTTCCCGACCACGGTTCCCGCGTGCAGGTGGTCGACTCCGATCAGCCTGCACCACTTGGCCAGCACCCGGAAGCTGACACCATGCGTCTTCTGTCGCGTGAAGGTCGAATGTCCCGCCCGGTGCAGATGCAGCAGCACGCCGTTGCGCCGCGCCCAATGCGACATGGACTGCATGGCGGTGTACCCCACCGTCAGGTCCATCATGATCACGACGCTGCCGAGTTCCTTCGCGAACTCGGCACGTTCATACATGTCCTCCATTGTCGCCGCGGTGACATTGAGGTAGTGCCCCTTGATCTCGCCGGTCTCCGCCACGGCCCGGTTGACGCCTTCCATGGCGAACAGATAGCGATCACGCCACCGCATGAACGGCTGCGAGTTGATGTTCTCGTCGTCCTTGGTGAAATCGAGGCCGCCCTTGCATGCTTCGTAGACCACACGGCCGTAATTGCGCGCGGACAGACCGAGTTTCGGTTTCACCGTCGCACCGAGCAGTGGCCTGCCGTACTTATTGAGGTACTCCCGTTCCATGACGGTGCCGTGCGGCGGACCCTGGAAAGTCTTGACGTAGGCGACCGGAATGCGCATATCCTCCAGCCGCAACGCGAGCAACGGTTTGAAGCCGAAAACATTGCCGATGATGGACGAGGTGAGGTTGGTGATCGAACCTTCCTCGAACAGGTCGAGGTCGTAGGCGATGTAGGCGAAGTACTCCCCCTGCCGACCGGGCACCTCATCGATGCGATAGCACTTGGCCTGGTAGCGCGAGTGCGCTGTCAGCCGGTCGGTCCACACGACGGTCCAGGTGGCCGTGGATGACTCACCGGCGACGGCGGCCGAGGCTTCGATCGGATCGACGCCCTTCTGCGGGGTGACACGGAAGACGGCGAGGACATCGGTGTCCTTCGGCTCATAGTCCGGCGCGTAATACCCCATCGATGCATAGGATTGGACACCCGGATCCCAGCGGTCCCGTTCGGTTTCCTCGGCCATCATTCCTCCAGATCCTGAGGGTGCGCGCCTTGCGATTTCCAGGATGACAAGGTCGAGGACGACAAACAATTTGATTGTTTCTCCGAATACTCAACGGTTTCTTCAAGTTTGGTACCGTTGAATATGGGTACGGTGAGCGCATCTCGGATGGAAACATTCCTGGCCGTGTCTCGCCAGGGCAGCATTCGTGGTGCCGCGGGCCAACTGCATATCACCGAGGCGGCCGTTTCCGCGGCGGTCTCGCACATCGAGAAGCAGCTCGGCGCGAAACTCATCACAAAATCCGGTCGCGGCATCGTGCTCACCGAGGCGGGGCGGGTCTACGCCGAATATTGCCGCACCATCCTCGGACTCATGAAGGAAGCACACGCGGCGGTCCTGCGGGCCGAGACCGGGCGACTACGGATCGGAGTCGTCGCCACCGCCGGTGAGTACTTGCTACTGAAGCTGCTCGCGTCTTTCCGCAACCGCTATCCCGACATCGAGTTGAGCCTGTCGGTCCATCCGCGTGATGTCCTTTTCCTCGAATTGCACCACCACGAAACAGATCTCGTCATCGCTGGCCGTCCGCCACGAGATACCGGCCTCGTCATCCGCGCCCGCAGGGCCAGTCAGCTCGTGGTGGTCGGCGCCCCCGAGCATTCTCCCGACCCACTGCGCAGCACCTGGCTGCTGCGCGGACGCGGCTCCGGAACCCGCGACGCGACACTGAATCTGCTCGACCAACTCGAAATCACCCCCGCCACACTCACTCTCGGCAGCCACGGGGCGGTACTCGCGGCGGCCCGTGAAGGCCTCGGCGTCACCCTCATGCACAGCGACGCCCTCGTCGGCGACCTCGAATCCGGCCTACTACACGTGCTTGCCGTCGAAGGCACCCCGCTGGACCGTCCATGGCATGCCGTCACCACTCGAACCCCGCCCCCCACTGCGCGCCTTTTCCTCTCCCACATCCTCGACCCGACGGAGGTCGGCGCGGCTGCCTTCCACGCGCGGTGAGGCTCTGCCGCCTTCCCCGGATCGGAGAGGCCGAACAGCCGCGGTATGTGAGCATGGAACCCATGAGCAATCCGGCGAATCTCGTCAGTGAACACACGGCGGAGGTGGCACAGGACTACGGGCAATTCCTCCTCAGTGGCGGCGAGGGCGATTTGGACAATCGGTCTGATTACTACGAAGTAGACCTGCTCGACCAAGCATTCGCATCGCGCCCGTGTGCGGGAGATGGCGAAACGGTGCTGGTGCTCACCCCGCACCAGAACAACTTCGAGATGCAGCTGACGGTGCAGGTCTGGGATGCGCGCCCGCCGGCCGACCGTGACTCATGGCAGCAAGTGTCCGAAGCGCGCTTACGGATCGGCGACGTCGCAACGTTGTTTTTCGAATCACCAACCCTCGACGTCAGCGACATCGCCCCGGTACCCGCGGGCGCATATCTGATCGAGGTCAGCGGAACCGGCTTCCTGAACTACGGTTGGCCGGGCACCACCACCCCCGGCGATGTATGGCGAATCCGCCTGTGGCCCGATGACGGTAGCGATCCGCTGCCCGCCCAGCAGTGGTCCATGCCCGGTTACGGTGTGCCGGAGGATGTTCCGCTCGACGAGCATCCGAACGCCGCCGCACAACCCATTGTCGTCGAGTACGAGGTCGAGATCGAACACACCTCCGAGCTGAAGGCGGTATTGCACGCCTTGCCGATAACCACACGCGAACAATAGGGAGTGACTGCGACCCCACCTCGAACGGTGTGGGAAATGCAAGTGCCGCGGCCCCATCGGACCAGATCGGTTGCCGCACAGATCTATACACTCACAATGATCAACCGAGAGTTTCGAATGGACACCAAAGCTCTTGCCGAGAACCATGATCGGCTGATCCACGAGCGCGAGTACACCCGCCAGGAGGCGCATAGCGGCAGGCGGTTCGCGTTTACGCCCGGCAACAGCGAGCCCTTCTGGTCCGAACGGCGCTCGAACTGATCGAAGCAGGCCCCGAATGATCGGGCGGTGAGGTCCGGGGAGCGTGCACTCCCGGACCCCACCCGATGGGCGATCCAGCGACTACGAAGGTCGTCGGGTTGCGAAGCCTGCTGTGATGATTGTGGACCGTATACGGCCTGCGTGGCGAGGTTCGCTGTTACGAACCGATGAAATATTCACCTCGCGTGCGCTCGGCAACTTCTCGCGACGCGCGAAGCAATCTATGCCAACCTGCCACGGCAGGTGCCCTCTCGGACGTAGCATCCCCTCCGTGGCCGACACGACTCGTTCCACCCCTCTGCGGGTCCTGGTATACAGCAACGACGCCGATACTCGACGCCAGGTGATGATGGCGTTGGGCAAACACCCGCATCCCGAGCTACCCGGACTGGAGTACCTCGAAGTCGCTACCGCGCAGGTGGTGATCGACCAGATGGACGCGGGCGGTATCGACCTGGCCATCCTGGACGGCGAGGCGGCGCCCGCAGGCGGGCTCGGCATCGCCAAGCAACTCAAGGACGAGATCGATCGGTGCCCACCGGTTCTCGTACTCACCGGCCGCCCGGACGACGCGTGGCTGGCAAATTGGTCACGCGCAGAGGCCACCGTCTCGCACCCGATCGATCCGATCCGGCTGACCGAGGCCGTCGTCACGCTGCTGAGCAAGCGCACCGCGGCCTGACCCGAACTACCCCCAATAGCCCCGGCGCATGCCGGGGACTCATCGCGTCTCCCGGGTTCCGTTCTACGCCGAAATGCCGGGTCAAGCCCTGTTTACAGCGCGCCGATCGTCACGTGACGACACTTGGATTACCCCCGTGTCAGTCATGAATAGCAGTCGCGAATTCGATCAAACGCCGCTTCGAAACAGGGAACACGCTGGTGTGCCAGTTGTAGTGTGTGCCCTAGCTCACATGAGCTAGGGCACGGTATGAGACCCGCTACATCAGGTCTCCGAACTACCCGCTGAGCCCATGCTCACCGACACGCTGACTCCAGCTCGTAGGAGGGGAAGTGCAGTAGTGAATATCGAAACGCCGACGCTTGTACTCGGCGCTGTAGGCGCCGCATTCGCGATCTTTTCCATAGTGATGGCCGCCCTCGTCGGGCCGAAACGCTACAACCGGGCCAAACTCGAGGCGTATGAGTGCGGCATCGAGCCGACACCGCACGCCGTCGCGGGCGGACCAGGGAGTGTGACCGGACAACGCTTTCCGGTGAAGTACTACCTCACCGCGATGCTATTCATCATCTTCGACATCGAGATCGTGTTCCTCTACCCGTGGGCTGTCCACTTCGATGCGCTCGGTCTCTTCGGTCTCGCCGCGATGGCGCTGTTCGTCTTCAACGTCTCGGTCGCCTACGCCTACGAATGGCGTCGCGGCGGCCTCAGTTGGGACTGAATACCGCGCCGGTCGTCTGCACACCGTCAAGTCGACACAGTGGAAGTGAGAAGTAGTCCAACATGGGTCTCGAAGAAAAACTGCCCAGCGGCTTTCTGCTGAGCACGGTCGAGGATTTCGCCGGATATCTGCGCAAGGGTTCGCTCTGGCCCGCCACCTTCGGTCTCGCGTGCTGCGCGATCGAGATGATGGCCACCGGCGCAGGACGTTTCGATATCGCCCGCTTCGGCATGGAAGCATTCCGCGCGTCCCCACGGCAGGCCGACCTGATGATCGTCGCGGGACGGGTCAGCCAGAAGATGGCCCCGGTGCTGCGTCAGGTCTACGACCAGATGACCGAGCCGAAATGGGTACTGGCGATGGGCGTCTGCGCATCCTCGGGCGGCATGTTCAACAACTACGCCATCGTTCAGGGCGTCGACCATGTCGTGCCCGTCGATATCTACCTGCCCGGCTGCCCGCCGCGCCCCGAGATGCTGCTCAACGCAATTCTGGCGCTGCACAAGAAGATTCAGGAGATGCCACTGGGGGTCAATCGCGAGGAGGCGGTCCGCGCCGCCGAAGCGGCCGCGCTGGCATCGACGCCGACCATCCGGATGGAGGGTCTGCTGCGATGACCTTCGACTCCACCGACAATTCCGAAACCCGTACGTCGGAAGAACTTGCCGATGCCGCCGGACCGGAAGGCACTGTCCCCGAAGAGGAGTCGGCACCTTCGGGTGCCGAGGTGATCGGCGTGCGCCGCGGCATGTTCGGTGTTCGCGGCACCGGTGACACCTCCGGCTACGGCAACCTGGTCCGGCCGGTCACGCTGCCGGGCAGCACCCCGGCGCCGTACGGTGGCTACTTCGACGAGGTCGTCGCCGCGTTGCACACCGCGCTGACGACCACCGACGTCGGCTTCGAGACCGCGATCGAGAAGGTCGTGGTGTTCCGCGGTGAGCTCACGTTGCACGTGCGCCGCGAGCACCTGCCCGCGGTCGCGCTCACGCTGCGCAACGACGCCGCGCTGCGTTTCGAGCTCTGCCTCGGCGTCAGCGGCGTGCACTACCCGGACGACGAAGGCCGTGAGCTGCACGCGGTCTACCCGCTCATGTCGATCACGCACAACCGCAGGCTGCGCATCGAGGTGTCCGCACCGGATGCCGACCCGCACATCCCCTCGCTGTACAGCGTGTATCCGACCACAGACTGGCACGAGCGGGAGACCTACGACTTCTTCGGCATCCTCTTCGACGGTCACCCCTCGCTGACCCGCATCACCATGCCCGATGACTGGCGAGGCCACCCACAGCGCAAGGACTACCCGCTCGGCGGGATCCCGGTCGAGTACAAGGGCGCGCGCATCCCGCCGCCCGACGAGCGGAGGACATACAGCTGATGAATGAAACAGACATTCGGCCCGACGTCGCAGATGACGCCGGGCATGAGCCCGCTCGAGAGCCCACAGCCACCATCGTCACGGTCGCAGGACAGGACTGGGACCAGGTCGCCGAATCCCTCGAAGGCGCGGGCGAAGAGCGCATCGTCGTCAATATGGGTCCGCAGCATCCGTCCACGCACGGTGTGCTGCGCCTCATTCTCGAGATCGAGGGCGAGACGGTCACCGAGGCGCGCTGCGGAATCGGCTACCTGCACACCGGAATCGAGAAGAATCTCGAATTCCGGAACTGGACCCAGGGCGTCACCTTCGTTACCCGGATGGACTACCTTTCACCGTTCTTCAACGAGACGGCGTACTGCCTCGGCGTAGAGAAACTCCTCGATATCACCGAGCAGATCCCCGAGCGGGCGACTGTCATCCGGGTCATGCTCATGGAGCTCAACCGCATCTCCTCGCACCTGGTCGCGCTGGCTACCGGCGGCATGGAATTGGGCGCGCTGACCCCGATGTTGTTCGGTTTCCGGGAACGCGAACTGATCCTGGACGTTTTCGAGACCATCACCGGCCTGCGCATGAACCACGCGTTCGTCCGCCCTGGCGGGCTCATCCAGGATCTGCCCGACGACGGGGTCACCAAGGTCCGTGAACTGCTCGAGCTGATGCCGAAGCGGCTGCGGGACATGGAGAAGCTGCTCACCGGCAACCCGATCTGGAAGGCACGCACCCAGGACATCGGCTACCTGGATCTCACCGGCTGTATGGCGCTGGGAATCACCGGTCCGGTGCTTCGCTCCACCGGTCTGCCGCACGATCTACGCAAGTCGCAGCCCTACTGCGGGTACGAGACCTACGAATTCGACATTCCAACCACCACCGGCTGCGACTGCTACGGCCGCTACGTGATTCGAGTGGAGGAGATGAAGGAATCGCTCAAGATCGTCGAACAGTGTGTCGACCGGCTGCGACCGGGGCCGGTGATGGTGGACGACAAGAAGATCGCCTGGCCCGCCGACCTCTCGATCGGCCCGGACGGACTCGGAAACTCCCCCAAACACATCGGCAAGATCATGGGCACGTCCATGGAGGGACTCATCCACCACTTCAAACTCGTCACCGAGGGCATCCGCGTCCCGGCGGGGCAGGTGTACACGGCCGTCGAATCGCCGCGCGGCGAACTGGGCGTGCACATGGTCAGCGACGGCGGCACCCGGCCGTTCCGCGTGCACTACCGCGACCCCTCGTTCACGAATCTGCAAGCGGTAGCGGCGATGTGCGAGGGCGGCATGCTCGCCGACGTCATCGCGTCGGTCGCCAGCATCGACCCGGTCATGGGCGGAGTGGACCGATGACCGAGATTCTGCTCAAGCTGACCACCCGGCCCGAGCCGTTCCCGACGTACGTGCGCGAACGCCTCGAGGTCGACGCCAAGGAAATCATCGGCCGCTACCCGCACCCGCGCTCGGCGCTGCTACCGCTGTTGCACCTGGTCCAGGCCGAAGAGGGCCATGTCAACGGCACCGGCATCGAATTCTGCGCCGACCAGCTCGGATTGACCGGCGCCGAGGTGACCGCGGTGGCCACTTTCTACTCGATGTACCGGCGCACCCCGACCGGCGACTACCACGTCGGGGTCTGCACGAACACGCTGTGCGCGGTGATGGGTGGTGACGCCATTCTCGCCACGTTGCAGCGCCACCTCGGCATCCAGCACGGTGAGACCACGCAGGACGGTTCCATCACGCTGGAGCACATCGAGTGCAACGCGGCATGCGATTTCGCGCCGGTAGTCATGGTCAACTGGGAGTTCTTCGACAACCAGACTCCGGAATCCGCTCAGGCACTTGTGGATTCGCTGCGGGCGGGCGCGCAGGTCACGCCGACGCGAGGCGCGCCATTGTGCACGTTCAAGCAGACCGCGCGCATCCTCGCCGGATTCCCCGACGAGCGACCGGGCGCACTGGACGGGGCCGCGGGCGAGGCCACCTTGGCCGGTCTGCGAGTCGCCCAGGAGCAGAACATGAATCCGCCTGCGCCACAGCCGAATATGGAGGGCGCCTGATATGACGTTGACTCCGGTACTCACCCGATACTGGGACGACCCGCAATCGTGGACGATGGACACCTACCGTCGTCACGACGGCTACCAGGCGCTGGGCAAAGCATTGCGGATGGAGCCCGATCAGGTCATCCAGACCGTCAAGGACGCCGGGCTGCGCGGCCGCGGCGGCGCGGGTTTCCCGACCGGCATGAAGTGGAGCTTCATCCCGCAAGGCCCCGGACCCGATGGCACCACCAAGCCGCATTACCTCGTGGTCAATGCCGACGAGTCGGAACCCGGTACCTGCAAAGACATTCCGCTCATGCTGTCCACCCCGCACACGCTGATCGAGGGTGTGATCATCGCCGCCTACGCCATCCGCGCGGCGCACGCCTTCATCTATGTGCGCGGCGAGGTGGTGCCGGTGCTGCGCCGCTTACAGGCCGCGGTGGCCCAGGCTTATGAGGCCGGGTACCTCGGCCGAAATATCCTCGGCTCGGGCTACGACCTCGACCTCATCGTGCACGCGGGTGCGGGCGCCTACATCTGCGGCGAGGAAACGGCGCTGCTGGATTCGCTGGAGGGCCGCCGCGGCCAGCCCAGGCTGCGACCGCCGTTCCCCGCCGTCGCCGGGCTCTACGCCTGCCCGACCGTGGTGAACAACGTCGAATCCATTGCCAGCGTGCCGCCGATCATCCTCAACGGAACGGACTGGTTCCGGTCCATGGGCACCGAGAAGTCACCCGGCTTCACGCTGTATTCCCTGTCGGGCCACGTCGCCCGCCCGGGGCAGTACGAGGCACCACTCGGCATCACCCTGCGCGAACTGCTCGACTACGCGGGCGGCGTCCGCGCCGGGCATCGGGTGAAGTTCTGGACCCCCGGCGGCTCGTCGACACCGCTGTTCACCGAAGAGCATCTCGACGTTCCGCTGGACTACGAGGGTGTTGCCGCCGCCGGATCCATGCTGGGCACCAAGGCATTACAGATCTTCGACGACACCACCTGCGTGGTGCGCGCCGTGCTGCGCTGGACCGAGTTCTACGCACACGAATCCTGTGGCAAGTGCACACCGTGCCGTGAGGGCACCTACTGGCTGGTCCAACTGCTCGCGCGCATCGAGGCGGGCCGTGGCACCGAATCCGATCTGGACAAGTTGCTCGATATCAGCGACACCATCAACGGCAAGTCGTTCTGCGCCCTCGGTGACGGCGCGGCAAGCCCGATCATCTCCTCCTTGAAGTTCTTCCGCGAGGAGTTCATCGACCATTTGCGGCTCGACGGCTGTCCGTTCGATCCCGCGCGTTCGACCGCCTGGGCCGAAGGAGTCAAATGAGTACAGCGTCGCGTAGCGATTCGGTGGGGAGCGGTGGCCGGGTGACGGGTGGGCCTTCGACTGTGAACACCGATACCAGCGAACTGGTCCCCGCCGATCTGGTGACCGTGACCATCGACGACTCCACCGTCAGTGTGCCCGCGGGGACACTGGTGATCCGGGCCGCCGAACTGATCGGCATCCAGATCCCGCGCTTCTGCGACCACCCACTGCTCGACCCGGTCGGTGCGTGCCGCCAGTGCATCGTCGAGGTGGAAGGCCAGCGCAAGCCGGTCGCCTCCTGCACGATGGCCGTCACCGACGGCATGGTGGTGCGCACCCAGCTCACCTCGGCCGTCGCCGACAAGGCGCAAGAGGGTGTGATGGAGCTGCTGCTCATCAACCATCCCCTGGACTGCCCCGTCTGCGACAAGGGTGGCGAATGCCCCCTGCAGAACCAGGCGATGTCGAGCGGTCGCCCCGAAACCCGGTTCGACGGCGTGAAACGCACCTACCCCAAGCCGATTCCACTGTCCACGGCGGTACTGCTGGACCGGGAACGCTGCGTGCTCTGCGCCCGCTGCACGCGGTTCTCCCAGCAGGTCGCAGGTGACCCGTTCATCGAGCTCATGGATCGTGGTGCGCTGCAACAGGTCGGCATCGCACAGGCCGAGCCGCTCGATTCGTACTTCTCCGGCAACACCGTGCAGATCTGCCCGGTCGGCGCGCTGACCGGCACCAGCTACCGGTTCCGCGCCCGCCCCTTCGACCTGGTGTCGAGCCCGAGCGTCTGCGAGCACTGCGCGTCGGGCTGCGCGCAGCGCACCGACCATCGCCGCGGCAAGGTGCTTCGCCGACTGGCGGGCGACGACCCGCAGGTCAACGAGGAATGGAACTGTGACAAGGGTCGCTGGGCCTTCGCATACGCCACCGAGCGCGACCGGCTGACCACGCCGCTCGTGCGCGGCTGGGACGGGAAACTCGCACCGGCCTCGTGGTCGGAGGCACTCGCCGCCGCCGCGGAGGGCTTGGCCTCCGCGTTCGGCAGCGCGGGTGTGCTCATCGGTGGCCGAGTCACCGAGGAAGACGCCTACGCCTACGCCAAGTTCGCGCGAATTGCCCTCGGCACCAACGACATCGACTTCCGCAGCAGGGTGCATTCGGCGGAGGAGGCCGATTTCCTCGCCGCCCGCATCGCCGGACAGGGCGTCACCGTCGACTACGAAAGTATGGAGAAGGCGTCGATCGTCCTGCTCGTGGGCTTCGAGCCGGAAGAAGAATCACCGATCGTCTACCTGCGGCTCCGCAAGGCCGCCCGCAAGAACGCACTGCCCGTCTATTCGGTGGCCGCCTACGCCTCGCGCGGCCTCGATCGCATGTCCGGCACCCTGTTGCAAACCATGCCCGGCGCCGAGCCGCACCTGCTCGACACCCTGCGCACCGGTGAAATCGCCACCGCGGGAATCTATTCCACGAAAATCGCCGAGGCGTCACGGCTGCTGCGTCAGCCGGGCGCGGTGATCATGGTCGGTGAGCGGCTCGCCGGAATCCCCGGTGCGCTCTCCGCCGCCGTTCGGCTCGCCGACGAGACCGGTGCGGCTCTCGCCTGGGTGCCGCGGCGCGCGGGCGAACGCGGTGCGGTCGAGGCGGGTGCACTGCCCGGCCTGCTGCCCGGTGGTCGTCCGATGATGGATCCTCGTGCCCGCCACCAGGTTCGGGCCATCTGGAACGTGCCGGACCTGCCGGTGGCGGTCGGCCGTGACACCGCCGCCATTCTCGACGCCGCACCCACCCTCGGTGCGCTCGTCATCGGCGGTGTCGATCTCGCCGATCTGCCCGATCCGCAAGCCGCGCTCGCCGCCGTCGACGCCGCGCGTTTCGTTGTCAGTCTGGAATTGCGCCACAGCGCCATCACCGAGCGCGCCGACGTGGTTTTCCCGGTGGCGTCGGCGATGGAGAAATCCGGCACCTTCCGCACCTGGGAGGGCAGGGCACGGCCGTTCGATGCCGCCCTGCACGACTCCGCCGTGCGCCGTGAATCCGCGCAGCTGTCGGATCAACGGGTCATGCAGGCGATCGCCGAGGAGATGAACGTGCCACTCGGGCTGCCCGATACCAAAGCCGCCCGTGCCGAACTCGCCGAACTCGGCACCTGGGACGGTCCGCCCGTCGCACCGCCCACGCATCGCGCGCACCCCGTCACCAAACCCGAACCCGGCACCGCCGTCCTCGCCGGTTGGCGAATGCTGTTGGACGAGGGGCGGATGCAGGAGGGCGAAGCGAACCTCGCGGGCATCGCGCGTCCGCCGGTGGTGCGCCTTTCCGCGGCGACGGCCGCCGAAATCGGTGCCGTCGAGGATGATCCGGTCAGCGTCGTTACCGAGCGCGGCACCATCACACTGCCACTGATGATCACCGACCTGCCCGATCGGGTGGTCTGGCTGCCGCTGAATTCACCGGGAAGTTCGGTCTTCGAACAACTCGCCACCCAACCGGGCGGCGTGGTCCAGCTGCGACGTGCGGACGAGAGGATGAAGGAACACCGCCATGAGTGATCTGTCCCTCTTCGGTCACGACCCCTTGTGGCTCGTGATCGGTAAGTCCCTCGCCATCTTCGGCTTCCTGCTACTCACCCCTTTGATGGCGGTGTATCTGGAGCGAAAGATCGTCGCGTGGATGCAGATGCGCGTCGGCCCGAACCGGGTCGGCCCCAAGGGCACGCTGCAAGCCATCGCCGACGGCGTCAAGATGGCGCTCAAAGAAGACATCATCCCCACGATCGTCGACAAGCCGATCTTCATTATGGCGCCGATCATTTCGGTGATTCCCGCCGTCATGGCTTTCGCGGTCATCCCGTTCGGGCCGGAGGTGTCGGTCCTCGGACACCGCACCGCATTGCAGCTGACCGATATGCCGGTCGCCGTGCTGTATATCCTCGCGATCACCTCGATCGGCGTGTACGGCATCGTGCTTGCCGGTTGGTCTTCGGGCTCGACCTACCCGCTACTGGGCGGCTTGCGTTCGACAGCACAGGTGATCTCCTACGAGATCGCGATGGCGCTGTGCTTCGCGACGGTGTTCCTGCTCGGTGGCACCATGGCCACCTCCGGCATCGTCAAGGCACAGGAGGGCACCTGGTATGTCTTCCTGCTGCTGCCGTCGTTCCTGATCTACTGCGTGTCGATGGTCGGCGAGACCAACCGGGCACCGTTCGACCTGCCCGAGGCCGAGGGCGAGCTCGTCGGCGGCTTCCACACCGAGTACTCCTCGCTCAAGTTCGCGATGTTCATGCTCGCCGAATACATCAACATGGCAACGGTTTCCGCGCTGGCCACGACGCTGTTCCTGGGCGGCTGGCACGCACCGTGGCCGCTGAACATGTGGGACGGCGCCAATTCCGGCTGGTGGCCGGTGCTCTGGTTCACCCTCAAGGTGTGGACGTTCCTGTTCGTGTTCATCTGGTTGCGCGGCACACTGCCACGGCTGCGCTACGACCAGTTCATGAATCTCGGCTGGAAGCTGCTGATTCCGACGTCGCTGCTGTGGGTGATGCTGGTGGCCACCGCCCGCGTCCTGGAGTCGGAGGGCTACCACGTCCAGACGCCAGCGCTGGTCATCGGCGGGCTGATCATCTCCGTTCTGATGATCGGGATGTTCCTTCGGGCGGGACGCGCAGACGGTATGCCGCCACCGGTGGAGGAACCTGATTCCGAGATATCCGGCGCGAATGGATCCGCGGTATTCCTCGGGTTCCCGACACCGCCGATGCCGGACCCGTCGCTGGCGCGGCCCAATGCGAAACCCGGTCTGCTGGAACCGCTCGCCGGGTTCGTTGTCACCGCCTCGACGATGTTCAAGAAGGCCAATACCGAGTTCTATCCGGAGCAGAAAGTGCCGACCGCGCCCCGCTATCACGGTCGCCACCAGCTCAACCGGCACCCGGACGGCCTCGAGAAGTGCATCGGCTGCGAGCTGTGCGCATGGGCTTGCCCCGCCGACGCCATCTACGTCGAGGGCGCCGACAACACCGAGGAGCAGCGCTTCTCACCCGGTGAGCGCTACGGCCAGGTCTACCAAATCAACTACCTGCGCTGCATCGGCTGTGGTCTGTGCATCGAAGCGTGCCCGACGCGGGCACTGACGATGACCAACGAGTACGAGATGACCGATGACAATCGCGCCGATCTCATCCTCGAGAAGAACCAACTGCTCGCGCCGATGCAGCCCGGCATGAGCGCACCACCGCATGCCATGTACCCGGGTGCCGACGAAGGCGACTACTACCGGGGCAATGTGCCCGGTGGCGCCGCCGAAACCGACCCGACTCCCCCGAAGCTGCCCGCCGCCGCGGGCGCGGAAGGAGGCGCGCTGTGAACGAATTGATCCTCGCCGCAGAGCCGCTGACCCGAGCGTCCACCGGCGAAGCCGTCAGTTTCTGGATCCTCGCCCCGCTGGCCATTGTGGGCGCACTCGGCATGGTCTTCGCACCCAAGGCCGTGCATTCGGCGTTGTGCCTGGCCTCGACAATGATCGCGCTCGCGGCCATGTACATCGCACAGGACGCCCTGTTCCTCGGCGTGGTGCAGATCGTCGTCTACACCGGCGCGGTGATGATGCTGTTCCTGTTCGTGCTCATGCTCGTCGGTGTCGACTCCGTCGAATCACTGCGCGAAACCATTCGAGGACAGCGGCTTTCCGCCGCCGCCGTCGGTCTCGGCTTCGGGCTGCTGCTGACCAGCGGCATCGCCAACGGCATCCACCACTCCGGAATCACCTATCCGGCCACCGGATTCGCCGGCCGCGACGTGATCGGCGGACTCGCCGAGCTGATCTTCATCCGATATGTATGGGCCTTCGAGCTCACCGGCGCGCTGCTCATCGCCGCCACCATCGGCGCCATGGTGCTCGCGCACCGCGAGCAGTTCGGGCAGCGCCTGGGTCAGCGCGAAATGTCGCAGCGCCGGTTCCGCAGCATGGGTGACCCGCTGCATCCCACGCGTCGCCCCACCCCGCTACCCACCCCCGGCGTGTACGCCAGGCACAACGCGGTCGATATCCCGGCCAGGCTGCCGGACGGGTCCTTCGAAGAATTGTCGGTCAGCACGATCCTGCGCCACCGCCGAACCAGGGCGCTCACCGAGGCGGCGGTCATCTCGGTCGGCACGAACACACCTGACGGGACCGAAAACCATGCGCCCGCCGACGATTCCCCACAGAGCTGACGAGGAAGGCATACGGTGAACCCCCAGAACTACCTGTTCCTGTCCGCGCTGTTGTTCACGATCGGCGCAGCGGGAGTCCTACTGCGGCGCAACGCCATCGTCGTGTTCATGTGCGTCGAGTTGATGCTCAACGCCGTGAACCTCGCCTTCGTCACCTTCGCCAGACTGCATTCGAATCTGGATGGTCAGGTGTTCGCGTTCTTCACCATGGTGGTCGCCGCGGCCGAGGTCGTCGTCGGCCTCGCCATCATCATGACCATCTTCCGTGCCCGCCGTTCGACCTCGGTCGACGACGCCAGCTTGCTGAAGTTCTGACGTGGACGGGGTAACTCTCGGGCTGCTGCCCGCGCTGCCACTGGCAGGCGCCGTCATCCTGCTGCTCGGCGGGAAGTACACCGACAAATGGGGTCACCTGCTCGGCACCCTCGCGGCCCTGGCCGCGTTCGTGGTCGCGGGGGTGGCGTTCTTCAGCATGCTCGGCCGCGACAACGCTGAACGGGCCATCAGCAAGAACCTGTTCAGCTGGGTTCCGGTGCCAGGACTCGACGTCGACTTCGGGCTTCAATTGGACCAGCTGTCGATCTGTTTCGCACTACTGATCACCGGGGTCGGATCGCTGATCCACATCTACTCCATCGGCTACATGCACGATGATCCCGCGCGACGACAGTTCTTCGCCTACCTCAACCTGTTCCTCGCGGCCATGCTGCTGCTGGTGCTTGCGAACAACTACCTGGTGCTCTACCTCGGCTGGGAGGGTGTCGGCCTCGCGTCCTATCTGCTGATCGGGTTCTGGCACCACAAACCTTCCGCCGCAACGGCGGCCAAGAAGGCGTTCGTGGTCAACCGGGTCGGTGACATGGGGCTGGCGATCGCCATGTTCACCATGTTGACGACCTTCGGCTCGATCAACTTCGCCGACGTCTTCGGCGCCGCACCCGCCGCGAGCGAGGGAAAACTCACGGCGATCGGATTGCTGCTGTTGCTCGCGGCGTGCGGCAAGTCCGCGCAGGTACCGCTGCAATCCTGGCTCGGTGACGCGATGGAAGGTCCGACACCGGTGTCGGCGCTCATCCATGCGGCAACAATGGTCACCGCCGGCGTGTACCTGATCGCTCGCTCCGGCCCGATCTTCGATCTCGCGCCGCATGCCAGGCTCGGCGTGGTGCTTGTCGGCGCGGTGACGTTGTTGTTCGGTGCGATCGTCGGTTGCGCGAAGGACGACATCAAGAAGGCGCTCGCCGCCTCGACCATGAGCCAGATCGGCTACATGGTGCTCGCCGCCGGGCTCGGCCCGGCAGGCTATGCCGTCGCCATCATGCATCTGCTCACCCACGGCTTCTTCAAGGCCGGACTGTTCCTCGGTGCGGGTTCGGTGATGCACGCGATGGACGACGAGACCGACATGCGCCGCTACGGCGGATTGCGCAAGCTGCTGCCGATCACCTACATCACCTTCGGGCTCGGCTATCTCGCCATCATCGGAGTACCGCCGTTCGCAGGGTTCTTCTCCAAGGACCGCATCATCGAGGCGGCGTTCAACCAGGGCGGCGCGAATGGTTTGGCGCTGGGCACGGTGACGCTGATCGGTGCCGGGCTGACCGCGTTCTACATGACTCGGGTGATGCTGATGACCTTTTTCGGTGAACGCCGCTGGAAACCGGACACGCACCCACACGAGTCCCCGGCGGTGATGACAGGACCGATGATCCTGTTGGCCGTCGGATCGGTCGCGGCGGGCGGACTGTTCGTCCTCGGATCGTCATTGCAGAACTGGCTGGAACCCGTTGTCGGGGCGCATCACGGCGAGGAGACCGTTCCCGCCGCAGTCGTCACCGTGCTCGCCCTGATCGTGGTCGCCGTCGGCGTCGCATTCGCCTACAACCAGTACGCACAACGCGAGATCCCCGAGACCGCCCCGGAATCGGTGACCGGGCTGACCGTCGCGGCGCGCAAGGATCTTTACGCCGACGCGTTCAACGAGGGCGCGTTCATGCGTCCAGGCGCGTACCTGACCCGGGTCCTGGTCTTCCTCGACAATCGCGGCATCGACGGAGTCGTCAACGGCACCGCCGCGCTGATCGGTGGCTTGTCGGGCCGCATCCGACGAGTCCAGTCCGGATTCGTGCGGTCCTATGCCCTGTCCATGTTCACCGGCGCGGCCCTGGTGGCCGCAGCCCTGCTGGCGGTGAGGATCTGGTGAGCAATTTTCCCTGGTTGACAGTTTTATGGGTGTTGCCCGCGGTCGGGTCGGTTGCGGTGCTCGTGCTGCCTGCCGCGCAACGCACGCTGGCTCGGTGTCTGGCGCTCGGTATCTCGCTCGCGGCGCTGGTCGTCGCGATCGTAGTGGCGGTGCGCTTCGAACCCGGTGGCGCGCAATATCAGTTCGTCGAGGACCACGAGTGGATCCCATCCTTCGGCGCCGGATACACGGTGGGCGTGGATGGAATAGCGTTGGTGCTGGTGCTGCTCACCGCGGCGCTGGTGCCACTGCTCATCCTGGCGGGCTGGAACGACGAGCGCGAAGTCGGCAGTGTTGTGTCGAGCGGCCCGCGAGCAGGCGCGAGCGGCGGACGCCGCGTCGTGCACACCTACGTCGCGCTCAGCCTGATGGTCGAGGCGATGGTGCTGATCTCCTTCGTCTCGCTGGACATCCTGCTGTTCTATGTGTTCTTCGAGGCGATGCTCATCCCGATGTATTTCCTCATCGGCGGCTTCGGACCACGCAGTGCGGATGAGCAGCTGCGCCGGCAGCGGTCGCGGGCGGCGGTGAAGTTCCTGCTCTACAACCTGTTCGGCGGGCTGATCATGCTGGCCGCGGTGATCGGGTTGTATGTGATCACCGCGCGCGAAGGACTCGGCGACGGTTCGGCGGGTACCTTCGACTTCCGCACCGTGGTCGCCGCGGCCAACTCCGGACAGCTCGGCGCGGGTCCGACCGTGCTCAACGCGCTGTTCCTCGGGTTCATGTTCGCGTTCGCGGTGAAGGCCCCCCTGTGGCCGCTGCACACCTGGCTGCCCGATGCGGCGGTCGCGGCGACTCCGTCGAGTGCGGTGCTGATGATGGCGGTGGTCGACAAGGTCGGCACCTTCGGCATGCTGCGCTACTGCCTGATGCTGTTCCCGGATGCCTCGGGAACCTATGCGCCGCTGGTGATCACCCTCGCGGTGATCGGCATCATCTACGGTGCGCTGCTCGCCGTCGGCCAGACCGACGTGATGCGATTGATCGCCTACACCTCGATCTCGCACTTCGGATTCATCATCCTCGGCATCTTCGCTATGACAAGCCAGGGTCAGACCGGGGCGACGCTGTACATGGTCAACCACGGTATTTCGACCGCGGCACTGTTCCTGATCGCCGGATTCCTGGTGTCACGCAGGGGAACCCGAGTCATCGCCGAATACGGCGGGGTTCAGAAGGTCGCGCCGGTGCTCGCGGGGACATTCTTCATCGCCGGTCTCGCCACGCTGTCACTGCCCGGTCTCGCGCCGTTCGTCAGCGAATTCCTGGTCCTGGCGGGCACGTTCAGCCGATACCAGGTCGCCGCGGTCATCGCGACCGGCGCACTGGTGCTGGCCGCGCTGTATGTGCTGTGGCTCTATCAGCGGATGATGACCGGCCCGGTGAAGGAAGGCAACGAGCGGCTCTACGATCTGGTCCCCCGCGAACTCGCCGTGGTGGTACCGCTGATCGCCGCGCTGCTGTTCCTCGGCATCTACCCGAAACCGGTGCTGGACTTCATCAATCCCGCGGTCGGACAGACACTCACCACCATCGGCCGCCAGGATCCCGCGCCATCGATACCGTCGCTGCCCGAAGCGGGCGCGGAAGGACGGCATAAGTGACTTCCTACGACTACGGAACCCTGCTCGCCGCAACGCTGCCCGCGCCGAGCATCGAATACAGCAAGCTCGCACCGATGCTCATCGTTTTCGGTGCCGCGGTGGTCGGGGTATTGGTCGAGGCGTTCCTGCCTCGGCCGTACCGGTACCCGACGCACCTGGTGCTCGGGCTCGTCGGTTTGATCGCGGCACTGGTTGCCGTCATCCGGCTCTCGGGGACGAACGCCACCGTGATGGTCGGTGCGGTGTCGATCGACGGCGTCACATTGTTCCTACAGGGCACGATCCTGGTCGTCTCGATTCTGGCGCTGCTGTTGATCGCCGAGCGTGGTGCGGAACCTCGGGTCGAAGATCGTTCCGGCCCTGGCACCTGGAGTTCGGCGGCGGCGACCCTGGGGCGCGGTCTGGACGCGTTCACTCCGCAAGCCTCGGCGGTGCCGGACAGCTGGAACGAAAAGGCCGCGATCCGAGCGGGTGTCGCGACCACCGAGGTGTTCCCGCTGACCATGCTCGCGATCGGTGGGCTGCTGCTCTTCCCTGCCTCCAACGATCTGCTCACCATGTTCGTCGCGCTCGAGGTGCTGTCACTGCCGCTGTATCTGCTGTGCGGGCTGGCCCGTCGCAAGCGGCTGCTCTCCCAGGAAGCGGCGCTCAAATATTTTCTGCTCGGCGCGTTCTCCTCGGCGTTCTTCCTCTACGGTGTCGCGCTGCTCTACGGCCAGGCGGGCACCGTCGGGCTCGGCGGGATCGCCGATTCGATAGCGCAGCATCCGGAGAACACCACGCTCGCGGTGCTCGGTGTCGGATTGCTCGCGGTCGGCCTGCTGTTCAAGATCGGTGCGGTGCCTTTCCAGTCCTGGGTGCCCGATGTCTACCAGGGCGCACCGACCGCGATCACCGGATTCATGGCCGCCGCGACGAAGATCGCTTCGGTGGGCGCGCTGCTGCGTCTGCTCCAGGTCGCCGTTCCCGACCTGCGCGACGAGTGGCGTCCGGTATTCGCCGCGATCGCTATCGCGACCATGCTCATCGGCGCGGTCATGGCGATCACCCAGACCGATGTGAAGCGGATGCTCGCGTATTCCTCGGTCGCGCACGCCGGTTTCATCCTCACCGGCCTGATCGCCGCCAACGACGATGGCGTCTCCGCGGTCCTGTTCTATCTGCTGGCCTACGGCATCGGCACTGTCGGCGCGTTCGCCGTGGTGAGTCTGGTTCGCGACAGCTCCGGCGACGAAGCCACGGCCATGTCCCGATGGGCAGGCCTCGGCCGCCGTTCCCCCGCCCTGGCAACGGTATTCGCCCTCTTCCTGCTCTCTTTCGCGGGCCTGCCCCTGACCAGCGGCTTCGTCAGCAAGTTCGCCGTCTTCCAGGCGGCGGCCTCCGGCGGCGCTACTCCCCTTGTCATCGTGGGCGTGATCTCCAGCGCCATCGCCGCCTTCTTCTATGTCCGGGTCATCGTGCTGATGTTCTTCACCGACCCGCCCGAGAACGCTCCCCTGGTCGTCACCCCATTCCTGACCACCGCGGTCGTCGCCTTCACCACCGGAGCAACCATCCTCCTCGGCATCTTCCCGCAGCCCGTACTGGACATCGCCGAGCGCGCGGCGACCTTCGTCCGCTAGTCCCGCTTCGATCCGGTACCGCCGCACGCCCAATCGTGCGGCGGTACTTTCATGTTCGAGGCGTTCGGGTCAGTGCAGGTACGAAGCTCCGTTGACATTCAGTACCGCGCCAGAGGACCAGGTGGCTTCCTCGGATGCGAGATACCGCACCGCCGAGGCGATTTCTTCCGGCTCGGCGACTCGGTCGAAGGGGCTTTGGCCCCGGACTTCGTCGGTGACGCGGTGCACCACACGTTCGGTCGCCACAAAACCGGGTGCCACCGAGACGACCGCGATTCCGTAGGGGGCCAGGTAGACCGCCAGCGACTGGCCCAGCGCGTGCACGCCCGCCTTGCTCGCTCCATAGGCGGGATAGTCGGGCTCGCCGCGGAAAGCGCCTCGGGAGCCGATGTTCACGATGCGCCCCGCGACGCCACGGTCGATCATGTGCCTGGCCGCGCAGTAGGAGACATTGGCCGTGCCCAACACGTTGACGTCCATGGTCGCGCGCCAGGCCCGCTGCCACTGCGCATAGGTGGTCTCCGCCAACGGATGCGGGATATTGACCGCCGCGTTGTTGACGAGAACATGCAAGGTGCCCAGTCCGCCGACGGCCGCGGTGACGATCGCCTCCGCCTCGTCCGGTGACCCGATATCGCCACCGACGAGCACATGCCCCGTCCCGGCCAACCCGCGCAAGGTCTCTTCGGCGTCATCTCTGCCGGAGGAGTAGTGCACCGCTACCCGGTCGCCGTTATCGGCGAACGCGCGCGCGATGGCTCGCCCGATCCCCCGCGACGCTCCGGTCACCAATACGCCACGACTCATTCGTTCATCACCATCCCCCAAGCCTGCCATCACGACGGTTCGCCGACTCCGGCATCCCCATCAACCGTGGCAAGGCCCGCGCGATCTATAGCAGCTCAACATATTTGCCACCGCGGACCGATGGCCTGCACCGATGCGACATCTGGAGAGCCGTCGCCGCCTTGCTGCTAATCTGGGACAGTCGTCGGGTTTCGGGCGGCTGGAAGGGTTTGCCTTTGTTCGGTCGATGGTTGTCGAAATCATCTGTCCTACAGGGACTGTGAGGTGACGATGGTGAGACTTCGGTGTGCCTCACCAGAACTCCGGTCCTCGACGAGGTCTTTCGTTGCCTGTTCGACTGTCTGGAGTCACGCCTTGACCAAGCCACACTCACCATTGTCGGCCGCGGCCACCACAACGACTGGTACCTGCCCCGTCGCGCACGGCTCGCCGATCAATACCGATGGCCCCCGTGTCTCGTTGAATACCCCTGAGTTCGCCGCCGACCCGCACGCCGCCTACAGCGAGATGCGCAGGCAGTACGGCTCGATGGTGCCGATGGAGTTGGCGCCGGATGTGCCGGCCACCTTGGTTATCGGGTACAACACCGCGGTGCGGATCCTCAACGATCCCGACCATTTTCCCGCCGATCCGCGGGTCTGGCAGCAGCACATTCCCGCGGACTCTCCCATCAAGCCGATGATGGAGTGGTACCCGAACGCGCTGCGCAACACCGGGTTGGCCCATCAGCGTTATCGGCAGGCCTACACCGCGAGCATCGACGGAATCGATCTGCACGCACTGCATTCCACTGTCGAGAAGGTCGCCACCCCGCTGATCAACAACTTCTGCGAGACCGGCCAGGCCGACCTGGTATCCCAGTACGCGCTGCCGCTGGTGTTCGAGCTGCTCAATCAAATGGTCGGCTGCCCGACCGAGATCGGGCAGCGGGTCGCGACCGGCATGGCCGCGCTGTTCGACACCGTCAATGCCGCATGGGGTATGCAGACCCTCAGCGAGGCGCTGTTGGAGCTGACCCATCTGCGGCGCAAGGAACCCGGCGACGACGTCACCTCACGCCTGGCGCATCACCCCGCCGAACTCGATGACACGGAGATGCTCTCCCAGCTGATCAGCTTCTATGGTGCGGGCATCGAACCGCAGCAGAATCTGATCATCAACACCCTGCTGCTGATGCTCACCGACGATCGGTTCGGTGGTGAGATCCTGGGCGGGAGCCTATCGACGCGTGACGCGCTCGATGAGGTGCTGTTCAACAACCCACCCATAGCGAACTTCTGCATGAGCTACCCACGTCAGCCGATCCTGATCGATAACACCTGGCTGCCCGCACATCAGCCGGTCCTCATCAGCCTCGCGGGCTGCAACAACGACCCAGAGATCCGCGGTGGCGACCGCGCGGGCAATCGCTCGCATCTGGCGTGGAGCACGGGCCCGCATGCCTGTCCCGCGAAGTCCGTGGCATACCTGGTTGTGCAGGACGCCATCGATCAGCTGCTCGACGCGCTCCCCGAGATACAACTGGCCGTGCCGCAAAACGAATTGGTCTGGCGGCCGGGGCCTTTTCACCGAGCCATGGCGGCATTGCCGGTCAGCTTCCCCAAGTCCCCTCCGTTGAACCTGATGTAAGGAGCGTCTGATGGAGCCTGAACCGATCGTCCTCGATGCGAGTGGTGCCGACATCCAAGGTGAGTCCGCGCGGATCCGTGCGCGCGGTCCTGTCGCGCTGGTGGAGTTGCCCGGCGGCGTGCCGGCATGGTCGGTGACCGATGCTGTCACGCTACGAAGCCTGCTGGCCGACCCGCGCGTGTCGAAGGACCCTCGACAGCACTGGGCGGCGTTCCTGAACGGCGAGATCACCGAGGCATGGCCGTTGCTGCCCTGGGTGGTGGCGGACAATATGTTCACCTCCTACGGCGCCGATCATCGACGCCTGCGGAGGTTGGTGGCGCCCGCGTTCACCCACCACCGTACCGTCGCGTTGCGTCCGCGCATCGAGGCGATCACGGAAGAATTGATCGAACGGCTTGCCGCGCTGCCGCCGGGCGAATATGTCGACCTGCGTGCGCAATTCGCCTATCCGGTGCCGATCCAGGTGATCAGCGAGCTGATGGGTGTGCCCGACCACCTCGGCCCCGGCATCCACAAGTGCGTCGACGGGTTCTTCGACGGCTCGTTCACATCCGAGCAGGCGCAGGCGAACTACATCGAAATGTACGGGCTCATCAGCGAACTCGTCGCCTACCGGCGGGAGACGCCGGGCGACGACATCACCACCGTGTTGATCGCGACCCGCGACGAGGACGACGGCTCGCGGCTGACCGAGAAAGAACTCGTCGACACGCTGATGCTGGTCATCAACGCCGGGCACGAAACCACGGTCAACCTGCTCGACCAGGCGATCTTCGCGCTGCTGACCCATCCGGGACAGCGTTCCGACGTACTCGAAGGCCGCGTGCCCTGGTCGGATCTGGTTGAGGAAACACTGCGCTACCAGGCGCCCGTCGCGCACCTGCCATTGCGTTATGCCGTCGACGATATCGACGTCGACGGCATCCGTATCCCCAAGGGCGAGGCGATCCTTGCCTCGTACGCGGGCGCGAGCCGCGACCCGGAGGTGCACGGCGCGACCGCCGACGAGTTCGACGTGCATCGCCCGACCAAGGACCAGCACATCGCCTTCGGCCACGGCGCTCACCATTGCATCGGCGCTCCCCTCGCCCGTATGGAGGCGGCGATCGCGTTACCCGCTCTGTTCCACCGCTTCCCGAACCTGCGTTTCGCCGTGGACCCGGCCGAGTTGGCGCCGGTGGGGAGCTTCATCTCCAACGGGCACGCGACGCTGCCGGTGTATCTGGAGTCCGCGGAGTAGAACGTTCTCGAGTGGGGTGTCACCGAGGGGGCACCCCACCGCGTCCGGGTAACCCGAATTCATCCGCCGGGCGGCCATATCCGCTCAGGGCAGCAGCAGGCGCCAGTAGAGGGCTCATGGGACGAAGAGCGTGACCGCGTTGTCGCGTAATGGTTCCCGGCCTTGCCGACCTTGCGGAGTTAATTCGCGGACTGACGTAGGTGGTGCCGCGCCGGTCATTCCCCCCACAGCACCTCACGTAACCGGGGCTCGAAGGCGGCCGGGTCCTCCACGAAACCGGTATGGCCGCCGGGAAACAACACCGGATCGACGCCGATCGACGCTCCCAGCGCGTTGACCGTTCGCTCACACAGCTGTCCGGCCGAATCCGCACCGAGACCGAGCACGACACGTGTGGCCGTCGCGCGCAGCGCCGCCACATCGGGTTCCCATGAGGTGCTCTGGCGCAGTTCGTGCGCGAACCAGTAACTCTCGCTCGCCTGCTGGCGCGGCTCGGGTTCGCCACCGAACACCTGCTGGAACACCGGTTCCGGCATCTGAAGGTTGGCCTGCGCCATGAACTTCCGCCAGGCGCCCAGCCTGTCGCCGGACTTGTAGGTGGCGATGATGTCATCGGTTTTCGCATGCTGCTGCGCGCGATCGTCGAGCAGCGCGAGTAACGGCGGTTCGTGCGCAACGACCGTGGTGACCAGATCGGGGTGTGCTCGAGCCAAGGCCAGCACGGTGATAGCGCCGCCACTGGAACCGAGGACCACGGCCGGCCCCGCGTCGACGTGGGCGATCAGGCGCGCGAGGTCGTCGGCCCGCAATTCCGGGGTCGAGTCCTGCGTCGGGTCGTCGAGCACGCTGCTCTGGTGGCCGCGCGGGTCGGTGGTGAGGACGGTGTGATCGGTGGCGATCAAATCCGCGAGCGGCGCGAAGGCCGCCGCGTCCATGGGAGCGCCAACCAGCACGACCAGAGGTCCGGTGCCACGCAACTCGTAATACAGACGCGCGCCGGGCACATCGAGTGCGGCCGCGGTAGCGGGGACGATCGAGATCTGGGTCATCGGTTTCTCCTCGAGGAGTAGTCCTACGTGTGCATGTATTGACCGTGCACGCCCTGAAAACTCATCGGCCGTGTGCATACCCCCAGGACAAACCCACTTGTGCCTAGAAGTATTAGGCTTTAACCTAGGACTCCTAGGCAAGGAGGTGAGCGTGTCCCCACGCGCCGGTCTCACGGTTGAAAAGATCGTCCTCGCGGCGGCCGAGCTGGCAGACGAGGTCGGCTTCGAGAACATCACCGTGTCCGCCCTGGCACGGAAGTTCGACGTCAAGGATGCGAGCCTGTACTCGCACATCAAGAACATCAAAGACCTGCGCGGCCGAGTGTCCATCCTGGCCGCCGAGGAGAAGACCGACCTGATCGCCGATGCGGTCGCGGGTCTCGCGGGACGCGACGCGCTCGCCGCGTACGCCAATGGCTGGCGCCAGTACGCACTCACCCACCCCGGTCGCTACGCGGCGACCCAGGTGCCGCTGAACCCCGCCGTGGCGACGGTATGGCCCGGCTGGCGACGCGGCGTCGATCTGACCTACGGAATGCTACGCGCCTACGGCCTCGACGAACCCGATCTCACAGATGCGGTTCGCTTGCTGCGCAGCACCTTTCACGGCTACACAAGCTTGGAGGCGAGCGGCGGTTTCGGACATTCCCGACCGACCGAAGCTTCCTGGGAACGCATCATCGACGCACTGCACATCACACTCCAACAGTGGCCGTCGACCGATAACGAGGAGCAGAAGTAATGCGAAGCGACACCATCAAGGTCCCTGGTGCGACCATCTTCTACGAGATCCGCGGCAGCGGCCCGGTGCTGTTGATGCTCGCGGGCAGCGGCGGCGACGCGGCCATCTTCGATCAGCTCGCCGACCCGCTCGCCGAGCATTTCACCGTCGTGGCCATCGACCCGCGCGGTTACTCACGCAGCACTCTCGACACTCCGGAGCACAGCGATATCACCGCCGAGGTGCTGAGCGATGCCGCCTACCACGTCCTCGAACATCTCACTCCCACAGGCGAAGACGCGTATGTCTTCGGCGGCAGCGGCGGTGCGTCCGTCGCGCTCGAGCTGCTCGCCCGGCATCCCGAGCGGATTCGACTGGTGGTTGCCCACGAACCCCCTGCGTTCGCGATCCTGCCCGAAGCAGCGGAGAATCGCGCGTTCGTCGAGGAGGTCTACCAGCTTTCGCGCACGGAAGGCGTGGCCGCGGCGGGCGTCCGGTTCGTCGAAGGAATCGGCGGCACCATGAAGGGCTTCCCCAACCCCGACGACCTGCCGCCCCGCACTGCCGAGATGATCCACAGGATCGTGGCCAACGCATCGGTGATGATGGAACACGAACTCCGCCCGATCACCTCCTACCTCCCCGACGAGGCGGCACTAGCGGCCGTATCCGACCGCCTCGTCCTCGGTGCAGGCGACCTGACCCGAGGAACGCTTTCACACCGCCCGGTCGCGACCCTTGCAGAACACCTCGGCCTGCCACTGACGATATTTCCCGGCGGCCACAGCTTCACAGACGAACCGGAGGCGTTCACACAAGTGCTGCTGAACCTGCTACTCGGCGCCCGCAGCGCCAAGATCTGACACCGGACCGGCCACTGCAACGGCCAGGGGGCCGCGTCGGTTCAGAGTTGCAGCAACGCGAAGTCGAGCCGACTCGGCCGGTCACGACAAGGGGGTGACAAGACAACCGCAAGGTGCTTGTAGGACAGTCGGAATATGAAAGCCGACAGTTTGCTGAGATCGGGATGAGCCCGTCGCCACTCGATGCCCTCGATGCGGTGCTCCGAAAATTGACGGGCTTGCTCGGCACGGGCAAGGACTTCGATGCCGGGCGTCCCACTGCCGCCGACACCCTGGACCATTTCTATCGGACGAAGACCGGGATCCTGCGCGAAGGGGCGGACGGTTTCGATCGAACCGACAGCGAAGGCGTGGCACATCTGGCCAGTGCGGGTCTGGAGACGGCCGAATCGGCTGCTGTGCCGTTCGCCGAGATACGTCCGGCCGGCGTTTCTCGATTGATCCGCAACGCACATGAGCCGACATCGACGGAGGCAGCCGCCATGCGACGTGCCTATGAGGCCCAGGCCACGATCATGTCGCGGATGGGGGACCAGCCACCAACCCTCGCCGAAGTACGCGAACTGCTACAACTGGTCAACCCTACGAGGTCACGTACAGCGGGTAACTGCATGGAGTGCTCATGGGCGGTGCGCGATATCCTCGCCCGCAGGCCCGCGGTCGCCGGGCCCAGCGGCGCCCAGAAGTTCCTCGCGCCCTCGGCGGAACGCTTCCAAGGCGACAGCCATCACGAGATACATGAAGCGATATCCGCGAGGCTGACCCAGCCCGGTCAAAACGCGATCATGTCAGGCAATCGGTATTTCGATGCCTTCGGACATCACTACAACGTCGCCAACATCGAAGGAGAGATTTACTATCTCGACGGCCAGGAGGGAACCGTGACAGCTGAGAACATCATTCCCGACGGGGACACTACGTCGTGTTCCCGACTCCCGACAGGAATGCATGACAGCATTCGCCGCAGCGCGGCTTTCGATCCGGTCGCGCGTTGCTCGAATGCGCAGCGCTACCACGGCCCCCGCCCGAACCAGATAGGAAGCGAGGGAGCGTCCGGTCCCACGACGTGAGGAGTCAACTCGTTGACGGTCGTGATCTGGACGGCGTCAGTCAGGGTGTCCGGTCAGTTCACCGATGTTGTAACGGGCGTATACGGCCTTGGTGGTGTCGTCGATGTGGCCGTTATCCGGCCCGCCGCCGAGAATTTCCATCCGCACCTGGGCGGTCATCATTCCCGCATCGGTCTCGTCCCGATACGCTTTGTATAGATTTTGTACTACTGCATTCGGATGGACCGATTTCGCCCTCGGTTCGCGGGTTCCGGCCCGACCTCGGCCTAGGGTTGCTGTATGCGCGCCAACAAAGGTTTGACCTTCGGCATCTACGCCGCAAGCCAGGCAGGCACCAGCATCGGAGCCCCCGACGACCCCGCGGCGATCGACGAACTCGTCACCGCATTGCAGTCCGGCAAACCATTCGTCATCCGTGAATATCTGCACTACCTCGGCGCCGATCCCGAGCCCGAACGGGTCGCCGTCGTGGATCCGGAACGCGAATTGCGCAACCTCACCATGCCCGACGAGTGGTACGTGAGCGACCGCCGCCAACTCGACCTGGTCCTCAGCTACCTCCCGACCACAGCAGACATCCCCGGCTGGCTGGCCTTCATCGACCGCGCAATCCACCGCTACGCACCCATCACTCGCTTCCTCCAGATCACCCTGGAACCCAATTTCCCCATCCCCTGGATCGACGGCAGCTCCCCCGGCGTCCTCGACGCGCTCACCCAAGGCATCGCGCACGCCCGCCGCGAACTGAACCACATCGGCCACAACCACATCGATCTCGGCTTCTCCGTAGCCGAACCACCGGACCGGCCGGGTGGCGACGACGACTTCTGGCAACACCTCGCCAAGATCCCCGAACCAGACTTCGCCGACCACATCGACTACATCGGCCTAGCCCTCTACCCCGACGCCTTCTCCTTCGTATCCCCCGCAGGCACCCCGGGCAACATCATCGAACTCACCGAGCGAGCCATCCGCGACCTACGCGAAACCACTCTCCCGACAGCTCATCTCGACTCCGTCCCCCTGCACATAGCCGAAAACGGCACCCCTAC
Organism: Nocardia arseniciresistens; assembly: GCF_046764875.1. Classification (NCBI taxonomy): domain Bacteria; kingdom Bacillati; phylum Actinomycetota; class Actinomycetes; order Mycobacteriales; family Nocardiaceae; genus Nocardia; species Nocardia arseniciresistens. Next base: position 283,118 of record NZ_JBKORD010000009.1, read on the forward strand.
CGGCCCAACCCGCTCCCCCCGCCACCAAGCCGACAGCCTCGAGCAAATGATCGAAACAATCATCGACACCGCTCCCACCCACAACATCACCCACTACGAACTCTTCGCGCTACGCGACACCAACTCCGCCGCCCCCGACCCCATCAACCAACTGGGCATCACCACCGACGACTACTACCCCAAGCCCGCATTCACGCTGTACCAAACGTTGATCGACCAACACTCGATGCGCTGAAACACCTGGTAGATAACATCTTTCGAACAGCCATATACGCGGGGCTGCCGAACCAGCCGATACGCAACGGCGCGACGAGCCCGCTGTGGCCGATTGGCGACGATCGACGTCCTAGTTCGGCCATTCGGTCCGCACTGCGGAAATACGCTGCTCGAGGGATCATGTATCGAGGTCCGCGGGTAGCTGATCGGCCGTCGTTCGACCGGAATCTGTGCGCCTGGCTCCGCAGCTCGATATGTGGGAAAGGTTTATTGTGACAGGCATTTTGGCGGCGTTGGACTTTGATCCGCGCTTGGACGAGTTCGACCCGGCGCGACCGGAGGTGATCAGAGATCCCTACCCGTGGTTCGACCGGCTCCGTACGCTGGATCCGGCTCATCGCGGTATCAACGGCCTGCGATTTCTCACCAGGTTCGCCGATATTGATCAGCTGCTGCGTGATCACCGAACCTTCGTACGCGGCGACTTCGCCGAGGTATTGGCTCGCAATTTCGGACAGAACAGCCTGAACGATGTGATGGGCCGGTTCATGTTCGCGCTCGACCCACCCGATCACACCCGGTTGCGGCGTCTGGTCGCGGGATCGTTCACGCGCGAGAAAGCCGAGCGGCTGCGACCGAGGATGCGGGAGTTGGCCGCCGGACTCCTCGACGACGCTATTGCCCGGGGCGGTGACACCTTCGATGTCATCTCGGACTTCGCCTACCCGCTGCCGTTGCAGGTGGTGTGCGAGATACTCGGGGTGCCGCCGGAGGATCGGGAGATGCTGCGCTCGTGGACCAATGACATCACTCCGACCGTCGACTTCGTCATCTCGGACGAGGTTCGGGCGCGAGGTATCGAGGCGGCCGCGTTGTTCAAGGGCTACTTTCTCGCCCTGATCTCTTTGCGACGCAGGCACCGAGGTGAGGATCTGCTCAGCGAACTGTTGAACGCGGAGGAGCAGGGTGAGCGGCTCAGCGAACGCGAACTCATCAGCCTCGCGGTGACGCTGCTCATCGCGGGGCACGAGAATGTCACCAACCTCGTCGGCAATGGCCTGCTTGCGTTGTTACGGCATCCCGGAGAACTCGAACTGGTGCGCCGGGAGTCGGAGCGGGTCGCCGATGTTGTCACCGAGACGCTTCGGTACGACTCGCCGGTCACCTATGTTCCGCGGCAGACCGCGAAGGCGACTCGGTTGGGAGAGGTGGACTTGGCCGCAGGCGAGTCACTGGTCGCGCTGTTCGGTGCTGCCAACCGCGACCCCGAGAAGTTTCCGGACCCTGGGGTGTTCCGGTTGGATCGGCCGCACAAAGCCGAGCATCTCGACTTCGGCCGCGGCATCACCTACTGCCTCGGCGCACCGTTCGCCATCGTGGAGAGCGAGGTCGCGTTCGAAACGCTGCTCACACGACTAGGCGATTTCGGCCTGGCGATCGGAGAGGACGAACTGACCTGGCGGCCGACGATCTGGGCCCGAGGCCTCGAGCGCCTCCCGATTACCGTTACCGATTGAGTGTGCGCTGGCCGGCAACCATTTGGGCATCGTTTCGCTTGCTATGTAAGACTGCGCTGGTGGAAGAGAGCGCTGAACTCGTTGCCAATGTTTCCGACACCGCCCGCTGGGTGGCCGCCTTCCGGGCTGCCGAATCCGCCCGCCCCGACGCCCTCTTCCACGATCCCCTCGCCGACCGTGCCGCCGGGGAGCGGGGCCGCGCCATAGCCGCCCGCACGCCGCGATTGATGCTCAATGGCTGGAGCCTGGTCACTCGGACCAAACTCATCGACGACCTGATACTGAAGGCCATCGCGCAGGGCTGCGATCTGGTGGTCAATATGGCCGCGGGTATGGATACCCGCCCGTACCGGCTGGAGCTGCCTGCCGAACTCCGGTGGATCGAGGCCGATCTCCCCGAATTGGTCGCCGAGAAGAACACGCTGCTGACCGGGGAGTCACCGCGCTGTGCGCTCACCCGCACAGCGGTGGATCTCGCCGATCCAGCGGCGCGGCAGCAGTTCCTCGACAAGGCCCTCTCGGGTGCGCAGCGGGCGCTGGTGCTCACCGAGGGGCTGATCTACTACCTCAGCGACGACGAAGTCGTCAGCTTGGCCGCCGCGCTGAATCGCCCTGAAATCGCTTGGTGGGCACTGGATGTCAATAACAAGGCGATTGTGAAGCGAATGGGTAAGGCCACCACCGAACTGCTGGCCAACGCCCCATGGCAGTTCGGTCCGGTCGACCCGCTCGGCTTCTTCACCGACCTCGGCTGGACGGCCGACGAGGTGGAACCTCTTGTCCCGGCGGCACACCGGTTCAACCGGCTGCCCTGGTTCATGAAGCCGTTCACACTCTTCCCACAGCCGGATCCCCGCAAGCCGCTCGAGAATTCGTGGAAGCCTTGGAGTGCGGTGGTGCGGCTCGAGCACACTCCATCGAGCCTCTAGCTCACCGTAACGAAAGGCGCTCCCCCTATGGGAAATAACTGGCTACGTCGCATGTCTCCCCCGCCGCGGGAGGGATCCCATAAATTGGTCTGCTTTCCGCACGCAGGCGGCTCCGCCATATCCTTCGGGCCATTGGCCGAATACGTGGGCGCAGAGTATGAGGTTCTCGCTGTTCAGTATCCGGGGCGACAGGATAGAAGACGTGAACCGCTGGTGGGGAATATCTCCGACCTCGTCGATGGCTTGCTGCCCGAGCTGATAGAAGCGGTCGACGGTGCCCAGGCTTTCTCCTTGTTCGGGCACAGTATGGGATCTGTCGTAGCTTTCGAGGCATGCAGGCGGCTCGAGCACGAATTGGGAGCGAGCGCGAGGGTTCTATTCGCTTCCGGCCGTCGCGCGCCTTCAGCGACGGTACCCGAGCTGCGAATGCACCTGCTGAGCGATCGAGAACTCGGTGAGCACCTACTGCGGTCCGGCGGTACACCACCAGCGTTGCTCGAGGATCCTGAATTTCGAGAGTTGATCCTGTCGATCGTCAGGAACGACTACCGGGCCATCGAGACCTACGAGTGCGGTACGGCCGCGATGATCAGCAGCCCTATCGTCGCAATTGTCGGCGATCGTGACCCAGATGCGAGTCTCGCGGAAATCCAGGTATGGGGCTCGCACACCACCGGAAGCTTCTTCGCGAAATCATTTCCAGGCGGTCATTTCTTCATCGATTCGAATTGTGGGCCGATCGGACAGTTGATCCGCGATCATTGCGCTCGAGCGCTGTCGAGCTAGAGCGTGTCTGTGCTCACGTGGTAGCGGCTGCACACACTTACCTACGCGCCGTTGACCTGCGCAAGCCGGCTGGCCGTCGAGCCAGCGGTTCGCGTCGCTGGGCGTCAAAGCCTCGCACGGCGGGCACCACGGCGTCGTGGACGCAGCTGGTACAGGCGGTACCAGGCCAGCGCGAGGAAGACGACTCCCAGTCCCGCGACGACTCCCATGTCGAGCAGCCACGTGCCGAGGGTGTGTTTCCACAGCGGGTCGGGTCCACCATCGTGCGGTGAGAGGGTGTCCAGGTCGAGACTGGCCGCTCCAGCGCCGTAGCCCCAGCGAGACGGTGACAGGTAGGACAGCTGTTGCAGAACGGGCGTGCCGGGCAGCCGCACCAGACCGCCGGTGAGCACGAGTTGTGCCATCGACAGCACGATCAGCAACGGCAGTGTCTTTTCCGAGGTGTTCACCGAGACCGACACCAGCAAGCCCATCGCCAGCGACGCGATGCCCAGCATCGCCATCGCCAAGATCAATTCCAACTCGACCGAGGTGAATATCCCTTTCGGCGGGAAACTCTCACCGATAGTGCCGATCAGGAACAACACCACCGCCTGAAGGATGGTGATCACACCCAAGACCAGCAGTTTCGACATCAAATAGACTCCGGCCGACAGGCCCGCCGCGCGTTCTCTGTGGTAGATCGTCTGTTCCTTGACGATCTCGCGAATCGAGTTGCCGGTGCCGACGAAGCAAGCACCGAATATCAAGATCATGAGCTTGGTCGGGGCGTCGGTGTTGGTTCCCGGTGCCCCGATGAACCCCTCGCCCGATGGGATCGCAGCGATCAAACCGCCTAGCAGCAGCGGCATTACGCCGAGTAACGCCAAATAGCTGCGGTCCGAGGCGATCACCGCCAAGTAGCGCCTGCACAGTGTGCTGAGCTGGCTGAGCTTGGACTGCGGCGCGGGCGGCGGTGCCGGTGGGCGCTGCACTTCCGCCTGTCCGACGTCGTCAATCGGCCCGACATCGACGTAGTTCTCGAAGCGCGGGGAGCCCCGGAACTCACCGGCCCAGTCGCGGTCCTCCTCCCGATCGAATGCCTGGAACACCTCGGCCCAGGTGCGCTGCCCGAATTCCTGCAACCCCTCTGCGGGCGGTCCGTAATAGGCCAGCCTGCCACCAGGCACCAGAACCAGCAGGCGGTCGCACGAATCGAGATTCGCCACGCTGTGGGTGACGACGATGACGGTGCGCCCGTCGTGGGCCAGTTCGGACAGCATTTCCATGACCGTCTTGTCCAGGCCCGGGTCCAGGCCGGAGGTCGGTTCGTCGAGGAATAACAGAGACGGTTTGGTCAGCAACTCCAGAGCCACGCTCACCCGTTTGCGTTGCCCGCCGGAGAGCCGATCGATGCGGGTGTCGGCGTGCCGCGTCAAACCGAGTTCGTCAAGGACTTCGTCGACTCGCTGTTCGCGCTCCTCGCCGCGTGTGTCACCGGGGAAGCGCAGTTCGGCCGCGTAGAGCAGGGCACGTCGCGTCGGAAGCTGATTGTGCAGGATGTCCTCCTGCGGAACGAGCCCGATCCGGTGCCGGAGCTCATCGTAATCGGTGTACAGGTCGCGTCCGTCGTAGCGGACGGTCCCCTCGGTCGCGGGCCGCAGCCCGGTGACCGCGCCCAACAAGGTCGACTTGCCCGCTCCGCTGGGTCCGATGACCCCGACGAGCGAGCGCTGCGGGATAGGGAAGGTCACATCGTCGAGGAGTACCTTGCCCTCGGGGGTCCGCACGATGAGGTTTTGCACGCAGACCGAGATGTCACCGGTGTCGACGGACTCGCGCAGTTCGTTGCCGACGAGTCGGTAGGTGGTGTGCCCCATGCCGATCAAGTCGGATTCGGACAGGTCCGCGGCGTCGATGCGATGGCCGTTGACGTAGGTGCCGTTGTGGCTGTCGAGGTCGACGACTCGATACCTGCCTTCGGCGATCACCTGCAGTTCGGCATGATGGCGAGAGACCATGAGGTCGGGCACGACGATGTCGTTGTCGGCGGCGCGCCCGATCCGAAGCGTGGGCGATGTGATCCGGACGACCGTGCTGGGGTGGGCCGCCGGAGGTGACGACCGCGACACTCCCCTGGGCCGGCCCGGCCGATACTCGACCGTTGCTTCATCGTCGAGGTTGTAGCCGGGATCGGGGACGACGATCGTGTCTCCCGCCATATCGCCACCGGACTCGTTGCCGGGTTGCGCTTCCACCGAGCAGGCCAGCTGCTCGCCGTCCACGGCGTGCCCGAGCTGAAACGTCTCGTCTCGGTCGATCGTCATCCGGTCGACGCGATGGCCCGCGAAAAAGATGCCGTTGAGGCTACCGGCGTCCTCGATTTCCCAACCGTCTGCACCCCGCTCCAGGACGGCATGCAACGAAGATGTGCGCGGATCGGTCACAACAATGTCGGACGTCGGATCGCGACCGACATGGTATGCGCCCCCGGCACGTAGCCGATAGACGCGTTCCCTGGTCTGCACCACAAGAATCGGCGTCTCGGAGAATTCCGTGGAGGACGATTCATCCGCCATATCGCGAGTATACGACTGTCACTGCAAATGGTTGGCTACCCCGCGATATTGGGCACGGTTTCCGCCCCAGGGCCTCATGCGGGGGCGCCTCAAAGGGGCAGCCGAACCGAACGAGCCGATGCGTGTCACATATGTCGAAGATCCGATGCCGCCATCGATTCCGTATATGCGGTAGCCAGCGAACCGGCACCATCTACGGGACAGGGATGTTGGTGATCGCAAATTTTCGACATCCCTGTTTGCCCCGCGCCGGACGCGGCCGGCATGTCCGCGGCAACGGTGCCGGTGATTCGTGGATTGGCCTTGCCTGTTGTTGCCGCCGATTCGCGCTGTGGTGACCGGCAGCAACCAGTCCGATACGAACTCGCTGTAATGCGCGTATCGCGGTGGCGGCCCTTCTGACAAAGTCCTACTGGTCGATCTTGGCCATTACGTGCTTCACGCGGGTGTAGTCCTCCAGCCCGTACATCGACAGGTCCTTGCCGTGCCCGGACGACTTGAACCCACCGTGCGGCATCTCGGCGATCAGCGCGGTGTGGGTGTTGATCCACACGCAGCCGAAGTCGAGCGCGGCCGACACGCGGAGCGCTCTTGACACATCCCTGGTCCACACCGAGGAAGCCAGCCCATACTCGACGCCGTTGGCCCACCGGATCGCCTCGTCTTCGTCGGTGAACGACTGCACGGTGATCACCGGGCCGAAGATCTCGTGCTGGCTCATCCGGTCGTGCTGCAGCAGCCCGCCGATGACCGTCGGCTCGACGTAATACCCGTGGCCGCCCTGCCGGTGCCCACCTGCCACGACCGAAGCGTGATCGGGCACCTGGTCGAGGAAGCCGAGCACCCGCTGGAGTTGGTCGGCGTTGTTGACCGGTGGCACCCAGGCGTCCTCGTCATCGGCGGCCTTGCCGAAAGTCGTTGTCGCACTGCCGGCCTGCTCGGCCAGCGCCGCAGTCAAGTCATCGGCCACCGACGCGTGACCAAGCACCCGCGTGGCCGCCGTGCAATCCTGCCCGGCGTTGAAATAGCCCGAGGCAGCGATCCCCTTGGCGGCAGCAGCGATATCGGCGTCAGGGAACACGATTACCGGCGCTTTGCCGCCCAACTCCAGATGTGTGCGCTTCAGGCGGCCTCCGGCCGACTCCGCGATCGCACGGCCCGCGGCCACCGAACCGGTGATCGACACCATCTCCGGGGTCGGATGCGCGACCATCGCCGCACCGGTCACCCGGTCACCGGTTACCACGTTGAGCACGCCTGGCGGCAGGTGCTTGGAGGCCAGTTGGGCCAGCATCACCGTCGTCACCGGCGTGGTGTCACTCGGCTTGATCACCACAGTGTTGCCCGCCGCGATCGCGGGAACAAACTTCCAGATTGCCATCATCATCGGGTAATTCCACGGCGTCACCTGCCCGATGACGCCGACCGGCTCCCGGCGGATCCACGATGTATGCCCCGCCAGGTACTCGCAGGCCGACTTGCCCTCGAGTACCCGTGCCGCCCCCGCGAAGAATCGGGTCTGGTCGAGCATCTGCGGGATCTCTACTGCCGAGGTGACGTGGTTCGGCTTGCCGGTGTTGCGGCACTCGGCCTCGACAAGCGCGCCGGCGACAGTCTCCAACTCGTCGGCGAAGTCCAACAGCGCCTTCTGGCGGTGCGACGGCGTCGTGCGCTTCCAGTCACTGAACGCCCTGGCCGCCGCCGCGTACCCGTTGTCGATGTCCTGTTCGTTGGACGCCGGGGCGGTGCCGTACTCGTCGCCGGTGGCAGGGTCGACGAGCGCCATCGTCGCACCGCCGACCGAGTCGACCAGCTTGCCGTCGATGAAGTTCTGGACCGCTGTCATGATGCCTCCTCGGCTGCTCTGTTCGATCGACAATGCTCCGCCATGGGACATTCGGCCGACTTGGCATCTGGTCGCCGTCGTCCGTTACTAATTGTTCGATGTTATCGACACCGAATGGATTGAGCTTACTCCTTTTGTCGCTGCCGAGGACGATACAGTCGGAGCCTTTCCGACAAGATGATTGGTATCGTTTCTTCTTTCATTGCAACAACTTTCACCTGAGCTACTCGCCATTCGGGTTCCGGAAAAATTGTGGGTCATTACATCCGCCTTCCACGCACGAAATCTCCTGCCTTACGGCAATTTCGGACTAATTCCCATGGTTCGACACGCGGCCTCGCCACCCGCCACGAAAAACTCGCCATCGTCTACCGCGCCGGATTCGTCATGGCACTCGCAGTCGAATGGCTCGAGCTATTGGGAGATATGTCCTAGGCGTCCTAGCTCCCGAGCCAGTCCTCGATCGCTCCGGCGACATCGGCCGAACCGTCCTCCAGGATTGTGAAGTGGTCAGCCTGTACCGAAACAACGGTATGCGTCGAGTCCCACGGTTCGGCCTGCCAGTTCACGCGATCCGATGAGCTCCCCAGGAAGGTCTGGGCGCACTGGATGAACAAAGTCGGCGTGGCGACGGAGCCGGGCACTATCTCCTGTAGGAGCCGCACATACCGGCCCATGCCGGTCAGCCGGGCCTGGTCGAAACGTCCGAATGTAGCCTCTGCCGACACCATGTGTTCGGCCATCGGCCGAAGCAACCATTCGCCATCGTCGTGCACCGTGTAGGTGTCCAACATGACCACCCCGGCGGGCGCTGGACCACCGGCCGCTTCCAGGTGCTCGGTGACGAGGTAGGCCAACAGGCCACCCGAGGAGTATCCGACCAGCACGAACGGATCTCCCTGCGCCGCATCGAGGACGGAGCGCGCCAATGCTTCCGCGGCCGCCGTCGGCGTCGTCGGCAGTGGCTCTCCCGTCCGGCAACCGATCGGCGGCAGCGCCAAAACGTCACGGGCAGTTCGCAAGTGCGATGCGATCCGGGCGTACTGATGCGCGCCGCCGGTGGCCAGTGGCGGCGCGAGGCAAATAACGCGTGGCAGCGCGGAGCCAGTGGCGAGCCGGGTAGGCACCGGAAGTCGGTCAAGTTCGTGGGCCGACGAGAACTGCTCGCGCAACTCCGCCGCCGCCCGCAACACAGCGAAACCCTTGGCGACCTGGCCGGACACCACCGCGCCACGGAACATCCCGTACATCGAGTCGTCCGCACCACCGGGTTCATGGTCGGTCCGTGAGGCCGCGGTGAGCTCCGTCCGCAGGTATCGGGCCAGCGCCGCCGGCGTCTTGTGATCGAAGATCGCGGCGGTCGGCAGCGTCAGGCCGGTGGACGCGTTGAGGGCGGTTCGCAACTCCATGGCGGCCAGGGAGTCGAACCCCGATTCGAGGAAGTCCCGCTCGGGGTCGAGTGCGTCAACGCTCTCATGTCCCAGCAGTCTCGCCACATTCTCGAGGATGTGCGTCCGAAGCCACTGCTCCTGTTCGGACTCGGACAGCTGTGCCAGTCGTCGGCGGAGTGCACCCACATCCTGTGTTCCGGTGCTCTGCCGACGCCCGGTCCGCTTGACCAAGTCGCTGAGCAGCGCGGGCACCGCGTCCAGGGCACGCAACGCGGCAAGATCGAGCTCGACCGGCACGTGTACCGGACGGTCCGTGGACAATGCCGCGTCGAACAGTTCGAGCGCCTTGGCGGCAGCCAGTGGCGGCACACCTTGGCGGCGCATACGCTGCCGGTCGGCCTGGCTGAGCCGATCGGTCAGTCCGGTTTCGGTGTCCCACAGGCCATAGGCGAGCGAGGTGGCCGCCAAGCCTTCGGCGTGACGGTGGGTCGCGAGCGCGTCGAGGAACACATTGGCGGCCGCATAGCCACCCTGACCTGGGGGCGGCACCGAGCCTGCCACCGAGGAGATCATCACGAAGGCGGACAGCCCGGCCGCACTGGTGAGCTCGTGCAGGTACCAGGCGGCATCGGCCTTGGCACCGAGGCAGTAGTCGATCTGCTCCGGCGTCAAGTTACCGACCAGCCCGTTGTGTGTGACGCCCGCCGCGTGGACGATCGCGCCCAACGGATGCGCCGCGGGTATCGAGGCAAGAAGGTCTCGCAGCGCTGCGCGGTTTCCGACATCGCATGCGGCTACACGCACCTCGGCGCCGAGAGCGTCGAGTTCCTCGATGAGATCCGCAGCGGCGGCTGGTCCACGTCGGCCCGCCAACAGCAGGTGTCGCACGCCGTGCTCACTCACCAGATGCTTGGCGAGGTGGCGACCGACTCCGCCGGTACCACCAGTAATCAACACAGTCCGCTCGGAATCCCACGGTGTCGGCCGCTCCGATTCGGGCGACACGGCACGGATGAGCCGCGGCACCCGCGTCATTGCGTCCCGGCCCAGCCCATCCGCATGGACGTCCAGTTCCGGCTCGCCCGTCAGCGCTGCTGCTACAAGGTGATCCGCCGTTGTCCCTTCGGGTGCCTCGATGAGCACGATCCGCCCCGGGTTCTCCGCCTGCGCCGCGCGTACCAGTCCCCATACCGCGGCCGCGGCCGGATCGGCCGTGCTGTCGGTGATCACGGCGAGAGTGCTTACGGCGTAGCGTTCTTCGCTCGAGAACTCCTGGATGACGCCGAGCGTGCGGTGCAAAGCAGTGCGCAGCCGGGCCGTCACGTCACCGCCGTCGACCGGAGGCCGGAAGAGGAAGACCGAGGCCGATTCCGCCGCGCCCCACTCGGCCCAGGAGGCTCCCGCAACCGAGCGCAACTCCGGTCCTGGCCGCCGGGTGACCTCGTACAGTCCGTCGTGCGCGGGCCGGGATGAGGCCGCGAGCAGTTCGAGGGACAACGGGCGCAATTCGAGGGACTGTACCGAAAGCATGGGCGCACCACCGGAATCGGCCATGGTCAGGGTGACTGTCCCCGGATTCGGAAAGGTCAACCGAACCCGCGCCCGGCGAGCGCCGTCGGCGCGCAAACGCACCGAAGACCAAGCGAATGGCACGAGGGTCGGACGCTCGGCATCCTCGTCCACGCCCTGCGGAAGGCCGAAGGGCAGTGCGTGCATTGCCGCATCGAGCAGCGCCGGATGGACGCCATAGCCCTGGGCAGAGGTCTGCTCGGGCAGAGCGACCTCGGCGAAGAGATCCTCGCCGCGGCGCCAGAGAGCTTCCAGACCTTGGAAGGCGGGCCCGTAGTTGTACCCGTTGTCGGCGAGTTCGTCGTATGCGCCGGCCACCATCACCTCCGTGGCACCGGCCGGTGGCCACTGCGCGAAGTCGGCCCAGCTTTCTGCTTCGTCGGTCTGCCGGATCGGGCTCACGGTGCCTTCCGCATGGTGAGTCCACGGGACCGACGGATCGTCGACATCCTGGCGCGAGTAGATGTCGATCCGTCGGCGACCGGACTCGTCACCGTCACCGACGATCACCTGGATCTGCACTCCGCCATGCCCCTGGACCACGAGCGGCGCCCGAAGGGTGAGTTCCTCCAGTTGCGGACAGTCGACCTGGTCTCCGGCATAGATGGCCAGCTCGACGAATCCGGTGCCGGGTAGCAGCACGGCACCGAACACGTCATGATCGGCCAGCCAGGGATGGGTGGCCGTGGACAGGCGGCCGGTGAATCTGACGCCCCCGCTCTCCGGCTGCGCTACCAACGCGCCCAGCATGGAGTGTTCGGTGGATCGCAGACCGAGCGCGTACGCCTCTCCGGTGTGCAGTTGGCCGGCGGTCCAGAAGCGGCGGTGCTGGAAGTTGTATGTCGGTAGATCTGTCTTCGCTGCTCCGGTACCGGCGTAGTAGGCCGCCCAATTCACTATCGTGCCCGCGACGTAGAGCCGAGCGAGCCCGGTCAGCAAGGTGGCGGGGTCTGCGTTGTCACGTCTGATCAGAGGGATTGTTGTTGCGGTGTCGAGGGTTTGAGCGATCATCGGGGTCAGGACCGCATCGGGCCCGACCTCGGCGAACCGAGTCACGCCCAGATCTGTCATCGCGGCGACAGCGTCGGCAAATCGCACTGCCTGCCGGACCTGCCCTACCCAATACGACGGGTCGGACATCTCGTGTTCGATTCGGGCACCGGTCACCGTCGACACCAATGAGATACTCGGCGGAGCGAACGTCAAACCCGCTATCGCCGTAGCGAATTCGGCCAGCATCGGCTCCATCAATACCGAATGGAAAGCATGGGAGACCCGCAAACGATACGTGCGCCAACCATTTTCGACGCACGTGCCGACAACAGCCAGGACAGCTTCCTCGACACCGGAGAGCACCACCGACGACGGACCATTCACCGCCGCGATCGACACCTCACCGGACAACAACGGCAGCACCTCGGCCTCGGAAGCACCGACAGCGACCATCGCTCCGCCCGTCGGCAGGGCCTGCATCAACCGGCCACGCGCGGCCACCAAAACACACGCATCCGCCAACGACATAACCCCCGCCACATGCGCGGCAGCGACCTCACCGATCGAATGACCCGCCACCACATCCGCACGCACACCCCACGATTCGAGCAGCCGGAACAACGCCACCTCGAACGCGAACAACCCCGCCTGCGCGAACACCGTCCGATCCACCAAGGCATCGTCGGTCAATGCGGCACTCAGCGAAACCGACTGTCCCAGTATTGGATCCAGTTGCGCGACGATCGCGTCGAAGTGCGCGGCGAATTCCGGATACACCAGTAGCTCGGCGGCCATGCCAGCCCACTGCGCACCCTGACCGGAAAACACCAGCCCCGTCGAACCCGGCACCACACGACCGGTCACCACACCGGCAGCCTGGACGCCCCCTGCCAGCGCCCGCACTCCGGTGAGGAGAGCGTCGCGAACGTCGCCCAGGACAACAGCCCGATGCTCGAACACACCGCGTGTGCTGGCCAGCGAGAAACCAACATCGATCGGGTCCTGGTCATGGTCTGCCATATGAGACACCAGGCGGGCAGCCTGACCGGCAAGAGCATCGTCGGTGCGTGCCGAAACCACCCACGGCAGCACCCCACCGGCCGGGTCGGTCTTCACCACCGGCACCGAATCCACGGCCGGGGCCTGTTCCAGGATGACGTGAGCATTGGTCCCACTGATACCGAACGAGGACACACCAGCACGACGCGGACGACCCGACTCCGGCCACGCCACCGACTCGGTCAACAAACGCACATGACCCTCAGACCAATCAACCTTCGTCGAAGGCTGATCCACATGCAGAGTTCGCGGCAACACACCATGCCGCATCGCCATCACCATCTTGATCACACCACCCACACCCGCAGCAGCCTGAGCATGACCAATATTCGACTTCAACGAACCCAACCACAACGGACGGTCCTGGTCACGGTCTTGCCCATAGGTCGCCAACAGTGCTTGCGCCTCGATCGGATCACCCAAAGTCGTTCCCGTGCCGTGAGCTTCCACCACATCAACCTCGACCGGCGACACCCCGGCATTCGCCAACGCCTGCCGGATCACCCGCCGCTGCGACGGACCATTCGGCGCAGTCAAACCATTCGACGCACCATCCTGATTCACCGCCGAACCCACCATCACCGCCAAAACCTGATGACCATTACGGCGAGCGTCGGACAAACGCTCCAACACCAAAACACCAGCACCCTCGGACCAGCCGACACCATCGGCGGAATCGGCGAACGACTTACTCCGCCCGTCCGGCGCAAGTCCCCGCTGGCGACTGAACTCCACGAAAGTTTCCGGGGTCGCCATCACCGCCACACCACCGGCCAATGCCAAATCGGATTCACCCGACCGCAACGACTGCGCAGCCAAATGCATCGCCACCAGCGATGACGAACAGGCCGTATCCACCGAGACGGCGGGGCCCTCCAGCCCCAGCGTGTAGGCGATCCGACCCGACACCAAACTGCCGGTAGCGTTGCCACCACTGCCCTGGGCGTAGTCGTGGTACATCACACCGGTAAAGACACCCGTCGAACTGCCACGCAGCACCGCCGGATCAATACCGGCGCGTTCCAACGCTTCCCACGTGGTTTCCAGGAGTTGCCGCTGTTGCGGATCCATCCCCGTGGCCTCGTTCGGGCTGATCCCGAAGAAATCCGCGTCGAAATCGGCGGCGGTGTGCAGGAACCCACCTTCCCGGGTATAGGACTTCCCCACCCGGCCAGGTTCGGGATCGTAGATGCCATCTATGTCCCAGCCGCGGTCGATCGGGAGCGTCGATACCGCATCCCCACCAATACGGACCAGTTCCCAGAGCTCCTCAGGAGACCTAACCCCTCCGGGGTAACGGCAAGCCATTCCGACCAGAACGATCGGGTCGTCGTCGACAGCCCTGCTGGCAGTAACCACGACATCCCGGCTGGTGCCTGCGAACTCATCAGCCAGGTACTTCGCCAAAGCCTGCGGTGTCGGATAATCGAACACCAGAGTCGCGGGCAGCCGCAGACCCGTCACAGTGTTGAGAGCGTTGCGGAACTCGATCGCGGTGACCGAATCGAAACCCAGCTCGTTGAAGGCCTTGTCGGCGGCGACCGCGTTCGCGTTCTGATGACCGAGAAGCGTCGCGACCTGACCACGCACGATCTCCACGAGAACACCGAAACGTTCACTCTCGGGAGTGTTCGCCAACCGAGCGCGTAGCGCAGTGAAAGCACCCGAGGCCGCTTTCCGGCGTTGCGGGATCAGCGCGGAAAACAGCGCGGGTGCGGCGAATCCGGAGCTACGCATGGCATCCAGGTCGAAACGGGCAAGCACGGGGGCCGCCACGTCGATCGCGGTAGCCGCATCGAACAGCGCGAGCCCCTGTTCTTCCGAGAGCGGCAGCAGGCCCGAACGAGACATGCGGTGCCGGTCGACATCGCTGAGTTCTGCGGCCATCCCTCCGTCCACGCTCCATAGACCCCAGGCGTAAGACTTGCCGCGGAGCCCGGATGCCCTGCGGTGTGCCGCCAGGGCATCCAGGCACGCATTGGCCGCGGCATAGTTGCCTTGACCAGCATTGCCGAACGCACCGGCCACGGAGCTGAACAGCACGAACGCCTTCAACGGCAGATCGGCGGTCAGTTCATGCAGATGTAGGGCGGCATCGACCTTGGGCCCCAACACCGTATCCATCCGATCCGGGGTCAGCGACGCGATGGCACCATCATGGAGCACACCGGCCAGGTGGAACACACCCGTGACTGGGTGACCGGCGGGCACGCCTGCCAACACCTCGCCGAGCGCGCCGCGATCGGCGACATCACAAGCCACAAACTCGACCTCGGCACCGAGATGCTGCAACTCCGCACGCAACTCCGCAGCGCCGGGAGCGGATTCACCACGCCTGCTCAACAACAAAAGTCGGCGCACACCATGGGCGTTGACCAGGTGCCGGGCGAACAACCCACCGAGGTAGCCGCTGGCGCCGGTAATCAGAACAGTGTCATCCGGATCGAAGAAGTCAGTCACCGGAGGGGTCGCGTCAGTGGGGACCAGTCGGGCCAGCCGCGCACTGTGTACCCGCCCATCACGCACCGCCACCTGAGGTTCGGCCGAAGCCAGAATCCCACCAAGCAGCCCGTCGAGTTCGGAATCGGTGTCTATCAACACGATCCGGCCGGGACTTTCCGCCTGCGCCGAACGAACCAGACCACACACAGCAGCACCGGCCAAGTTCGTAATGTCTTCCCCAGCAACCGCTACCGCACCACTGGTCCGAATCACCAGCACCGACTCACTGAACCGATGATCGGCAGTCCAGGACTGCAATGCCTCGAGAACCTCATGAGTCGCAGCATGGATAGCGGCGGGATCATTACCCGCCGGGCAATCCAACACCACCACCTGCGCGACCTGCTCGCTCTCGTCACCGACATCCGTCCACGACAGGGCGGTGAGATCGGCTTCGGACACCGAGATCGGTGTCCAGCCGATATCGAACAAAGCGGTGCGGGCAATCGGTGTGCCAGCCGTGAGCTGCGCGGGATCGATTGGCCGGGAAGCCAAATGCCGCACCGTCGCCACCGGAGCACCCGTCATATCCGCCAGATCCAAACCAACCGTATGTTCACTGATACGGGTGAGCCGAACACGCAACGCATCAGCCCCAGCAGCATGCACCGTGACACCGGACCACTCGAACGGCAACGCCAGCCCAGCGCCCTCCGCCGACACGTCATCAGCGAAACGCAAGGCATGCAACGCCGCATCCAGCAACGCCGGATGCACACCGAACCGCTCCGCCTCGGATCGAGCCTGCTCAGGCAATACGACCTCGGCATAGACCCCGTCCGCCGCACGCCACACCGACTTCAGCGCCTGGAAAACCGGCCCGTAGTGATAGCCCTGCGCATCGAGGGAATCGTAAACACCATCGATGTCGACGGCGACCGCGCCAGTCGGTGGCCACTGCACCAGTTCCGCAGCCGCGCTCGCGATTCCGGACGCGAGCACGCCCTCGGCGTTCAGCGTCCACGACCGCGACGAATCGATACCATCATCGGGCCGGGAGAAGATCCGTACCGCGCGACGGCTGGTCTCTTCCTCCGCGTCGACGACAACGCGCACCGCAACCCCAGTCGACTCCGACAATGCCAGTGGGGCTCGTAGGACCAACTCCTCGAGGGTCGAGCACCCGACCTGTTCTCCCGCGTGGAGGGCAAGTTCGACGAGACCGGTACCGGGGAACAGCACTGTGTCCATGATCCGGTGATCGGCCAACCATGGATGCGTCTGCACCGACAACCTGCCACTGACGGCGACCACATCGGAATCCGGTTGTGACACGACCGCCGAGGCCAGGGGGTGTCCGGTAGCCACCAGCCCCATCGACCGAGCGTCACCACTACCGGCGGCACCTTGACCCATCCAATAGCGGCGACGCTGGAAAGCATAGGTGGGCAAGTCGATTCGCTGGGCTCCGGTACCGGAGTAGAAACCCGCCCAATCCACCTCGGCGCCGGAGACGAACAACCCGGCCACACCACCCGACACCGTGGACACATCGGCATGGTTTCGACGCGCCAGCGCCACGACCGTAGAAGCCGCGCCCGCCTGTGTGTCATCCACGATCTGAGCGATCATCGGGGTAAGCACGGCGTCGGGGCCGACCTCAGCGAGCCGGGTCACGCCCATAACCGTCATCGTCGCGACCGCGTCGGCGAACCGGACGGTGTCCCGGACCTGACCGACCCAATACGACGGATTCGACATCTCCTCGCTGATCCGCGCACCGGTCACCGTCGACACCAACGCGATGCTCGGGCGGGTGAACACCAAACCCTTTATCGCCATGGCGAATTCGGTGAGCATCGGCTCCATCAACACCGAATGGAAAGCATGCGAGACCCGCAACCGATGCGTCCGCCAACCACGCTCCGCACACCGATCAACGACAGCGACGACATCGTCTTCGACACCGGACAACACCACCGAAGCCGGACCATTGACCGCCGCGATCGATACCTGCACCGCATCGTCCAGCAACGCCAGCAACTCGGCGACATCGGCCTCCGAGGCACCGACAGCGACCATCGCGCCACCCGTCGGCAGCGCTTGCATCAACCGGCCACGCGCCGCCACCAGGACACACGCATCCGCCAACGACATAACCCCCGCCACATGTGCGGCAGCGACCTCACCGATCGAATGACCGGCTACGACATCGGTTCGGACTCCCCATGATTCGAGCAGCCGGAACAACGCCACCTCGAACGCGAACAAACCCGCCTGCGCGAACACCGTCCGATCCACCAGATCGCCGTACGCCAACGCCGCAACCAACGAAACCGACTGCCCCAGCAGCAGATCCAACTCGGCAACAATCGCATCGAAATGCTCGGCAAACACCGGATACGCATTGTGGAGCTCAGTAGCCATACCCGCCCACTGCGCACCCTGACCCGAAAACACAAGACCCGTCGAACCCGCCATCACTTGACCGGTCACCACACCAGGTGCCTGCACACCCGCAGCCAACGCCCGCACCCCCGCGAGCAGTTCATCACGTCCCTCGGCCAACACCACAGCACGATGCTCGAAAACACCACGCGTCGACGCCAACGAGAAACCTACATCCACCGGATCCCGGTCGTGATCGACCACATGCGACACCAGGCATGCAGCCTGACCGGCAAGAGCATCGTCGCTGCGTGCCGAAACCACCCACGGCAGCACCCCACCGGCCGAAATGTGCTCAACCACCGGCAGCGGTGCCTGACCCGCCACCGCAACCGGGGCCTGCTCGATGATGACGTGAGCATTCGTGCCACTGATACCGAACGAGGACACACCAGCACGACGCGGACGATCAACCACCGGCCACGCCACCGACTCCGTCAACAAACGCACATGACCCTCAGACCAATCAACCTTCGTCGAAGGCTGATCCACATGCAGAGTTCGCGGCAACACACCATGGCGCATCGCCATCACCATCTTGATCACACCACCCACACCCGCAGCAGCCTGAGCATGACCAATATTCGACTTCAACGAACCCAACCACAACGGACGGTCCTGGTCACGGTCTTGCCCATAGGTGGCCAACAGTGCTTGCGCCTCGATCGGGTCACCCAAAGTCGTTCCCGTGCCGTGAGCTTCCACCACATCAACCTCGACCGGCGACACCCCGGCATTCGCCAACGCCTGCCGGATCACCCGCCGCTGCGACGGACCATTCGGCGCAGTCAAACCATTCGACGCACCATCCTGATTCACCGCCGAACCCACCACCACCGCCAAAACCTGATGACCATTACGCTGCGCGTCGGACAAACGCTCCAACACCAGGACGCCAACACCTTCCGACCAACCCACCCCATCGGCGGAATCGGCGAACGACTTACACCGACCATCCGGCGACAACCCACGCTGGCGACTGAACTCCACAAACGTCTCCGGCGTCGCCATAACCGCGACACCACCGGCCAACGCCAGATCACATTCACCCGACCGCAACGACTGCGCAGCCAAATGCATCGCCACCAACGACGACGAACACGCCGTATCCACCGAGACGGCGGGGCCCTCCAAACCCAGCGTGTAAGCGATCCGACCCGACACCAAACTGCCGGTAGCGTTGCCACCACTGCCCTGCGCGTAGTCGTGGTACATCACACCGGTGAACACCCCGGTCGAACTACCGCGCAACACCGCCGGATCAATACCCGCGCGTTCCAACGCCTCCCACGTAGTTTCCAGAAGTTGCCGCTGTTGCGGATCCATCCCCGTGGCCTCGTTCGGGCTGATCCCGAAGAAATCCGCATCGAAATCGGCGGCGGAGTACAGGAATCCACCCTGGCGGGTATATGTTTTGCCTGCCTTGCCGGGTTCGGGATCGTAGATACCGTCGATGTCCCAGCCACGATCCATCGGCAACTCACCGGTGGCATCGGCACCCGAAGTGACCAGATTCCACAGGTCTTCGGGCGAGGCGACACCACCCGGATAACGGCAGGCCATTCCGACCAGAACGATCGGGTCGTCGTCGACAGCCCTGCTGGCAGTAACCATGACATCCCGGCTGGTGCCTGCGAACTCATCAGCCAGATATTTCGCCAGAGCCTGTGGCGTCGGGTAGTCGAACACCAGAGTCGCGGGCAGCCGCAGACCGGTCACGGTGTTGAGGGCGTTACGGAACTCGATCGCGGTGAGCGAATCGAAACCCAGCTCGCTGAAAGCCTTTTCCGCCGCAATCGAATTCGCGTTCTGATGACCCAGAATCGCCGCGACCTGACCGCGCACGATCTCCACGAGGACGCCGAAGCGTTGACCGTCGGGAGTGTTCGCCAACCGGGCGCGTAGCGCAGTGAAAGCACCCGAGGCCGCTTTGCGGCGTTGCGGGATCAGCGCGGAAAACAGTGCGGGCACCTCGAATCCCGTGCTGCGCAAAGCGTCCAGATCGAAACGGGCAAGGACAAGGGCAGCTGTGTCCAACCCTGTCGCGGCCTCGAACAGCGCGAGGCCTTGTTCTTCCGAGAGCGACAGCAAACCCGAACGGGACATGCGGTGCCGGTCCTGGTCGCTGAGTTTCCCGGCCATACCCCCGTCCCACAATCCCCAGGCCAACGACGTACCGCAACTACCCGAGGTCCTGCGGTGTGACGCAAGCGCATCCAGGCACGCGTTGGCCGCCGCGTAGTTACCTTGACCAGGGTTACCGAACGCACCGGCCACCGAACTGAACAGCACGAACGCCTTCAACGGCAGATCGGCGGTCAGTTCATGCAGGTGCAGGGCGGCATCGACCTTGGGCCCCAACACGGCATCCATCCGCGCCGGGGTCAACGAACCGATCGCACCGTCATCGAGCACACCAGCCAGGTGGAACACACCGGTCAGCGGATGGCCTGAAGGTATGTCGGCCAACACCTGCGCGAGCGCACCACAATCGGCAACATCACAGGCGACGAACTCGACCTCCGCACCCAGACCCTGCAACTGCACCCGCAGCTCAGCGGCTCCGGGAGCGGATTCACCACGCCTGCTCAACAACAGCAAGCGCCGAACACCGCGCATGGCAACCAGGTGTCGAGCGAACAATCCACCGAGCAGACCACTCGCACCGGTGACCAGAATCGTGTCGTCCGGGCCGAAGGACGAACTCACAGCCGAATCGGCTGTCGAGTCTCCCGCTGAAGCGGTCGTCGGAGCGGACACGCGGCCGAGGCGCGCAATGTGTACTCGCCCATCACGCACCGCCACCTGCGGTTCGGCCGCGGCGACAATCCCCCCGAGCAGCCCGTCGAGTTCGGAATCGGTGTCGAGCAACAGGATTCGGCCAGGATTCTCCGCCTGCGCGGAACGAACCAGACCGGACACCGCGGCACCGGCCAGGTTCGTGATGTCTTCCCCTGCCACCGAGACAGCACCGCTGGTCTGGATTACGAGCACCGATTCGGCGAACCGATTGTCCGCAATCCAGGACTGCAATACCCCCAGAACCTCATGAGTCGCAGCATGGATAGCGGCGGGATCATTACCCCTCGGGCAGTCCAACACCACCACCTGCGGAACCTGCTCACCGAGCCCCGCCCACGCTACCGCGGTGACTTCAGCTTCACGCACCGCGATCGGTGTCCAGCCGATCTGGAACAACGCCTTACCGAAGCCGGACACAGTGCCCATGAGCTGCGCGGGATCGATTGGCCGGGAAGCCAAATGCCGCACCCTCGCCACCGGAGCGCCCGTCATATCCGCCAGATCCAGAGCAACACCGTGCGCACCGATGCGAGTCAGCCGAACACGCAACGCATCAGCCCCAGCCGCATGCACCGTCACACCGGACCACTCGAACGGCAACGCCAGCCCGACACCCTCCGCCGACACGTCATCGGCGAAACGCAAGGCATGCAACGCCGCATCCAGCAACGCCGGATGCACACCGAACCGCTCCGCCTCGGATCGAGCCTGCTCAGGCAATACGACCTCGGCATAGAGCAGCCCGTCGGATCCACGCCACACCGACCGCAGCGCCTGGAAAACCGGACCATAGTGATAGCCCTGCGCATCGAGAGAGTCATAGACCCCATCGATATCGACCGCGACCGCACCGACGGGCGGCCACTGCACCAGATCCGCAGCCGCGCTGTCGATTCCGGACGCGAGCACGCCTTCGGCGTTCAGCGTCCACGACGCCACCGAATCAACACCATCATCGGGCCGAGAGAAGGTCCGCACCGAGCGACGACCGGTCTCGTCCTCGGCACCGACAACAACGCGCACAACGAGTCCGGTGGACTCCGACAATGCCAGTGGAGCTTGTAGGACCAACTCCTCGACGGTCGAGCAACCGACCTGTTCTCCGGCATACAAGGCGAGTTCGACCAAACCGGCACCGGGGAACAGCACGGTGTCCACAACCATGTGGTCGGCCAGCCATGGGTGTGTCAGCATCGACAAGCGACCGGTGAGAGTAACCGCGTCGGAGTCCGGTTGTGATACGACCACCGAGACCAGGGGGTGTCCGGTAGCGACGAGACCCATCGCCCGGGCATTACCACCGTCGGCTGGACCTTCGGGCATCCAATAGCGGCGACGCTGGAAAGCATAGGTGGGCAAGTCGACTCGCTCGGCTCCGATACCGGCGTATAGAACGGCCCAATCGACGTGAGCTCCAGCCACGAACAACCCTGCCACCCCACCCAACACGGCCGATGCATCTGCTTCACCCCGACGCGCCAAAGCCACCACCGCAGCCCCCGCGCTGACCTGCCCGTCATCGAGTATCTGGGCGATCATCGGAGTCAACACCGCATCCGGCCCGACCTCGGCGAACCGGGCCACACCCATACCCGCCATCGTCGCGACCGCATCGGCGAACCGCACCGTCTCACGGACCTGACCCACCCAGTACGACGGATCCGACATCTCCTCGGCGATCCGGGCACCGGTCACCGTCGACACCAATGAGATACTCGGTGAGGCGAACACCAAACCCGCTATCGCCGTCGCGAATTCGGCCAGCATCGGCTCCATCGACGCCGAATGAAAAGCGTGTGAGACCCGCAACTTACGTGTGCGCCACCCACGCTGGGTGCACGCCTCGACGATGGCAAGGACCGCGTCTTCGACACCGGAGAGCACCACCGACGACGGACCATTGACCGCCGCGATCGATACCTCATCGGACAACAACGGCAGCACATCGGCTTCCGAAGCGCCGACAGCGACCATCGCTCCCCCGGAAGGCAACGCCTGCATCAACCTGCCACGCGCGGCCACCAGCACACACGCATCCATCAACGACAACACCCCGGCCACATGCGCCGCCGCGACCTCACCGATCGAATGACCCGCCACCACATCAGCTCGCACGCCCCACGATTCGAGCAGCCGGAACAACGCCACCTCGAACGCGAACAAACCAGCCTGCGCGAACACCGTCCTATCCACCAGATCCTCGGACACCAACGCCGCACTCAGCGAAACCGGTTGCCCCAGTTGCGGATCCAACTCGACAACAATCGCGTCGAAAGCCTCCGCGAACACCGGATACGCACGATGTAGTTCGGCGGCCATACCCGCCCACTGCGCACCCTGACCCGAGAACACCAGCCCCGTCGAACCCGCCACCACACGACCGGTCACCACATCGGGTGCCTGCACACCGGCGGCCAACGCCCGCACACCCGCGAGCAGATCATCCCGTCCCTCGGCCAACACCACAGCGCGATGCTCGAAAACACCACGCGTGGATGCCAACGAGAAACCTACATCCACCGGATCCCGGTCATGATCGACCACGTGCGACGCCAGGCGAGCAGCCTGACCGGCAACAGCCTCATCACTACGTGCCGAGAGCATCCACGGCAACATGGTCGGAACGGTCTCGACCACCGATACTGGAGCCGGTTTCACTACTGACACGGTCACCGGGGCCTGCTCCACAATGACGTGAGCATTCGTGCCGCTGATGCCGAACGAAGACACACCAGCACGACGCGGCCGATCCGCCTCCGGCCAAGCCACCGACTCCGTCAGCAAACGCACATGACCCTCAGACCAATCAACCTTCGTACTGGGCTGATCCACATGCAGGGTTCGCGGCAACACACCATGCCGCATCGCCATCACCATCTTGATCACACCACCCACACCCGCAGCAGCCTGAGCATGACCAATATTCGACTTCAACGAACCCAACCACAACGGACTACCCGGATCGCGACCCTGACCGTAAGTGGCCAGCAACGCTTGCGCCTCGATCGGATCACCCAAAGTGGTACCCGTGCCGTGAGCTTCCACCACATCAACCTCGACCGGGGACACCCCCGCATTCGCCAACGCTTGGCGGATCACCCGCCGCTGCGACGGACCATTCGGCGCAGTCAAACCATTCGACGCACCATCCTGATTCACCGCCGAACCCGCGATCACCGCAAGCACCTGATGACCATTACGGCGAGCGTCGGACAAACGCTCCAACACCAGGACGCCGGCCCCCTCGGACCAGCCGACACCATCGGCGGAATCGGCGAACGACTTACACCGACCATCCGGCGACAACCCACGCTGGCGACTGAACTCCACAAACGTCTCCGGCGTCGCCATAACCGCGACACCACCGGCCAACGCCAGATCACATTCACCCGACCGCAACGACTGCGCAGCCAAATGCATCGCCACCAACGACGACGAACACGCCGTATCCACCGACACCGCAGGGCCCTCCAAACCCAACGTGTAAGCGATCCGACCCGACACCAAACTGCCGGAAGCGTTGCCACCACTGCCCTGCGCGTAATCGTGGTACATCACACCCGTGAACACCCCGGCAGAACTACCGCGCAACACCGCCGGATCAATACCGGCGCGTTCCAACGCTTCCCACGACACCTCCAACAGCAATCGCTGCTGCGGATCCATCATCGTCGCCTCGTTCGGACTGATCCCGAAGAAGTCTGCATCGAAATCGGCTGCCGCATACAGGAATCCCCCCTGACGCGTAAAGATCTTGCCAGCCTTGCCGGGCTCCGGATCGTAGATTCCGTCGATATCCCAGCCGCGATCCACCGGCATCTCGCCGGTGGTGTCAATGCCCGAGGTGACCAGATTCCACAGGTCTTCGGGCGAGGCGACACCACCCGGATAACGGCAGCTCATCGCCACCACGGCGATCGGCTCGTCGTCGACAGTCCTGTTGGCGGTGACCTCGATGCCCTGACTGGTGCCGGTGAATTCGTCGGCGAGATACTGTGCCAATGCCTGTGGTGTCGGATAGTCGAACACCAGCGTCGCGGGCAACCGCAGGCCAGTGACGGTGTTGAGCGTATTGCGGAACTCGACGGCGGTGATCGAATCGAAGCCCAGCTCGTTGAAGGCCTTGTCGGCCGCGATCGCGCTCGCGTTCTGGTGACCGAGGATCGTGGCGATCTGGCCACGGACGATCTCGACGAGAACACCGAGCCGTTCGCTGTCAGGAGTGTTCGTCAAACGAGCGCGTAGCGCCGTGAAAGCACCCGATGCCGCTCTACGTCGAGCAGGAATCAGATTGGCGAACAGCGCCGGCGCGGCGACTCCCGCGCTGCGCATGCTATCCAGATCCAGACGTGCGAGAACGAGTGTCGTCGCGTCGATCCGGGTAGACGCGTCGAACAGCGCGAGGCCCTGTTCCTCCGAGAGAGGCAGCAGGCCCGAACGAGACATGCGGCGCCGGTCGACGTCGCTGAGCGTCTCGGCCATACCACCGTCCCATAGACCCCAGGCCAAAGACTGGGCGCGAAGGCCCGAGGTCCTGCGGTGTGACGCAAGCGCATCCAGGCACGCGTTGGCCGCGGCATAGTTACCCTGACCAGGGTTACCGAACGCACCGGCCGCCGAGCTGAACAGCACGAACGCTTTCAACGGCAGATCGGCGGTCAGTTCATGCAGGTGCAGGGCAGCGTCGACCTTGGGCCGCAACACCGTGTCCATCCGGTCTGCGGTCAGCGAAGCGATGGCGCCATCGTCGAGCACACCAGCCATATGGAACACCCCGGTCAGCGGATGACCTGAAGGTATGTCGGCCAACACCTGCGCGAGCGCACCACGATCGGCAACATCGCACGCGACGAACTCGACCTCCGCACCCAGACCCTGCAACTGCACCCGCAACTCGGCAACATCAGGACCGGCCGCACCACGCCTGCTCAACAACAACAAGCGCCGAACACCGTGTGCGGCAACCAGATGTCGAGCGAACAATCCACCGAGCAGACCACTCGCACCGGTGATCAGAACCGTATCGTCCGAGTCGAAAGAGGTGGTCGCCGAGGCAGTTTCGGCGGCGACAACCGAGGCGGAATCGACACGGGCCAGCCGTGCGATGTGTACCTGCCCATGACGCACGGCCATCTGAGGTTCGGCCGCGGCGACAATCCCGCCCAGCGACGCACCGGCTTCGGAATCGGTGTCGAGCAACAGGATTCGGCCAGGATTCTCCGCCTGCGCGGAACGAACCAGACCGGACACCGCGGCGCCGGCAAGGTTCGTGATGTCTTCCCCGGCTACCGAGACAGCGCAGCTGGTGCGGACCACCAGCACCGATTCGGCAAACCGAACCTGCGCGGTCCAGGACTGCAATGCCTCGAGAACCTCATGCGTCGCAGCATGGATGGTGGCGGGATCGCTGCCTGTTGGACAGTCCAACACCACCACCTGTGGAACGACCTCGTCACCGAGATCCGCCCATGAGACGGCGCTGATCTCAGCTTCAGCCACTGTGACCGGTGTCCAACCGACCTGGAAAACAGCGGTGCGGGCAATCGGTGTGCCAGCCGTGAGCTGCGCGGGATCGACAGGCCGAGAAGCCAAATGCCGCACCGTCGCCACCGGAGCACCCGTCATATCCGCCAGATCCAAACCAACCGTATGTTCACTGATACGGGTGAGCCGAACACGCAACGCATCAGCCCCAGCCGCATGCACCGTCACACCGGACCACTCGAACGGCAACGCCAGCCCAGCGCCCTCCGCCGACACGTCATCAGCGAAACGCAAGGCATGCAACGCCGCATCCAGCAACGCCGGATGCACACCGAACCGCTCCGCCTCGGCCCTGGCCTGCTCAGGCAATACGACCTCGGCGTACACCCCGTCCGCCGCACGCCACACCGACTTCAGCGCCTGGAAAACCGGCCCGTAGTGATAGCCCTGCGCATCGAGGGAATCGTAAACACCATCGATGTCCACGGCGACCGCGCCAGTCGGTGGCCACTGCACCAGTTCCGCAGCCGCGCTCGCAATTCCGGACGCGAGCACGCCCTCGGCGTTCAGCGTCCACGACCGCGACGAATCGATATCACCATCGGGTTGGGAGAAGATCCGCACCCCACGACGACCCGCGTTGTCCTCGCCACCGACGACAACGCGCACCGCAACCCCAGTCGACTCCGACAGCACCAGCGGCGCCCGCAGGACCAACTCCTCGAGGCTCGAACAGCCGACCCGCTCCCCGGCATGCAGAGCGAGTTCGACGAGACCGGTACCAGGGAACAACACGGTGTCCATAACCCGGTGATCGGCCAGCCATGGCTGCATTTGCGGCGACAACCTGCCACTCACCGAGACCACATCGGAATCCGGTTGCCACAGCACCGCCGAAACCAAGGGGTGTCCGGTAGCCACCAGCCCCATCGACCGAGCGTCACCACTACCGGCGGCACCTTGACCCATCCAATAGCGGCGACGCTGGAAAGCATAGGTGGGCAAGTCGATTCGCTGGGCTCCGGTACCGGAGTAGAAACCCGCCCAATCCACCTCGGCGCCGGAGACGAACAACCCGGCCACACCACCCGACACCGTGGACACATCGGCATGGTTTCGACGCGCCAGCGCCACGGCAGAAGCCGCGCTTACCTGCCCGTCATCCACGATCTGAGCGATCATCGGAGTCAACACCGCATCGGGCCCGACCTCGGCGAACCTCCCCACACCCATACCCGCCATCGCGGTGACCGCATCGGCGAACCGCACCGTGTCACGGACCTGCCCCACCCAATACGAAGGATCCGACATCTCCTCGGCGATCCGGGCACCGGTCACCGTGGAGATCACCGGGATGTTCGGCCGACCGAACGCCAAACCCGCTATCGCCGTCGCGAATTCGCCCAGCATCGGCTCCACCGACACCGAATGGAAAGCATGCGACACCCGCAACTTACGTGTGCGCCAACCACGCTCGGCGCACGCCTCGACGACCGCGGCGACCGCGTCCTCGACACCGGAGAGCACCACCGACGACGGACCGTTGACCGCCGCGATCGACACTTCAGCGGACAACAACGGCAGTACATCGGCTTCCGAAGCACCAACAGCGACCATCGCTCCCCCGCCGGGCAGGGCCTGCATCAACCGGCCACGCGCCGCCACCAGCACACACGCATCCGCCAACGACATAACCCCCGCCACATGCGCGGCAGCGACCTCACCAATCGAATGACCCGCCACCACATCCGCACGCACACCCCACGATTCCAGCAGCCGGAACAACGCCACCTCGAACGCGAACAACCCCGCCTGCGCGAACACCGTCCGATCCACCAGATCGCCGTCCGCCAACGCCGCAACCAACGAAACCGACTGCCCCAGCAGCAGATCCAACTCGACAACAATCGCATCGAAATGCTCGGCAAACACCGGATACGCATTGTGGAGCTCAGTAGCCATACCAGCCCACTGCGCACCCTGACCCGAAAACACCACACCCGTCGAACCCGCCACCACACGACCGGTCACCACACCCGGAACGGATTCGGCGCGACCCAGCGCTTGTATGCCGGCCCACAGGCCGTCGCGGTCGGGCGACAGCACCACGGCCCGGTGCTCGAACAACACTCTCGAAGTTGCGAGCGAGAAGCCGATGTCGATCGAGTCGTGGACCTCGACATGTGAGGCCAATCGCCCTGCCTGATCAGCGAGAGCCTTGCAACTACGCGCGGAGACCACCCATGGCAGCAACCCACCGGCCGGGACCGTCTTGACCACCGGCACCGGAGCTGGGTCCGATACCGGGGCTTGTTCGACGATGAGGTGGGCGTTGGTGCCGCTTAGGCCGAACGAGGAGACACCAGCGCGACGCGGCCGATCCACTGCCGGCCACGGCACCGATTCGGTCAGCAATCGGATATGACCTTCGGTCCAGTCGACCTTGGTGCTGGGCTGATCGACATGCAGTGTCCGCGGCAACACACCGTGCCGCATCGCCATCACCATCTTGATCACACCACCCACACCGGCAGCGGCCTGAGCATGACCGATGTTCGACTTCAACGAACCCAGCCACAACGGGCGATCCTGGTCACGGTCCTGTCCGTAGGTGGCCAGCAGCGCTTGGGCTTCGATCGGGTCCCCGAGTGTGGTGCCGGTGCCGTGAGCCTCCACCGTGTCGACCTCGACCGGCGAGATCCTGGCGTTGGCCAGCGCCTGCCGGATCACTCGCCGCTGGGAAGGACCATTCGGCGCGGTCAAACCATTCGAGGCACCATCCTGATTCACCGCCGAACCAGCGATCACCGCAAGCACCTGATGACCATTGCGGCGGGCGTCGGACAACCGTTCCAACACCAAAATACCGGCGCCCTCGGACCAGGCGACACCGTCGGCGGCATCGGCGAAGGACTTGCACCTCCCGTCCGGCGCCAACCCCCGCTGGCGGCTGAACTCGAGGAACATGTCCGGGGTGGCCATGACCGCCACACCACCGGCCAACGCCAGATCGCACTCCCCAGACCGCAACGACTGTGCGGCCAGATGCAGGGCCACCAGCGATGACGAACACGCCGTATCCACCGAAACGGCCGGGCCCTCCAACCCGAGGGTGTAGGCAATCCGCCCCGACACCAGACTGCCGCCAGCGCTGTTACCGGTACCGGTTCCCTGGGCGTAGTCGTGGTACATCACACCGGTAAAGACACCCGTCGAACTGCCACGCAGCACAGCCGGATCCACAGCGGCGCGTTCCAACGCCTCCCACGAAACCTCCAATAGCAACCGCTGCTGGGGATCCATCATCGTGGCCTCGTTCGGGCTGATCCCGAAGAATTCCGCGTCGAAATCGGCTGCCTCATAAAGGAACCCACCGCGACGTGCGTAGGTCTTACCCGCCTTGCCGGGTTCGGGATCGTAGATACCGTCGATGTCCCAGCCACGATCAACCGGCGCCTCGCCGGTGGTATCGGTCCCCGAGACGACAAGACTCCACAGGTCCTCCGGCGACGCGACACCACCGGGGTAGCGGCAGCCCATCGCCACCACAGCGATCGGCTCGTCGTCGGCTCGGACCCGGCTTATCGTGCGTTCATCGACGGCCCCGATGCCGGTGAGCTGGGAATCAATGAACTCGGCGACGACCTGAGGGTTGGGCTGATCGAAAATCAAGGTGGCGGGTAGTCGCAGACCGGTCGCAGCGTTGAGCTTGTTGCGAAACTCGATGGCCCGCAACGAATCGAACCCGAGTTGCTGGAAGGCCTGTTGGGGTTCAACTGCATCCGAAGACGCGTGTCCGAGGACCTCGGCGGCCATCGACCGGACCAGGCTGAGCAGGGTGCTCTCGCGCTCGGTATCGGAGAGACCGGCCAGCTTGTGCGCGAATGCCCGACCCGCAGGGGTTCGATTGTTGCGGCGCACGGGCATCGGTGCGATCGAGCGGACCAGGGCCGGGATCTGCTCGCCCCGAGCGCGAAGCACGGCCGGGTCGACGCGCAGCGCCACCAACTGCGCGGTATCGGTGGCTATGGCGGAGTCGAACAGCGCAAGGCCGTCGGTCTCGGAAAGCGGCGGGAAGCCCTGCTTGCGCATCCGATCGAAGTCGTCTTCGGACAGCTCGGTGCCGAGTCCGCTCGATCTCGCCCACAGACCGTAATCGACAGAGGTCGCCGGGAGTCCCCGGCCGCGCCGATACGCGGCGAGGGCATCGAGGAAGACATTCGCCGCGGCATAGTTGGCTTGGCCCGCGGCCAGCACCAATCCACCTGCGGAGGACAGCAATACGAACAGCGACAGCGATTGATCGCGAGTGAGTTCGTGCAGGTGCCATGCCGCGTCGACCTTAGGCCTGAAGACGCGGTCGATCCGGTCCGCCGTGATCGACTCGATCAAGCCGTTGTCGGCGGTTCCGGCCGCGTGCACCACACCCACCAACGGATGCTGAGTGGGGATGCTGTCCAGCAGTGCCGCCAGCGCGTCCCGATCGGACACATCACATGCGGTGATGGTGACCTCGGCACCCAGCACGACCAGCTCCGCACGCAACTCGGCAGCGCCGGGGGCATCCGGGCCACGCCGTGATGTCAGAAGTAGTTGGCGCACACCGTGTTCGGTCACAAGGTGACGGGCGATCACCGCGCCGAGGCCACCGGTTCCGCCGGTCACCAGTACGGTGCCCGGCCGGATCGGCCGGACGATCGCGCCAGGTGCGTGGCGGGTCAAGCGTGGCACGAGCAGGGTGGTGCCGCGTAGCGCGGCCTCCGGCTCCATTGCCGCAGCCGCAGTTACGATCGCGACAGCGACCGGGTCGAGGCTCTGGTCGTCCGGGTCTCGAGCAGATCCGGCGAGGTCGAGAATCTGGAACCGATCCGGGTGTTCCGCCTGCGCGGCACGCAGCAATCCCCACACGGGGGCGTGCTCCAGGCTCACCTGCTCGGAATCAGAAACTGTCACTGCGTCTTTGGTGAGCACAACCAAGCGGGAACTGACGAAACGAGTATCGGCCAGCCAATGTCGGACGGTGTCGAGGACACCGGTTACGACCTGCCGCACGGCCTCCGGCGGCGAACCATCGTGGTCGGGGCACTCCAGCAGCACGATCTCGGGAACAACCGAATCGGGAGTCATATCGAGATCGGCGATCAACGCCGCGAGATCACGATGACGCCGCACCTCACCGGGGCTCTGCCCCACACCGAGGACCGCCACCCGGCCCGGCTCGATACTCGCCGCCGAATGCGCCGCAACAGTAACCCATTCCACGCCGAAGAGGGCCTCGGACACCGGATCCGCACGCAAACCTTCAGCCGACACGGGCCGAGCAAGCAACGCGCCCACCGACAGAACAGGTTGCCCCTGCTCATCGGCGATCTGCACGGCGAACCGGTCGCCCTGGAGCACGATGCGGACGCGCACTGCGGCAGCGCCGACCGAGTGCACCACGACCTGGTTCCAGCTGAACGGCAGCGCGGGGAACCCCTGCACGCCTCCGCGAAGACCATGAACTATCCCGGCATGCAACGCCGAGTCGAACAAGGCCGGATGAATCCCGAAACCCTTGGCGTCCTGCGGATCCGGCAGAGCGACCTCGGCGAACAGTTCATCACCGCGTTGCCAGGCCGCCCGCAAGCCCTGGAAGAACGGGCCATACCCATAGCCGACATCCAGCAGCTCGTCATACACGCCGTCAATGGACAACGGCTGCGCGCCAGCGGGGGGCCAGGAGGTGAGGTCGAAATCAGCCGCCACCTCATCCGGGGCGAGCACGCCTTCGGCGTGCAGCAACCACGGACCCTCGCCTGCCTGCCGAGAATGGACACTCAACCGCCGACGACCGGTCTCATCGGCGGCGGCGACCACCACCTGCACCGCGACACTGGCCTCGGCAGGTAGCGTCAACGGGGTGTGCAGGACAAGCTCGTCCACCACAGCACAACCCAGGACACCGCCGACATAGCCGGCCAGCTCGACAAACCCGGTTCCCGGCAGCAACACCGTGCCGAGCACACTGTGGTCGGCCAGCCATTCCACCGAGTCGAGCGACCACCGGCCGGTGAAACTCACCCCACCCGAATCCGGATGCGGCACAACAGCACCCAGCAACGGATGATCCACCACATCCAGCCCGACCGAGCTGACCCCACCCAGTTCGGCTCCCAGCCACGACTGCGCGAGCATCCGCTTGGCATCGAGCCAGAAACGCTCATGTTGGAAGGCGTAGGTAGGCAAGTCGACTCGCCGAGCCCCGGTACCGGCGTACAAACCGGTCCAATCGACGTGAGCGCCGGCCACGAACAACCCGGCCACCCCACCCAGCACGGCCGATGCATCTGCTGCACCCCGACGCGCCAACGCCACCACCGCAGCCCCGTCATCGAGACTCTGGGCGATCATCGGGCTCAGCACCGCATCCGGCCCGACCTCGGCGAACCTGGACACACCCGCACCAGCCATCGCGACAACCGCATCGGCGAACCGCACCGTCGCACGGACCTGCCCCACCCAATACGACGGATCCGACATCTCATCTTCGATTCGGGCACCGGTCACCGTCGACACCAATGAGATACTCGGCGGAGCGAACGTCAAACCCGCTATCGCCGTAGCGAATTCGGCCAGCATCGGCTCCATCGACACCGAGTGGAAAGCATGCGAAACCCGCAACCGATGCGTCCGCCACCCGCGCCCGACACACGCCTCGACCACCGCGGCAACCGCGTCCTCGACACCGGAGAGCACCACAGACGCGGGACCGTTGACTGCTGCGATCGACACTTCAGCGGCCAGCAAAGGCAGCACATCGGCTTCCGAGGCACCGACAGCGACCATCGCGCCACCCGTCGGCAGCGCTTGCATCAACCGGCCACGCGCGGCGACCAGGACACACGCATCCGCCAACGACAACACCCCGGCCACATGTGCGGCAGCGACCTCACCGATCGAATGACCGGCTACGACATCGGTTCGGACTCCCCATGATTCGAGCAGCCGGAACAACGCCACCTCGAACGCGAACAAACCCGCCTGCGCGAACACCGTCCGATCCACCAGGTCATCGCTCATCAACGCCGTGCTCAGCGAAACCGGTTGTCCCAGTTGCGGATCCAGCTCGGCGACGATAGCTTCGAAAGCCTCGGCGAACACCGGCGACGCACCATGTAGTTCGGCGGCCATACCAGCCCACTGCGCACCCTGACCGGAAAACACCACACCCGTCGAACCGGCCACCACACGGCCGGAAACCACACCCGGAACAGACTCGGCGCGACCCAGCGCCCGTACTCCCGCCAGCAGACCGTCACGGCCCTCGGCCACGACCACAGCCCGATGCTCGAAAACAGCACGCGTGGACGCCAGCGAGAAGCCGACATCAATCGGATCATGTTCGCCCGCAAGCGATATCAAACGATCGACCTGATCGGCGAGAGCCTCACTACTCCGTGCCGAAACCACCCACGGCAGCAACTTGCCAGCCGGGAAAGTCTTCGCCACCGGCACCGGAGCCTGCTCGGGCACCGGAGCCTGCTCCAAGACGACGTGCGCATTCGTGCCACTGATTCCGAACGAGGACACCCCAGCACGACGCGGACGACCCGACTCCGGCCACGCCACCGACTCGGTCAGCAATCGGATATGGCCCTCGGTCCAATCAACCTTGGTACTGGGCTGATCCACATGCAGAGTTCGCGGCAACACACCATGGCGCATCGCCATCACCATCTTGATCACACCACCCACACCCGCAGCAGCCTGAGCATGACCAATATTCGACTTCAACGAACCCAACCACAACGGACGGTCCAGGTCACGGTCTTGCCCATAGGTCGCCAACAGTGCTTGCGCCTCGATCGGATCACCCAAAGTCGTTCCCGTGCCGTGAGCTTCCACCACATCAACCTCGACCGGCGACACCCCGGCATTCGCCAACGCCTGCCGGATCACCCGCCGCTGCGACGGACCATTCGGCGCAGTCAAACCATTCGACGCACCATCCTGATTCACCGCCGAACCCACCATCACCGCCAAAACCTGATGACCATTACGGCGAGCGTCGGACAAACGCTCCAACACCAGGACGCCAACACCTTCCGACCAACCCACCCCATCGGCCGAATCGGCGAACGACTTACACCGACCATCCGGCGACAACCCACGCTGGCGACTGAACTCCACAAACGTCTCCGGCGTCGCCATAACCGCCACACCACCGGCCAACGCCAAATCGCACTCCCCCGACCGCAACGACGCCGCGGCCGAATGCATCGCCACCAATGACGACGAGCACGCCGTATCCACGGTGACCGACGGGCCTTCCAGGCCATAGACATACGACACACGGCCGGAAGCGATAGATCCCGAATTCGCATTGGCCGGATAGTCGTGATACATCATGCCGACCCACACACCGGTTCGGCTTCCCTTCAACGATCCGGGGTCGACACCCGCCCGCTCGAACGCCTCCCATGAGGTCTCCAGCAGCAGAAACTGCTGCGGGTCCATCATCGCGGCTTCATTCGGGCTGATATTGAAAAAGCCCGGATCGAATTCGCCGGCAGAATGGAGGAAGCCACCCTCGCGGGTGTAAGTGCTGTTCGGCGTCTCGCCGGTGTGATCGTAGAGGCGTTCGGTGTCCCAGCCTCGATTTTCGGGGAACTCCGACGTCGCGTCGGTCCCGTCCGAGACCAACCTCCAAAGATCCTCAGGAGAACTGACACCGCCCGGATAACGACACGCCATACCCACAATCGCGATAGGTTCGCGAATGGCTGCGTCCAGCTTGCGGTTGCGGGCACGCAACCGCTCGGTCTCTTTGAGCGAGACACGTAGCGCCTGAGCGAGCTTCTGGGTGTTGTCGTCGGGCTTCGTCATTATCTGTTCTATCTCTTCCTACGGTCACCGTGACTCACCGGCGAAGTTCGTTTACGAGGCCGAATTCCGATGCATTACCCGCACCGTGCACATGGCCGTCAGTCTTCCGATGGGTTGTTGTAAACCATGTCGATCAAGTCATCGATGTCGAGCGCGTCAATCGATTCATCCGTGATGCTCCGATCGATCTCACTGTGGCTTTCCTGCCCCTGTGCGAGCCTCATGAGTGCATCCAGCAGACCCGCGTCGCGCAGACGGGTGAGGGGGATTGTTCGGAGGGCGCTACGAATATCGTCGTCCGATAGATCTGTCGCCCGGTCGGGGTTGTGGTGGTCGGTGAACTCGTCGGCCAGGTATTCGGCCAGAGCCCGCGGAGTCGGATAGTCGAATACCAGAGTCGCAGGTAACCGCAGACCCGTAACAGCTTTGAGGGCGTTACGGAACTCGATCGCTGTGAGCGAATCGAAACCCAACTCGCTGAAAGCCCTATCGACAACAACCGCATTCGCATTCTGATGACCGAGAATCATGGCAACCTGACCACGCACGATCTCCACGAGCACATCGAAACGTGCACTGTCAGGAGTGTTCGCCAACCGAGCACGTAGTGCCGTGCCGGCACCGGAGGCCGCGGTGCGGCGAGCGGGGACAAGGCCGGAAAACAGGGCCGCGGCGAACCCCGCGCTGCGCATCCCCTCCAGATCGAGCCGGGCCAGGATGGGGGCCGCTACGTCGATCTCGGTGGCCGCATCGAACAGCGCCACGCCCTGTTCCTCCGCCAACGGCAGCAGACCCGAACGCGACATACGAAGCCGGTCGACGTCGCCGAGCTCCGCGGCCATACCCCCGTCCATGCCCCACAGACCCCACGCAAGAGACTGCCCGCAACGCCCGGATGCTCTGCGGTGCGCCGCCAGCGCATCCAGGCACGCGTTGGCCGCGGAATAGTTACCCTGACCAGGGTTGCCGAACGCACCGGCCGCCGAACTGAACAGCACGAACGCTTTCAGGGGCAGATCGGCGGTCAGTTCATGCAGGTGCAAGGCGGCATCGACCTTGGGCCGCAACACCACGTCCATCCGATCCGCGGTAAGCGAACCGATGGCAGCATCGTCGAGCACACCAGCGGTATGGAAGACACCGGCGAGTGGACGGTCCGCAGGAACATCGGCCAACACCCTGGCGAGCGCACCGCGATCGGCGACATCGCAGTCGACGAACTCGACCTCCGCACCGAGACGCCGCAGTTGCGCCCGCAGCTCAGCGGAGCCGGGAGCGGACGCGCCACGCCTACTCAACAGCAGCAAGCGACGGACACCGCGGGTGGCGACCAGGTGCCGGGCGAACAACCCACCGAGGAAGCCGCTGGCACCGGTGATCAGCACAGTATCGTCCGGATCGAAAGCGGAACTCACAGCTGAAGCGATCACCGGAGCGGAGGCCGCTCGGGCGAGTCGCGCAGCGTATACCTGCCCGCCACGCACAGCCGCCTGCGGTTCCTTCGAAGCCAGAATCACGCCGAGCAGTCCGTCGATATCGGAATCGGTGTCTATCAACACGATTCGGCCAGGACTTTCCGCTTGCGCCGAACGAACCAGACCGGATACAGCGGCACCGGCCAGGTTCGTAATGTCCTCACCGGCAACCGATATCGCACCACTGGTCCGAACCACCAGCACCGATTCGCTGAACCGATGATCGGCAAAGGACTGAAGCACCTGCAACACACCGTGCGTCGCCGCACGAACGGCGGCGGGATCATTGCCCGCCGGGCAATCCAGCACCACCGTGGCCGGAACCTCGTCACCGAGATCCGCCCACGCAACAGCCGACCCTTTCGAGCGACCTGACAAGCGGTCGCTAGCGGTGACCTCGGCGTCGGACACCGAGATCGGTATCCAATCGACCTGAAACAACGCATTATCGACAGTGGACGCACCGGCCGTGAGCTGTGTGGGATCAATCGGCCGGGAAGCCAGTCGCCGCACGGTGGCCACCGGAGCACCAGTCGGGTCCGCGAGATCCACAGCAACAGCGTGCTCGCCGACGGGGGTCAGCCGAACACGCAAAGCGTTGGCTCCGGACGCATGCACACTGACGCCGGACCACTCGAATGGCAATGCCGGACCGGTCCCATCCGCAGACTTGTGGCCGACCGACAGCAGAACATGCAGAGTCGCATCGAGCAGTGCCGGATGGACCCCGAAACCCTTGGCCTCCTGCGGGTCCGGCAGCGCGACCTCGGCGAACAATTCCTCGCCGCGTCGCCATGCCGCCTGGAGACCCTGGAAGTGGGGACCGTACCCGTACCCGGCATCGAGCAGTCGGTCGTAGACGCCGTCGATGTTCAGCGGCTGCGCACCGGCCGGGGGCCAGGAGACGAGATCGACGGCAGCCACCACTTCTCGAGATGTTTCAGCGAGCACGCCTTCGGCGTTCAGCGTCCAAGACAGCGCCGAATCGACGTCCCCATCGGGGCAGGAGAAGATCCGCACCGCACGACGGCCCGTCTCGTCCTCGGCACCGACGACAGTGCGTACCGCAACCCCGCTGGACTCCGAAAGCATCAGTGGGGCTTGCAGGACCAAGTCCTCCAGACTCGAACAGCCCACCTGCTCCCCCGCATGCAGGGCGAGTTCGACCAGACCGGTACCGGGGAACAACACGGTGCCCAGCACCGTGTGATCGGCCAACCAAGGATGCGCCTGCACCGACAGGCGACCGGTCAAGATCACCGCGCCGGAGTCCGGCTGCGATACCACCGCCGAAACCAGCGGGTGTCCGGTAGTCGCCAGACCCATCGACCGAGCGTCACCACTGCCGGAAGACCCCTCGGGCATCCAATAACGCCGACGCTGGAAAGCATAGGTGGGCAAGTCGATTCGCTGTGCTCCGGTATCGGCGTACAGAGTGGCCCAGTCGACGTCGGCACCGGTCACGAACAGCTCGGCCACGCCACCCGACACCGTGGACGGACCGGCGTCATCTCGACGCGCCAATGCCACCACCGCAGCAGCCGCGCCATCCTCGTCATCGAGCGTCTGGGCGATCATCGGAGTCAACACCGCATCGGGCCCGACCTCGGCGAACCTCGACACCCCCATTCCCGCCATCGCGGCGACCGCATCAGCGAACCGCACCGGCTCCCGGACCTGACCCACCCAATACGACGGATCACACATCTCGTCGCCGATCCGCGCACCGGTCACCGACGACACCAGCGCAATGCTTGGGCGGGTGAATTCCAGACCCTTTATCGCCGCGCCGAATTCGGCAAGCATCGGCTCCATCAACACCGAGTGGAAAGCATGCGAAACCCGCAATCGATGGGTCCGCCAACCCTGTTCGGCACACCGCTCAGCGATAGCCACGACAGCGTCCTCCTCACCCGAGAGCACCACCGAAGCCGGGCCATTCACCGCCGCGATCGACACGTCACCGGCCACCAACAGCGGGAGCACATCGGTCTCGGAGGCACCGACAGCGACCATCGCGCCACCCGTCGGCAGCGCTTGCATCAACCGGCCACGCGCCGCCACCAAAACACACGCATCCGCCAACGACAACACCCCCGCCACATGCGCGGCCGCGACCTCACCAATCGAATGACCCGCCACCACATCCGCACGCACACCCCACGATTCCAGCAGCCGGAACAACGCCACCTCGAACGCGAACAACCCCGCCTGCGCGAACACCGTCCGATCCACCAGATCGCCGTCCGCCAACGCCGCAACCAACGAAACCGACTGCCCCAGCAGCAGATCCAACTCGACAACAATCGCATCGAAATGCTCGGCAAACACCGGATACGCATTGTGGAGCTCCGTAGCCATACCAGCCCACTGCGCACCCTGACCCGAAAACACCACACCCGTCGAACCCGCCACCACACGACCGGTCACCACACCAGGTGCCTGCACACCCGCAGCCAACGCCCGCGCACCCGCCAGCAGACCGTCACGGTCCTCGGCCATGACAACAGCCCGGTGCTCGAAAACACCACGCGCCGATGCCAACGAGAAACCTATATCGATCGAGTTGTGTTCGCCCACATGCGATATCAGGCGGGCAGCTCGAGCGGCAAGAGCCTCACCACTGCGTGCCGAGAGCATCCACGTCAACACTGCCGAATCCAGCACCGGAGCCTGCTCTGCCACCGGCTCGGTCACCGGGGCCTGCTCCACGATGACGTGAGCGTTCGTGCCGCTGATACCGAACGAGGACACCCCAGCACGACGCGGCCGGTCGGTTTCAGGCCACGGCCGCGACTCGGTCAACAAACGCACATGCCCGTCGGACCAATCAACCTTCGTCGAGGGCTGATCGACATGCAGAGTTCGCGGCAGCAGCCCATGCCGCATCGCCATCACCATCTTGATCACACCACCCACACCCGCAGCAGCCTGGGCGTGACCGATGTTGGACTTCAACGACCCCAACCACAACGGACGATCCGCAGCACGATCCTGCCCATAGGTCGCCAACAGCGCTTGCGCCTCGATCGGATCACCCAGGGTGGTACCCGTGCCGTGGGCCTCCACGGCGTCGACCTCGTCCGGAGCGATACCGGCGTTCGCCAACGCTCGGCGGATCACCCGCTGCTGTGACGGACCATTCGGCGCCGAAAAACCATTCGACGCGCCATCCTGATTCACCGCCGAACCGGCAAGCACCGCCAGCACCTGATGACCATTACGGCGGGCATCGGACAAACGCTCCAACACCAGCACACCGGCGCCTTCTGACCAACCGACACCATCTGCCTTGTCCGCGAAGGACTTACACCGCCCATCCGGTGACAACCCCCGCTGCCGCCCGAATTCGAGGAACATGTCCGGAGTCGCCATCACGGCCACGCCACCGGCCAATGCCAGATCGCACTCCCCCGACCGCAGCGACTGCCCGGCCAGATGCATCGCTACCAGCGACGACGAACACGCTGTATCAACGGTGACCGACGGCCCTTCCAGGCCGAACACATACGACACCCGACCCGAGACCAAACTGCCTGCGGAACCGCTACCGGTCCCGGTCGCTCGGGCGTAGTCGTGATACATCAGACCGGTGAACACCCCGGTCGAACTGCCTCGCAGCACCGCGGGGTCCATTCCAGCGCGTTCCAACGCCTCCCAGGAGACCTCCAACAGCAAGCGCTGCTGCGGATCCATCATCGTGGCCTCGTTGGGGCTGATCCCGAAGAAGTCCGCATCGAAATCGGCTGCGGAGTACAAGAATCCACCACTACGCGTATAGGTCTTGCCCGCCCTGCCGGGTTCGGGATCGTAGATGCCCTCGATGTCCCAGCCTCGATCCGCTGGCATCTCTCCGGTGGTGTCAACGCCCGAGACGACCAGATTCCACAGGTCCTCCGGCGACGCGACACCACCCGGATACCGGCAGGCCATCGCCACCACAGCGATCGGCTCGTCGTCGACTCGGATTCGACTGACCACGAGCTCTTCGACAGCTTCGGCGCCGGTGAGTTGCGAACCGATGAAGTCGGCGACGATTTGCGGATCGGGGTAATCGAAGATGAGCGTGGCCGGGAGGTGCAGACCGGTCGCGGCGTTGAGTTTGTTGCGAAACTCGATCGCGCTCAACGAGTCGAACCCGAGCTGCTGGAAAGCCCGCTGGGGTTCGACAGTATCGATGGAAGCGTGCCCGAGGATACCGGCGGCAACCGACCGGACAAGGTCGACCAGAGCACTATTGCGGTCGGAATCCGACAGGTCCGCCAGCTTCTGCACAATCGCCTGACCCGCCGGGGTCCTGCTGTGACGCCGCGCTGTTTCCGGCACGAGCGCGCGGACGAGAGCCGGGATCTGCTCGCCCCGAGTTCGAAGCACCGCCGGATCGACCCGCAGCGCTACCAGCTGAGCGGTATCGGTGGCTATCGCCGCATCGAACAATGCCAGACCGTCGACCTCGGTCAGCGGCGGGAAGCCCTGCCTGCGCATGCGATCGAAATCATCCGCGGACAGCTCCGTACCCAGGCCGCTCGATCGCGCCCACATGCCGTAGTCGAGTGAGGTCGCGGGCAGCCCCGACCCGTGACGATGCGCCGCGAGAGCGTCCAGAAAGACGTTCGCCGCAGCGTAATTGGCTTGGCCCGCGGCCAGCACCAACCCACCCGCCGAGGACAACAGCACGAACAGCGACAGCGACCGATCACGCGTGAGCTCGTGCAGATGCCACGCGGCATCGACCTTGGGCCGGAACACAAAATCGATCCGGTCGGCCGTAATCGACTCGATCACACCGTTATCGGCGGTTCCCGCCGCATGAACCACACCCACCAGCGGATGCTCGTCGGAGATACCGTCCAGCAGTGCGGCCAGCGCAGACCGATCGGACACATCGCACGCGGCAATGGTGACCTCGGCCCCGAGCCCGACCAACTCATCACGCAACTCAGCGGCACCGGGAGCCTCCGGGCCGCGCCTGGACGTCAGAAGCAGATGCCCCACACCATGTTCGGCCACCAGATGCCGAGCGATCACCGCACCCAGACCGCCGGTGCCACCGGTCACCAGCACGGTCCCCGGCTCGGTCAGCCGCACAATCGTGCCCGGTGCGTGGCGGGTCAAACGCGGCACGAGCACGGTCGTGCCGCGTAGCGCAGCCTCCGGTTCCTCAGCAGCGGCTGCCGCCGCGGTCGCGACAGCGAACAGGTCACCGTCCTGATCCAGGTCGACAAGCTGGAACCGCTCCGGGTGCTCAGCCTGCGCGGCACGCAGCAGCCCCCACACCGGCGCCTGATCCAGACGCACGTGCTCGGATTCGGCGACGGCCACCGCTTGTCTGGTCAACACAACCAAACGAGAAGCATTGAAACGGGTTTCGGCCAGCCAACCCTGGACAGTGCCGAGCACACCGGCCACGATCTGCCGCGCCGCCGCGGTCGGCGGACCGTCGGAGAGCGGGCACTCGAGCAGCACGATGTCAGGAACAACCGACTCCTCGGCCGCGTCCAGATCGGTGATCAACGCCGCGAGATCGCGATAGCGCCGCACATCACCGGAACTCTGGTCACCGCGGTTGTGGCCGGAACCGAGCACCGCCACGTGGCCGGGGTCGACACCTACCACCGGCGACAGCGCAGTGGTGGCCCATTCCACGCCGAAGAGGGCATTCGACACCCGGTCCGCGCCCAGGCGTTCGGCCGATACTGGCCGAGACACCAGAGCTCCCACCGAGAGCACGGGTCTGCCCTGGTCGTCGGCTATCTGCACGGCGAAGTTGTCGCCTTCGGCGACGCTCCGCACCCGCACGGCCGCAGCACCGGCCGAGTGCATGACCACACGGTTCCAGGCGAAGGGCAGCACCGCGGAACCACTGCCGCTGCGACGACCATGAATGATCCCGGCATGCAGGGCCGAGTCGAACAGCGCGGGGTGGATCCCGAAACCCTCGGCCGCCCTCGGGTCCGGTAGCGCGACCTCGGCGAACAATTCCTCGCCACGCCGCCATGCCGCCCGCAACCCCTGGAAGAACGGGCCATACCCATACCCGAGTTCGAGCAACTCGTCATAGGCACTGTCGACAGGCAACGGCTGGGCCCCGACCGGAGGCCACGGAGTCAGATCGAAATCAGCCGCCACATCACCGGGCGCGAGCACGCCCTCGGCGTGCATCGACCACGGGCTCTCGGCAGCTTGTCGAGAATGGACAGTCAGTCGTCGGCGACCGGCCTCGTCGGCGGCGGCCACCACAACCTGTACCGCGACACTGCCTTCGGCGGGCAACGTCAACGGGGTGTGCAGGACAAGCTCGTCCACCACCGCACAGCCCAACAGGCCGCCGACATGACTGGCCAGCTCGACGAACCCGGTACCCGGCAGCAACACGACCCCGTGCACGCTGTGGTCGGCCAACCATTCCACCGAGTCCACCGACCAACGGCCGGTGAAGCTGACCGCACCCGACTCCGGGTGCGGCACAACAGCTCCGAGCAAGGGATGATCCACCGCATCGAGCCCGGCAGCGCGTATCGCGCCCAGTTCGGCCCCGAGCCACGACTGTGCGAACATCTGCCGGGCATCGAGCCAGAAATGCTCATGTTGGAAGGCGTAGGTAGGCAAGTCGATTCGCCGTGCCCCGGTCCCGGCGTACAAACCGGCCCAATCGACGTGAGCGCCGGCCACGAACAATCCGGCCACCCCGCTCAGCACGGTGGGCACATCGGCATGCTCTCGACGCGCCAGCGCCACCACCGCAGCGGCCGCAACCGCGCCATCCACGATTTGGGCGACCATCGGAGTCAGCACCGCGTCGGGACCGACCTCGGCGAACCGGGACACGCCCAAACCGCTAGCCGTGACGACCGCATCGGCGAATCGGACGGTCTCCCGCACCTGACCGACCCAGTACGCCGGATCGGTCATCTCGTCGACGACCTGGGTGCCGGTCACCGTGGACACAAGCACAATGCTGGGGCGGGTGAATTCCAAACCCTCTATCGCCGTGGCGAATTCGGCCAGCATCGGCTCCATCAACACCGAGTGGAAAGCATGGGAGACCCGCAAACGATGCGTGCGCCAACCATTTTCGACGCACGTGCCGACAACAGCCAGGACAGCTTCTTCGACACCGGAGAGCACCACCGAGGACGGACCGTTGACCGCCGCGATCGACACTTCACCGGACAACAACGGCAGCACATCGGCTTCCGAGGCACCGACAGCGACCATCGCGCCACCCGTCGGCAGCGCTTGCATCAACCGGCCACGCGCCGCCACCAGCACACACGCATCCGCCAACGACAACACCCCCGCCACATGCGCGGCCGCGACCTCACCAATCGAATGACCCGCCACCACATCCGCACGCACACCCCACGATTCGAGCAGCCGGAACAACGCCACCTCGAACGCGAACAACCCCGCCTGCGCGAACACCGTCCGATCCACCAGATCGCCGTCCGCCAACGCCGCAACCAACGAAACCGACTGCCCCAGCAGCAGATCCAACTCGACAACAATCGCATCGAAATGCTCGGCAAACACCGGATACGCATTGTGGAGCTCCGTAGCCATACCAGCCCACTGCGCACCCTGACCCGAAAACACCACACCCGTCGAACCCGCCACCACACGACCGGTCACCACACCAGGTGCCTGCACACCCGCAGCCAACGCCCGCGCACCCGCCAGCAGATCGTCACGGCCCTCAGCCACGACAACCCCGCGATGTTCGAACACACTTCGCCTCGACGCCAGCGAGAAACCGATGTCAATCGGATCATGTTCGCCCACATGCGATGTCAAACGATCAGCCTGGGCGGCAAGAGCGTCGCTACCGCGTGCCGAAACCACCCACGGCAACACGGCCTGAACGGTCCGCACACCCTGCACCGGAGCCTGTTCCGCCACCGGAGCCTGTTCCAGGATGA
This sequence comes from Nocardia arseniciresistens, assembly GCF_046764875.1. Taxonomy (NCBI): domain Bacteria; kingdom Bacillati; phylum Actinomycetota; class Actinomycetes; order Mycobacteriales; family Nocardiaceae; genus Nocardia; species Nocardia arseniciresistens. The sequence goes on from NZ_JBKORD010000009.1 coordinate 327,420, forward strand.
CGTGCGCGTTGGTCCCACTGATACCGAACGAGGACACCCCAGCACGACGCGGACGACCCGACTCCGGCCACGCCACCGACTCGGTCAGCAATCGGATATGGCCCTCGGTCCAATCAACCTTGGTACTGGGCTGATCCACATGCAGAGTTCGCGGCAACACACCATGGCGCATCGCCATCACCATCTTGATCACACCACCCACACCCGCAGCAGCCTGAGCATGACCAATGTTGGACTTCAACGAACCCAACCACAACGGGCGATCCGCAGCACGGTCCTGTCCATAGGTGGCCAACAGTGCTTGCGCTTCGATCGGGTCTCCGAGGGTAGTGCCGGTGCCGTGGGCTTCGACCGCGTCCACCTCGACCGGCGACACCCCAGCATTCGCCAACGCCTGCCGGATCACCCGCCGCTGCGACGGACCATTCGGCGCAGTCAAACCATTCGACGCACCATCCTGATTCACCGCCGAACCCACCATCACCGCCAAAACCTGATGGCCATTGCGCTGGGCGTCGGACAAACGCTCCAACACCAACACACCAGCACCTTCCGACCAACCCACCCCATCGGCCGAATCGGAGAACGACTTACACCGCCCGTCCGGCGCAAGTCCCCGCTGCCGACTGAACTCGACAAAGACCTCCGGGGTTGCCATCACGGCCACACCACCGGCCAACGCCAGATCGGATTCACCCGACCGCAACGACTGCGCGGCCAAATGCATGGCCACCAGCGATGACGAACACGCTGTATCAACGGTGACCGACGGCCCTTCCAGACCGAACACATACGAGACTCGACCGGAAGCGATGGATCCCACGTTCGCATTGGCCGGATAGTCGTGATACATCATCCCGGTGAAGACCCCGGTCGGACTGCCACGCAGCGCGGTGGGGTCGAACCCGGCCCGCTCCAACGCCTCCCATGAGGTCTCCAGCAGCAGAAACTGCTGCGGATCCATCATCGCGGCCTCATTCGGGCTGATATTGAAAAAGCCCGGATCGAATTCGCCGGCAGAATGGAGGAAGCCACCCTCGCGCGTGTAGGAGGTGTGTGGTGTCGCGCCGGTGGGATCGTAGAGACGTCCGGTATCCCAGCCTCGATTTTCGGGGAATTCCGACGTCGCGTCGGTCCCGTCTACGACCAAATTCCACAGAGCCTCAGGCGAATTGACACCGCCTGGGTACCGGCAGGCCATACCGACGATCGCAATCGGTTCATCGTCGACAGCTTTGGCGGCAGTGACCGCGATGTCGCGCCCGGCGCCCGCGAGCTCGTCGGCCAGGTATGTGGCGAGAGTCCGTGATGTCGGGTAGTCGAAGACCACCGCAGCCGAAAGCGGCAGGCCGGTGGCGGTTTTGAGTCGGTTACGCAGTTCGACCGCGCCGAGCGAATCGAAGCCGAGGTCCTGGAACACGCGGTCGGGATCGATCGCGGACGCACCGTCATGACCGAGCACAGCCGCGACGTGCGTGCGCACGGTATCGAGCACCACCTGTCGCTGCCGATCGGCGTCCAAACCGGCCAGTCGTTGCCGTAGACCCGACACCACCGCCGAAGTCGCCGCCGGGCGCTGGGCCGCCGCCGGTGCCAGCTTCCGCAGCAACGGTGGCAGTAGTCCGGCATCGGCCTGGGCGCGGATCGCGGTGGAGTCCACCACGGCGATCACCGCATGTGCCCTGTCCCGTTCGAGTACCGCATCCCATCCGGCCAACGCTTGCTCGTCCGACATCGCGATGAATCCGCCGCGACTCATCCGGGCCACATCGGTCTCACCCAGATGTCCGGTCATACCGCTCGAGCGTGCCCACATACCCCACGCCAGCGACTGGCCGGCCAACCCTCGTGCTCGCCGGTATGCCACCAGCCCGTCGAGGAAGGTGTTCGCGGCCGCGTAGTTGCCCTGTCCGGGACCACCGACTGTGCCCGATACCGAGGAGAACACTACGAACGCCGCTAGATCCAGATCCGCGGTCGCCTCGTGCAGATGCCAGGCAGCATCCGCTTTCGGTGCCAGTACCGCGTCCACCCGCTGCGCGGTCAACGACGCAATGACCCCGTCGTCGAGCACACCCGCGGCATGGATCACACCCGTCAAGGGCCACTGGGCGGGTACTTCGGCCAGTAACCCGGCCACCGCGTCGGCATCGGTGACATCACAGGCAACCACCCGCACCTGTGCCCCCGATTGCGCCAACTCGGCGCACAGCGATGCCACGCCCTCGGCCCGCGGACCGCTGCGGCTCACCAGCAGCAACGACCGCACGCCGTGCTCGACCACCACATGCCGAGCCACCACAGCCCCCAAACCACCGGTACCGCCGGTGATCAGCACCGTCCCCGCACCGAAGCCGGGAGCAGCGCCGCCCTCCACGGCGGACACCGCACTGTCGGCTGTGACGGTTATGGGTCGGGTGAGTCGCGCGGTGTGGGTGACACCGGCGCGCACGACTACCTGTTGTTCGTCGACGGCCATGATGGTGGCCGCGAGTTGCTCGTCGACGACAGTGTCCGCATCGACCAATACGATCCGACCCGGATCCTCCGTCTGTGCTGTACGCACCAAACCCCACACCGCGGCACCGGCGAGGTCGGTGAGGTCTTCACCGGGCAGCGCGACCGCGCCGCGCGTGGCGATCAACAGGGTGCTGGAGGCGAAGCGGTCCTGATCCAGCCACGCCTGCACCACCTGGAGTATCCGTGCGACTTCGGTGTGGACAGTGGTCACCACGTCGGCGCCGGTGTGTTCGTTCCACCCGGCCCCGGCATCGACCACCACCACCGGGGCCACCGGATCCACCGGATCCAATCGGTCCCACCGATCCACCCCCACATGTCGAGGTGTCGCAGCCACCACCGCGGGCTCGGACGAGATCGGTGACCACACCAGCTCCAGTACCGGTGCGGCCGGTCCGCCCGCACCTGCGGCGGCGGCCGCGGCGAGCTGCTCGAGTGGCGTCGACCGGGTTGTCATCGATCCCGACAACACCGGTTGTCCCTGCTCATCGGCCACCGACACCGACATCGACGATCCGGTCGTGGTCAGGCGCACGCGCAGTATCGACGCTTCGGCTGCGTACAGCGACACCGACTCCCACGAGAACGGCAACACCACCTGCCCCGCCTCGACCGTGAACTGTGACTGTCCCGCACCGCTTTCGAGCACTCCGGCCAGCGGTCCCGCGTGCAAGGCCGCGTCCAGCAGCGCCGGATGGATCCCGAATCCCTCGGCTCGCACCCCGGTGTCCGCACCGACTGCGATCTCGGCGAATACCTCCGCACCGCGTCGCCACAACGCCCGCACACCCTGAAACGCCGGACCGTAGTCGTAACCACGCGCCAGCAGGCCCGTGTACGCGGCCGCGATATCGACACCGATCGCCGCGACCGGCGGCCATACCCCCGGCCCGGGGTCGGTCGTGTCGTCTCGGGTGGTCAGCAGGCCCCGCGCGTGTAGTACCCACTGTCCGTCGCGGTCGTCCGCACCTCGGGAGTAGATCGATATCGGCCGCTGCGGGGACTCATGTTCGGGCCCGCCGACGACAACCTGGATCTGCACACCGCCCGCCGCGGGCAGCACCAGTGGCGCCTGCAGCATCAATTCCTCGATCACCGGGCACCCGGCCTCGGCACCGGCACGCAACGCCAACTCCACGAAGCCGGTCCCTGGCAACAGCACCAACCCGGCGACTACGTGGTCGGCCAGCCAGGGCTGTGTCGCTACCGACATCCGGCCGGTCAGTAGCACGCCGCCGGACTCAGGTACCGACACCATCGCACCGAGCAACGGATGCTCCACCACACCCAAACCTGCCGATTCGACACCAGCGGTGCTGAGAGAGGGCTCGAGCCAGTAGCGACGGCGCTGGAAAGCATAGGTGGGCAACGACACTCGTGAGACCGAGCGAGCCGCGAAGAACACCTTCCAGTCGGCATCGACACCGACCGCGTGCAGATGCGCCAAGCAGTTCACGAACTGCTCGACCTCAGGCCGCCCTCGACGTACTCCGGCAACCACCAGCGACTGCGATTCGATATCGTCCGCTAAGCATTGCCGGGTCATTGCCGTGAGCACGGCATCAGGACCGATTTCCAGGAATCGACGGGCACCCGAGGCCACCAGGGTGTCTACGCCCCGAGCGAACTGAACGGTCGCCCGCACCTGCCGCACCCAGTAGGCGGGGTCCAGGACTTCATCGCCGGCAATCCGGCCGGATAGATTCGATACCAGTGGAATCTGTGGGCGATGGTAGGTGACATCCCGTGCGACGGACTCGAACTCGGCCAGCATCGGTTCCATTCGGCGTGAATGGAACGCATGCGACACTCGCAACCGCGATGTCTTCCGCCCGCGGTCGGCAAACCACTGCTCGAGTGCCGTCACCGCGTCCTCATCACCGGAAACCACAACAGCCACAGGCGAATTCACTGCGGCGATAGATGCTCGGTTCGTCTCGTCGGCGAGCGCCTCGGATACCTCGAGCTCGCTCGCCGCGATGGCCAGCATCGCGCCGCCTTCCGGCAGCTGCCCCATGAGGCGACCGCGCGCTGCGACCAGTCGGCACGCGTCCGGTAGCGACCACACACCGGCTATGTGCGCGGCGGCCAACTCACCGATCGAATGTCCGACCAGGACATCAGGCGTCACACCGAACGAGTCCAAGAGTCGGCACAGCGCGACTTCGTACGCGAACAGCGCGGGTTGGGTGAACTCTGTCCGATCCAGAACACTGGCATCAGCAATGTCAGGACCACCATCGACCAGCTGACCGGTGAACATCAACCGCTCGAGCGAACCGCCGAGTAGTGGATCGAACTGCTCGCAGATCTCATCCAGCGCGGACGCGAAAACTGGGAACGCCTTGTACAGTTCACGCCCCATCCCGACCCGCTGCGCGCCCTGCCCGGTGCACAAGAAGGCCGCCTTACGCGTCACCGCCTGCCCTGTGGTCACGCCATCGGCGGAGCTCGTCGATCCTTCTTCGGCAAGCGCTCTCAGTCCGGCGAGCATCGTGTCCCGGTTGTCGCCCACCACCGTGCCCCGCCAGTCCAGCTGAGCGCGGGTCGTCAACAGTGAATAGCCGATATCGTCGACTGTCCGGTCGGGGTGTTCGGTCACCCATTGCAGCAATTTGGCCGCCTGTGCACGCAGGCCTTCCTCGGTTTTCGCCGACACCAGCCAGGGGGAAACGCCGGACGTCACTGCTTGCGCACCACGATCGGCGTCATCTGCCGATTCGGCAGTGGCCGCCGCCGGAACAGGGGCCTCCTCCAGAATCAGGTGAGCGTTGGTGCCGCTGGCGCCGAAAGAGGACACCCCGGCGCGGCGCACCCGCTCTCCCGCGGGCCACGGTTCTGCCGTGGTGAGTAGCCGCACCGATCCTGCCGACCAGTCGACATGTGGGGTCGGAGCGTCGACATGCAATGTCGCGGGCAGCATTTCGTGGCGCAATGCCTGCACCATCTTGATCACACCGCCGATACCGGCCGCGGCGGAGGTGTGTCCGATGTTCGACTTGAGCGAACCGATACGCAGCGGATCTCCGACGCGATTGCGACCGTAGGCGGCGATCAACGCCTGCGCCTCGATCGGGTCTCCGAGGGGAGTGCCGGTGCCGTGCGCTTCGACCACATCGACGTCGGCGGGCGTCAAACCGGCATTAGCCAGGGCCTGCGCAACCACCTTTTCCTGCGAAGGACCGTTCGGCGCGGTCAGACGGTTGCTGGCACCGTCCTGGTTGACCGCGCTGCCGCGGATGACCGCGAGGATATGGTGACCATGACGGCGTGCATCCGATAGCCGCTCCACCACGAGCATCCCGAGGCCCTCGGAGATTCCCGTCCCGTTCGCCGCTGCCGCGAATGCCTTGCACCGTGCATCCGAGGACAGCGCGCGCTGCCGAGCGAAAGCGAGCAGCTGGGTGGGGTCGGACATCACGGTGACCCCACCGACCAGGACGAGAGAGCTCTCGCCTTGACGCAACGCCTGACAAGCGAGGTGCAGAGCCACCAACGACGACGAGCACGCGGTGTCCACCGAGATCGCCGGACCTTTGAAACCGAAGGTGAAAGCGACCCGCCCGGACAGGATGCTCGCCGAAACCCCTAGGTAGGCATGGCCTTCCGACTCGGCGGTCAGACCCGGCGAACCCACGCGGTGGCCGTAATCCTGGTGGATCACCCCGGCAAACACACCGGTGTCGCTGCCGCGCAGCGACACCGGATCGATACCGGCGGCCTCCAATGCCTCCCATGCCGCTTCCAGGAATAAGCGCTGCTGCGGATCCATTGCCATCGCCGCGCGCGGACCGATTCCGAAGAATCCCGCGTCGAAATCGGCTACCCCATCCAAGAATCCACCTTGCCGGGTGTAGACAGTCCCCGGCGTATCGGGGTCGGTGTCGAACAGGCGCTCGAGGTCCCAGCCTCGGTCGGTTGGGAATGGACCGATGGCGTCGGTACCGGAAGCGACCAGCTCCCACAGCTGCGCCGGAGTTTCGACACGGCCCGGATATCGGCAGCTCATGCCGACGATCGCGATCGGTTCGCTGGCACGCTCTTCCAGCTGATGAATGTGCTTGTTGGCGGCGCGGAGGTCGCCGGTGACCTTCCTCAGGTACCGACTGAGCCGTTCCTCGTTGCCGGTGCCTGGGTTGCTCGTGCCGGGGTTGCTCATGCTGGGCCAAACTCCTCGTCGATCAGATCCAAGAGCTCACTATCGGAATGGGATCGGAGATCGTCGTCGTACCCACCGTCCGACCACTGGCCGGTCAGGTAGGTGCGGAGACGCTCGTTGACACCCCGCAATCCGGCGACGGTCTCGTCGCTATCGCTGCCATTGGCGATAATCCGCTCGAGCAGGGCCTCGAGCCGTGTGATGTCCTCTGGCACCGTGGACACCAGTTGCGTGGGCGTCGTAACCACGGTCTGCGCCAGCAAGTAGTCCGCGACATCTCCCGCGGTCGGGTAGTCGAACACCAAGGTCGAGGGCAGCGACAGCCCCGTTACCAGCGAAAGCCGGTTACGGAACTCGATTCCGCCCAGGGAATCGAAGCCGAGTTCGGCGAAGCCACGATCGGGTCCGATGTCGTCGACCGACCCGTAACCCAGCACCGCCGCCACGTGAGCGCGCACCAGATCCAGTACGACCCCATGTCGTTTCGCCTCCCGCACACCGTGCAGACGGTCCCCGAGCGAAAGTTCACCACGCGATGTCGTGGCCGACCGGCCGCGTGCGCGAACGAACCCGCGCAGCACCGCGGGTACCGGACCGGCATGCGCTTGCAGGCGCAGTTTGTCGGTATCCAGGTCCAACAACGCTGGCACCGGTTCGGCCGTGGTCAGCGATTCATCGAACAATCGCAAGCCGTCGGTGCGCTCCAGCCGGGCTAGGCCAAGGCGCTCCAAACGACCCATCGCGGCGCGATCCACAGCGCCGGTCATACCGAGGCCCTGCTGCCACGGCCCCCAGGCGAGTGCGAGTGCCGGTAGCCCTTCGGCGCGGCGTTGCATCGCGAGAGCGTCCAGGAAGCTGTTCGCGGCAGCGTAATTCGCTTGCCCCGCAGAACCGATCAGTCCCGCTATCGACGAGAACATCACGAACGCAGACAGATTCATGTCCCGAGTGAGCTCGTGCAGATACCACGCCGCATCGGCTTTAGGAGCGAAGACCCGATCGACCTGCTCAGTGGTGAGCGTGTGGAACGTGCTGTCGTCGAGCACGCCCGCGGTGTGCACGACACCGGTGAGTGGGTGCTCCACGGGCAGGCTCAACAGCAGATCTCCGAGCGCGTCACGATCGGTGACATCGCAGGCGGCAACCCGCACCTCGGCGCCCAATCGGGACAGTTCGGCCGCGAGTTCCCTTGCGCCGTCGGCACGCTCGCCACGGCGAGATACCAGCAGTAGCCGTCGCACACCATGCGCCGCTACCAAGTGTTGGGCAACAAGCGCGCCCAATCCCCCGGTCCCGCCGGTAATCAGAACGGTCCCGGACCCGAACGACACTTTCTCGGCGACCGGGGACGTCATCGCCTCCAGTCGCGGTGCCAGGAGGCGGTCACCCCGCAATGCCACCTGCGGCTCTCCAGTCGCGATCGCCGCTCGAATCGAGTCGGCCGAAACATAGGCACCACCTGATTCGTCTCCGTCGAGCAGCACAATCCGCCCCGGATACTCGGTCTGAGCGCTACGTATCAGCCCGCAGACCGCGGCCGACGCGGAATCCGGCCCCTCATCGGACAGTGCTGCCGCACGCCTGGTCACCACAACCAGCTGCGACTGTGCGAATCGCTCTTCGGACAGCCAGCCGCTGACCATGCGCAAGGCGGCCTTCACGCGATCGCTCGCCGATTGCCGCGAATCATCGTGCAGCGCATCAACTTCAGACCAAACTACGACATCCGGTACGGTCGAGGCCGCAGCGAGCGTCGCCAGATCCGGATACCGCTCGTCGATTCCGGCCACGTGAGCGACTCCGAGCACGGCCGCGCTCGGAGTCGGGGTGAGTCCGTCAGGCATCTCGACCGCCGCCCAGCGCAACCCATACCGTGCCGCATGTCCACCCGCCGGCGTGGCGCGGAATTGCTGCACGTCGTAGGAGCGCATGACCACTTCGTCGATGGAAACCACCGGAGTTCCGTCCTGGTCGACCGCGACGACGGTGATCGCCTCACTGCTGCGCTGAATGGCCATCACCCGCAAGGTCGTAACCTTGGACGTGGTGTGGAATTGCGTTCCGCCCCAACGAAACAAGAGTTTGCCGTCGACAGGTTCGCTCGGATGGCGGGGCAAGATCAAACAGGCAAGTCCGGCATGGGTCACCATATCGAACAGCGCCGGATGCAGCTGGAATCGTTCGGCCGAAACGTCCTGGTTCAAGGTGACCTCGGAGAAAACCGTGTCACCACTGCGCCATGCGGCGTCGACGCCGATGAACGAAGCACCGTATTCCAGTCCAGCGGCATGCGCCACATGGGCCGGAATCCAGTCGGTATCCACCGGTTCGGCGTCGACCGGCGGCCAGGGACCGCTTCGCAGCATGTCCATGAGTCCGATGTCGATCAGCGGTTGACCGCTCAACACGCCACTGGCGTTGCGCGTCCACTCGCTGTCGACGGCGTCGGTGCGGCGGTAGTGGAACGTGAAGGATCGACGTCCCGTGGGATCCGGCTCCCGCACCAGCACTTGGAGTTCGACGTCGCCGTCGGCCGGCGGGAGGATCGGCGCCTCGACGGTGAGCTCATCCACGGCACTACAGCCGATCCGCCGACCTGCGACCAGTAGCATCTCCATGAGCGCGGCGCTCGGGACGAACACCACACCGTAAGTAGTGTGGTCGGCGATCCATGGATGGGCGCGCAGTGAAAGGCGCCCTGTGAACAGCCACTCGTCGCGGTCGGCCACTCGCACCACGTCGGTGAGCAGCGGGTGTTCCGACGCATTACGGGGCTGCCCGAGGCCGGGTTCGAGCCAGTACCGCCGATGTTCGAAGGCGTAGGTGGGCAAGGCAACTCGTGACATCCGGTCGGTGAACAACCCATCCCAGTCGAGCGCCACCCCGGCGGTGTGGGCCTGGCAGAGCATCGTGAGGAACTGCTCGACCTCGTCGTGATCCCGGCGGGCCGCCGCGGCGACCACAGATCGAGCCTCCACATCCTCGGGAAGCGTGTGCCGTGTCATCGCCGCGAGCACCGCGTCGGGTCCGACTTCGAGGAACCGGCGCACGCCCGACGCCACCAACGTCTCGACACCGGGCGCGAAACGCACCGCGGCGCGCACCTGCGATACCCAGTACCCCGGATCCAGTATCTCGTCACCGGCGATCCGACCAGAGATGTTGGACACCAACGGAATCCGTGGAGCGTTGAAGGTTAATCCCGACGCCGCGGTCGCGAACTCGGCCAGCATCGGCTCCATCCGATGGGAATGGAACGCGTGCGACACCCGCAACCGGCTCGTCTTACGATCCGACTCGGTGAACAGCCGATCGATCTCATCGACGGCGTCCTGGTCACCCGAGACCACAATGGCCGCAGGCGCATTCACCGCCGCCACCGACACCCGATCACCGAATCCGGCGATCGCCGCGCCGATCTCGGCCTCGGACGCGGCGACCGCGAGCATCGCGCCGCCCTCCGGCAGCGCCTCCATCAGCCGTCCTCGTGCCGCGACCAGCTCGCAAGCGTCTTCCAGTGACCACACACCGGCTACATATGCCGCGCCCAGTTCACCGATCGAATGCCCCATCAACACATCCGGGACGATTCTGAACGACTCCAACAGCCGGTGCATCGCCACTTCGAACGCGAACAGCGCGGGTTGGGTCAATCGTGTCCGATCCAGAATCCCAGTCTCCGCTGACCTTTTCGAGCGACCTGACAAGCAGTCGCAAGCTGACCCTTTCGAACGACCTGACAAGCAGTCGCAAGCGGTGGTGACTCCCTGATCGTCGATCAGATGCCCGGTGAACATCGCTTCCTTCAGGGAACATCCGAGCAGCGGATCGAACTGGGCACAGACCTCGTCCAGCGCTGCGGCGAATACCGGGAAGGCATCGGCGAGACCAGCGCCCATGCCGATCCGCTGCGCGCCCTGACCGGTGAACAGGAAAGCGGTCTTCCCGGAGCCCGCCTGGCCGGAAACCACTCCGGCAGAGGAGGATCCGGCGGCCAGCTTCGACAACCGCGCCAGCAGTTCGTCGCGATCGCCGCCAAGGACCGCCGCCCGCGACTCGTGCTGCGCGCGTGTCGTCGCGAGCGCATGCGCGACGTCCCAGACATCCGCGTCGGGATTGCGAATCAACCACTGCCGCAAACGATCCGCCTGCGCCCGCAAACCCACCACGGAATTCCCCGACACCAACCACGGCACCACCGCCAACCCACGATCAGCAACCAGCGACGACACCACCAACTCCCCAACGGGAGCTTCCTCCAGAATCGCGTGAGCATTGGTACCACTGACACCGAACGACGAAACACCCGCCCGACGAACCCGCCCACCAACCGGCCACCGCTGGGCCTCGGTCAACAACTCGACCTCGCCCGCGGACCAGTCCACATGCGGGCTCGACTCGTCCG